>NZ_JBNAGE010000002.1:0-601744 GCF_049801035.1 Psychromarinibacter sp. S121
CCGGCTCCGCTTCCCCACCCACTAAGCCCCGCAATCGGGCGTCAGACACCGGGACTCGCCCCCTCGACTCGCGAGTCGAGGGGGCGAGTCCGCTCGTTACGCCCCGGTTTCAGGCGCGCGCCATCATCCGGCTGCGTTTGGGCACCATGCGCAGGGCAACCAGACCGACCACCGCCGCCATGTACAGCATCGGTTCCAGCTGGAAGCCTTTCGACAGGATGACGAAGTGCAGGCCGCCAAGCAGACAGGCGGCGTAGACCAGCTTGTGCAGCTTGCGCCACGCGGGGCCCAGCTTGCGGACGGACCAGTTGTTCGAGGTGACAGCTAGTGGGATCAACAGAACGAAGCTCGCCATCCCGATGATGATGTACCACCGCTTCACAAGGTCCGCGGCGATCTGCGACCACAGCAGGCTCATGTCCAGTACCAGCCAGATCAACAGATGCAGCAGGACGTAGAAGAAGGCGACAACCCCGATCGCACGCCGGTGCTTGATGAGGTTGATGCCGGCGAACCGCCGCAGCGGCGTGACGGCCAGCCCGGCGATCAGCAGTTGCAACGCGAACAGCCCGACCTCGTGCTCCAGCGCCTTGATCGGTTCCACGCCCAGCCCGCCGGTAAAGCCGAGATAGAACCACCACGCCGCCGGAAGCGGCGCCACTATATACAGCAGCCACGTGGGAATGGCGCGGAAGGCCGCGTTGATGCGGTCAGTCAGGGTCATCTGTCCGGCCTCAGTAGAACTTCGACAGGTCCATATCGGCATACATGCCGGCGACCTCGGATTCATAACCGTTGAACATCAGCGTCGGGATCCGCTTGGCGAACAGACCGCCACCGACCTGCCGCTCGCTGGCCTGGCTCCAGCGCGGATGGTCCACCTGGGGGTTCACGTTGCTGTAGAAACCGTACTCCCGCGCGTTGGCCATGTTCCAGCTGGTCGGCGGCATCTCTTCGACAAGGCTGATCCGGACAATCGACTTGATCGACTTGAAGCCGTACTTCCACGGCACCACCAACCGAAGGGGCGCGCCGTTTTGCTTGGGCATCGGCTCGTCGTACAGGCCGGTCGACAGGATGGTCAGCGGGTTCATCGCCTCGTCCAGCCGCAGGCCCTCGCGGTAGGGCCATTCAAGGATCGGCCGTTTCTGCGCCCACATCTCTTCCGGACGGTAGAGGGTTTCGAAGGCCACGTACTTGGCGCCCGGCTGCACGCCGACGCGGTTCAGCAGATCGGCGAGTTCAAAGCCGACCCACGGCACAACCATCGACCACGCCTCGACACAGCGAAAGCGGTAGATCCGCTCTTCCAGCGAGACACCCGACATGATGTCGTCAAAGGAATAGTCGCCTGGCTTGTCGACCATGCCGTCGATCTTGACGGTCCACGGATCGATGGTCAGCGCGTCGGCATATTCCGCCGGGTCGTTCTTGCCGGTGCCGAATTCATAGAAGTTGTTGTAGCTCGTGATTTCCTCAAGCGTGTTCGGCGTCGCGTCCGTGGAATACTCGGACGGCTTTGCGCCCAGTTTCGCCAGCGCAGGCCCGGCGATGCCGCCCGCCGCAAGCGCGGTGGCCCCGGCAATCAGTTGACGACGGTTCATGAACGCCGCTTTCGGGGTCACGTCGGACCAGTTCAGATCGTTCTTCCAGCGTCCAGCCATTGTCTTTCCTCCGTTCCGCTTCCTTGCACCATCAGATACGGCCGCCGCGTCGCTTTTCAAAAACACGCCCTGCCACGGTGGCGTCAGGCATGTTTCAGGCGGCCTCTCACAGGTACTTACGAGTGCAGTTCGCCGGTTGGGCTCAAATTGTTACGCCGACGCTCTTCAGCATTTCGTGAGAACAGCTCGTTCATCGGGACCGAGATGCCCTGATCCGTCATGATCCGCACGTGCCGGCGGCGCATCAGCCGAGGCTCGCTGACACCGACGGAATGGGCGATCGTCTCGACCTCCTTGATGACGCCCTTCGCGTAATGCGCCACCTTCTTGTACTTGTCCTCGACCACCAGCCCGCGCTGCAGGCGCTTGTCATGGGTGGTCACGCCGGTCGGGCAGGTGTTGCGGTTGCACTTCATCGCCTGGATGCAGCCCAGCGAGAACATGAACCCCCGCGCCGAGGTGACAAAGTCCGCCCCAGCGCACAGCGCCCACGCCACGTCGGACGGGTTCACCAGCTTGCCGCTTGCCACCAGCCTGATGCGTTCCTTCAGGCCGAAGTGGTCGCGCAGGTTGGCCACCAGCGGCAGCGCCTCGCGGATCGACATGCCGACCAGATCCATCAGCGGCAGGGGCGACGCGCCCGTGCCGCCTTCGCCGCCATCCAGCGTGATGAAGTCCGGCGCACTGTCGGGTCCGCGCTGCACGATCAGCGAAAACAGTTCGGACAGCGGCTGCATGGACCCGGCGACGGTCTTGATCCCGACGGGCTTGCCGGTCACCTCGCGGACATGGGCGATCATGTCCAGCAGGTCGCCCCAGTCGTCGACCTCGACATGGCGGTTGGGCGAGATGCTGGACTGTCCCACAGGGATGCCCCGGATCTCGGCGATCTCGGGCGTCACCTTCTCGGCGGGCAGGATACCGCCCTTGCCGGGTTTCGCCCCCTGCGCCAGCTTGATCTCGAACATCTTCACCTGCGGCTTGCCCGCGATGTCGCGCAGCCGGTCGTCGGACAGGTGCCCCTCGGCATTCCGCACCCCGTACTTGGCGGTGCCGATCTGGAACACGATATCCGCGCCCCCTTCCAGATGATACGGCGACAGCCCGCCCTCGCCGGTGTTCATCCATATGCCGGCCTCTTTCGCGCCCCGGCTCAGGGCAAGGACGGCGGGCTTCGACAGCGCGCCGAAGCTCATGCCAGAGATGTTGAAGAAAGAGGGCGCCATATATGGCTCGCGCGCGCGAGGGCCGATGACCATCGGCTCGGTGCTGGCGCTTTGATCGTCCAACGGGGGAAAAGCGGCGTTCACGAAGATCGGGGTGCCGACGACGTTCAGGTTGCGGGTGGACCCGAAGGCCACCGTATTCCCGGCGCCCCCTGCCGCGCGCCCGATCCAGTCGCGTTGCGCGCGGTTGAACGGCATCTCTTCCCGGTCCATCGCGAAGAAATACTGCCGGAAGAACTCGCCCAGCTCGGTGAACATGCCCCGGAAGCGTCCGATCACCGGATAGTTGCGGCGCACCGCATCCGCTGTCTGCGTCTTGTCGATGATGTAAAGAACAGCCGCCAACAGCGCGGCGCAGCCGACGACGCCGACGAAGGCCAGTGCCATGATCTCCAGCGCGCGCGCGACGATGTTCATGTACAGCATGGTGCCTCCTCCGGTGCCTGCATCTCTGCCGCCACCCTCTGCGAAATGCGGACCCAACCGCAAGTCCGCGATCACATCGGATCACCTAGCGTCACCCGGTCGTGATTTGAAAAGACCGGCGGCCGCGGCTTAGCGCGCGCTTCCTCAGCGTCAACGGCGGGCCGCGAAAATGTGAGCGTGATCCGATCCGGCCCGACGCCCCGTAGCCATGGCGATGTCACAGACGACATCTGCATTGCAACGAAGGGAGACACCCAATGCTTCGCAGAACCATGATCACGCTGACCGCCGCCACCGCTCTTGCCATGCCGGCCTTTGCCGCCAGCCACTCGGAGATGAAGAACATCGTCGAGACCGCGCAGGAAGCCGGTAGCTTCTCGACCCTGCTCGCCGCTGCAGAAGCCGCTGGCCTTGTGGAAACGCTGACGGGCGAAGGTCCGTTCACCGTGTTCGCGCCGACCGACGACGCATTCGCCGCGCTGCCCGAGGGCACCGTCGACACCCTGCTGATGCCCGAGAACAAGGATCAGCTGACCGAGATCCTGACCTATCACGTGGTGCCGGGCAAAGTGATGTCGGGCGACCTGTCGGACGGCATGATGGCCACCACCGTCCAAGGTTCTGACGTCACGATCATGACCGAGGGCGGCGTCATGGTGAACGACGCCAACGTCGTCACCCCGGACATCGAAGCCTCGAACGGTGTGATCCACGTGATCGACGCCGTGATCATGCCGGAAATGTAATTCCCGCACCGATCGGCCACCCAGCCGGTCGGACCCCGCCCACGGCGCACCCCCCGCGCCGTGGGCACCCCGCCGCCGGAACGCGCAATTGGTACGGGTGGCTTCCCGCCGATCGAGGCGGCTCCCTGTTTTCGCGCGGAACGCCGCCTTTCCTGGCGGCTGGTTTTCGCGGCGCGGCGCCCAGAACGACGCTTTCCCGACATCGCTGATGCGAACCGCCTCCGCCGACCCCATCCTCTGCCCCGTGGCCGGAGCTACGACCGGACACGCCCCCAAACCAGAGGATACACGAACATGAAGAAAGCACTCATCACCCTGGGCATCCTGGCGTCCACCGGCGGCGCCGCCGCCGCCATGACGATGGCGCAGATGGACGCAAACGGCGACCAGTTCGTCAGCCTCGAAGAGATCCAGTCGGTCCATCCCGCCGTCACCGGCGAGGTCTTCGCGATTGCCGACGAGGACTCGGACGGCCTTCTCAGCGACGAGGAACTCGCCTCTGCCCAGCAGATGGGTCTGATCCCGGCCGACCAGGGCTGACAGGCTGCCGACCGGGCGACGGCACAGGGACGGGACCCAACCATCCCCAAGGCTTCGGGCCCTGCGCCCGTCCGTTCCCTGCGCAGCAGACCCCGGAACGCGGGACCCCGTCGGACACGTCCGGCGGGGTTTCACAGGTCATGTGACGGGTACCGAGAACCCGACCTTTACCCGGTCCATGACGGCGCTTGTCCGGAACCTCAGCACGTTCTCTTCCGAGAAAAAGTGGCGGCGGGTGAAGTCGTCATAATCCGCCATGTCGCGAGCCGAGAGGATCAGCACGAAATCGGCGTTCCCGGTGACATAGTAGCACTGCATCACTTCGGGCGCGTCGCGCATCCGGTCCTTGAACCGGTCAAGATCCGCGATCCGCTCGTTCTGCAACGTGACCTCGACGATCAGGATCAGCCCGCGCCCGACCTTGTCCGGTGCCAGAACCGCGATCTCGGCCTCCACCACACCGGACGCCCGCAACCGCGCCAGCCGCTTGCGGCAGGCATCGGGCGAAAGCCCCACTCGCTCTGACAGGGCGTCCGCCGTCAGCCGGGCATCCTGCTGGATTGCATCCAGGATCTTCGCGTCGAATCCGTCCATGGCGGCAAGTCTGGCGGGTTTTCGGCCTGAGATTAAGCCTGATACGCGCGCTCGTCCGGAATTCGGCCAAAGACCGGATCTGAACGCCGCTTTTCGGCCTCATCCGCCCGTCCTTTTCCGGGAACATCACGTCGGACACGGCTAAGCTGTCTCAAACCCCAGACGAAAGCGCCCGATGCCCGTAGTTCTCGACAATCCGTTCCGTGGCCATGGCCTTGCCCTTGACGCCCCGATGCCCGCCGACGATCCGACCGGGGTCGCCGGTCTGCTCGCGAATTGCCCGGCGCACGCCGCAACTCCGCTGATCGACGCGGCGCCCCTTGCCACCCGCACGGGTGTGGCCTCGGTCAGCATCAAGGACGAACGGAACCGCATGGGCCTTGGCAGCTTCAAGGCGCTTGGCGCGGCCTACGCCATCGCGCGCGAAGCGGCCGCACAGGGCACCGACTGGCCCACTTCGCTTGGGGACCGTACCTATGTCACCGCCAGCGCCGGTAACCACGGGCTTTCCGTCGCCGCCGGAGCCCGCCTGTTCGGCGCGCGCGCTGTCATCTATCTTGCCGAGACCGTGCCGCAGTCCTTCGCCGCCCGCCTGAAAGCCAAGGGGGCCGACGTCGTCTACGAGGGCCGGAATTACGAGGCGAGCATGGCCGCCGCCGAGGCCGCGGCGCAATCGAACGGCTGGACGTTGCTTTCTGACAGCTCATGGCCGGGCTACACCGAACTGCCCTACCGCGTGATGGAAGGCTATCTGCAACTCGCCGCGGAAGCCGCCGGACAAATCGCCAAGCCGCCAACTCACATCCTGCTTCAGGCAGGTGTCGGTGGCCTTGCTGCGGCGGTCGCCGCCTTCGCTCGGCGGGCGTGGGGCGACGCGCCCCGTATCGTCGTGGTCGAACCAGACGCCGCCCCGGCGCTTCATGAAAGCATCCGTGCGGGCAAAGTCATCGACACCGAAGGCCCCGTTTCCTGCATGGGGCGGCTTGACTGCAAGACCCCCTCGATGATCGCGCTGAACGGCCTCGCGAGAGACGCCGATGCCTTTGCCACCATCACCGAAGCCGAAGCGGAACGCGGCGCCGACGTTCTTGCGGAGCTCGGCCTTGCGACCACGCCCTCTGGCGGGGCGGGGCTGGCGGCTTTGATTGCGGGCCTCGACCCTGGCCCCGATGCCCGCGTTCTCGCCATTCTCAGCGAGGGACCCGAGGATGCCTGACCGCTCCCTCATCTTTCCGGCCGCCGAATATCGCGCCCGGACCGAACGGCTTCAGGCAGAGATGGCCGTGCACGCGCTGGACGCCCTCCTGCTGACCACCCCCGCCGACGTCTTCTATGTCACCGGGTTCCTGACCCGCTTCTGGGAAAGCCCGGCGCGCCCGTGGTTCATTCTGGTGCCCGCAACGGGCGCACCGGTCGCGGTGATCCCCGCCATTGGCGCCGACCTGATGTCGCGCACCTGGATCACCGACATCCGCACATGGGACGCCCCCGACCCCGTCGATGACGGCGTCTCACTTCTGACCGGCACGATCCGCGAAATGGTGCCGGTGCAGGGAAAGATCGGCGTCCCCTCGGGCCTTGAGACCCACCTGCGGATGCCGCTGTCCGATTACGAAACCGTGCTGCGCCGCATCGCCCCGCGCAGCATCGACGACGGCACCGCCTGCGTTCAGCGGGTGCGCGAGATCAAGTCGGACGCCGAGGTTGCGAAGATCCGCCAGACCTGCGCCATCGCGGGCCGCGCCTTCGAACGGGTCAAGGATTTCGCCGGTCCGGGCCGCCCGCTCGACGCCGTGTTCCGCGAGTTCCAGATCGCGCTGCTGTCGGAAGGCGCGGACTGGGTCAGCTATGTCGCAGGTGGCGCCGGACCGGACGGCTACGGCGATGTCATATCGCCAGCTACCCCGACTCCGCTCGACCCCGGCGACATTCTGATGCTGGACACCGGCGCGGTGCGCGACGGCTATTTCTGCGATTTCGACCGCAACTATGCTGTCGGCACCGCCTCGGATACCGCAAGGCGAACCCACCACGCCCTGTGGAACGCGACCGAGGATGTGCTGCGCGACCTTCGTCCGGGCCACCGCGCCTGCGATGTTCACCGAATGCTGTGTGACGGCCTGACCCGGCGCGGCGCGGAACCGGGTGGCGGACGCCTTGGTCACGGGCTGGGCATCACGCTGACCGAATGGCCCTCTTTCACGCCGCTCGACCAGACACCCCTGCGCGCTGGCATGGTTCTGACGCTGGAACCCGGTGCAATCGTCGCGCCCGGTCGCATGATCGTCCACGAAGAGAACATCGTGCTGCGCGAAAACGGCCCGGACCTTCTGTCGCCCCGTGCCCCCGCCGAACTGCCGGAACTCGTCGGATGAGCGTCGCCTACGAAATCTCGGAAGACCCGATTCCCCGCCTCGGCCTGATCGTGCTGCAGGTGGACGAAACCATCGAAGACGACTTCCGCCGCATGTTCCCACCCGGTACCGCCCGGCTGCACATCAGCCGCATCCCTTCGGGCGCGGAACTGACGCCGGGCACAATCGCCGCGATGGAAATGGCGCTGCCCGCCGCCGCAGCCCTTTTGCCGCCCGCCGTCCGGTTCAACGCAGTGGCCTATGCCTGCACCTCGGGCACCACGCTGATCGGCGCGGGGCGGGTGCGCGATCTGGTGCAATCGCACACGAGCACCGCCAGCGTCACCGACCCGCTGACGGCTACACTGGCAGCGACCCACGCGCTTGGCATCCGGCGGATCGGCATTGTCTCGCCCTACATCGAAGCCGTGGCGACCCCGATCCGCCGAGCGTTCGAGGCGGACGGAATCGAAGTGCCCGTGACGCTGTCTTTCGGAGAAGAGGTCGAATCCCGCGTCGCCCGCATCGCCCCGGCCTCAATCCGCGATGCCGCCATGTCGCTGGCCGCTCAGGCAAAGCTCGACGGTCTGTTCCTGTCCTGCACCAACCTCCGAACACTGGATGTGATCCCCGAACTGGAACAGGCGCTTGGCCTTCCGGTGCTGGGCTCGAACCTGGCATTGGCATGGCATATGGCGCGCATGTCCGGGGTGTCGACCGACGGACTTCCCGGACGGCTCGCGACGCACATACTGCCGGGAACGGCCTGAAACCGGTTCCAGTTTCTTCTCCGCCAGAACCCCTTCAAACCAACACACCTCACGCCTCGAACGTTATAAATTTTTCATTATAAATTTGATCCAGAACATATCGCGACTCGTCCGGGCGTGGGATTATTGGGCGAAATCTCAGAAACGGAGCTTTTGCCATGTCATTGCCCAAGACAATGAAAGCGGCCGTCGTCCCCGCGCTCGGCCAACCTCTTGATATCCGCGAAGTCCCCGTCCCCGAAGTCGGGCCGGGACAAGTCCTGATGCGTGTGCGCGCGTCGGGCGTCTGCCACACCGACCTTCACGCCGCCGAAGGCGACTGGCCGGTGAAGCCGACCGCGCCGTTCATCCCCGGCCACGAAGGCGTCGGCGAAGTCGCCGCGATCGGTGCCGGCGTCACCCATTTGAAAGAGGGCGACCACATCGGCGCACCGTGGCTGCACACCGCCTGCGGGCGCTGCGAACACTGCGTCGGCGGCTGGGAAACGCTGTGCGAACACCAGCAAATGACCGGCTATACGGTCAACGGCGGTTACGCCGAATACGTGCTGGCCGATGCCAACTATGTCGGCCGCCTGCCGGACAACCTCGAATGGGGTCCGGCGGCGCCAGTGCTGTGCGCCGGGGTGACGGTCTACAAGGGTCTCAAGGAAACAGAGGCCAAACCCGGCCAGTGGGTCGCCATCTCTGGCATCGGCGGGCTTGGCCACATGGCCGTTCAATATGCCAAGGCCATGGGCCTGCGCGTGATCGCCGTCGATATCGCCGACGACAAGCTTGAGCTGGCCCGCAAGATGGGGGCCGAGATCGCGCTGAACGCGGTCGAGACAGACGTCGCGACCGAGGTGCAGAAACTCGTCGGCGGCGCGCACGGCGTGCTGGTCACGGCTGTGTCCAACAGCGCCTTCGAACAGGCTGTCGGGATGACTCGCCGGGGCGGCTTCATGTCGATGGTCGGCCTGCCGCCGGGAACCTTCCCACTGCCGATCTTCGATATCGTGCTGAAACGGATCACCGTGCGTGGCTCGATCGTCGGCACCCGCAATGATCTGCGCGAGGCGCTGGACTTTGCCGGAGCCGGGCAGGTCGAGTCTCACTTCAGCTGGGACAAGCTGGAGAACATCAACGCCATCTTCGACAAGATGCGCGCCGGTCAGATCGACGGTCGGATCGTGATGAAGATCTGACGCGCCGACTATCGCAACGATGACCCCGCCGAACCTATCCGGCGGGGTTTTCTATTGCGCCGTCACCGCCCCGCGCGCGGTCTTGGGATGCGATGCGCCCCAGACCTTCGCCGCATCGCGCTGCAAAAGCCGCTCTTCGATGCCGGACAGCGCCCGCGCGGCCGAAGCCGCATCGCCGCCTGCGTCCCGCAGTGCACCCTGCCACGCCCGAAGCGCCGAGCGCGGCGACCACGGCAATGCCGCACCGTTCAGCCATCGACGCAGGTCCGCCGGCAGGCGGTCGTACTCGGCCATCGGGTTCACCGCCCGCCGCCTGCGCGGCAGCGAGCATTTATCGTTTCCGCGCCTCATGCCGCCTGCGACGCCTCGCGCCAGCCGGGGAACGGGTCGGCAAGATCAGTCCAGTCCGACGGCGTGAAATCCTGCGCCGTGTCCAGAAGCGCCGCGTCCAGCGACGCAACCAGAGCCTCGCGGTTCATGCCCGAGCCGATGAACACCAGCTCTTGCCGCCGGTCGCCCCACGGCTCCATCCAGTTCTCGCGGATATAGGGATGATCCGGCCGACGCTCTTTCGGCACTGTCGCCCACCAGCGCCCCAGCGGTTTCACGGTGCTCAGCGCGCCGGCCATCGAGAACTCGGCCAGCCAGTCGGGCCGGGTCGCGATCCAGAAATGGCCCTTTGCGCGGATCACGCCGGGCAAGGGCCCGGTCAGCACCGCATGGATCTTAACCGGATCGAACGGCGCCCGCGCGCGGTAGACGAAGGACGAGACACCGTATTCCTCGGTTTCCGGCACGTGATCCGCGAAGCCATACAGTTCCTTGGCCCACAGAGGATGCTCGTGCGCGGTTTCGAAGTCGAACAGACCGGTGTCGAAAATCTCGGTGGCGGGGACCTGCGAGTAATCCGTCTCGATGATCCGCGCATCCGGGTTCAGTGCGGTGACGATCTTGCGCGCCGCGTCGACCCGCTGCGGCCCCGCAGCGGAGACCTTGTTCAAGACGACCACGTCGGCGAACTCGATCTGGTCGACCAGCAGATCGACCAGCGACCGGTCGTCGCCTTCGCCCATGCTCTCGCCCCGGTCGGCAATGAAGTCGTGGCTGGCATAGTCCTGCAGCAGGTTCACCGTATCGACGACGGTCACCATCGTATCCAGCCGCGCGACATCCGACAGGCTTTCGCCCGCCGCGTCGCGGAACTCGAACGTCGCGGCGACCGGCAGGGGCTCTGACACGCCGGTGGATTCGATCAGCAGGTAGTCGAAACGCCCTTCGGCGGCGAGACGGCGCACCTCGATCAATAGGTCGTCGCGAAGGGTGCAGCAGATGCACCCGTTGGTCATCTCGACCAGCTTTTCTTCGGTCTGCGACAGGTCCGCGCCGCCGTCCCGCACAAGGTCCGCGTCGATGTTCACCTCGGACATATCGTTGACGATCACGGCGACGCGCCGACCCTCGCGATTGTTCAGTACGTCATTCAGCAGCGTGGTCTTCCCGGCGCCAAGAAAACCGGACAGGACGGTGACAGGAAGACGGGTGTCGGTGGTTGGCATTGCTGGCTCCAAGATTGATACGTTATAACATATCAAATCTCGTGAAAGCCTCAAGCCGCATTCTGCAACTGCGTCAGCCGTGTCCGAGGTGGTCCAGAAAGGCCTTGTGCATGGCAGACGAAGCCACGATGCAGCCGGGGCTTTGCGCGCCCTGCGAATTGAATCTCAGCGCCGCACCGGCCGCATCGGTGGCCAACGCACCCGACTCGGCTGCGATCAGAACGCCAGCCGCAATGTCCCAATCCCAAGTCGGCCGCAGCGTGATCATCGCGTCGAACCGCCCCTCCGCCACAAGACACAGCCGGTAGGCAAGCGACGGACGGAAATGCCGTTCGATGTTCGGAACGCCGCCCGGCCAGTGCGCTGCATCCATCACGGGACGCGACGCCAGAACCTCGGCCCCGTCCAATGCAGCGCGCCGGGACGCGGCAAGCGGCTTGCCGTTCAGCAACGCGCCGCCGCCAAGCTCGGCGCGATAGGTCTTGTCCAGTTTCGGCAGATGCACCACCGCGGCAATGGTCCGCCCGTTTTCGACCACGGCAAGCGAATGCGCCCAGGTAGTCTGCCCGTCGATATAAGCCCGCGTGCCGTCGATGGGATCGACGATGAACACCCGTTTCGCGGACAGCCGCTCTGGATTGTCCGGCGTTTCCTCTGACAGCCAGCCATAGTCCGGACGCGCCGCGGTCAGGGTCTTGCGCAGATAGGTATCGACGGCAAGGTCGCCCTCGCTGACCGGCCCCGCACCGTTGCCCTTGTCGCGGATCGTCTGGTCGCTGCGCCAGTATCGAAGCGCGATCTTCGCGGCTTCTTCTGCGGCGACCGACAGCAGGTCGGCATCACTCTCCGGCAAGGGTCAGCCCTTCGACCAGAAGCGAGGGCACGCGATAGCTGCGGTGCGCCCGCGCGTCGTTCGCCGGGGTGATCCGCATCAGCATGTCGCGCAGGTTGCCGGCCAGCGTGCATTCATTGACCGGATAGGCGATCTCGCCATTCTCGATCCAGAAGCCGGACGCCCCACGGGAATAGTCGCCGGTCGTCGGGTTGATCGAGCTGCCCAGCATCGATGTGACCATCAGCCCGGTGCCCATCTCGGCCATCAACTCGGCGCGCGATTTCGGGCCGGCGGTCAGTTCGATATTGAACACGCCCGGCGACGGCGGGCTGCTGGTGCCGCGCGTTGCGTTGGCGGTGCTGGACAGGCCCAGCTTGCGGCCGGTGGCAAGATCCAGAACCCAGCCGCGCAGCTGGCCGTTCTCGACGATCTGGCGGCGCGCGGTCGGCAGCCCCTCGGCATCGAACGGACGGGACGAGGCGGCGCGGGGGCGGTGCGGATCTTCGGTGATCGACAGCCAGTCAGGCAGAACCTGCTGCCCCATCGCATCCCGCAGCCAGCTTGCGCCACGGGCGACGGCGGTGCCGTTGATCGCGGACAGAAGGTGGCTGATCAGCCCCGACGAGATGCGTTCATCGTACAGCACCGGGAATGCGCCGGTCTTCGGGCGCCGCATCCCCGCCAGCGCGGCAGCGCGTTCACCCGCGAGACGGCCGATTTCTTCCGCGGCGGGCATGTCGGCGGCATGCAGACGCGACTCGAACGCGTGGTCGCGTTCCATGCCGGTGCCGGTCCCGGTGATCGCGGTGCAGGACACGCCATGGCTGGTCCGTGCATAGCCACCCGAAAAGCCGTTGGTCGCGGCAAGATGATGCGCCCGCCGACCGTATCCGGCACTGGCCCCGTCGCTTTGGCTGACGCTGCTCACGTCAAGCGCCGCAGCCTCGGCAACCCGCGCGCGGTCTTCAAGCGTCTGCGGGTCGGGCTCTTCGGAGGGATCGTCGAGATCCAGCGCGGCGACGTCCCAGTCGCGGGCAAGCTGTTCGGCCCCGGCAAGTCCGGCGTTTGGATCTTCCGGGGCTTCCTTCGCCATGGCGACGGCGCGCTCGGCCATCTGGGCAATGGTCTCGTCCGAGGTGTCAGAAGCCGAAACACTGGCCTGCTTCCGCCCGATCAGCACGCGAAGGCCGATGTCGGTCCCTTCCGAGCGTTCCGCCTGTTCCAGCTTGCCGCCCCGCACATCGATATTGATCGACGTCCCCTCGACCGCGATGGCGTCGGCGCTCTCGGCGCCGGCCTTGCGGGCGGCGTCAAGCAGGCGGTCGGTCAGGGCGGCAAGACGGTCGGACATACGCGGGAACTTTCGTGGCTTCGGACTGCACTCCACCTAGTCCCGCCCGCGCGCGCCTGCAAGCGGGCGACGCCCGTGCGGCGACGGTGTCGGTCGTCCCTGAGTAGAGATCAGGTGGCTAGGGCAGCTCTGCCACGATGGCCTGCGCCGCGGCGCGGGGGTCCTGCGCGGTCCAGATCGGGCGGCCTACCACGATGTGATCGGCGCCGTCGCCGATGGCGCTGGCGGGTGTCGCGATCCGTTTCTGATCGCCCACCGCCGAACCGGACGGCCGCACGCCGGGCGTCACGATCAGCTTGCCGGCGGAATTGCCCAGCGCCCGGATCGCCGCCGCTTCGTGCGGCGAGGAAATGACGCCGTCGGCGCCCGCATCGAAGGCGCGACCGGCGCGGTCCACCACGATCTCGGCCACGTCGCCCGCGCGATACTGGGCGTCGTCCAGATCGCCACGGTCGTAAGAGGTCAGAACCGTCACCGCGAGGATCTTCATGTCAGACTTCGCCGCGCCCTGCTTGGCCGCCGCGACAACGGCCGGGTCGCCCTGCACCGTCAGGAAATCCAGATCGAATTGCGCCAGTCCGCGCACGGCCGCTTCCACCGTCGCAGAGATGTCGAACAGCTTCATGTCAAGGAAGATGCGCTTGCCGTGCTCTTGCTTCAGTTCGTTGGCAAGGGCCAGCCCGCCGCCGGTCAGCATCCCCAGCCCGATCTTGTAGAACGACACCGCGTCGCCGATCCGGTTGGTCAGCTCCAGCGCCTCCAGCGCGTTCGGCACGTCGAGGGCGGCGATCAGCCGGTCGTCGGCAGCCGGGTACAGGTCGTCCTTGGGCATGGGCAGGGACATGGCGCTCTCCGTTTCGGTGGGGTCGCGCCTATGTCCTCGTTTAGCGCCTCTGCGTCAAGCGTGGTGCGGTCCGGGATGGCGTTGCGCGTCCATCCGCAGGGCAAGCCTCTGGGCGTCGGCGGCAAGCCGTTCCTCAACCGGCGTGGCGCCCTTCAGCGGCTGGCTCGTGCGAAGCCGGATCCGGCGCGCGGGCTGACCGGCCTGCGGCTTGACGATAAGGGCCACGGCCGCTTCGACCCGGTCGAAGTCGGCGTCATAGTGCATGTCCGTCACGCGGGTCTCAAAGATCTGCATCGGGCCGCTCCTGTTTCTGCTGCGACGTCGCGGCGGCGATAAGCGCGCGGCTGATGCGGCGGTGGCTCCACGCGGGATGTCCCGGAGCCGAAATCCGAAGCGGGCGGCGCCCGGCGGTCGGGGAAAGATGGACCTGGCCGATGAATCGACGCGTGGTCGGGTCGAAGATCACGTCGTCCACGCCTGCGATGGCTGTCATGGGACTGCTCCTTCTGGTGGCCGGTATCGGCCTTGCTACAAGATATACGCGCGAGCCCTCCCAAGGTTCCAATCGGCTTGCACAAATCGCACATGCGCCTGTCTTGAAACCGCATTCCGCAACGCCCAAATCCTTATCGAGGCCCGAGGGGGGACGTGCCGATGACGGGCGTTTCCGACAATGGGTGCTTTGATAAGGAGAGTGCGATGAACTTGGAGAAGTTCACGGAGCGGTCGCGCGGCTTCCTGCAAGCTGCACAGACGATCGCCATGCGGGAAAACCACCAGGCGCTGGTGCCCGAACATCTGTTGAAAGCGCTGATGGATGACGATCAGGGGCTGGCCGCCAACCTGATCAAACGCGCGGGCGGTGCGCCCGAGCGCGTCGTCGAGGCCTTGGATGCCGCGATGGCGAAACTGCCGCAGGTGAGCGGCGCGAATGGCCAGACCTACATGGACCGCCAGACCGCCAAGGTTCTGGACGAGGCCGAGAAGATCGCCACGAAGGCGGGTGACAGTTTCGTTCCGGTGGAACGCCTGCTGACCGCGCTTGCCGTGGTGAAGTCAAAGGCCAAGGACGCGCTGGACGCGGGCGCTGTCACGGCGATGGCGCTGAACAGCGCGATCAACGATCTGCGCAAGGGCCGCACTGCCGACACGGCAAGCGCCGAGGAAGGCTATGACGCCCTGAAGAAATACGCCCGCGACCTGACGGAAGCGGCGCGCGAGGGCAAGATCGACCCGATCATCGGACGCGACGAGGAAATCCGCCGCGCCATGCAGGTGCTGTCGCGCCGGACCAAGAACAACCCGGTCCTGATCGGCGACCCCGGTGTCGGTAAGACCGCCATCGCCGAAGGCCTTGCCCTGCGGATCGTGAACGGCGACGTGCCGGAATCCCTGCGCAACAAGAAGCTGATGGCGCTCGACATGGGCTCGCTGATCGCCGGTGCCAAATACCGGGGCGAGTTCGAGGAACGTCTGAAGGCGATCCTGAAAGAGATCGAGGCCGCTGCGGGCGAGATCATCCTGTTCATCGACGAGATGCACACGCTGGTCGGCGCGGGCAAGACGGATGGCGCGATGGACGCGGCCAACCTGATCAAACCTGCTTTGGCGCGGGGTGAACTGCACTGCGTCGGCGCCACCACGCTGGACGAATACCGCAAGTACGTCGAGAAGGACGCGGCGCTGGCCCGCCGGTTCCAGCCGGTGATGGTCGACGAGCCGACGGTCGAGGACACGGTGTCGATCCTGCGCGGCATCAAGGAGAAGTACGAACTGCACCACGGCGTGCGGATCTCGGACTCGGCCCTTGTCGCGGCCGCGACGCTGTCGCACCGCTATATCACCGACCGGTTTCTTCCGGACAAGGCGATCGACCTTGTCGACGAGGCCGCCAGCCGCCTGCGGATGGAGGTCGACTCGAAGCCCGAGGAACTGGACCAGCTGGACCGTCAGATCCTGCAGATGCAGATCGAGGCGGAAGCCCTGAAGAAGGAAGACGACGCTGCCTCCAAGGCCCGGCTCGAAAAGCTGGAGAAGGAACTGTCCGACCTTCAGGAGAAATCCGCCGAACTGACCGCCAAGTGGCAGTCGGAACGGGACAAACTGGAATCGGCGCGCGAGCTGAAGGAACAGCTGGACCGTGCGCGGATCGAGCTGGAAACCGCGAAGCGGCAGGGTAACCTGCAGCGCGCGGGCGAGTTGTCCTACGGCGTGATCCCGCAGCTTGAGAAACAGCTGAACGCGGCGGAAGAAGCCGAGGACGAGGTGATGGTCGAAGAGGCCGTGCGCCCCGAGCAGATCGCGCAGGTCGTCGAGCGCTGGACGGGCATTCCCACGTCCAAGATGCTGGAAGGCGAGCGCGAGAAGCTGCTGCACATGGAAGAGGAGCTCGGCAAGCGGGTGATCGGCCAAATGGCCGCCGTGACCGCCGTGTCCAACGCCGTGCGGCGCGCGCGTGCCGGTCTGCAGGACGAGAACCGTCCGCTGGGGTCGTTCCTATTCCTTGGCCCGACCGGCGTCGGCAAGACCGAACTGACCAAGGCGCTGGCCGAGTACCTGTTCGACGACGACAAGGCGATGGTCCGCATCGATATGTCCGAGTTCATGGAAAAGCACTCGGTCTCCCGTCTGATCGGCGCGCCTCCGGGCTACGTCGGCTATGACGAGGGCGGCGTCCTGACCGAAGCCGTGCGGCGCAGGCCTTATCAGGTCGTGCTGTTCGACGAGGTCGAGAAAGCGCACCCCGAGGTGTTCAACGTGCTGCTTCAGGTTCTGGACGACGGTGTCCTGACCGATGGGCAGGGTCACACGGTGGACTTCAAGCAGACGCTGATCGTGCTGACGTCGAACCTTGGCTCGCAGGCGCTGTCGCGGTTGCCGGACGGCTCTGATGCGGCTCAGGCGAAGCGGGACGTGATGGATGCGGTCCGGGCGCACTTCCGGCCCGAGTTCCTGAACCGTCTCGACGACATGGTCATCTTCGACCGCCTGACGCGCGCCGACATGGACGGCATCGTCGAGATCCAGCTTGGCCGCCTGAAGAAGCGGCTGGCCCAGCGCAACATCGTGCTGGAACTGGACGACACCGCGATGACGTGGCTGGCCGACGAAGGGTACGACCCGGTCTATGGCGCGCGCCCGCTCAAGCGGGTGATCCAGCGAAGCCTGCAGGACCGGCTGGCCGAGATGCTGCTGGCCGGCGACGTGAAGGACGGCGACACGCTTGCCGTCAGCGCCGGGGCGGACGGGCTGATCGTGGGCGACCGCGTGGCCAGTTCAAACCGGCAGGCCCCGGACGACGCGGTCATTCACTGACCTGCCACCTATGACGACAGCAGGGCCCTGCCGGCAACGGCGGGGCCTTCGCGCATCCGGTCGCGCCGTCGGGCGGGCCAATCGCTCTTTCCCCCCGCCCCCCGGTTGACTAGGTTGCGGCTGAAATCGGGAAGGAAATGCCATGACCCAACGTCTGCACCTCGTCTTTGGCGGCGAACTCGTCGACCCGTCCAAGACCGTGTTCTCCAACGTCGACGAGATCGACATCGTCGGGATCTTCCCGAACTACGCCACCGCCTATGACGCGTGGAAGTCGGCGGCCCAGCGCACCGTGGACAACGCCCACATGCGTTACTTCATCGCCCACCTCCACCGCCTGCGCGACGAGGAAGCCGAGGCGTCCTCGACCGAGGAACTCGACAGCTAAGGCATCGCCGCATGGCCAATTCGCTGTCTCTCAAGCTGTATCTGGCCACCCGAGCGCGGTCCCGCAGGGCCGCGCGCAAACCCGTCGCGCCGCAAGACGGCGCCGAGACGGCCCGCGTCCTTGCCGGCGAGCGGAACGGCGAGGCGTCCGCGCCCCGCCCCAAGGGCCCGCTTCTGTGGATTCACACCGGTCAGGACAGCCACGCGCTGGCTGCCCGCGAACTGGCGCACCGCCTGCGCTCTGAGCGGTCGGAACTGAACATCCTGTTCACGACCACCGCCGAGAAACGGCGTGACGGCACGCGCGACGCCCTGTCCCAGCTGGCGCCGGACGACGCCTCGCCGCCGGTACGGCGGTTCCTCGACCACTGGCAACCGACCCTGTCGCTGTGGACCGAGCCGGACGTGCGCCCTGCCTTGGTCGCGCAGACCAACAAGCGCAACATCCCGATGTTCTTCGTCGATGCCCATACCGCCCCGTCCGAACCGCACGGCTGGCGGTTCTGGCCGTCGCTGTCGGGGTCGATCCTGTCGGACTTCCGGAACGTGATCACCGGCGACCGGGTCAAGGCCGGGTCGCTGCGCCGCCTTGGCGCCGACCCTGCCCGGACCGAGGTCATCGGCTATCTCGAGGAAGGCACTGCCGCGCTGCCCTGCAACCAGGCAGAACGCGACTCGCTTGCCGAAGAGCTTGAAGGGCGGCCGGTCTGGCTGGCCGTCAGAACGGCCGACGACGAGCTTGAACCGGTGCTCGACGCGCACCGGCAGGCGCTGCGGCGCACGCACCGGCTGTTGCTGATCCTCGTCCCCGAAGAAACCGATCATCCCGATGGACCGGATGCAGGCCCCGAGTTGCAGGCGGCATTGCAGGATCAGGGCTTCATGACCGCCCTACGCTCGGCGGGCGAAGAACCCGAACCCGAAACGCAGATCTACATCGCGGACAGCATCGAGGAATTGGGCCTGTGGTATCGCCTTGCCGCTGTCTCTTTCCTTGGCCAGTCGCTTGAGGCATCCGGCGGGGTGAACCCGTTCGAGCCCGCTGCGCTTGGCTCTGCGATCATCCATGGTCCCAACGTCCGCAACTATCGCCGCGCCTATGGACGGCTGGCCTCTGCGGGCGCCACCCGGATGGTGCGGAACCCCGAACAGCTTTACGACGCGCTGGAAGACCTTCTGTCGCCCGATGTCGCCGCCACGATGGCGCACGAGGCGTGGAAGGTCTGCACGTCCGGCGCCGAGGTGACAGACCGCGCGATGGATCTTGTCCTGTCAGAACTCGACGCGCTCGAGGACGGCTGATGCGCCCGCCCCGCTTCTGGTCCGCGCCGCCCTCGCACCCCGGCTGGCAGGCCCGCGCCCTGTCGCCACTCGCCCTCCTCTACGCCCGCGCAACCGCCCGCCGCGTCGCGACCGGGGGCTACCGCGCCCGCGTGCCGGTGATCTGCGTCGGCAACATCAACGCGGGCGGCACCGGCAAGACGCCGACCGTCATCGCCCTGTTGTCGCGGCTTCAGTCGCAGGGGATCGAAGCGCATGTCGTCACACGCGGCTACGGCGGCTCTGCGGAAGGCCCGTTGCGGGTCGACGAACGCAAGCACACCGCCGCCGCAACGGGTGACGAGCCCCTGTTGATCGCCGCCTTCGGTCCTGTCTGGGTCGCCAAGGACCGCGCCGCCGGGGTTCGTGCAGCCGAGGATGCCGGTGCGCAGGCCATCCTGCTGGACGATGGCTTTCAGTCGCCCGCCGTACACCGCGACCTGTCGCTGGTCGTCGTCGACGCCCGCGCCGGCTTCGGCAATGGCCGCGTCATTCCCGCCGGCCCCCTGCGCGAGCCGGTCGATACCGGCCTGTCCCGTGCCGACGCGCTGCTGTCCATCGGCGACGCCAAGGCGCAAGAGCGGTTCGGGGCGACATGGGGCGACCGCATCCACCTGCCCCACCTGACCGGCGCGCTGCAACCGCTGCAGACCGGGATGGACTGGCAGGGGCTCGACGTCCTTGCCTTCGCGGGGATCGGCCACCCCGAGAAGTTCTTCGCCACTCTGCGCGGCCTTGGCGCAAACCTGCGCCGCGCCGAGCCTCTGGGGGATCACCAGCCCCTGACCGAACCGCTGATGACCCGGCTGGAGAACGAGGCGGCGCTGCTGGGCGCACAGCTTGTGACCACGGAAAAGGACGCCGTCCGCCTGCCGAAAAGCTTCCGGCAGAAGGTGCTGACCGTGCCGGTGCGGCTGGAACTGGACGACTGGGCGCCGCTGGACGCCCTTGTCTCTAGCGCGCTGTCAGGATCTCGGTAAGCCCGATCGGCCCGCCCGCCTTGCCGGTCAGCCGCGCACGGTAGACCGGAATGCTTTCGGTGACCCGCATCACATAGTCCCGCGTCTCGCGAAACGGGATGTGTTCGACCCAGTCCACCGGGTCGGTCCCCGGATAACGCGGATCGCCATAGTCCTGCACCCAGCGCCGGGGCCGCCCGGGACCGGCATTGTACCCCGCCGCGACCAGCGCGTAGTTCGGCCCGAATTCCTCGATCAGCGTGGCAAGATAGGCGCTGCCCAGCGTCGCGTTATAGACCCCGTCCGTCGTCAGCCGCGACAGGACGTAGGGCAGGCCCAGCTTTCCCGACACCAGTTTCGCGGTGCCCGGCATCAGTTGCATCAGCCCCCGCGCACCGGCAGGGCTGACCGCGCCCACGTTGAACTCGCTTTCGCGCCGCGCGATCGACAGCGCCAGCGCCTCTTCGACCGGCAGGTCGATCCCAAGACCGGCCAGCGGGAAATAGGCGCGGGGCGCAACGACACCCTCGCTGGCCGCCTGCTTGGCGACCCGGACACTGACGAATGTGTCCCCCAGCGACATGGTGGCATCGGTCAGCGCGACCAGCTCCTCGGTCGGAACGATCTCTGCCAGATGCGACAGAAAGCGGATCGTTTCCCACTGTTCGCCTGCGTCGTGCCAAAGCTTTGCCGCCCGCCAGACCGTCGACGTGGCGAAACCGGCCTGCCGCCAGTCCGGCTCTGGCCCATCGGCCACCAGCGCGGCGTCAATCCCCACCCCGGCCTTCTCGGCAGCCAGCAGCCCATAGAAAGTGGTCTGATGCACGCCGCCCTTGCGATACTCGGCCTGTGCGGCTTCGGCATCGCCCATCGCGTCCAGAGCGCGACCTTCCCAATAGTTGCCCCGGCTAAGCGAAATCGGCGTGAACACCGACGCGGTGAACCGGCGGAAATGGGTCAGCGCCGTCGCCGGGTCGTCGAGGTAGCGAAGCGCCACGTAGCCCGCGAGCCATTCGAGATCCGAATAGGAATATTCGCCACTGTCGGCGGGGATGTAGTGATGGCTGGCCAGCGTATAGGCCCGCGCCCCGTCGCCGTCGCGCATCGCCTGCCGTGCAAGGATGCGCCGCCAGTTGCCCCAGGCGGCAGGGCGGCCCAGCGCCTCGGCCGAGGTGCTGACCTCGATCATCAGGTCGGCGGCGTCGTCGCGACGTCCCTTCTCCAGCCGCCATGTGAACCGGTCATACGCCAGCCCGCCATTGTTCTGAAGCGAGGCCGGTACCTTGCCGATCAGCGTGTCGACACCGGCGGCCTCGCGCTGCAGGGCCTCGCGCGCATCGGCCAGCGCGTCCCACGCCGCGCCGACGCGCCCCTTGGCGCGCAGGATGCCATCGCGGTCTTGCTCCCACAGCAGGAAATCCATCCGATCCTCGTGCGCGGCTTTCAGCGTCTCGGCATAGGCACCAAGAAAGTCGTCTTCCTCCCGCGCGCTCATTTCGATCCCGCGCCATGCGCGCAGCGCCTCGGCCTTGGCGTCGTCGCCCCGGCCCAGCGCATCCAGCGCCCGCGCCAGCCGGAACGCACCGCGCCCCGTCTGCGGCGCCTGCGGCCCGAAGTACGCCACCACCTGCTCGGGGTCCGCGCCTTCGGGAATCTCCGACTCGCCCCGCCGGCGCAACAAGGCCAGACCGGGCCAGTCCGCGTTTCGTTCAAGGAAAGCAAGGTAGTCGGCAAAGGTTCCCTCGCCCGACCGCAAACGCTGCCACTCGATCAGGTCGACCGCCACCGGATCAGCCGCAGCGCCCGCCAGCTTCAGCGCAAGCTCCCAGTCTTTTCGCGCCGCCGCAGCCTGCGCGACGCGGAACTCGTGACCGGTCATCAGGTCGTCCGGCCGTAGCGGCGGCAACCGGTCGATCAGTGACACAGCAAGGTCCGACACGTCCTCACCCTCGGCGTCGGCTTCCGGCACAGGCTCTGCAGCCGGATCCTCCATCACCTCGGCCTCGGTCACGTCCAGGACGTTTTCCTCGACAACGGTCGTATCGGATTCGTCGGCTGCGGCGCTTTCAGCCACCGGACGCGGCGAAGGCCGCATGTCCGTTTGTGCCGCAACCGGCACCCCCGAAAGGCAGAACGCCGCCAAGCTGGCGGCCCACAGTCGACGTTGCATGATTTCGTACCCTTGACGCTTTCGCGGCCAGAAGGTAGCGGGCCGCGGGCCTTAGTAAAACACACAAACTTGGCAACACGATGCCAAGGCACTAGGGTCCGCGCAATTTTGCGGCCGGTTTCAGTGGAAGGTCGCAATCATGGAACACAGGAAAGGATGCGCATCATGATCAAGGGATCTCTCCCCGCACTGGTGACGCCGTTCGCAAAGGACGGCTCGGTGGATCTCGATGCGCTTAAACGGCTCGTCGAGTGGCAGATCGAGCAGGGCAGCCACGGGCTGGTGCCGGTCGGGACCACGGGCGAAAGCCCCACCCTTACCCACTCGGAACACGAGATGGTGGTCGAAGAGGTCGTGAAAGCCGCCGCGGGACGCGTGCCGGTCGTGGCGGGCGCGGGCTCGAACAACACCGAGGAAGCGATCCGCTTCATGCGCCACGCGGAATCGGTCGGCGCGGACGCGGCACTGGTGGTGACGCCCTATTACAACAAGCCGACCCAGCGCGGCCTGTACGAGCACTTCCGCGCGGTCCACGACTGCTGCGAACTGCCGATCATCATCTACAACATCCCCGGCCGCTCGGCGGTGGACATGTCGCCCGACACGATGGGCGAACTGGCCAAGCTGCCGCGCATCGTCGGTGTGAAGGACGCGACCGGCGATCTGGCGCGCGTGTCGTGGCAGCGGATCACCTGCGGCCCCGACTTCGTGCAGGTCTCGGGCGAGGACGCCACGGCCCATGGCTTCAACGCTCAGGGCGGCATCGGCTGCATCTCGGTCACCGCGAACGTCGCGCCGAAACTGTGTGCCGAGTTGCAGGAAGCCTGCCTTGCCGGAGACTACGCCACCGCACTGACGATTCAGGACCGGCTGATGCCGCTGCACAAGGCGATCTTCACCGAACCCGGCCTGTGCGGCGCCAAGTTCGGCCTGTCGGTGCTGGGCATGTGCAACGACAGCGTCCGCTCTCCGCTGGTCGACCTGACCGACGGCACCAAGCAGCTCATGCGCGACGCGATGGTCCACGCGGGTCTTATCAACTGAGATCACCCTTTACGGGTCAGTCGTCCGGCCGGTCCTTCGGGGCCGGCCGTGCGCTTTCCGCGGCCTGCCTTTCGTGCCGGCGCTTCAGCATCAACGCCTGAACCGACCGCACCTTGCGCACGAGATCCACGAAAGCCCCGGTCAGCAGCGCGGCCATGAACAACCCGTTGATCGCCAGCATTCCCGACAGGATCGCCCACTCTTCCGGCAGGACCACGTCGCCGAACCCGACGGTCGTGAAAGCCACCAGCGAGAAGTACATCGCCTCGTCCACCGTCTCGAACAGATCGAGGTGGACCAGCAGCAGCGACCAGAACCAGCACGACAGCAGGATCAGCGTCAGCAGCCAGACGACCGAAAAGCAGACCTGAAGGATCAGCCAGCCGGGCCCGTGCCGCACCGCCTCGTCCGCGGTGGCGCGTTCTGCCAGACGGTCAAAGAACGGCATCGCCGCAAGCCCGAGCAGCGTCGTGACAAGGATAAGGGCCGTTCCGTACAGGATCTCAAGAAGCATGGCCCGTATTGGTCCCTCATCCCCGCGAAGGTCAAGCCTGCCGGGCTGCGACCAAGTGGTGCCCGAAGGCCGCCGACCACTGGACTTGAGGGCCTGAACGCCCTATCTCCTGTCGGCCATGGCAAAGCCGAAGGAAAATACCAACTACAAGGTCGTCGCCGAGAACCGGCGGGCGCGGTTCGACTATGCGATCGAGGAAGATCTGGAAGTCGGCATCGTGCTTGAAGGGTCCGAGGTCAAATCGCTGCGCGAGGGGTCGGCCAACATTGCCGAAAGCTACGCCGAGGTCAGCGACGGCGAGCTCTGGCTGGTGAACAGCTACATCGCGCCCTACGCGCAGGCCAAGACCTTCGGCCACGACGAACGCCGCCGCCGCAAACTGCTGGCGTCGAAAAAGGAACTCTCCCGTCTCTGGAATGAAACCCAGCGGAAAGGCATGACCGTTGTACCGCTGGTGATGTATTTCAACGACCGCGGCATCGCGAAGATGAAGGTCGGCATCGCCAAGGGCAAGAAGGTCGCCGACAAGCGCGAGACGGCGGCCAAACGCGACTGGAACCGCCAGAAGCAGCGTCTCCTGAAAGAACACGGCTAGTCCCGCCCTTGTCAGCACCGCGTCGCGGGGCTAGGCAAGCGGGGTCCGTGCCGAGGGAGCGAGAAATGGCGTCCGACGATCCAAAAACGCTGGTGTCCACCGACTGGCTGGCCGCCCACCTGAACGACCCCGACCTGCGGGTGTTCGACGCCTCGTGGTACCTGCCGGACGCGGGCCGCGACGGGAAGGCCGAATACGACAGGGCCCACATCCCCGGCGCCCGCTATTTCGACATCGAAGAGATGTCCGACCACCGCTCCTCGCTGCCGCACATGATGCCGCCGGCCGAGAAATTCATCAGCCGCATGCGTGCGATGGGCGTGGGTGACGGCCATCAGGTCGTGGTCTACGACGGCGCCGGCATGTTCTCGGCCCCCCGCGTGTGGTGGATGCTGCGCCTGATGGGCAAGACGGATGTGGCCGTGCTGGACGGCGGCCTGCCGAAGTGGATCGCCGAGGGCCATCCGACCGAGGACCTGCCCCCCGTCATGCGCGACCGCCACATCACGGTGTCGTTCCAGAACCATCTTGTCCGCGACGTGACCCAGGTGGCCGCCGCGTCGAAGCTGATGGATCACGAGATCCTCGATGCCCGAGGCCCCGCCCGGTTCCGCGGCGACGCGCCAGAACCGCGCGAGGGGCTGCGTTCGGGACACATCCCGAACTCGAAGAACGTACACTACGCCACGCTGATGAACGACGACGGCACGATGAAGGATCCCGACGCCCTGCGCCGCGTCTTCGACGCCGCCGGCGTGGATCTTGCGAAACCTGTCATCAGCTCCTGCGGATCGGGCGTGACCGCCGCCATCATCGACCTGGCGCTGGAACGCATCGGCCATGACCGCCACGCCGTCTACGACGGCTCGTGGTCCGAATGGGGCATGTATGGCGACCTGAAGGTCGAAACCGGAGAGTGATTCCATGCTGAAAGAGCTGCAAGCCCAGCCGAAGGACAAGATCCTGATGCTGATGGAGATGTACAAGGCCGACCCGCGCGAGCAGAAGGTCGACCTTGGCGTTGGCGTCTACAAGGATGCCGAGGGCGTCACACCGGTGATGCGCGCCATCAAGGCCGCCGAAAAGCAGCTGTGGGAAACCGAGACGACCAAGTCCTACACCGGCCTCGCCGGTGACCCGGCCTTCGCCGCCGGCATGCGCGATCTTGTGCTGGGCGATGCCGTTGCCGCCGACCGCGTGGCTGCCGCCGCGACGCCGGGCGGCACCGGCGCGGTGCGTCAGGCCTTCGACCTTGTGCAGATGGCGAACCCCGACGTGACCGTCTGGGTCTCGGCCCCCACGTGGCCGAACCACGTGTCGATCCTTAAGCACATGGGCATCTCCATGCGCGAATACCGGTATTTCGACAACGAGACCTGCGCCGTCGACTTCAACGGCATGATCGCCGACCTCGACGGCTTGAAGGCGGGCGACGTGGTTCTGCTGCACGGCTGCTGCCACAACCCGACCGGCGCCAACCTGACCCTGCCCGAGTTCAAGAAGGTCGCCGAGATCCTGAACGCCAAGGGCGCGATCCCGATGATCGACATCGCCTATCAGGGCTTCGGCGATGGGCTGGAAGCGGACGCCGCCGGTGTGCGCCATGTCGTATCGACCTGTCCCGAGTCGCTGGTCGCCGCAAGCTGCTCGAAGAACTTCGGCATCTACCGCGAGCGGGCCGGCGTCCTGATGGCGATCCAGGAGGACGCTTCGAAAACCGCCGTCGCGCAGGGCACGCTGAACCACCTGAACCGGCAGAACTATTCGTTCCCGCCGGACCATGGCGCGCGGCTGGTGGGCATGATCCTTGCCGACGACGCGCTCAAGGCGGACTGGATGGCAGAGCTGGAAGAGATGCGCCTTGGCATGCTCAAACTGCGCGAGCAGCTGGCGGATGAACTGCGCAAGCTGACCGGCTCGGACCGCTTCGGCTTCATCGCCCAGCACCGTGGGATGTTCAGCCGCCTTGGCCTGACGCCTGAACAGGTCGAGAAGCTGCGCGAGGATCACGCGATCTACATGGTCGGCGACAGCCGCATCAACATCGCCGGTCTGAACGCCAAGACGGTTCCGATCCTCGCGCAAGCCATCGCGGCGGTCGACAAGGCGTAAAACGGCGCGGCGCGATCTTCTAGAAGATCGTGCGAGGCAGGAGTTTCCAGAAATTCCTGCCTCCACCGGCCCTTTACATATTCCGCGTCAAGAATATGTATCCTTCCGAACCGTCTACGGAGGGATAACATGTTCAGCAAAGAAAGCCCGTCTTCGGGACCGAAATCGCCCCGCGTCGTCGGGTTCTATGAAGAAGCTTCGGGCAGCATCCAGTATGTCGCCATCGACGACGCTACGAAGAAGGCCGCGCTGATCGACGTCGTTCTCGACTTCGACCCGTCCCACGGCCGCACCCGCACCGACAGCGCAGCCGAGATCCTCGATTTCGTTAAGTCCGAGGGGCTGACCGTCGAGTGGGTGCTCGACACCCACCCCCACGCGGACCACATGATGGCCTCGGCTTGGCTCAAAGAGCAGACCGGCGCGCCTGCCGCCATCGGCGAGAAGGTCCGCGACATCGCGAAGCTGTGGGAAGACATCTACCACACGCCCGGTGCCTTCGATCCCGACCGCGATTTTGACCGCCTGTTCGCGGAGGGCGAGACCTTCACGCTTGGCGATCTGGAGGTGAAAGTGATGCTTTCGCCCGGACACACGCTGGGCTCGATCACCTACGTGATCGGCGACGCCGCCTTTGTTCACGACACATTCATGCATGTCGACAGCGGCACCTCGCGCGCCGACTTCCCCGGCGGATCCTCTGCCGAACTGTACGACTCGCTGATGGCCATCCTGTCGTTGCCCGACGACACCCGCCTGTTCGTCGGCCACGATTACCCGCCGGTCGGAGACCGCAAGGACCCCGCTTGGGAAGCGACGGTCGCCGAGCACCGCGAGAACAACAAGCACATCGGCGGCGGCACCTCAAAGGCCGAGTACTGCAAGCTGCGCGACGACCGAGACGCGACGCTGGCGCTGCCGGACCGCATGTTGTTCGCGCTGCAAGTCAACCTGCGCGGCGGGCGTCTTCCGCCGGCAGAGGCGGACGGCGACGCATACTTCAAGATCCCGGCGAACAAGTTCTGACCCGAACGCAGAAAGGACCGACAGATGAAAACCGAAACCGTCGACGGCGGCACCATCGAGACCTGGACGCCGCAGGAGGTCTGGGACGCATATTCGCAGGGCAAGATCGCCCTCATCGACGTGCGCACGCCGCAGGAATATATGCTGGAACACGTCGAAGGCGCGCTGCTGCTGCCGATGCCGTTCTTCGATTCCGAGAAGCTGCCGTCGCAGCAGGGCAAGCGGCTGGTGCTGTACTGCGGCTCCAGCGCGCGCTCGGGCCGGATCGCCTCGGCCTGTGCGGCCAAGGGCATGGTGCCGGTCACGCACATGGAAGGCGGGTTCGCCGCGTGGAAGCAGGCGGGTCTTCCTTACATGGGCACCGACATGGCCACCGGCGCGCCGAAGCGGGTGCCCGGCCAGCAGGACTGACGTCCGCTGCCGATCCGGCCTGCGCGCCCGCGGGCGCCCCAAAAGAAAAAGCCCGGGCGCGTACGCCCGGGCAGTCGTCTCAGACTGACAGGAAGGGAAGTCAGCCTTTCGAGAACTCGGGGTATGCTTCCATACCCAGCTCGGCCATATCGAGACCGTTGATCTCGTCTTCTTCGCTGACGCGGATGCCGATGATGGCTTTCAGGATGAACCAGACCACCAGGCTGACCACGAAGGTGAAGACACCGTAGGCGATGATGCCGGTCAGCTGCGTGCCGAGGCTGGCTTCGCCGTAGAAGATCACGGCGATGGTGCCCCAGATACCGGCACACAGGTGGACCGGGATGGCGCCGACAACGTCGTCGATTTTCAGCTTGTCCAGCATCGGGACCGCGAAGACCACGATCACGCCGCCAACAGCACCGATCCACAGCGAACCGAACAGCGTCGGAGCCAGCGGTTCGGCAGTGATCGACACGAGGCCGGCCAGAGCGCCGTTCAGCACCATGGTCAGGTCGACCTTCTTGTACATCACCTGCGTCAGGATCAGCGCGGCAACAGCACCGGCCGCAGCGGCCATGTTGGTGTTCGCGAAGATGCGCGACACGTCGGACACGTCACCAACGGTGCCCATCGCCAGCTGCGAACCGCCGTTGAAGCCGAACCAGCCGAGCCACAGGATGAACGTGCCGAGCGTGGCCAGGGCCAGGTTCGAACCGGGCATCGGGTGGACTTGACCGCTGCTGGTGTACTTGCCGATACGCGGGCCAAGAACGATGGCGCCCGCCAGAGCAGCCCAGCCGCCGACCGAGTGCACGACCGTCGAGCCGGCGAAGTCAGAGAAGCCCATCTCGGACAGCCAGCCGCCGCCCCACTGCCACGAGCCCGAGATCGGGTACATGACGCCGGTCAGGATGATGACGAAGAACAGGAACGGCCACAGCTTGATGCGTTCGGCCAGAGCGCCCGACACGATCGAGGCGGTGGCGGCAACGAACACCAGCTGGAAGAAGAAGTCCGAACCGATCGACGCATAGTCGAGCGCGGCATCGGCGGCATCCACACCAACCGGATCAAGCACCGTGGTGCTGAAGAACGGGCCAACCCAGCCGGCCATGATCCAGCCATCGCCCGGGTACATCAGGTTGAAGCCGATCAGCCAGTACATGATGGCCGCGAACGAGTAGAGTGCGATGTTCTTGGTCATCTGCATCGCAACGTTCTTCGAGCGGACAAGGCCGCCTTCGAGCATCGCAAAGCCAGCGGCCATGAAGAACACCAGGAAGCCGCCCATCATGAACAGCAGGGTGGTCATGATGTAGGGACCGATCTCGTCGAAGCCCGGCGCGACGGCCTCTACGGCTTCTTCGGCCTCTTGGGCGAAGCCCAGCACCGGCAGCGCGATCAGCGCAGCGGCGATGGGAAGAGTCTTGTTGAGTTGCATATTCGTAATTCCCCTCTGTGCGGCGCTCAGAGCGCGTCCTCGTTGGTTTCGCCCGTGCGCACGCGGATCGCGCTGGCCACGTCGAGAACAAAGATCTTGCCGTCGCCGATTTTGTCGGTCTTGGCGGTGGTCTGGATCGTTTCAACGACCTGGTCGGCCATCGAGGCCGGGACGACGATCTCGAGCTTCACCTTCGGCACGAAGTTCACGGCGTATTCGGCGCCGCGGTAGATCTCGGTGTGACCCGACTGCGAGCCGAAGCCCTTGATTTCAGTTACCATCATGCCGCGCACGCCGATGGCGGTGAGCGCTTCGCGCACCTCCTCCAGCTTGAACGGCTTGATTGCTGCAATGATGAGTTTCACTGTCTTCACCCTTCCGATTGGCAGGTTGTCCCTGCAAGGATTCCACGCCGCTCACAAAGCGATGCACACGCGGGCGTTACAATCCGAAGCACGAGAATTAACGACTTCTTAACAGGCGTGTTGCACATTTTTTGCACTGTTTTCAGAAAACGCCTTAAAAATGTGCGATCAAAAAACACGTTGCTTTGACGCCGCGGCGTCTCCACATCTGCGGACATCGCAGCTATTCTGCGCAAAACAACGACAATCGAGTAGCAGTAGACCAATCTGATGAGCGGGAACGGACGCAAGACGCCGACCCTCGTGGCCGACAAACGGTCACGGGCGGCCGCGAAGCCGAAGAAGGGCCGTACCCCGGCCCGTGGGAAGGCTTCCGCGCGCGGAAAATCGAAGCCCTCGAAACGAACCAACCGGCGCAAAGGCGGTGGCGGCCGCGGTGGAATCCTTGGATTCTTCGGCTCGGTGTTCCGCTGGATCCTGCGCCTGCTGTTCAAGGTCTTCGCTGCCGGCGCTACGGTCGTCGTGCTGATCGTCGGCGTCGCGACATGGTACTTCTACACGACCCTGCCACCGCTCGAGGATCTGCTGGACGGCCGGACGCGCGGGTCTGTCACGATGCTGGACCGCTACGGCGAAGTCTTCGCATGGCGCGGTGACCAGTTCGGCGGACAGGTCACGGCGGAAACCGTGGCCCCGGTCCTGAAGAATGCGGTCGTCGCGACAGAGGACAAACGGTTCTACCGTCATTTCGGCGTCAGCCCCCGCGGCATCGCCAGCGCCATCGCCATCAACCTGCGCGAGGGCCGCAGCCCGTTCTCGGGACACGGCGGCAGCACGATCACTCAGCAGGTGGCGAAGCTGCTGTGCCTTGGCGTGCCGTTCGACAAGGACACGTGGGAGACCGAAGCCGCCTACGAGACCGACTGCCGGCGCGGCACCCTGTGGCGCAAGATCAAAGAGATGCCCTATGCCTTCGCGCTTGAGGCGAAGTACTCGAAAGACGAGATCCTGACGGTCTACCTGAACCGCACCTACATGGGCGGCGGCGCCTATGGCTTCGAGGCCGCCTCGCAGCGGTACTTCGGCAAGGGCGCGGCGCAGGTGAACGCGTCCGAGGCCGCGATGCTGGCCGGTCTGCTGACGGCGCCCAGCCGCTATGCCCCGACATCGAACCTGCAACGCTCGCAGGACCGTGCGAACGTGGTGCTGGGACTGATGCACGATCAGGGCTACCTGACCGATGCCGAGTACGCCCATTCCACCGGCGCGCCCGCCATGCTGTCCGAAGCGGCAGAAGCCCGGGCCGGCGGCTATTTCGCCGACTGGGTGATGGACTCGGGACCGGGCTTCCTAACCCGCGAGACGACCGAAGACGTTGTGATCCGCACCACCTTCGACCAGCGCATCCAGACCGCCGCCGAGACAGGATTGCAGGCAATCTTCGATGCGAAGGTTAAAGAGGGCTCTGAGGCGCAGGCCGCGATCGTGATCATGTCCGCGGACGGCGCGGTGCGCGCTGTGGTCGGCGGCCGCAAGTTCACCGGCATCGCAGGACAATTCAACCGCGCCATCATGGCCAAGCGGCAGTCCGGGTCGGCCTTCAAGCCGTTCGTCTACGCCACCGCGCTGGATCTCGGGTATCGGTTCGACGACTACATCCTCGACGCGCCCCTGACGATCAACGTCCCCGGCTCTGGTCCCTGGTCGCCGCGCAACTACACCCGCGACTATTATGGCGAGGTCACGCTGACCGAAGCGCTGGCGCGATCGCTCAACACGGCGGCGGTCCGGTTGTCAGAGACGGTCGGCCGCGAGAACGTGCGCCACGTGGCCGAGGATTTCGGCATCGTTTCCGACCTTGCCGTCGGCCCCGCGCTGGCGCTTGGCACGTCCGAAGTCAGCCTGCTGGAAATTACCGGCGCCTACGCCGGCATCCTGAACGGCGGCTCGTCCGTGAAACCCTACGGCCTGATCGACCTGCGGCTTGTCGGCGACGATGCGCCGCTGATGGACCAGTCCGGCGGGCTTGGCGAGCGCGTGATCTCGGAACAGGCGGCGCGCCAGCTGATCTACATGATGACCAAGGTGATCGAGTACGGCTCGGGCGGACGCGCCAAGCTGCCGGGTCGCGAGGCCGCGGGCAAGACCGGCACCACGCAGGCCAACCGCGACGCATGGTTCGTGGGGTTCACCGCCGACTACGTCGCGGGCGTCTGGATGGGCTATGACGACAACACTCCGCTTTCAGGTGTCACCGGCGGCGGGCTGCCGGCGGAAATCTGGGGCGAGGTGATGAAACGTGTCCACGAAGACCTGCCGGCCCGGCCCCTGCCGATGATCGACGCGACGACGCTGCCGCCGCGCACGCCTCCGCCGGGACAGGTGCAGGCGCCCCCACCGGGCCAGGGCAACGGAAACGGCAGCGGCGACACGATGGCCGACAGGATCATCAACGACGTCCTAGATTCGATCTTCGGAACGCCGCAGCGCTAAAGAAAAGGCCCGCCAACCGGCGGGCCCTTCATTTTGGTCTGTTCCGTTTGGATCAGCCGCCCGCCTGAAGCGCCGCGGTTACCTGTCCGATATCGCCGCGGTAGCGGTCCAGCATCGCGCCGATCTCTTCCCGCTCTGTCAGCAGCATCGAAACGCCCTCGACGTCGAGGTTGAAGAACAGCGGCCGACCGGTCCGGTCCGACACGTAGAAGGTCACGTTGAACGGCGACTGGCCGGGCAGGTCGGCGGTGGCGCGCACCTCGACCCAGTTCTTCACCGGCTTGGCGCCGCGCACGTTCACCGTGCCGCCCTGATACTCGCGGAACCGGCGTCCGTATTTCGCGGTCAGATAGCGGCTGAACGCAGCCGAAAACGCCGACCGCTCTGCCGCCGAGGCGGTTCGCGCCGCCGGGCCCAGCGCGTAGGCCGCGATATAGGCCTGATCCGCGTAACGATTGAAGATGTTCTGGAACTGGGAAATGATCTGCCCGTCCGAGCCGCCACCGGCAATTGCACGGTTGATGTCGGCCACGGCCTGATCGACCAACCCCTGCGCCGCTGCGGTCGACAGGGCGAATGCCCGACCGGGCAGGAACGGCAGCGCGGCCAGCGCCGCCACGAGAGAACGTCGTGTGATCTGCACCATGCTAGAATCCTTCGGTATCAAGCGCGAAGGGATCGATCTCCTCCGCCGCTACTGTCTGACCTAGCTGGAATCGCCGATTTTGCAAATAAAGCAAACGTGTCGCGGCGTAGCTGTCGGCGCTGGTTTGCAGCACTTCGTTGATCTCGTCGCCGTATTCCACCAGCTCGGTGAAGCCCTCGATAATGCCCGCCGATTGGACGAAATACTGCTCCGGCGTGGGCACCGCATAGCTAAGCGGGTTCATGAAGAAATCGACCACCGTGCCCGCCGTATCCCGCGATGTGGACGGCCCCAACAGCGGTAATTCGACATAAGCCCCCTCTGCGGCGCCCCACGTGTGCAAAGTTTCGCCGAAGTTCGTCGGCCGCGACGGCAGGCCCCATGCGGTTGCCGGATCGAACAGCCCCGCTATGCCGAATGTCGTGTTGATCAGGAACCGCATCCCGTTGTGGACCGCATCCTCGGGATTGGCCTGAAGCAAGTCGTTGACCACCAGGCGCGGGCTGTCGATATTGCCCGCGAAATTGCCCAACGTCCTGACAAAGACGCCTTTCTTGCGCGGCGGGGCACCCTCGGGACGAGGTTTCACAAGGATGCTGGCGACACCCTTGTTGAACTCGTGAACCGCGCGGTTCTGCGTCTCGTACGGGTCGTTGATCGTCTCTGTGATCTCGGGCGCGGCGCAGGCCTGAACAAGGACTGCGGCGGCAAGAACCGCGGCGAAACGCAGGGATGGCTTGGTTCTCATGGCGAATTCCGGAACAATATGAACTCGTTTGGCAGGTCGGTTACACATAGTGCAAGACGACTCCCGGGACAGATGCTACACGTCCCGCTGCATTGTGATGTGACCATTTGGCGACAGCGTCATATGGCGGCGACAAACAGATAGGTAAGACTAGAAAATGCGGCAAGGCGATCCCGATCAAGGCCTTAAGGAACTGCGCGCGGCGCGGGCGGAGAACCGCCCACTTTTCATATTCGTGGCCATCTTCAGCTTCTTCGTCAACCTGCTGATGCTGACAGGTCCGCTGTTCATGCTGCAGGTCTACGACCGGGTTCTGGGCAGCCGGTCCGAAGCGACGCTGCTGGCGCTGTTCATCGTGATGGCGTTCCTGTTCCTGATGATGGGCCTTCTGGATTTCGTCCGTGGCCGGGTGCTGGCGCGGATCGGCGCGCGGTTTCAGGCGCGACTTGACCGGCGCGTATTCGCGGCGGTGGTGCGGAAGGCATCACTGACCCACGGACCGAACCAGTCGGCCAGCGCCCTGCGCGATCTGGAAGCCGTGCAACGCCTGCTGGCGTCGCCCGTGTTCGCCGCGCTGTTCGACATCCCGTGGGCGCCGGTCTTCCTTGCCGGGATCGCGCTGTTCCACCCGTGGCTGGGCGGCCTTGCCATAATCGGCGGCGCTATCCTGATTCTCATTACCGTTCTCAACCAGATCCGCACCAAGGACCCGGTTCAGACCAGCAACCTGGCGACCGCACAGGCCGAGCACATGGCCGAACAGATCCGGTCCGAGGCCGAACTGATCCGCGCGCTTGGCATGCAGGGCAGCGCCTTCAGCCGCTGGAACATCGCCCGCGAAAGATCGCTGAACGAGGGCCTGATCTCCAGCGACCGCACCGGCGGCTATTCGGTCCTGTCGAAGACGTTCCGCCTGTTCCTGCAATCGGCGATGCTGGGCCTTGGCGCCTATCTTGTGCTGACCGAGGGTCTGACCCCCGGCGCGATGATCGCTTCGTCGATCCTGATGGGCCGCGCGCTGGCGCCCCTGGACCTTGCGATTGGCCAGTGGCCTTCGATCCAGCGGGCGATGAAGGGCTGGCGGACCCTCAGCGAGTTGCTGAACGAGATCCCGGAAGAACGCCCCCGCACGCCGCTGCCCGCCCCCGCCGCCAAGCTGACGGCGGACCAGCTGACGGTGATCCCGCCGGGCGAACAGCTTGCAACGTTGCGGCTTGTGAACTTCACGCTCGAACCCGGTCAGGCGATGGGCGTGATCGGTCCCTCGGGGTCCGGGAAATCGACGCTTGCCCGCGCGATCACCGGCGTCTGGCGTCCTGCCGGCGGCAAGATCCGGCTGGATGGCGCTTCGCTCGACAACTACGACCCCGACGTGCTGGGCAGCTACATCGGGTACCTGCCGCAGCGCGTGCAGCTGTTCGACGGCACCATCACCGACAACATCGCGCGTCTCAGCCTGTCGCCCGACCCCGACGCGGTCGTCGTCGCGGCCAAGAAGGCGGCGGCGCATGAGATGATCCTGAAACTGCCCGATGGCTACGACACCCGCGTCAGCGCCGGTGGCGGCCGGTTGTCGGGCGGGCAGATCCAGCGCATCGGGCTGGCGCGCGCCATGTACGGCGAGCCGAAGGTGCTGGTGCTGGACGAGCCGAACTCGAACCTCGACAACGAGGGCTCGGTCGCCCTGAACCAGGCGATCCGCGCGATCAAGGCGGATGGACGGTCTGTGATCATCATGGCCCACCGCCCCGCCGCGATCGAGGAATGCGATACGCTTCTGGTGCTGGACGGCGGCACCCGCCGCGCCTTCGGGCCGCGGGATTCGGTAATGAAGGAAGTCCTGCAGAACTACAGGCAGGTTGTGCAGAACGTGGGCCCGGGGGGCACGGTATGAGCCAGGCAAAAATTCAGATCGGCGGCGCACCCGCTGGCGGCGGCGGCAACAAGCCCGGCGGGCCAATTTCGGCAAAGCGCTATCTCTGGATGGGCGCTTTGGTTCTGCTGGTGCTGGTCGGCGGCTTCGGCGGCTGGGCGGTGTTCTCGCAACTGGCGGGCGCTGTCGTGGCCAGCGGTCAGGTCGAAGTCGACCAGAACCGGCAAGTAGTGCAGCATCCTGACGGCGGCGTCGTGGAAGAGATCGCCGTGGAAGAGGGCGATTTCGTCGAAGCGGGCGATGTCCTTCTGCGGCTGGACCCGACGCTGCTGCGCTCGGAACTTGCGATTGTCGAAAGCCAGCTGTTCGAACTAATGGCGCGGCGCGGCCGGCTGAACGCCGAGCGCGACGAGGCGGAAGACATCCTGTTCGACGACGAGCTGCTAAAGGTCGCCCAGAACCGGCCCGAGGTTCAGGAACTGATCGACGGTCAGACCAACCTGTTCGAAGCGCGCATGGAAACCATGGCGCGCGAGATCGAGACGCTGGAAAAGCGGCGGCGCCAGATCGAGACCCAGATCACCGGCATCGAATCGCAGCAGACCTCGATGGAGCGGCAGCTTTCGCTGATCAACGTGGAACTCGAGAAGCAGCGCAACCTCCTCGAGCAGGGCCTGACGCAGGCCGCCACCGTGCTGGATCTGGAACGCGAACATGCGGATCTCACCGGCAGCCAGGGCGAACTGGTGGCCGAAAAGGGTCTGGCCGAAGAACGCATCACCGAGATCGAGCTTGAGATCCTGAAGCTTGGCACCAGCCGCCGCGAAGAGGCGATCACCCAGCTGCGCGACCTTCAGTTCCGCGAACTGGAACTGGCGGAACAGCGGCGCTCGCTGTTGGAACGCCTGTCCCGGCTGGACATCCGCGCCCCGGTTTCGGGTATCGTCTACGGCAAGACGGTGTTCACCCCTCGGTCGGTCATCCGGTCGGCGGATCCGGTCATGTACCTGATCCCGCAGGACCGCCCGCTGATCATCGCGGTGCGGATTTCTCCGACCGACATCGACAAGGTGTACCCCGGCCAGGACGTGCGGCTTCGCTTCTCTGCGTTCGACAGCCGGACGACACCGGAACTGACCGGGCTGGTGACGCTTCTGTCCGCCGACTCTTTCGTCGATGAGAACGCCGGCGTGGCCTATTACCGGGCCGAGATCCAGCTGCCGGAAGAGGAACTGGTCAAGCTGCCTGAGAACCTTCAACTGATCCCGGGCATGCCGGTCGAAGCGTTCCTGCGCACCGAGGACCGCAGCCCGATGAACTATTTCGTGCAGCCGCTGGCGACCTATTTCGCCCGCGCGTTCCGCGAAAGCTGATCAGAATCCCATCCTGAAAACGATCCGCGCGGCGCAATGCCGCGCGGTCGCTGCCCGCTGCGGCGGAAATCGCCGGGCACAGAGTTTCCGGCGTTTCCTTCGGGCGCGTGCATGGACTAGGTTGCCCGCGAATCCAGACAGGAGCCCCCGATGACCGGAAAGATCGAAACCCGCCTTGCCGAGCTTGGCGTGACGCTGCCCGACGCCCCCGCCCCCGCCGCCAACTACGTGCCCTCCGTCATCGACGGCGACACCGTCTGGGTCTCGGGGCAGATTTCGGCGGGAGCGGACGGGATGATCAAGGGCAAGCTTGGCGACGGTCTGGACATCACCGCGGGCGCCGCCGCGGCGAAGGCCTGCGCGATCAGCCTTCTGGCGCAGGTGAAGGCCGCGCTTGGCGGCGATCTTGACCGGCTGGACCGGGTGGTGAAGCTGACCGGCTTCGTGAACTCGACCCCCGACTTCGTCGACCAGCCGAAAGTCATCAACGGCGCCTCCGACTTCCTTGTCGAGGTGCTGGGCGACAACGGCCGTCATGCGCGGTCCGCGGTCTCTGCCGCGTCGCTGCCCATGGGCGTCGCGGTCGAGATCGAAGGTATCTTCAAGATCAAATGACCCAAGGCCCGCCCCTTCCGCCGGTTTTCCTGCGCGCGCCGATTGCGCACCGTGGTCTGCATGACGGCGAGCACGGTATCCCCGAGAATTCCCGCGCCGCCTTCCGGGCGGCGATTGCGGGCGGCTACGGGATCGAGCTGGACGTGCAGATGTCGTCGGATGGCAAGGCCATCGTGTTTCACGACTATGGCCTGTCCCGCCTGACCGGCGCGGACGGTATGCTTCGCGACAAAACCGCCGAGGACCTGTCGCGCATCCCGCTTCTGGCCAACGGCGAGGGCATTCCGACGCTGGCAGAGGTGCTGGCCCTTGTCGCCGGTCGCGCGCCGCTGCTGATCGAGATCAAGGATCAGGACGGCGAGATGGGGCCGGACACCGGCCAGCTTGAAGTCTCGACCGCGCGCGACCTTCAGGGCTATCACGGCCCGGTCGCGCTGATGTCTTTCAACCCCCACTCGGTCGCCGCCCTCGCTGCCGCCGCGCCTGACATTCCGCGCGGCCTGACGACCTGCGCCTACGACCCTGCCGACTGGCCGGAACTGCCCGCTGCGACATGCGACGAACTGCGGGGCATCCCGGACTACGACCGGACCGGGTCGTGTTTCATCAGCCATCAGGGCAACGACCTTGGCAACGCTCGGGTGGCAGAGCTGAAATCCGGTGGTGCGGCGATCCTGTGCTGGACGATCCGAAGCGCCGCGCAGGAAGCCGAAGCGCGCAGGGTTGCCGACAACGTGACCTTCGAAGGCTACGCCGCCGAGGTCCCCGAGGACTCACTCCCTTGACGCTGCGCCGCGGCGGTCCAATTCTAGGGACAATCGCGGACAGGACTACATGCGCGAAACCCGCATCGACATCGACCTGCATGGTAGCCTCGCCGAGATCGCGGCAGAGGACTGGGATGCCTGTGCCTGCCCCGAGTCGGCGGATGGCGGACGTCCCGACGATCCGTTCACCACGCACCGCTTCCTTCTGGCGCTGGAACGCTCTGGCTCTGTCGGCCCCGGCACCGGCTGGCAGCCCCGCCACGTCACCGCGAAGATGGACGGAGAAACCATCGCCTGCGCGCCGATGTACGCCAAGGGTCACAGTCAGGGCGAATACATCTTCGACCACTCCTGGGCCCACGCCTATGAACGCGCCGGCGGACGCTATTATCCCAAGCTCCAGATCGCGGTTCCCTTCACCCCCGCCACCGGCCGCCGGTTGCTGACACGGCCGGGGCTGGAAGAGATGGGGCAATCGGCTTTGGTGCAGGGCGCGGTTCAACTGGCCGCCGAGAACCGCATCTCTTCGGTCCATATTACCTTCTGCACCGAAACAGAGGCCGAGGCCGGCGACGAGATGGGGCTGATGCACCGCCTTTCGGACCAGTTTCACTGGCTGAACCGGGGCTATGCCGATTTCGACGCCTTCCTTGCCGACCTGTCGTCGCGCAAGCGCAAGAACATCCGCAAGGAACGCAAGCAGGCGCAAGAGTTCGGCGGCGAGATCCTAAGCCTGACCGGCGACGCCATCGAGCCCGAACACTGGGACGCCTTCTGGCGATTCTATCAGGACACCGGCAGCCGAAAGTGGGGCTCGCCCTATCTGACGCGCGCGTTCTTCCACGAAGCGCAGGAAACCCTGCGCGACGATATCCTGCTGGTGCTGGCCGTCCGCAATGGCCGCTACGTCGCCGGCGCTCTGAACTTCATCGGGCGCGAGACGCTGTATGGCCGCTATTGGGGTTGCACCGAACACCACCCCTGCCTGCATTTCGAGCTCTGCTATTACCAAGCCATCGACTATGCCATCACGCATGGCCTGTCGCGGGTCGAGGCGGGCGCGCAGGGCGAGCACAAACTGGCGCGCGGCTACCTTCCCTCGCACTGTCATTCGCTGCACTGGATCGCAGACGAGGGTTTCCGTCGCGCCGTTGCGGAATATCTCGAGGCCGAACGGGCCGCTGTCGACAACGAGATCGAGGTGCTGACCAGCTACGGTCCGTTCCGACAGGAAAGGCGAGAGGAACAGGAATGACCGACAAGCTGACCGAAACCGAACGCGCCGAACAACTCGCGCCCCTGCTTGCGACCGGCTGGACCGAGGTCGAGGGCCGCGATGCGATCAAGAAGACCTTCGAGTTCAAGAATTTCGTCGAGGCATTCAGCTTCATGACCCGCGCTGCGTTGTGGGCCGAAAAGCTGAACCACCATCCCGAGTGGTTCAACGTCTACAAGACCGTCGAGGTGACGCTGTCGACACATGACGCGGGCGGCCTATCTGCGCTGGACGTGAAACTTGCAGGAAAGATGGACACCCTCGCATGAACCTCGACAGCTTTCTGAACATGCAGATCACCGACGGCGTCACCATCGGTGATGTTCTGACCGTGGACTTTCTTGCCTCGGTGCTGGGCAACGTCGTCTCTGCCGTCGTGATCCTGCTGCTGGGCTTCATCATCGGCGGCTGGGCGGCGCGGCGCGTGCGCAAGCTGGGCGAACGGCATCCGAAGCTGGACGTGATGCTGTTCAACTTCCTCGGCTCGATCCTGCGCTATGCGATCCTTGCGATTACGGTGATCTTCGTCCTGAACCGCTTCGGGCTGGAAACCACCTCGCTGGTCGCTGCCATGGGTGCCGCCGGGCTTGCCATCGGTCTGGCGTTGCAAGGCACGCTGTCGAATGTCGCGGCGGGCGTGATGATCATCCTGTTCCGCCCGATCAAGGTGGGCGACTTCGTCGAGATCGCGGACGAGATGGGCACGGTCAAGGACGTGTCGCTGAACTATACCGAGCTTGCGTCGCTTTCGAACACGCAGGTCATCATCCCGAACGCTCAGGTCTGGGGCAACACGATCGAGAACTACTCGGTCTACCCGACACGGCGGGCAGAGTGGACCTTCGGCGTGTCCTACGACGCCGATCTGAAGCTGGCAGAGACGACGATCCTCGACACCATCATGGCCGATCCCCGCGCCAAGTCGGACCCAGAGCCGTTCATTCAGGTGAACAACCTTGGCGACAGCTCGGTCGATTTCCTTGTCCGCGTCTGGGTCGATGCATCGGACAACTTCGGCTTCCAGACCGACATGAAGCGCAAGGTCAAAGAAGCGCTGGACGCCGCCGGGATCGAGATTCCCTATCCCTACCGCACGGTGGTGATGGCGGGCGGCGAGGCCCCCGCCGAAGCCTAGATAACACGCCGGGTGGGGGTGCAAGCGTCTCCCCCACCTTTCCTCCCCCTCCTTGCCGGTCTAGGAAGCCGGGGCAGTTCCATCCGGACAGGTCATTCCCTTGCCCCGCATCGCCCCACCGCTTCAGACCGTCACCACCGGCTTTGTCGTCGCAGTCGTCGGCTTTTTCAGTTCCTTCCCGATCCTGCTGCAAGGCATCCGGGCGATGGGCGCCGACGATGTACAAGCTGCGTCCGGCCTGATGTTCGCAGCCCTCGCGATGGGGCTGGCTGGTCTGGTTCTCAGCGTCTGGAGCCGCATCCCCGCAAGCGTCGCGTGGTCCACCCCGGGCGCGGCGCTGCTGGCCTCGACCATGGTGCCCGAGGGCGGTTTCGCCGTTGCGGTCGGCGCTTTCCTGTTCGCGGGCGTGCTGACGCTGGTGGCGGGCCTCTATCGCCCGCTTGGCCGCCTGACCACCGCGATCCCCGCGCCGCTGGCGCAGGCGATGCTGGCGGGCGTATTGCTGGGCCTTTGCCTTGCCCCGTTCCGCGCGCTGGGAGAGGTGCCGCTGACCGCGTTGCCGATCCTGATCACGTGGTTCGTCGTCAGCCGCTTCAACCGCACCTTCGCGGTGCCGGCCGCCGTGCTGGTGGCCTTCGCGCTGACCGTCATCGAACAGGGCTATACCGTCCCGTTGCCCGACCACCTGCTGACCGTGCCCCGGTTCGTCATGCCGCAGTTCGAGCTATCGGCGCTGCTTGGCATCGGCGTGCCGCTGTTCATCGTGACGATGGCCGCGCAGAACATTCCCGGCATCGCGGTTCTGCGCAGCTTCGGCTACGAGCCATCCGCCCCGCGCCTTCTGTCTGGCACCGCGATTGCCAGCATCCTGTCCGCACCCTTTGGCGCGCCGCAGACCTGCGTGGCGGCAATCACGGCGGCGATGTGCAGCGACGCGGATTCGCATCCCGACCCGGCGCAACGCTGGTGGTCGGCAGTGATGGCGGGGCTGGTCTATTGCCTGTTCGGCCTGTTCGCCGCTGTGATCACAACGCTTGCCGCAGCCGCCCCCGATATGGCGGTCGAGACCTTGGCCGGTGTGGCGCTGCTTGGTGTCTTCGCCCACTCCGCAGGAGCGGCGCTAGAGAAGCCCGACACGCGCGAGGCGGCGGCGGTGACCTTCCTCGTCACCGCTTCGGGCGTCACTATCATCGGGCTTAGTGCCGCTGTCTGGGGTCTTCTGCTGGGCGGCATCGTCCACGCCGCCATGTCGCTGAAGCGCCGCTGATCACACGCGCGTGGCCCGCGCCGCATAGCAGCCCTGTTTCGCGTGGTGGATCGCGACCTCGGCAATCTCGGGCGCGGCCAGCATCGCATCCAGCGCCGGACCCAGATCGCCGCCATCCACGACATCCGCGGTCCGCATCATCCCCGTGGCGTCGAAGGCGCGTAGCGACAGCAGACGTCGCGCCAGCGCCTCGGGCACCTCGTCTGGCGCAGGCCGCGCGGTGGCGACACCGGGGCGCACAAAGATCGCATGGGTGGCGCGATACGGCGTGTCGGCGTCGTGGCAGCAGTGATTCAGCAGGATGATCGTTTCGCCCACCTCGGCGTCGGCAAGGCTGATGCGGCAGGGATAGCCGGGGGTTTTGGCAACGGTAACGCGCTGCGCCCGGCGGGCGGTCAGCGCGTCGTCATCCAGCGCGAAGAGCGGTGCGAAGTCCTCGGCAGGCAAGGCGTGGATCTGGAACGGCATGTGCAGGTCTCCAATTGAACAGAGACAGACATGCCGCGCCGGGCCTGCGCGGGCGATCCGCTTCCTGCGGAATGACGAAGGCCTCAGCCGTTCTCGGCCAGAACCGTCCCCGCCAGATACAAGGACCCGCAGATAAGGATCCGCGCTCCGGGTTCGCGCCGCGCGATCTCGGTCACCGCGTCCAGCACCGAATGCGCCTGCTCTGCCTCGATCCCCGCCTTCCGTGCGGCAACGGCGGTCTCGGCGGCGGTCAGCGTCGCGCTGACACCGTCGATGCTGACGGCCCGCAACCCCTGCGCCAGATGCGCCATCGGGTGCAGGTAGCCGACCGGGTCCTTCGTGTTCAGCATCCCGCAGATCAGCCAAAGCGGCTTTGGCGGAAGGTCGGCCAGCGTTCGCGCCAGCGTCTCGCCCGCCGCGGGGTTATGGCCGCCGTCCAGCCAGACTTCTGCCTTGGGCGCGGCGTCCACCACCGGCCCGCGGCGCAGGCGCTGCATCCGGGCGGGCCAGTCCGCGTTCACCAGCGCCGGCTCGTAAGAGCCTTCGCCGACACCAAGGTGACGCAGCGCCATCAGCACCATGCCCGCGTTGTCGAACTGGTGATGTCCCAGCAGCTTTGGCAGCGGCAGGTCCAGCAACCCGTCCTCGTCCTGAAACACCAGCCGGCCATGTTCGGTCGTCACGTGCCAGTGCTGGCCTTGGGTCAGCAGCGGCGCTCCGACCTTCGCAGCCTGACGCTCGATCACTTCCAACGCCTCGTCCGTCTGGCGACCGACCACGCAGGGCACACCCCGCTTCAGGATACCCGCCTTCTCGAAGGCGATCTCGGCCAGCGTCTCGCCAAGATAGCTTTGGTGATCCATCGAGATCGGAGTGATCACGCACAGGGCGGGCTCGACCACGTTGGTCGCATCAAGCCGCCCGCCAAGTCCGACCTCAAGAAGCGTGTAGTCCGCCGGGGTCCGTGCAAAGGCAAGCAGGGCCGCGCAGGTGGTGATCTCGAAATAGGTGATCGACTCGCCGCCGTTCGCGGCCTCGCACTCGTCCAGCACCGCCGACAGCGCGTCTTCCGAGATCAGCTCTCCGGCCAGACGGATGCGTTCGTGGAAACGCAACAGATGCGGCGAGGTATAGGCGTGGGCGCTTTTGCCAACGCCCTCGATCCCCGCGCGCAGCATGGCCTGGGTTGAACCCTTGCCGTTCGTCCCGGCGATGTGGATCACCGGGGGCAGGCGGTCTTGCGGATCGCCAAGCGCATGCAGCAGACGCCACACCCGATCCAGCGTGAGGTCGATGATCTTCGGGTGCAGCGACATCATCCGGTCAAGGATGACGTCCGATGTTTCGGTGGTCACTCGGTCTTGGCCTCCGCGGCCGCCTCCGCTGCGGGCAAGGCCGTCTCCTCCGGCTTCGGTGCTGCCAGCGCGGCGGTCTCGTCCGGCGCGGGCAGGTCGCCACGGACGGCGGGGCCAAGCCCCATCAGCATCCGGACGATGGTGATCAGCTCGTCGCGCATGTCCTTGCGGTGCGTCACGCGATCAAGCATCCCGTGGTCCAGCAGGTACTCGGCCCGCTGGAAGCCCTCGGGCAGTTTCTCGCGGATCGTCTGCTCGATCACGCGGGGACCGGCAAAACAGATCAGCGCATTCGGCTCGGCGATGTGGACGTCGCCCAGCATCGCGTAGGACGCGGTGACGCCGCCGGTCGTCGGGTGCGTGAGCACGACGATATAGGGCAGCCCGGCCTCTTTCAGCATCTCGACCGCGACGGTCGTGCGCGGCATCTGCATCAGCGACAGGATGCCTTCCTGCATCCGCGCGCCACCGGCGGCAGAAAACAGGATCAGCGGCTGGCCCGCTTCGACCGCGCGCTCGGCGGCGGCGATGATGGCGTTGCCGACATACATGCCCATCGAGCCCGCCATGAAGCTGAAGTCCTGCGCGGCGCAGACAACGGGCGTGCGCCCGATCTCTCCCTGCGCCACCAGCATCGCCTCTTTCTCGCCCGTCTCGCGCTGGGCTGCGCGCATCCGTTCGGGATAGCGTTTCTGGTCGCGGAACTGCAGCGGGTCGGCCACCGGCTCGGGCACCGCGACCTCGGTGAAGACGCCGCCGTCGAACAGCGCCTCGAAGCGCGCGCGGGGCGTGATGTTCATGTGGTGGTCGCAGTTGGTGCAGACGTTCAGGTTGTCCGTCACCTCGCGGTGGAACAGCATGGTTCCGCACTCGGGGCACTTCGTCCATAGATTCTCGGGCGTCTCGCGGCGCGAGAACAGCGAGTTGATCTTGGGGCGGACGTAGTTGGAGATCCAGTTCATCGGGTGCCCTTGAGTGGGTTTCGGGTCATCATTCCGGTCATGGCGTCAGATAGTCGGCGGCGCGGCGAAATGCAATCAACGCGCAAGAAACCGCCGCGCAAGACGCCACGCCACCAGCAGCGCGAAGCAGTCGAACACGACCTGCCAGCCGGTCGCGCCGGGCAGATAGGGCGTGGTGAACAGCGACAGGCCGCTGATGTTGCCCTCGGTCGACAGGATCAGGATCGCGCCCGCGTTGTTCGTGAAATGCAGCCCCCACGCCGCGCCCAGCGTTCCGGTGCGGACGGTAAGATCGGTGGCGATCAGGGCGAAGATGCCGGTCGCGAACACAAGGTGCCACGTCTCGGACCCCATCGCCGGGTCACGGTGCAGCAGGCCGAAACCCACCGCGGGAAGGACGCCCCAGATCATCGGGCTGCAGAACCGGGCGGCCAGCTGCTGCATGATGTAGCCGCGGAACACCAGTTCCTCGGCCCCGGTCTGCAGCAGCACACCGGCCAGCGACAGCGGCAGCAACATCGCCCACAGACCGAAATCCACGTTGGGCGACACGTCATAGGCCGTGACCCAGAACAACAGCGCGGCAACCTGTACCGCGGCGGTGCACAGGGCGACGCGCCCGAAGTCACGCAGCGCCTGCCGCAGCGGGCCGATCAGCGTCCCGATCCCGCGCTGGTGCAGCATCGGCGCCATCAGCAGCGGCCCCGCCACCATGGCGGCGAAACTGCCAAGCAGGACAAGCGTGCCGAATGGCCGCTCGGACCGCGTCGCGACATCCACCAACCACGAGGCCGACGGCACGCCGACGACCGCGCCCAGCAGGCTGAAGTATAAAACCAGCCCGCCCGCGTAGACGCCAAGACCCAGAAGCAGGCCCAGCACCAGCCGCCAGACCTCGGGCCGCGTGCGCGCAGGGGCGACGTAGTCTTCGAATGGTGTGCTGTCAGACGGCATGGATCCCCCGCGCCCGGGACCCTCAAGTCCGCTTGTTTCGGGCGTTGCGATTTCCTATCCCGGTCGGTACCGCATTTGCAACGGGAGGCGGCACATGCCCACGATCTCGACACGCCTGCAACGCCTGACGGCCGGTCTGGCCCTTGTCGCCCTGACCGCCTGCAGCGGCGGCGCGGGGCTGGGCGACCTGACCTCGGGGCTTGGCGCGGGCCTGTCGCGCAAACCGCCCCGCACGGTCGAGGTGGCGCGCGGAGAGGTCACCGTCAGCGGGCCGCAGGGCTATTGCGTCGACCGTGCAGGCAGCCGCCTGAACGCGGAAACGCCCTTTGTTCTGCTGGGCGCCTGCGCTTCGATCGCGCGCGACAGGCGCGCCGGCCAGCCGCTTCAGCAGGGGCTTCTGACGGTCGCCGTGTCACCCCCTGATGCGGGGCCGAGCTTTGCCGAGACGCTGCCCCAGCTTGAGGGGTTCCTGTCCTCGCCCGCCGGGCGCGCCGCCTTGGCGCGGGACGGCCGCGATACCTCGGTCGAGGTGCTGGACACCCGGCGCGAGGGCGACGCAATGCTGGTCCTGCTGCGCGACACCAGCGAAACCGGTCTGCCCGGCACCGACGCGACCTACTGGCGCGGGCTGTTCGAGGTGAACGGCCACCTCGTCACCGCCTCGGTCATGAGCTTTGCGGGAAAACCGATGGCCCCGGACCTTGCGCTGGCGACGCTGCGCGGCGTGATCGCGGGGACCCGACAGGCCTCGCGCGCGGGCTGAAATGCAGCAATCGGCCGCGTTTCCCCCGCATTCGGGGGGCTCGGCCTTTTTCTCGGCCGGATTATCTGTTTCTAAACAGAGGACAACCAAGACTTCCGCTCTGCGGTTGTGACGAAAGCGAACGGTTTGGGCAGGATCAGCGACACGATACGACACCGGGCCATGCTGCGCCGCTGGACCCGCGCCGCGCGACGGGCCGAGACGACGGATCTCGGCACGCTTCGTGACCTGCGCGCGCAGGCACGAGAGTTGCGGCGGCGGCTGAACAAGGTGCTCTATATCGCCGAGGAACGGCTGACGCTGCCCCTGATCGGATCGGATGCGATCCAGAAACCGCTGCATTGCGACTGGTGGTACCGTCCGGAACTGTGGCGCGGCCAGATGCAGCCGCCCGGCCTTGTCGCCGTGGACAGCAAGACCGAGTACGGCGAAGAGGTGAAGGTGTTCCACGACTGCCGTGTCAGCGAACTGACGCTGCGCCAGGTCCGCAACACCCGCGAAAGCGACCTTGCCCCCTTCGGCCTGCGGATGGACGTGTTCCGCTTCGACGGCTCGTTCCTGTCGCTGGTGGTCGAACTGCCCGAAAGCGCGGTGCTGGGGCTGGAACGGCGGCACATCGTACGGATGACCACCGTGGTCGAGGCCGAGAAACCGCTGGAGATCTTTGCGCGGCTGAACATCAAGAACGGCCCCAACGTCGAACAGATCGTGCGGGAACTGCCGATCACCGCGACCGAGGCGGACGAGGTGAACGTGGAATTCGACCTCGCCTATACCAAGATGAACGAGAAGCGGGTGGAACGTATGTGGCTCGACCTGATCTTCGAGGGCGCGCAGATGAACCAGATCCTTCTGCGCGACCTCGCCCTGACGCGACGCCCGCGCGCCGAGATTTGAACGGAGCCAGCCGATGATCGAGCTTTCGCTGACCAAGACGCGCATTCAGGCGGGCATCTGGGAAGGTATCCTGACCGGGGGCCCGCAAGACGGCGATGTGCCGGACCTTCAGGTCACCCACCTCGGCAAGACGCTGAACACCGTTGCGGTGACGCCCGACCCAGACGCGCCGGGGCGCTGGCAGGTCAAGATCGCCATCCCGCCCGAGCTTTTGTCGGACGGTGTGCAGACCTTCCTGATCCAGAACGGCGCGACCGGCGAAACGCTGAACAGCTTCACCGTGGTGACCGGAGAGCCCTTGGGCGACGACATCCGCGGAGAGATGGATCTGCTGCGGGCGGAACTCGACATGCTGAAGCGCGCCTTCCGGCGTCACTGCAACGAGACGATGTAAGGAAAGGTCAGGCCGCCGCGTTGCCGCCCGACTGCCGCTCGACCAGCGACCGCGCCGCGCAGACCAGGGTCGCCGCAAGGATCACACCGCCAAGCCCGGCGATGAAATCCACGGCCGAAGGTTCGCGCCCCGGCACCAGCATCTGAGCATATTCGATCAGGTTCGCGCTGGACACCAGCGCCAGCACCACGCTGGCGACGCCGAGGATGTCGATCAGCGCGACGGTCAGCACCGCGAAGACCAGACCATAAACAAGCGGCATCGTATCCGTCGGCATGTGCATGTCCGACGCGAAGCTGCCTAGCGCAATCAATCCCCAGACGCCGACAAGCACGACCGGGTAGATGGCGATGCTGACAAGGAAGGATTTGAGAATCTCGATCAGGCGACTGCGGAACATGGGCAACCTCTTGTAAGCGGTACATGCCTTCATGCCGATTCAATCGGGCCTAAGTTTGACACCCTCGCAGATCCTGCCCGATTTTCGCCACAGGAAACGCTGTGTGCGGATTTCCGCAATAAACGTAATCCCTTGATCATCAATCCGCGCATAGGGCCCCGGGCCGTTTCGCCCACTCGGTGAATGTGTTTCCCTGCCTCGGACGATCCGCGCGATCACCAAGATATTGTCCGGCCCGGTTCCAAATCTCGCCTGAATTGCCCCGGATAAACGGAACCCGAGGGGCCGATGGGAAAGAACGAGTGAGTTTATGGACAGATTGACGGAAATGGAGGCCTTCGCGACGGTCGTGGACCAGGGTGGGTTCACTGACGCTGCCAAGAAGATGGGGATCTCTAAGTCTGCCGTGTCGAAACACGTTTCGTCCTTGGAAGCGCGACTGGGTGCACGGCTTCTGAACCGGACGACGCGACGCGTCAGCCCGACCGAGATCGGCCTTGCCTACTACGATCGTGCCCGCCGGGTACTGAACGACGCCGGAGAGGCGGATGCGCTGGTGACCTCGATGCAGTCGGCGCCGTCCGGTCTGCTGCGGATCAGCGTCGCCACCGACTTTGGCGTGAACCACCTGTCGCCGGTGCTGGGAGAGTTCCTGTCGGACTTCCCGGACGTGACGGTGAACATGGTGCTGAACAACCGTTTCGTGGAACTGATTTCGGAAGGCTTCGATATGGCCGTCCGGATCGGCGAGCTTGAAGACAGCACGCTGCGTGCCCGCAAGCTGACCGAGACCACCAAACGCATGATCGGCGCTCCGTCCTACTTCCAGAAGTACGGCCGGCCGATGAAAATCGACGATCTGAACGAACACAAGCTGCTGCATTATTCCAGCCAGTCCTCGGGCAACGTCTGGCGTCTCACCGCGCCATCGGGCGAGAAACGCCAGGTCCGGACCGCTGGTTGGCTGTCGGTGAACGACGGGCAGTCGCTGTTGAACGCGGCCATCTCGGGGCTTGGCATCGCCTACCTCCCGAGCTTCCTTTACGCCGACGCGCTGCGTCAGGGGCTGGTGGAAGAGGCCATTCCGGAACTTCCGGTCGAAACGCAGGGCATTTACGCGGTGTACCCGCCGGGCCGCTTCACGCAGCCCAAAGTCCGCGCGTTCATCGACTTCCTTGTCCATCACTTTGCGGACAAGGGGCCGGAAAACTGGTAAACTAATAATAACCCTTCAGGTGCACACTTCTTACTGGGTCGAGGTCATAATGACTTCGACCCTTCTGTTTTGCGTGCGCCCTTCCGGCGTCAGGTTGCTGGCGCGCGGCGCAAGAAAGCCGACTCCGTCGGCGGCCACCTGCGCGGCATTCACACCGTAAACGCTGACCAGATGCTCCATCACCGCAGTCGCCCTGCGGCGCGAGACGGTGATGTTCACCTGCAATGAGCCCTCGGCATCCGTATGTCCGACCAACGTCACCGTTCGTTCGGGGTTGGCCTTCAGATAGGCCGCAAGGCTGCTGAGTGACTCGAACTCGCCCGATCCAAGCTCGGTCGAGCCGGGCCGGAACGCCAGATCCAAAAGCGTCGCGTGACCCTTCGCTTCAAGCTGCTCTACCAACGGCCCGTTCGTGTCCGACACAACCGGCGAGGTCGGCGCGGGCGTTTTGGTCGACGCAGTAAAGACCGGGGTCCGCTCGGGCGGCCCGATCCGGGTGATCTGGACAAAGCCGGTGTTGGTGCTGCGGCTGACGACAAGGCTGACATAGCCGTCGCCCCCTGGCCCTTCAGCCGCGAGATAGCGGAAATCGCCTAGGTTCACGTGCATGTCCGGCTCGGGCAGAAGGTCGATCTCGTACCGGAAATCGAAGCCGCCGCACTCGCGGGTGTTGCACTCGTAGATCGGGGAATAGCCCGCGTCGATCAGCTGATCGCGCAGCGGGGCAAGAATCTGCATCGTGGTCAGTGAACCGTCGCCCACCACCCACGCGGTCTGTTCCAGCGCGCCCTCGGCGGTGATGCCATCGATGTCGCCCTCGGCATAAGGTCCGTTCGGCAGGAACAGGCTGTCCTCTGCCGCGGTCTTCCGCGCCTGCAATTCCGCCTCGCCGGGAAAGCGCAGGGTCTCGGCCAGCGCCGGACCCGCGGCGGTGATCGCCAGCGCGGATATCGCGGCGGTCCAGCTCACCGGAAGGACCCGTGATAATCGTCGTTTGGCGCCATCGCCACGCCCGAAGCCACGCGGTTCGTCATGTTGAAGAACGCGGCCACGCTGGCGATGTCGAAGATATCCCGGTCGCTGAATCCCGCGTCGCGCAGGGCCTGCCGGTCGGCTTCCTCTGTCTTGTGGCTTTCGGTCGTCAGCTTCTCGGCGAACAACAGCATCGCACGCTGCCGCGCATCCAGCTTCGCGGTGCGCCAGTTGAACGCCATCCGCTCGCCAAGCACCGGGTCGCCCGACAGTTGCCGTACCGCCGCGCCATGGGCGACGAGGCAGTACCAGCATTTGTTGATCGAACTGACGACCACCGCGATCATCTCGCGTTCCAGCTTGGACAGACCGCTGTCGCCAAGCATCAGGTCGTTGTACATCGCGGTGAAGGTGTTGAGCTTTTCAACGTCGAAGGCATAGGCCTTCAAGACGTTCGGGATCATGCCAAGCTTCTCCTGGCAGACGTCGAAGTACTTTCGCGTCGCGTCCGGCAGCGGTTCGACCATGGGAAGGTCGAGCGCGAGGATCTGCTCGTCAGACTGTGTCACTTCTGCTCCGTCACCCGTGTCCCGGGCTTATTTTATTCGGTAGTGATAGTATCCGACAACCTTCATCCCGAGTGAAGAATACAGAGCATTTGCCGAGACATTTGAGCGGGTTACCGCCAGTGCAAGTGTGGTCGCACCTTGATTTTGTGCCCAGAACGCAGCGGCCCTCATCATATTGCGGGCCACGCCCAGCCTGCGCAGCGCCGGAACGACCTCTAGCGCGTGGATCATCGCGACTTTCCCGTCACAGGCAACAAAGCCGGATGCCGCCGGTTGGTCTTGAATCCGGCCCAAAAGCCCGGTTTTTGGGCATTTCACACGTTCCATAACCGCCAGTCGCGCGGGCCCGATGCCGCCTTCGGCCCAGATCTCGGCCATGATCGCCAGCGGCGGCCATGCCGGCATCGCAGAGACCGGAGGCACCGGTTCTGTTGTCAGATCCGCCACCTCGACCGCATACAGGGCAACCGGGTCCTTCACCGCGTAGCCGTTCGCCTCCAGCAGAGCGTCCAGTGCGTCGTCTCCGTCGCGGATCATGAACAGTGGCTGTTGGCCCAGATCGGCCATTGCGGCTTCGGCGGCGGGAAGATCATCGTCCGAGAAGGCGTCGACCGCTGTCGCGGCGGAGACCCGGCTGCCGCCGCCCTGCCCGTCACGGATCATCCACGGCCCAACCCGGAACGCGCGGGCGGGGGCCCACGTCGCCTCGGTGACCGGGTAGATCGCGGAACCTTCGGGAAGGCTCACACCGAAACCCCGTCCAGCCGCGACACCAGTTCCTCTGCCACCGCGTCGACCACCGCCGGGTCCTGTCCGCGCACCACGAGGTTGGTGCCGTACTTGCCGTCGCGGGTGAACGGATAGGACCCAAGCGACAGGTCCGGATGCGCCTTCGCCAACGCGCCCAGATCGGCGGCGACGTCACCCTCGGGCCGGTCGACGCGGACCGTGCGCGACACCACCGGCGCGCCGCCGGTCAACGTGGGCAGAACGCTTTCCACCATCGCGTTGAAGATCGACGGCACCCCCGCCATCACGTGCACGTTGCCCAGCGTGAAGCCGGGCGCCGCGGACACCGGGTTGTCGATCAGCGCCGCGCCGTCCGGAATGCGCGCCATCCGTAGCCGGGCCTCGTTCAACTCGGTGCCGTTGCGGTCGTAATGCGCCTGAAGGATCGCCCGCGCATCGTCGCGCACGTCAATCGGCGCACCGAAGGCATCGGCGATGGCGTCTGCGGTGATGTCGTCATGCGTCGGCCCAATCCCGCCCGAGGTGAACACGGTGTCATACGCCTTTGACAGAGCCTGAACCGCCGCCACGATGGCCGCGTGGTCGTCCGCCACGAAGCGCACTTCCTTCAGATCGATCCCCGCCGCGGTCAGCTCGATTGCAAGATGGTTCGAGTTGGCGTCGCGGGTGCGTCCCGACAGGATCTCGTCCCCGATGACAAGCATTGCGGCGGTGGGGTTTGGCATGGCGGGCTCCCTCGGATTCGTCTGGAAGAATTCGTCCTACCGTGTAAGTCGGTTCCCATGCACTTCGCCACCCCTCTCGTCCCCGCCCGCCTGATCCGCCGCTACAAACGCTTCCTTGCCGACGTGCGGCTGGAGGACGGGACCGAGGTCACCGCGCATTGCCCGAACCCCGGCAGCATGATGGGGCTGGCGGAACCGGAGATGCGGATCTGGCTGGAACCGAACGACGACCCGAAGAAGAAGCTGAAATACGGCTGGCGGCTGGTCGAACATGACACCGGCGACTTCACCGGGATCGACACCGCCGTTCCCAACCGGATGCTGAAGGACGCGCTGATCGCGCGGGCGGTGCCGGCGCTGGCCGACTATCCGCAGGTCCGCGCAGAGGTGAAGTATGGCGAGAAAAGCCGCGTGGACTTCCAGCTGTCCGGTGACGGCCTGCCCGACGCCTATGTCGAGGTGAAGTCCGTGACCCTGCTGCGCCAGCCCGGCGTCGCCGAGTTTCCCGACGCAAAGACCGCCCGCGGCGCGCGCCACATGGCCGAGCTTGCCGCCATGGTGGCCGAGGGGCACCGCGCCTATGTCCTGTTCCTTGTCCAGCGCACCGACGCCAGCGAGGTTCGCATCGCCCACGACATCGACCCGGCCTACGGGCGGGCCCTGCGCGATGCAAAGGCGGCGGGCGTCGGCATCCTTGCCCACGCCTGCGGCATCACCCCCGAAGGCGTGACGCTGGGCCCCGCGCTTCCGGTCTCTACTGAGGCGCCGTGACCGAGATCGAAGGATCGTATTCGAACCGGATCTCGTGACGCGCCATGTCCATGCCCTCGGTCCACGAATTGACGAATTCGGTCATCTCCATCCGCATCATCAACCCCGTCTCGGGATCGACCCACGCATCCGTCAACGCGCCGTAGAACATGCCGTTGTCGTCCTTGTCGGTCTGCGTCCGCCACGTGTAATGCAGCAGCCCGTCCTCTTCGCCATGACAGACTGTGTCGGTCAGGTTGGCGCGGTTCTGGGCCAGCCCCTCGCGCATCTGCTCTTCCCGGCCCTCGGGCATCTGGTAGCCAAGGCTTTCCCAAGGTCCGTCCAAGGAAGGGCCGTTCCAAAGGTCCCGGTCGATCGCCATGGTAAAGTGGTTCTCGGCCGTCACCCCCGCGATGGTGTTCAGCGGCCCGTCGAACAGCGCCTCGTTCAGGCGGGTCGGGTTGCCGTCGGCATCGTATTCCTGAGTGAACTGATGCAGCGGCGGGCGGGCGAAGGGGTCCATCGCACCGCCATCGTCGAACAGCGCGGCGACCTCGTCGAGGCAGGCATCGGCATGGGCGGGCGCGGCCAGAAGGACGGCGGCGAGGCAGGCGGAAAAAGTGCGAACCATGGGAGTTTCCAGAATGAAGCAGGTCAATACCCCATGCGTAGCACGGGCAGCCGGGTACGCAAACGCGGCCCGCCTCTGGTTTTGCGGACGCGGCTGGCTTATGTAGCGGGACAGTATCAAGGAATGAGGCCCCGCGTGGACGACAGCAGCCGCGGCAGGATGACCAAGGACGGCATCCGCATCTATGAACCGGGCGATTTCGCCGGAATGCACGCGGCCGGAAAGGTCGCGGCACAGATTCTGGACGACATCGCGCCGATGATCGAGGTCGGGCGCACCACCGCCGAGATCGACGCCGAGATCACCCGGCTGGTCGACGTGTATGGCTCGACCTCTGCCACCATCGGCTACAAGGGCTATCAGCACGCCAGCTGCATCAGTGTGAACCACGTGGTCTGCCACGGGATTCCGGGCGACAAGAAGCTGAAGGACGGCGACATCCTGAACATCGACGTCACCGTGATCGTCGATGGCTGGTTCGGCGATACCAGCCGCATGTATGTCGCGGGCAAACTGCCCCGAAAGGCGGAACGGCTGATCGAGGTCACGCATGACTCGCTGATGCTGGGCATCGAGGCGGTAAAGCCGGGCAACACCTTCGGCGACATCGGCCACGCCATCCAGACCTTCGTCGAAGCCAACCGCATGTCGGTGGTCCGCGACTTCTGCGGGCATGGGCTTGGCCGCGTGTTCCACGCGCCGCCGAACGTGCTGCACTATGGCCGTCCGGGCACCGGGCCGGTGCTGGAGGAAGGCATGTTCTTCACCATCGAGCCGATGGTGAACCTTGGCCGACCCGAGACCAAGGTGCTGGGCGACGACTGGACCGCCGTGACCCGCGACAAAAGCCTGTCGGCGCAGTTCGAGCATTCGGTCGGCGTGACGGCGGACGGGGTCGAGATCTTCACCCTTTCCCCCGGCGGCCTGTTCCACCCGACCTACCAGCAGTAGATCGCCCACGGGCCGGTCAGGGACCGGCCCGCACCTGTTCAGACGACGCCGCCATTCGCGCGCAAGGTCTGACCGTTGATCCATCCGCCATCCGCGCTGGCAAGGAATCGGATGACTCGGGCGATGTCGGCCGGCTCGCCCAAACGACCAAGCGGGATCATGCCGCGAATACGGTCGACCAGTTCCTCGCTTTTGCCGTCCAGAAACAACTCGGTCGCCACCGGCCCCGGCGCGACGGCGTTCACGGTGATGCCGCGCGACCCAAGCTCTTTGGCAAGGATCTTCGTCACCGCCTCGATCCCCGCCTTGGTGGCGGCATAGGCGGCGTATCCGGGCTGGTACAAGCCAACAACGCTGGACGACAGGTTCAGGATCCGCCCGCCCTCCACGATCCGCGTCGCGGCCTCGCGCATCAGCCGGAACGGCCCCGCGAGGTTGGTGGCGATATGATTATCGAGCATGTCATCCTCGGTCTCTGAAATGCTGCTTAGGGACATAGTTCCAGCGTTGTTCACCAACAGACCCACCGGCCCCAGCACGGACTCGGCGGCGTCGAACAATGCCCTGGCTGCACCCGGATCCGACAGGTCCGCCTGCACCGCGGCGGCCCGGCCACCGGCTGCCACGATCTCGTCAACGACCGCAGCCGCGGCGTCCGAACTGTGGGCATAGCTGACCGCGACGGCCCAGCCGTCGGCGGCAAGCACACGGGCGATCTCGGCGCCGATCCCACGGGATGCGCCGGTTACGATTGCGGTTCGGATGGTCATGGAGAGCCTCCTTTTGTCTGGCCTTGGGCGAAAGTATGCGACTCCCCTCGGCAAACAATCGCTTGCGATTTGACATAACAATTCACTGTCAGCTAATAATCTTCGATGGACCGGATCGACCGGATGCAACTCTTCGCCCGCATCGTGGAAGGCGGGAGCTTCGTGAAAGCCGCAGCAGAGCTCGGCATGGCACGATCCACGGCGACTCAGGCGATCAAGGCGCTAGAGCAGGAACTGGGCGTTCGGCTGCTGGCCCGAACAACCCGCCACGTCAGCCCGACGCCGGAGGGCGAGGAATACCACGCCCGCGTCCGCGCGATCCTTGCCGAAGTCGATGCGGCGCACAGCGCGTTCAGCGCCGACAGCCCCTCGGGCCACTTGCGGATCGACGCGCCAAGCCTTCTGACCCGCACTTTCATCGTCCCCCGTCTGCCTGCCTTCCTGGCCCGCCATCCTCGGATCACGCTGCAATTCGGGCAGGGCGAACGGCTGGTCGATCTTGTCCGCGAAGGCGTCGATTGCGCCCTGCGCGCGGGCGAGCCCGAGGACAGCAGCCTGATGATGCGGCGGCTGGGCGAACTGCCGGAAATCACCTGCGCCAGCCCGGCCTATATCCAGACCCACGGCATGCCGCACAGCATCGACGCGCTGGAAGGGCACCGCATGGTCGGGTTCGTGTCATCGCGGACGGGCAAGGTGATGCCGCTGGAGTTTCTGGTGAATGGCCGGTTGCAGACCCGGATGCTGCCCGTCGCGGTGTCCGCCGACAGCGCCGACACGACCGCCGATCTCGCCCGCATGGGGTTTGGGCTGATTCAGGCGCCGCGCTACCGCTTCGCGGCGGAACTGGCGCAGGGCGATCTGGTCGAGGTGCTGTCCGATGTGCCCCCCGCGCCGATGCCGCTGAACGTGCTGCACCCGCAGGACCGGCAGATTTCGAGACGGCTTGCGGTGTTCCTCGATTGGTTGAAGGACGTCTTCGCGGACCTGTCCTAACCTGACGACCGCCGGGGCGGCATTGGCGTGGCGCGCGTCAGGTTCCAGTATCCGTCCGGCCAGTGTTCCGCGCTATGCGCAGGTTCTACCGCGATGCCTCCGAACCGCGCCTCGTGCACCAGCACCGGGCGGCCTAGCAACAGACAGACCGCGCCACGACATTCGGTGCGCTCGTCGCTGCCCGCGACCCACCACGCAAAGCCGCCGGACAGCGCGGTGTTGCCAAATTCCAAAGCATTGCCCGCGCCGTCCGTCACACGTTCGCGGCAGTCTTTGCAGATGTACCACGGGTAGCGCAGGAAGGCGCGCTGGGGGACGCCGCAGGCCGGGCAGAAATGCTCGGCCGGATCGCTCACAACCCCAGCAGTCCCGGCAGGTCGGACATCCGGTGGAACGGCTCTGCCCCCACCGCTTTCAGCCGCGCGCCATCGTTGTGCTCGGCGTACCCCATCGTCCGCATCCCCGCGCGCACCCCGGCAGTGCAACCGGTGGCGCTGTCGTCGACGACCGCGCATTGCTCGGGAGGAACGCCGGCGTCGCGAGCGGGTTTCAGGTACAATTCGGGGTCCGGCTTTGCGACGCCAAGCGTATGCGCCGAGTACAGAGTAGTCTCTAAACGCGCGTATAGAGCCGGATGACCACCCAGCGTGATCGACATTTTGCGAAGCGACCCGTTCGAACCGACGGCATAGGGAATGCCCGCCGCATCAAGCTGATCGAGCACGTCTTCGATCCCGTCGACCAGTGGCGTGCCCTTGGCGAGTTCCGCATACATTTGCTCGTAGAAGGCATCGACCCAGCCCTCGGGAATGTCGGCCCCCATCTCGCGCGCCGTCTCACCCACGCTGGCCATGGTGCCGCCCACGAAAACCTCTTCGATCCGGTCAAGAGTCAGGTCCAGCCCCCGCGCCGCGAGGTCGTCGCGCAGCAGCCGGTTCGTGATTGGCTCGCTATCCACAAGAACGCCGTCGCAGTCAAAGATCACAAGGGAAGGGCGCATCGGAAGCCTGTCAGTTGGTCATGGAAAGTAGAGTCAGCCTGCCGACCGCTCGAGAAACGTCACGTGTGTATCACCGTACCGGCGGGTGTCGAGCAGCTCGAACCCCTCGGGCGCGGTCTGTGGCCCGTTCTCCTCCCACACGATCAGGGCGCCGGGCGCGATCCAGCCACCAGTAACAGCGGCTTCCAGCGCCTTCGCGCCAAGGCCTTTGCCATAGGGCGGATCAAGGAAGACCAGCGTCGCAGGCGCACCCGTCACCGGACCAAGCCGGGTCGCGTCACGCTTGATCAGGGCGGTGCGGTCCGCGCTGCGGGTCAGGCCGATGTTCTCGCGGATCAGCGCGCGCGCCTTGCCGCCGTCGTCCACGAAAGTGACATGCGCCGCGCCGCGCGACAGGGCCTCCAAACCCAGCGCACCGGTCCCGGCGAACAGGTCCAGCACCTCGGCCCCCTCGATCGGATCGCCGAAATGCCCGCCCGACAGCACGTTGAACAGCGACTCGCGCACGCGGTCCGTGGTGGGCCGCAGGTGCGCCCCCGCATCGCCCTTGCCGACCGAGGCCAGACGCAGCCCGCGCATGGTCCCGGCGATGATCCGCATGTCAGCCCCGCAACAGCGTCTTCAGCTCGGTGTCCGGGTTCGCGATGGCCTCGGCGTCCGGGTTCTTGCCCATCTCCAGCAGCCGTTTGCCCACCATGTAGCTGCGCGCGTCGTTCATCGAGTCGACGGCAAGAAACTGGTCGCCCTTGAAGTACCAGAACGACACCGCCGCGCCCTCGCCACGCGTGATGATACGGTCATAGCCGGTCGACAACCCCGCGATCTGCAGCTTGCAGTCGTACTGGTCAGACCAGAACCACGGGTAAGGCAAATAGTCCTTGCCCGCGCCCAGCATGTTCTCGGCCACGCATTCCGCCTGATCGATGGCGTTCTGCACAGACTCCAGCCGGATGCGCCCACCCTTGTACGGGAACGAGGCGCAATCGCCCGCGGACCAGATATCCTCGTCCGAGGTACGGCCCTGCGCATCGGTCTTGATGCCGTTCTCGATCTCCAGTTCGCAGGCTTCGGCCAGCGCGATGGCAGGAGCGATGCCGATGCCGACGATCACCACGTCGACGGCCAGTTCTTCGCCGTGGCTCAGGACCGCGCCCGAAACATGATCGTCGCCCACCAGTTTCTGAAGGCCGACGCCCTCGCGGATGTTCACGCCCTTGTCGGTGTGCAGCGCGCGGAAATAGTCAGAGGTCTCGGGCGATGCGACGCGTTGCAGGATGCGGTCGGCCATCTCGACGACGGTGACGTCCATCCCCGACTTGCGGGCGACCGCAGCCGCTTCCAGCCCGATATAGCCACCACCCACGACCAACGCGCGGGCGCCTTCCTTGAACATCGGCGCCATCGCGTCGACGTCGGCCAGCGTGCGCACGGTGAAGACACCCGGCAGGTCGCCCCCGATCGCGGCGGGCAGCCGGCGCGGGATCGAGCCGGTGGTCAGCGCCAGCTTGTCGTAGGGAATGCGCCGGTCGCCGGCGATCACTTCCTTGCCGCCCCGGTCGATGGTGTCGACGTGCAGGTCGGTGATGACCTCGATGTTGTTTTCTTCGTAAAACGTCGCGGGCCGCAGGTACAGACGCTCCTGTCCGACGTCGCCCAGCAGGTAGGCTTTCGACAGCGGCGGGCGTTCGTAAGGAAGCGCGGGCTCTTCGCCGATCAGGGTGATCTTGCCCTCGAAGCCCAGCTTCCGCAGCTTCGCCACCAGAGATGCCCCGGCCTGCCCGGCCCCGATCACAACGATATCGTCCATCCGCCCTCTCCCAGTACCTGTCACGTGCCGAAACCTTCCTATATCTACCGTCAGAGGAATGGCAATCAGGGAAGGATGCCGCGAATGGCACTAGAAGTGGGCGATACGTTTCCGGGCGGAACGGTTCTGACGCTAGGCGATGACGGACGGCCGGCTCCGGTCGAGCTGGGAGAGAAGCTTGAAGGCCGCAAGGTGGTGATCTTTGCCCTGCCCGGCGCCTTCACCGGCACCTGCTCGACCGCGCATATGCCAAGCTTCGTGCGCACCGCGGACGAAATCCGCGGCAAGGGCGTGGACGAGGTGATCTGCCTGTCGGTCAACGATCCATTCACCCTGTCGGCGTGGGGCACCCAGCTGGGCGCCGACGATGCCGAAATCACCATGCTCGCCGACGCCGGTGGCGAGGTGACCAAGGCGCTGGGGCAGGATTTCACCGCGCCGCCCGCCGGGCTGTATGGCCGGTCCAAGCGCTATGTCTGCGTCGTCGAGAACGGCAAGATCACCCACGTCGGCGCCGAGCCGAACCCGGGCGAATGCCAGATCTCGTCCGGCGAGGCGGTGCTGGAAGCGCTGTAAAAGACGAAACAGGGACCGGGCGCGCAACGACCACAAAGCGCGCCCGGCCCACATGGCGCGGGCCCGCCGCCGGGCTTTCCATCGGGCCGGCGCTATGGCATGGGTCGCGCGATGGTGCAGACCCGAAAGGAGGCCCAGATGGCCGACCGCGACCGCCCGCTCTATGCCGTCCTGATCGACGCCGACAACATCCCCGCCAAGTTCGCCGCGCCGATCCTGAAGGAAATCACCACCTTCGGCGAACCCGCGCTGCGGCGGGTCTATGGCGACTGGTCGTCAGGCCGCCTGTCGGCTTGGGCGAAAGAAGTGCGGACGCTGGGCATGGTCGCGCATCAGGAAAGCGCGAACACCGTCGGCAAGAACGCCAGCGACATCGGGCTGGTGATCGACGCGATGGACATCCTGCATACCGGCCGGTTCGACGGCTTCGTGCTTGTGTCGTCGGACAGCGACTTTACCGCGCTGGCCAACCGTATCCGCGAACAGGGTCTCGACGTGATCGGCATCGGCGAGGGCAAGGCCCCCGAAAGCCTGCGGAACGTCTGCAACCGCTTCGTCCTGATCGAGAACATCATCGACGAACCCGAACCTGTGAAGGGCGCGCCGCCCGCTCCGGGCAAGCAGCAGCCGACGCAGGCGATCCCGCTGATCTTGCGGGCAATGGACAAGATCCAGCAGGACGACGAGTGGTATGCGCTGGGCCAGATCGGCCAGTACATCACCGCAGACAACCCCGACTTCGACACGCGGACCTACGGCAAGCGCAAGCTGTCGGACCTTGTCGAGGGGCTGAAACGCTTCGAGACACGGAAGACCGGCAATCAGCTCCAGGTGCGGCGGCTGGATTAGTCTTTCCGGCCGTAACGGGCGAGGAACATCTCGACCGCGCCCCGGATCACCCGGCTGACCTCGGCGTCGGTGAACCCGTCACGGATGCCCAGAACCCACTCGATGTGAAGCCCGGCCTTGCACAGTTCGATGAACTGCTCGGCGGCGAAACCCACGTCGTCGATATCCAGCTCGCCCGCCTCGATCCGGTCCTTCAGGTAGCAGACCAGCGCGCCGCGGGCGCGGGTCGGGCCGGAGTTGTAGAACTCCCGGCCCAGTTCCGGAAACCGTTCGGCTTCGGAAACCGCGATGCGAAAGGTCTGGCGGCCAAAGTCGGACAGAAAGAACTTCGTCATCTCGGTCGCCGCCTCGAACAGCACGTCGCAGGCGGGGCCGGCCATCTGGATACGCGCCACCGCAGCCTCGGCCTGCCGCTGGCATTCGCGCTGAGCGACCTCCATGAACAGCCGTCGCTTGTCGGGGAAATAGCTGTACAGCGTCGCCTTCGACACCTGCGCGGCGCGCGCGATGTCGTCCACGCTCGCCCCCTCGAAGCCTGCGCTCAGAAAGATCTCGCGGGCGCCCTCGACCACCTGGTCGAACTTGCGGCCGTGCTTGATGTCACCCATTCCGGCGGTCATTTCATCCCCGTCCAGTGGACTTTATGAATATAAACCGAACGGTTCAGTTCCGACAAGGACGGCCGCGATGAAAGGCGGTAAGTTGCCCTTGTCATTACGGAAGCAATCCCTACTTTAGAATTGTTCTAATATATGGGTGCAGACATGATGCCAGCCTTTGGACGCCGGCGCTTCCGGGACCTTTCAGAGCAAGAGATCCTTGCGCTTGCGATCTCTTCGGAAGAGGACGACGCACGGATCTACCGCCAGTACGCCGAACGGCTTCGTGCGGAATTCCCCTCCAGCGCCGCCGTGTTCGACGGCATGGCCGCCGAGGAGGACGGGCACCGGCAAAGGCTGATCGACCTGCACCGCAAACGGTTCGGCGAGGTCATCCCCCTGATCCGCCGCGAACACGTTGCGGGATATTACGCCCGCCGCCCCGTCTGGCTGGTCGAGAACCTGCCGATCGAGCGTATCCGCGAGGAAGCCGAAGCGATGGAGCGGCAGGCGGAACAATTCTACCTGAACGCCGCAAGCCGGATGCAGGACGCCGAAACGCGCAAGCTGTTGGGCGATCTCGCTGCCGCCGAGGCGGGGCACGAGCAACGGGCGGACGAACTGATCCGCGAGCACCTGAGCGATGAGACCCGCGACGAAGAGGGCCGCGCCTCGCACCGGCAGTTCGTGCTGACTTGGGTGCAGCCGGGGCTGGCGGGGCTGATGGACGGGTCGGTGTCGACCCTTGCGCCGATCTTCGCCACGGCCTTCGCGACACAGGACACGTGGACCACCTTCCTTGTCGGCCTTGCCGCGTCGGTTGGCGCGGGCATCTCGATGGGCTTTACCGAAGCCGCGTCGGATGACGGCGAACTGTCGGGCCGGGGATCGCCTCTGAAACGCGGCATCGCGTCCGGCGTCATGACGGCGCTGGGCGGGCTAGGCCACGCGCTGCCTTACCTGATCCCGCATTTCTGGACCGCGACCATCATCGCCACCATCGTCGTGTTCGTCGAACTCTGGGCGATTGCATGGATCCAGAAACGCTATATGCAGACCCCTTTCCTGCGCGCCGCTTTTCAGGTCGTGCTTGGCGGCGCGCTTGTTTTCGCGGCAGGCGTGCTGATCGGCAGCGGCTAGAACCTGCGATTACCCGCCGAGGACCGGGGCAAGGCGACCTTGCGGAAGGTCGCGGGGCCGCACCATCCGCGAAATCGAACGGGGGCCATTCCGGCGGAACGGACAAGCTGCTAAGGCGAGTCCATGGTCGAGATTTTCCTGAAGACGTTACCTTTCTTCCTGCTGATCGGCGTTGGCTACATCGCCGCGGCGACAAAGTTCTTTTCCGAGGCCGCGGCGAATGCCCTGACCCGGTTCGTCTTCTTCTTCGCGCTGTCTGCGATGCTGTTCCGCTTTTCGGCCAACCTCAGCTTCGGCGAGGTGTTCGACGGGCGCTTCATGCTGGTCTACCTCGCCGCGACCGGCGCGGCCTACGTCGTGTTCACGCTGGTCGCCGTGTGGCGCAAGGTGCCCGTCGCCGAGGCTGCCGTCGAAGCGCAATGCGCCGCGATCGGCAACATCGGCTTCCTCGGCATCCCCATGCTGGCGCTGCTGATGGGCGAAGCCGCCGTCGGCTATATCATGATGATGCTGGCCATAGACCTTGGCGTGTTCGGCTCGCTGATCGTGATCCTGATCACCGGCAGCCGTGAACGCCTGTCCCCCCGCGTGTTCAAGACGGTCGCCATCGGTCTGGTCAGCAACCCGATGCTGGTGTCGATCTTCGCGGGCTTCACGGTATCCGCGCTTGAGGTGCCGATTCCGGTGCCCGCGAACGAGTTCCTGACCCTGCTTGGCAACGCCGCCACACCCGGCGCGCTGTTCGCCATCGGAGCCTCGCTGGCCAGCAAGTCGGCCGAGCGACTGTCGGTAGCCGCGTGGCTGTCCTTCGGCAAACTGATCGTTCACCCCGGCTTCGTGGCGCTGGCGGCAATAGTGATCTGGCCGGTGGAACCCTACGCCGCCGCCGTCATGGTGGCCTCGGCCGCGCTGCCCACGGCGGGCAACATCTATATGGTGGCACAATACTACGGCGTCGCGCCGCACCGGGTGTCGGCGACCATCCTGATCTCGACCGCCGCGTCCATTGTCACCGTCTCGCTGGTTTTGGCGTGGCTTGCCGAATGGACCGCCTTCCAGTAGCCAGACCGCAACATCACGGGGCAGCAGCCAAGCGGAGGATCCCATGGAAACGAAATCGGAAAACGCCTGTTTCGGGGGCGTTCAGGGGGTCTACACCCACGCCGCCGACACCACGAAATGCGACATGACCTTTGGCCTGTTCCTGCCGCCGCAGGCAAAGGACGGGGACGTCCCGGTGCTGTGGTACCTGTCGGGCCTGACCTGCACCCACGAGAATGCGATGACCAAGGCCGGCGCGCAGGCTTGGGCCGCAGAGGCCGGCATCGCGCTGGTCTTCCCCGACACCTCGCCGCGCGGCGAAGGTGTGGCGGACGACGAAGCCTACGACCTCGGTCAGGGCGCGGGCTTTTACGTGAACGCCAATCAGGCGCCTTGGGACCCGCATTTCCGGATGTGGGACTATGTTGCCGACGAACTGCCGAAACTGTTGTTCGGAGAGTTCCCGCTGGACCCGGACCGGCAGGGCATCACCGGCCACTCGATGGGCGGTCACGGCGCGCTGACGATGGCGATGCGGCTGGAAGGGCGGTTCCGCTCGGTCTCTGCCTTCTCGCCGATCTGCAACCCCACGAAAAGCGACTGGGGCCAGAAACAGCTGACCGCCTATCTGGGCGAGGATCACGGCCAGTGGGCCGCGCATGACGCAAGCCTTCTGATGGCCGAGAAGGGCTTTGACGGTCCGGTGCTGATCGACACCGGCACCAACGACCAGTTCCTTGACCTGCTGAAACCCGAGGCGCTGGCGACCGCTATCGCAACCCGCCGCCAGCAGGCCGTGTTCCGGATGCAGCCGGGCTATGACCACAGCTACTTCTTCGTCTCGACCTTCATGGCGGACCACGTGGCGTTCCACGCCGAAGAGCTGCTTGGCTGAATGGGCGCCGCTGAGGACATCCGCGCCGCGTGGGCGAGGTTCGCCGACAGACGCGAGCGGCATCCGCAGCACACGCTGTTCACGCATCCCCTGCCCGCCTTCCCCTGGCCGGAACGGCGGGCGGTCAAACCCGAGCCGCACGTCGCCATCGTGACGCCGTGCAAGGACGTTGCCCCTACACTTCCCACCTATGCCGCCCTGATCGACGGGCTGGCCTATCCCAAGGACCGCCTGCACTGGATCGTGCTTGAAGGCGACTCGACCGACGACAGCGAGATCGCCGTGCGCTCGATGCTTGGGGTCGCCGGTGGCTACGCGTCGACACGGTTCCTGAAACACAACGTTGGGTCCGGCCATGTCCGCGCCAGCCGGACCGAGGCCGGGCTTCAGCGCGCCCGGCGCGCCGCCATCGCCTCGTGCCGCAACCGGCTGCTTGAGGCCGCGATGCAGACGCCCGCCGAGTACGTGCTGTTCATCGACGCCGACATGGCGGAAATCCCGTCCAACGCCGTGGCCCGCGCGGTCGCGTGGAACGCGCCGGTACTGGCTGCGAACTGTCTTCGGCATCAGGGCGACAGGGTATTCGACCGCAACTCGTTCCGCTATGTCCGGCCGCCCAGCGACCGCTCGGTCCGGCGCTTTCTGCGGGACGGCCTGTACCAGCCGCCCACCGGTTTCTTCCGGCACTACCCGTCGCCCGGCGACGGCCTGCGCTCGCTTAGCTGCGTTGGCGGCACGTTCCTGATGATCCGACGCGACGTCATCGAAGCGGGCGCGAAATTCCCGGAAACCCCCTACCAGCTGCATATCGAAACCGAGGGCTTCGCGCTGAAGGCCGCGGACCTGGGCTTTGGCAGCTTCATGGACGCGGACCTGATCGTCCGCCACGGACCTCACTGATGATCTATGTCGACGCGGATGCCTGCCCGGTGAAGCAGGAGATCGAGAAGGTGGCAACCCGCCACCGTGTTCCTGTGACGCAGGTGGCGAACGGCGGCCTCAGACCGTCTCAGAACCCGCTTGTAGAGACTGTTTTCGTCCCCGAAGGCCCGGACGTCGCCGACATGTGGATCGCCGACCGGGCCACCACGGGCGATATCGTCGTGACCTCCGACATCCCGCTGGCCGCCCGCTGCGTCGAGGCGGGGGCCATGGTGCTGAAGCCCAACGGCGAGCAACTGACCGCAACGAACATCGGCAATGCGCTGGCGATGCGCGACCTGATGGCCGACCTGCGCGCCGCCGATCCGTTCCGCCAGGGCTCGGGCAAGGGCTTCACCAAGGCGGACCGCTCGCGGTTTCTGCAAGCCCTGGAAGACGCCCTGCGCCGACGCTGACCTTTCCATCCCTTCCGCCGCCCGCTACCACTTGGGCGCGAGAATATGGAGGCCCGGAATGGCAGGCATCGAGGCAGTCGTTTTCGATTTCGGAAACGTCCTGATCAAGTGGAACCCCGAAGAATGGTACGACGCCCGGATCGGGCGCGAGGCGCGCGAAAAGCTGTTCGCCGAGGTGCCGCTGGAAGAGATGAACCTGCGGTCCGACCGCGGCGAGCATCTTGCCGACCTTGTCGCCGAAACCGCCGCGCAACATCCCGAGCACGCCGATAACATCCGCGCCTGGCACGACAACTGGATCGAGATGGCGCAGCCCGACATCCCGCACAGCGCCGTCCTGTTGCGCGCGCTGCGGGCCAAAGGCGTGCCGACCTTCGCGCTGTCGAACTTCGGCATCCCGACGCTGGCCCTCGCCGATGTCGCCTATCCGGTCCTGACCGAATTCGACCGCCGCTTCATCTCGGGCGAGCTGCGCACCATCAAGCCGGAACCCGAGATCTACATCCACGTCGAGGAAGGCACCGGCGTCGCCCCCGAGGCGCTGCTGTTCACCGACGACCGCCCCGAGAACATCGAAGCCGCCCGCGCCCGTGGCTGGCAGGTCCACCTGTTCGAGGGGCCGCAGGGCCTTGCCGACCGTCTGGTGGCCGAGGGCCTGCTGACCCCGGAGGAAGCTGCGGCATGACCGTCCCCGTCATCCCCTTCGCCGAAGCCGAAGTCCGCATGGACTGGCACGCGCTGACAAAGGCGCTTGCCGCCGGGCATAGGCTGCCGAAGGCGACGCTGGATGACACCTTCCTGTATCGCGGCGACGACACGCTTCTCAGTCGCAGCGCATGGATCAGCGGGCTGGGGATCGCCGTGAAATCGGCGACGATCTTCCCCGGCAACAAGGCGGCAGGCCTTGGCACGGTGAACGGCGGCGTGTCGCTGTACTCGGACACCGACGGCCTGCTGCAGGCGATCATCGACTTCCACCTCGTGACCAAGTGGAAGACGGCGGGCGACAGCCTGCTGGGCGCGTTGAAGCTTGCCCGGCCCGACAGCCGGACGATCCTGATCGTCGGCGCGGGCACCGTGGGCCGCAGCCTGCGCGAAGCCTATGGCGCGGGCTTCCCCAACGCTCGGTTCCTCGTCTGGAACCGAAGCCCAGCGGGCGCAAAGGCGCTGGCCGCCGACTTCGACCACACCGAAGCGGTGCCGGATCTGGCGGACGCCGTCGGTCAGGCCGATATCGTCACCTGCGCCACCATGTCGACCGAACCGGTGTTGAAGGGCGACTGGCTACGCCCCGGCCAGCACATCGACCTTATCGGCGCCTACCGCCCCGACATGCGCGAGGCGGACGACACCGTGATGCGGCGCGGCCGGATCTTCGTCGACAGCCGCGACACCACGGTCGGCCATATCGGAGAGATCAAGACCCCGCTCGCGGACGGCGTGATCACCCCGGACGACATCGTGGCGGACTATTATGACCTCGGTTCGGACCGCTTCGCACGGGGCTCGGACGACGAAATCACCGTGTTCAAGAACGGCGGCGGCGCGCATCTGGACCTGATGACCAGCCGCTACATCCTCGACGCCTGGACCGCCTGATCAGGCGGCCAGCGCCGGTTTGCGGATCGCGAGCGGTTGCTCACGCACAGGAAGGTGGACAATGGCGCTGAACGCGCCGATGCCGATACCGACCCACCAAACGGCGGAATAGTCGCCGTAGATGTCGTACATCCGCCCACCCAGCCAGACGCCGAGAAACGAACCGATCTGGTGGCTGAGGAACACGATCCCGTACAGCGTACCCATGTAGCGCAGCCCGTAGATATGGGCGACAAGCCCGCTGGTCAGCGGAACCGTGGCCAGCCACAGCGACCCCATGACCACCGCGAATACAAGCACCGTGACGGGCGTGATCGGCAAAAGGATGAAGAGCGCCGACGCCACGGTGCGACCGACGTAGATCAGTGCCAGCAGGTATTTGCGCTGGAACCGGTTGCCCAGCCAGCCCGCCGTCAGCGTACCGACGATGTTGGCCAGCCCGATCACCGAAATCGCCACGGCACCCAGCGCCGAGGTCGACGAAACACCCACCGCGGCCAGCGTACCCGACGGGTCGATGGCCGCGCACATCTCGGTGATCATCGCGGGGAAATGCGCGGTGATGAAACCAAGCTGATAGCCACAAGAGAAGAAGCCAAGGAAGATCAGCACAAAGCTCGGATCGCGGATCGCGCGCCCGAGAATCGCGCCCATGCTTTCTTCCAGCGCCGCGTTGCTGGCAGGCTGGGCAACGGTGCGGAACATCGGCAGGCACAACAGCGTGCCAAGAATTGCGGCGGCGAAGACCAGGAAGACCGACTGCCACGTCATGATGGTCATCAGCCACTCGGCCAGCGGCGCGCCGATCACCTGTCCGGCGGACCCGGCGGCGGTGACGATGGCAAGCGACATCGACCGGTTCTCGTCACTCGCGGCGCGGCCCACCACGGCCAGCAGCACGCCGAAACCGGTCCCGGCGATGCCGAAGCCCACCAGCCCTTCGTAAACCCAGTGCTGCGCCGGGGTGACGGCAAACGACGAAAGCACCAGCCCCGCCGCATACATAAGCGCGCCAAGGACCAGCGCCCGACGGTCGCCGAACCGCTCGGCGAATGCCCCGAACAAGGGCTGGCCGATCCCCCAGAAAAGGTTCTGGATCGCAATTGCCATCGAGAAATCGGCCCGCATCCAGCCGAACTCTTCGGCAATCGGAATCTGGAACACCCCAAAGCTTCCGCGGATCGCGAAGTTGACGATGATGATCAGGCAACCACCGATCAGGATTGGGGTGACAAGCGGGGCGCGGGTCGTGGTCATGCGGGAGGGCTCCGTAAGGCCGGGCGAAACTCTGCCGATTTCGGCGGAGGGTCAAATCGTTTTTCGTGCGCCTGTTCATCATCTTTCCTTATCCAGCGCGGCGGACTATGGGTGCGCCATGGGCGAGAACCTGACGGATATCTACGAGACCCGCGTCAGCGCGGGAGAGATCAAGGCGGACCCGGCGCAACACGCGGTTCTGCCTGCGCTCGACCGCATCCGTGCGCATTTCGAGACCGCCCCGTCGCAGAAGAAGGGGCTGCGCGGCCTGTTCTCGAAACCGCCCGAACCGCCGAAGGGGCTGTATCTGTGGGGTGGCGTCGGGCGCGGCAAGTCGATGCTGATGGACCTGTTCTTCGGCGCCGTCCCGATCGCCGAAAAGCGCCGCGTCCACTTCCACGCTTTCATGCAAGAGATCCATTCCGGCATGCACGATGCCCGGGGCACCGGCGTCGAGGACACGCTGCGGCCAGTGGCCGAGAAGGTCGCCGACGAAGCGCGGCTGCTGTGCTTCGACGAAATGCAGATCACCGACATCACCGACGCGATGATCGTGGGTCGCCTGTTCGAGATCCTGTTCGCGCGTGGTGTGGTCATCGTGACCACCTCGAACCGGGTGCCCGACGACCTGTACAAAGATGGGCTGAACCGGGCGCTGTTCCTGCCCTTCATCGAACTGATTAAGCAGCGGATGGAGGTCCACCACCTGCAGTCGCCCAACGACTACCGGCAGGACCGGCTGGCCGGCTCCGATGTCTATTTCCATCCCGCCAACGCCGAGGCGCGGGCCGAGATCGACCGCCTGTGGCACGACTTGACCGGCGGCGACTGGGAGGCGCTGACGCTGACCGTGAAGGGACGGCAGGTGGTGCTGCCGGGCTACTCGAACGGCGTCGCGCGGGCAGAGTTCTGGGAACTCTGCGGCCGAATGCTGGGTCCCGCCGATTACCTCGCCGTGGCCGAAGCGGTGCGGGTGCTGATCCTCGAGGACATTCCCCGCCTTGGCCGGTCCAATTTCAACGAGGCGAAACGCTTCGTCACGCTGATCGACGCGCTCTACGAGGCGAAGGTGCGCCTGATCGCCAGCGCCGCCGACACGCCGGAACAGCTTTACATCGAGGGCGAAGGCGTCTTCGAATTCGAACGAACCGCCAGCCGCCTGCGCGAGATGCAGTCCGCCGACTGGGCGGCAGGAGCGACCTGATGCGTGCCTTCGTTGCCATCGACCTGCCCGAGATCGTCCGAGACGTGCTCGAGGACCTGCAGGACCGCATCCCCGCCGGACGCCTGCTGGACCCGGACACGCTGCACCTGACGCTCGCCTTCCTTGACGAACAATCGCAGGAGCTGCTGGAACAGCTGCATGACGACCTGTCGTCGATCCGCGCCCTGCCGTTCGAGGTCCAGCTGCGCGGCCTCGGCACCTTCGGCACCCGCGCCCCGCGCGTCGTCTGGGCCGGGATAGAGACACAACCGGCGCTGACCGCCCTGCACGAAAAGGTGCGCGGCGCGGCCCGGCTCGCCGGCATCGAACTCCGCCGCGAACGCTACCGCCCACATGTGACGCTGGCCCGCCTGCCGGACCGGCTGGAGCCGGGAGACCTCGAGAAGCTGCGCAACTTCCTGGAACGCTGGCAGAACTTCCCCTGCCCGCCGTTCGAGGTCGCGGGCTTCACGCTGTTCCAGTCGATCCTCACCCCCGACGGCGCGATCCACGACCCGCTGGCGGAGTACCCGTTCTAGACACATGCGAGGGGCCAGCCCCTCGCGCTCCCCGAGGTATTTCGAAAGAGAAGAAGGGCACAGGCGATGCTACTTCTTCTCTTGAAAAATACCTCGGGGGGAGCGCGCGAAGCGTGCGGGGGGCAGAGCCCCCTAGCCGGTCAGATCCTTGAACATGACAAGCGCGTCGACATACCCGGTTTCGGGGTGCCGGAACGCGTTCGGCAGCCGCCCGACCACGTCGAACCCGGCGCGCTGCCATGTGTCGACGGCGCGGGTGTTGCTGGCGAGGACGAAATTGAACTGCATCGCGCGGTAGCCCAGCGCAACCGCCTGCTCCAGAGAATGCGCCAGCATGGCGCGGGCGATGCCGCGTCCGCGCGCCGCGGGCGAGGTTGCGAAACCGCAGTTGCAGACATGCGCGCCGCCGCCCGGCTGGTTGGTCTTGAGATAGTAGGTCCCAAGAATCTCGCCACCCACTTCGGCCACGAAGCAGTGGTTCGCCGTCCAGTAGGCCAGCGCATCGGGTTCGGAGATCTCGGGATCGACCGCGTAGGTGTCCCCCGCCCGGAAGATCGGGCAGAGGATGTCCCACACAGCCGCCGCATCGGCGGCCGCATAGGAACGGATTTCAATCGTATCGCCCATCGCCGTAGGGTGCGGTTTCAACCGCACCCCTCAAGGCTCAGTACAGAACCACCGACCGGATCGATTCACCCGCGTGCATCAGATCGAAGCCCTTGTTGATGTCGTCCAGCGGCATGGTGTGGGTGATCATCGGGTCGATCTCGATCTTGCCGTCCATGTACCAGTCGACGATCTTCGGAACGTCGGTCCGGCCCTTGGCGCCACCGAAAGCGGTGCCCTTCCAGACGCGGCCCGTCACCAGCTGGAACGGGCGGGTCGCGATCTCGGCCCCGGCGGCCGCGACGCCGATGATGATCGATTCACCCCAGCCGCGGTGCGCGCATTCCAGCGCCTGCCGCATCACCGTGGTGTTGCCCGTGCAGTCGAAGGTGTAGTCGGCGCCGCCGATCAGATCGCCGCGGCGTTTCGTGAGGTTCACGATGTAGGGAACGATGTCCTCGCCGATCTCTTTCGGGTTCACGAAGTGGGTCATGCCGAATTTCTCGGCCATTTCCTTCTTCGCCGGGTTCAGGTCGACGCCGATGATCATGTCGGCGCCCGCAAGCCGCAGGCCCTGGATCACGTTCAGGCCGATGCCGCCGAGGCCGAACACGACGGCGGTCGAGCCGATCTCGACCTTTGCCGTGTTGATTACCGCGCCGATCCCCGTCGTCACACCGCAGCCGATGTAGCAGATCTTGTCGAACGGCGCGTCCTCGCGGACCTTCGCCACCGCGATCTCGGGCAGGACGGTGTGGTTCGAGAAGGTCGAGCAGCCCATGTAGTGCAGGATCGGATCGCCATCGAGCGTGGTGAAGCGCGAGGTGCCGTCGGGCATCACGCCCTGACCCTGCGTGGACCGGATCGAGGTGCAGAGGTTGGTCTTGCCCGAGGTGCAGGAATAGCACTCGCGGCATTCCGGGGTGTACAGCGGGATCACGTGGTCGCCGGGCTTCACGGTGGTGACGCCTTCGCCCACTTCCATGACGACGCCCGCGCCCTCGTGTCCGAGGATCGCCGGGAACAGGCCTTCGGGGTCGGCGCCAGACAGCGTGAATTCGTCGGTGTGGCAGATACCGGTGGCCTTGATCTCGATAAGAACTTCGCCGGCCTTCGGACCGTCAAGGTTGACGTCCATGATCTCAAGCGGTTTGCCAGCAGCGGTGGCGACGGCGGCGCGGGTTTTCATCAGTGGCCTCCCAGAGTTACAATCGTGAAAACCCTTAGCGAATGCCGAGTGGTTTGCAACCTTTGCCGCGAGGTGACGATATGAGGAAACTGGTTTTGCTTGGCGCCTGTTGTGCCGCGATTGCGGGCTGCGAGCGCGTGTTCGAACCCCCGGCGCCGCGCCCCCCTGCGGCGGTCGAGCCCGATGCCTGCGGAACCGGCCAATACCGGTCTTACATCGGCAAGCCGGCGTCCGAACTTCAGGGGATCGTGTTCGTCAGCCCGATGCGGGTGGTGCCGCATAACGGCATCGTGACGATGGATCACAACCCGGCGCGCATCAATTTCAATCTCGACCCCGAGGGCCGGATTCTGACCATCACCTGCGGCTGAGATCGTGGGACACCCCGGCGGACGCGCGAGCGCACCGCCGGGGCAGAAAGCGTCACTCGCGGTAGGCGCGGTGACAGGCCATGCAGGTCGGGCCGATCGCCTGCATCGCGGCGCCGATATCCTCAACCGAGGCGATCGAGCCGGACGCATCGGACGCCGCGGTTTCCAGATCGCCGGCCTTGGCGGTGAAATCGTCCCAGTTCTCCCAGATCGCCGGCAGCGCCTCGGACTCCGGATCGTCTTCCTGCGGTTCGAACAGGGCGGGCACCATCGCGGCTTCTTCCGCGATGGCGGCGGCGGCGGCATTCGCGGCGTCAGCGTTGAAATCCGTGGTGCCCTTGGCCATGTCGCCCAACGTCTTCAGGTTCATGCCGATGGTCGACATCGAGTCCATGCGGGCTTTGACCGCCTCGTTCTCGACGGCGGAATGGGCAATGGCGGCGGTTGCGGCAAGGATGGCCGCGGCGCTGGCGATGCGAATGGATTTCTTCATGTGAACTGGCTCTCCGATAGCTTGCTGCGTTGCAGCTTAGAGGGCTTTCGTAACGCCGCAATCAAATCCGTCATAAATTACCCGTGATCGGTCAGGGGCTTCCGACGGCTCGGGGCGGCTCGACTCGGCGGGGCGACTCACCGTACAGTGAGAACGTATCAGGAACATTTGTCGTGCTGCCCGCCATGTCGATCCGCCGTATCCTGTCGCTGTGGTTTCCCCGGCTTGCCGCCGAGCGCCTGCTGCGCGCGGGCGGCGGGTATCTTGACGCGCCCTTCGCGGTGGTGGGCGACCGCAACAATGCGCAGGTGCTGGTGTCGCTGTCGGCGCGCGCCTCGGCCGAGGGGCTGCGGGCGGGGCAACCCCTGCGCGACGCGCAGGCGATGTGCCCCGGCCTGATCACCCGGCTGGCGAACCCGCATGCCGACGCCGTCTTCCTGTCGGCGCTGCGGCGATGGGCCGGCAAGTTCTCTCCCTGGGTGGCCGAAGAGCCGCCAGAGGGGCTGATCATCGACCTGACCGGCTGTGCGCACCTGTTCGGCGGCGAGGCGGAACTGGTCAGCCAGGCGGAACTGGACTGCGCCGATCTGGGCCTGACGGTGCAGTCGGGCATCGCCGACACGGTGGGCGCGGCCTGGGCGCTGGCGCGCTATGCCGGGCGGGCGCCGGGCGCGGTACGGTCGGGCGACGCCATCGACCAGGAGGCCTATGCCACCCGCGCCCGCGCGGCCAAGCGGCGCAACTGGGAACGCGGCGGCCCGCCCCCGCCCCGCCACGGGGTTGAGGCGCGCGGCGGGCGCATCGCGGCGGGCGGTCAGACCCGCACCGCGTTGGCCGAGCTTCCGGTCGCGGCGCTGCGGATCGACGCGGACACCGCCGCCAGCCTGTCGAAGCTGGGCCTGCGCACCATCGGCGATCTGGTCGGCGTGCCCCGCGCCACGCTGGCGCGCCGGTTCGGGCAGCCGCTGGTGCTGCGGCTGGATCAGGCGATGGGCCAGACGCCCGAGGCGGTGTCGCCCGCCAAGCCGGTGTTCCATTTCGCGGTGCGGCTGACCCTGCCCGACCCGATCGGGCTGGACGAGGACGTGATGGCCGCGATCGACCGTCTGTTGCCGGAATTGGAGAAGCGGCTGGTCGAGAAGGGACGCGGCGCGCGGCGGCTGCGGTTACAGCTGTTCCGCGCCGACAACACGATGCAGACCGTCGAGGTCGGCATGGCGCGGCCCTCGGCCAGCCCCGACCGTATCCGCCCGCTGCTGATCCTGAAGCTGGACGAGATCGACGCGGGCTATGGCATCGACTGCATCCGGATCGAGGCGCATGTGACCGAACCCGTCCACGCCCGCCAGCATCGCGGCCACATGGACGCGGCGGCCGAGGCGATGACCCGGCTGAACTCTGACATGCGGCTGGACGACCTGATCGGGCGGCTTGGCGCGCGGATCGGGCTGGAGCGGATCAGCCGCGCCCATCCCGCCGACAGCCATATCCCGGAAAAGACCTCGCATCGGGTCGCTGCCGCTTGGTCAGAGCCCGCGAAGAACTGGCCGCTGCCGCCGACGCCGCGCCCGCTGGTCATGTGGCGGCCCGAGCCCGTCAGCGCCCCGGACCTGCCCCGCCCGCCGGCCGGGTTTCGCTGGCGCGGGCGCACGATGCAGACCACCGCCGCCTCGGGGCCGGAACGGATCGCGCCGGAATGGTGGCTGGACGAGCCCGAATGGCGCACCGGGGTGCGCGACTATTGGCAGGTGACGGCCGACACCGGAGAGCGGCTGTGGCTGTACTATGCGCATGGCGGCGCGATGTCGGGGGGATGGTTCTGTCAGGGGCGGTTCGCGTGACCGCGCCCGCGCGCTATTCCACAACGCGGATCAGCTTCCGCTCAAGCACCCGCAGCACCGTCTTCAGGTCATGGCCGCGCTTGAGAATCTGCCCATCCATCCCGATCACCGAGTACTGCCCCTGTTTCAGGCGCAATCGCGGATGCTTTTCGATACGGTACATGGGGCGTTCCGCGGTGCGTCGGAAAACCGAGAACACGGCACAGTCACGAAGGGCGGAGATCCCGTAGTCCCGCCACTCACCGGCAGCGACCATCCGGCCATACAGCCCGAGGATCGTGCCCAGTTCCCTGCGGTCGAACGAAACCTGTTCCGGAATCCGGCGTGACGCGGGAAACGGGGTCGGCGTCTGGATCGTCATACGAAACAGATTGGGGTCATGCCCCGGTTAAATCAAGCGTTTCGATGCACTTCCCCGACTGCGCGTCACCTCAGACCGTTAACTTTGCCCATTTCCCGCCGCAAAAAGACCCCGCGCCGGGCACCGCTGCACCATTCCGCTGCCGACATGAGAGGCGAAAACAATCTTGTCGCGAGCGGGAACGATCACGGGGTCGGTTCATAGCCCCCACACCTCCGCCTCCGGGAACGTCCCGCTCGCTTCAATCCCACACATCGGAAAACAGGGCCTCGGCGGTCGGCTTGCATCTGGCCTGCGGTCGCGAAATCCCGCCGGGCGGCTGTCTTTACGGCAAGAACGCTTTAACTTTACCTCTGTTCGCTTCATCAAGGGGAACAAGGTTCCCTCGCGTCGGAGTCTGAAAGATTCAGCCCCTGCCCCGCATGACGTCCGTGCTTCCGCTTACGGACCCGGCGCCGCCCCTGACGGCGCAGCTGTCCAGCCCGGAACTGGCGGTGATCGTTCCCACCTTCAACGAGGCCGGCAACGTCGCCGAACTGGTGTCGCGCATCGAATCCGCGCTGGACGGAATCGCCTATGAGTTGATCTTCGTCGACGACAACAGTCCGGACGGCACCGCCGAGCGTATCCGGGACCTGTCCCGCGACCGGCCACACGTGCGCTGTCATCAGCGGATCGGGCGACGTGGCCTGTCTGGCGCGGTGATCGAGGGCATGCTGGCCACCACCGCACCCTTCGCCGCCGTAATCGACGGCGACATGCAGCACGACGAGACCCGTCTGCGCGCGATGCTGGACCTGTTGCGGTCGGGCGCCGCCGACGTTGCCGTCGGCTCTCGGTATGTCGACGGCGGCGGCACCGGAAACTGGTCCGAGGACCGTCGCCGCGCGTCGGAACTGGCGACGCGGCTGGCGCGGCGCATGACCGGGCTGGCGCTGTCCGACCCGATGAGCGGCTTCTTCATGCTGCGGACGGATGTCCTGCGCGCCCGTGCGCCCCGGCTGTCGACGCAGGGCTACAAGCTGCTTCTGGATCTGCTAGCGACGCCGGGCGAGCCGCTGAAGGTGCAAGAGATTCCATACGTCTTCCGCGCCCGCACCCGCGGCGAAAGCAAGATGGACAGCAAGGTGCTGATCGACTTCCTCGAATTGCTGCTGGCCAAGTCGCTGGGCCGCGCGGTTCCGGTGAAGTTCATCCTGTTCTCGATGGTCGGCGCATTGGGCGTCGTGGTCCACATGGTGATCCTGTCGCTGGCGTTCCAAGGCCTGGACCTTGGCTTCGGCGCCGCGCAGGCACTGGCGACCTTCGTCGCGATGACGGTGAATTTCTTCATCAACAACGTCTTCACCTACCACGACCGCCGCCTGCGCGGCTGGAAGCTGTTGCCGGGCTGGCTGTCGTTCTGCGCCGCGTCCGCCGTGGGCGCGTTGGCGAACGTGGGCGTCGCCGTCTACCTGTTCGACAGCTTTGGCGCGGTCTGGTGGGCCTCGGCGCTTGCGGGAATCGTCGTGGGCGCGGCGTGGAACTATGCCGTGACGGCGCTTTACACTTGGAAATCATAGAACGTGCCGCCGACCGCGCGCCTTCTGGCATGGACCGTCGCGTTGGCGCTGCCGGTGATCGCGCTGGCAGTCGGGCTGACCCATGACCACGCGGATTACCTGAAACAGTGGCTGATGGCGGCCGAGGGCATCGATCCGTGGATCACCGCGCTTGGCGGCCGGGAACTTGCCGCGCCGAACGCCTATGGTCCGCTGCACCTGCTGCTGGCCCCGCTGGCGGCTTGGCACCCCCTGCTGCCGAAGTCGGTCTTCGCGCTGTGCGCGGTGCTTGCTTTCGCGCTTCTGCTGGCCGAGGCAGGTCGTCCCGACGCGCGCCGCGTCCTGTATCTGGCGCTTCTGTTCCCGCTTGCTCCGCTCGTCGTGATCGCGGTCCTGATCTATGGCATCAACGACATCGTTCCCGCGCTGCTGACGATGGTGGCCTGCTCGAGCTTTGCACGGAACCGGCGCACCACCGCCGGGATCCTTCTTGCCTTCGCTGGTCTCTACAAATTCTACCCGCTCTTGTTCGCGGGCTTCCTGACCTCTCGCGGAGACGGCCGACTGGACCTGCGCGTGCCGCTTGTCGCCGCAGCGGTCTTCGCGGTCGGCATGGCGGCAGCCTACGCTGTGTGGGGCGAAAGCCTGCTGACCCCGCTGCGTTTCGGGTCGGACCGGCCACCGAAGATGCTGTCGATCCTGCGCCTGTTCTATCAGTTCGAGCCGCTAAAGACCTCGGGCTGGATGGAATTCCTGCTGGCCAAGAACAGCCTGTTCGTCTTGGCAACAGCCGTTCTGGTCGCGCTGCACGGCTGGCTGGCGCGGCTGGACTGGGAAGTCACGCTGCTGATCGGCATCCTCGCCGTCTTTGCCGTCTACAAGGTCGGGCACGCTCAGTTCTACGTGACGTGGATCGGGGTGCAGGCGTGGATCATCGCCCGGTCACCCGACACTACGCCCGGCCGCGTTGCGCGGGGCTTCCTGCCGCTCGCGGCAATTCTGTCCCTGTACGAATTGCTCTATTTCGCCAGCGGCTTCACTCATGACGGCCACCTGGGCGGGCCGTGGTATCCGCTGCGGTGGGGCGGGTCCGTGCCGTTCCTTCTGACCCTCGGCTGGTGCGTCTGGCAGACACGGGAACAGCTGTTTCGCCCGTGGCGCCGACCCTCGGGATTACGGCTTTAGCCGAGCCGTCTGCGATGGGTCACCGGCCCGTCGCCCTGCGCCTCGATCCGCAGAATGGCCTTGTCCAGAGGCTCGTACGCGACGGCCATGTGATGTGCGTTGGCATGCAGGATCACGTCCGGGTCCACCACCATCGCCACATGGCCCTTCCAGAACAGCAGGTCGCCGCGCATCAGCGGCTCGGCTTCCGGGATCTCGTGACCCAGCACTTCCTGCTGGTCGCTGTCGGCGGGTGCCTTGATGCCTGCGGCCAGCAAGGCACCCTGCACAAGCCCGGAGCAGTCGATCCCGCGCGCGGTATTGCCGCCCCACAGATAGGGCGCACCGAACATCAGTTGCGCGGCGGTCACCGGATCGGCGAACCGCTTGTCGATCGGCCAGAGGTGCGGCTTGGGGATATAGTACCCGTCCGCCGTCTCGAAGAACTTCGGCTGATGCGTCACCACGCTGACATGCGCGCCGAACGGCAGGTCCATCACCTGCGGCACCTTCATGTCCGGCTCGGGATAGGCCTGCGAGCCGGGAACCGCCACCCAGTGCGTCGGCGCGGCATCGGCGGGGCCAAGATCGCCCTCGGCCACATAGCCCACATAGTCGTCCTTGGCCGCCTGAACATAGGCAAAGCCCTCGTACCGTTCGTAGACGGTGACGGCATCGCCCAACAGCAACTGCCGGTCACGCCGCCCGCCCGGGCTGCGCCACAGGTCAGCGACGGCCACCGCGATACGCGCCGGCGTGCCCTCGACAAAGGCTGTCGCCTCGACCTGACCCTTCAAATGCGCCGCGGCGACGCGGCCGTTCGCGGGAAGCAGCCGGCGGTCGGTCACAGGCCCAGCACCCCGGGCAGCGCTTGCAGGATCGCCCGCGCGCCTTGTCCGACGCCGCCCTTGGGCCGCGCGGGCGCCCCCGCGGGCTGCCAGCCGTAGATGTCGAAATGCGCATATCGGGCCGTTTCAGTGACGAAACGGCGCAGGAACAAGGCGGCGGTGATCGACCCCGCGAAGCCGCCCTTTGGCGCGTTGTCCAGATCGGCGATGCCGGGCTCGATCATGTCCTCGTACGGCGTGTGATAGGGCATTTCCCACACCGGATCCGCGATGGCGGTTCCGCCCGCCCGGATCGCCGCCGCCAGCGCCGGGTCGGTCGCGTAGAACGGCGCGATATCCGGGCCGACAGCGACCCGCGCCGCGCCGGTCAGCGTCGCCATCGAGATCAGCAGGTCCGGCGGCGTCTCGTCCGCCAGTGCCAGCGCGTCCGCCAGCACCAGCCGACCCTCGGCGTCGGTGTTGTTGATCTCGACCGTCAGGCCCTTGCGCGAGGTCAGGATGTCCTGCGGACGGAACGCGTTGCCCGCGATGTTGTTCTCGACCGCCGGCACCAGCACGCGCAGCTGCACCGGCAGTTTCAGCGCGCCGATCATGCTGGCAAGGCCCAGCACGGTCGCCGCGCCGCCCATGTCCTTTTTCATCAGCCCCATCGACGCGCCGGGCTTGATGTTCAGCCCGCCGGTGTCGAAACAAACACCCTTGCCGACCAGCGTGACCGTCGGCCCCTCGGTCCCCCAGCGCATGTCGATCAGGCGCGGCGCGGATGCGGCGGCGCGGCCGACCGCGTGGATCATCGGGAAGTTCGCCTCAAGCAGTTCGCCGCCCGTGGTCACCTCGATCTCGGCCCCGATGTCGGACGCCAGATCGCGCGCCGCTTCTTCCAGCGCGTCCGGCCCCATATCGGCGGCTGGCGTGTTGATCAGGTCCCGCGTCAGCGCCTCGCCCGCCGCGATAGCCTCTAGCCGAGCGGCATCCACGCCGTCGGGGGCGACCAGCGCCGCGCCTTCCGGCGCCGTCGCCCGGTAACGGCCGAAGCGATAGCGCGATAACAGCCAGCCCAGCGCATTCTCGTCCCGGTGGCCGGGTTCAAGCGGCGTGACCAGCCGATACGTGCCCTCCGGCAGGGCGGTTTGCGCCCGCGCCAGCGCGAAACGGCCGCGCGCCCGGTCCGCGGCGGTGCCAAAGCCAACGGCGGCCGCGTCGATCCCGCCATCCTCTGCCGGGATCACAAGCACCTTGCCCAGCGCCCCGTCAAAACCGTTCGCCTCCGCCCACAGGCGGACCCGATCGGGTTGCGCGGCGGCCCAACCCTCGGCCTCGTCCCGCGGGACGATGTGCAGCGGGATGGCGTCGGGGCTGTCGGAAGCGAAGCGGAGAGACATGGAGCGAACCTTCAATTCATGGATCGCCCAGACCCTAGCCGTTCCCCCTGCCGCGGCAAGCCCCCATCAGACCACCGGCACCTGCGCGTCCCAGACCGCGCACAACGAGCCTTCGCCCAGCCGTTGCAACCGCTCGATGATCGCCGCCAGCGCCGCTTCGTCGCCCGCTGCACACAAAGCGATCACGTCCCCGGCGACGTTGCGAACCTGCGGCATGCCCAGCCGTTCCGCCGTGCCCTGCAGCGCCAGCGCCCGCATCCGCAACGCGCGCCGGTCGCCCATTTCCCAAGCCACGCGCGCCTCTTGCAGCAGCAGCGCAAGGTCTTCCATCGCGATGCCCAGCGCGATTTCTCCATGTTCCGGACCCAGCCTTCGCCAGAACCGTTCCAGCCTGTCGAACTCCAGTCCCACGACCTCGGCCGGTCGCAGTTTGCTTACCCGCATCGCCCTCTACCCCGGTGGAAAGCCCGCTCACCCACCTTCCTCTTGCGCGACGCGACCCAAGATTTCGTTGATCCGGCTTTGAATTCTCGCTCGAATTTCTTGAAAATGCGTCCTAGGAGAAGTCAGGACGCCAGTTGCGGAGAACGAGATGAAAGAGGCCAAGCCCCTGCCAGCCTATCTGTCCACCCGCTATCAAGGGTGGAAGGCGACGACCTATTCCGAGAACAAGGCGTGGTACCGCCGCCTTGCCGAAGAGGGTCAGCGCCCCCGCGCCATGATCATCTCGTGCTGCGACAGCCGGGTGCATGTGACCGCGATCTTCGAGGCCGATCAGGGCGAATTCTTCATTCACCGCAACATCGCGAACCTCGTACCGCCGCACAAACCCGACGGCCAGCAGCACGGCACCTCGGCGGCACTGGAATACGCGGTGACCGCGCTGAAAGTGGCCAATATCGTGATCATGGGCCACTCAAGCTGCGGCGGCGTTCAGGGCTGCCACGACATGTGCTCGGGCGAAGCGCCGGAACTGGAGGACGAGTCGTCCTTCGTCGGCCGCTGGATGGACATCCTGCGCCCCGGCTACGAGAAGGTGAAAGGCATCGAAGACCGCGCTGAGCGTCTTAGGGCGTTGGAACAGCAGGCTATTCTCACCAGCCTTGAGAACCTGATGACCTTCCCCTTCGTGGTCGAAGCGGTCGAGAACGAAAAGCTGTCGCTGCACGGGGTCTGGAACGACATCGCGAATGGTGAACTGCTTTGCTATGACCCCAAGTCCGAAAGCTTCGTCCCGGTCTGATCCGGGGCGGCCTGCGACCTCATCGGCATTTGTGTCCCGCCGCAATGGGCTATATCGGAACGTGACACGGCTAACCGGGCGGATGAGATGACGGAAAAGACGACGCATTTCGGCAACGAAACCATCCCCGAGGAGGAAAAGGCCGGGCGCGTCCACGGCGTCTTTACCTCGGTCGCATCGAAGTATGACGTGATGAACGACGTCATGTCGGTCGGCATCCACCGCGCCTGGAAAGACGCGATGATGGACTGGCTGGCGCCTCGGGACGGCCAGCGCCTGCTGGACGTGGCGGGCGGCACCGGTGACATCGCTTTCCGCTTCCTTGGCCGCGCGCCCGGGGCCAGCGCCGTGGTCTGCGACATGACCGAGGGCATGCTGATCGCGGGCCGCAAGCGCGCCGACGCCGAGAAGATGGCCGACCGGCTGGACTGGGTCGTCGGCGACGCGATGGCGTTGCCGTTCGAGTCGAACAGCTTCGATGTCTACACGATCAGCTTCGGCATCCGGAACGTCACCCGCCCGCAAGAGGCCCTGAACGAGGCCTATCGTGTCCTCAGACCCGGCGGGCGACTGATGGTTCTGGAATTCTCGCAGCTTCCCAACCCGGGGATGCAGAAGCTTTACGACATGTACTCTTTCAACGTGATCCCGCGCATGGGCCAGTTGATCGCGAACGATCGCGACAGCTATCAGTACCTTGTGGAATCGATCCGCAAATTCCCCGACCAGGAAACCTTCGCCGGCATGATCCGCGACGCCGGGTTTGATCAGGTGAAGTACCGCAACCTCACGATGGGCGTCGCCGCGCTGCATTCCGGCTGGAAGATCTGACCCTTGCGCGGACCCCACAACATCTGGCGGCTGGTCCGCACCGGCGCGACCATGGAACGCACGGGCGCGATGGGCGTCGTGCTGGACGCGATGGACGCGCCGCCGATGCTGCGGGCTGCCGCGCGCATTCTGGGCTGGCCGTTCAAATGGCTGGGATATAGCGGCGATCCGACGATGCCGCCGGTCACCCGGGCGCTGACCGCGCTGGGACCAGCCTACATCAAGTTCGGTCAGATCCTGTCGACCCGCCCTGACGTGGTCGGCGCCGATCTCGCGAAACAACTGCAGGTTCTGCAGGACAAGCTGCCGCCGTTTCCTGTCGTGGTCGCGAAGAAGACCATCGAAACGGAATTGCAGCACCCGGTGGAAGAGATCTTTTCCGAGTTCTCCGAACCCGTCGCCGCCGCCTCGATCGCGCAGGTGCATCGCGCACGGCTGGTCGACGATGGTCGCGAGGTCGCGGTCAAGGTTCTGCGCCCGGGGATTGAACGCGCCTTCCGTAAGGATGTCGACGCCTTCTATTTCGCCGCCGATATGATCGAACTGCTCTCCCCCGCCTCGCGACGCCTGCGCCCGCGCGATGTGATCGAGCATTTCGAAGGCGTCGTTCTGGGCGAACTGGACCTGCGCATGGAAACGTCGGCGGCCGCCGAGTTCGCCGCGAACACCGCTGGCGACGAAGGGTTCCAAGTTCCGCAGGTCGAATGGTTCCTGTCCGGCCGCCGCGCGATGGCGCTTGGCTGGGCCGAGGGCATCGCGTTGAACGACCTCGACGCGATCGACGCTGCGGGTCACGACCGCCGCGCGCTGGCCGAGCGCGTGCTGCAACTGTTCCTGCGCCACGCGCTGCGCGACGGCTACTTCCATGGCGACATGCACCAGGGGAACCTGAAGGTTGCGCCGAACGGCGACCTTATCGCGCTCGACTTCGGGATCATGGGCACGATCGACGAGTACACCCGCCGGGTCTATGCCGAGATCCTGTTCGGCTTCATCCGCAAAGACTATCGCCGCGTGGCCGAGGTGCATTTCGAGGCCGGATACGTTCCTGCCGATCAGGATGTTGACGCCTTCGCCCGCGCGCTTCGGTCCGTGGGCGAGCCGATCTTCGATCTCGACGCCTCGCGCATGTCGATGGGCCGGCTTCTGAACCACCTGTTCGAAGTGACGGAACGGTTCGGAATGGAAACCCGAACCGAGTTGATCCTGCTGCAACGCACGATGGTCGTGGTCGAGGGCGTCGCCCGATCGCTCGACCCGCATATGAACATCTGGCGTGTCGCCCAGCCGGTCGTCGAAGATTACATCAAGCAGAACGTCGGCCCCCGCGCTCTGTTGAACGACCTGTCCAGAACGCTTGCCGTCTTGTCGCGGATCGGCCCGCGCCTTCCGGAAATGGCCGAAGCCGCTTTGACAGACCGCAAGGGCGAACCGCAGCGCCCGGCGCAGCCGACCTATTGGCAGGCGCTGCTGTACGCCGCGATCGGCGGCGGACTGGTCGCGTTGGGCGTCTGGATCGGCGTGGTCATCTGAGGCGCGCATCTACGGTTCCCTGAGACCGGTAACCTGATCAACCGGCACTTCGATCCCGCCCGCCGTCACCAGCACCGCCTGATCGCCACCGCCGCGCGCCTCGGTGATGCGCGTATAGATTTGCGCCGTCTCAACCGCCTCCAGCCCGTCCTCCGTCCAGCTTTCGACGGTGAACCCATAGCGCCCTTCCGGGACGGGAAGCCCGCTTGCGGTGGCGCCGTCCCATTCGATCTGCGCCGCGCTGGTAGGTATGGCCACGCGCTGAACCTCAAGGCCGTTGCCATCCCGGACAACAAGGAAAGCCTCTGTCGCGTTGGGATCCGGGTCCGAGGCAACGGTGATCGCAGAGCCATCGAAATAGGCGTCGACCGGCGCGCGGGCGTCTTTGCCGATCCAGTCGGCATAGGGACCGATACCGGAAAGCCCCATTTGGGACTGCAGCTGCTCCAGCAGCTTGTTGGTGTAGACGGCCTGTTCAACGCCCGAAAACGTGGCAAGTTGAACGGCAAAATCCTCTGCTTTCACCGGATTGAGCGGGTCCTGATTCTCCATCTGAACCGTGAGCATCTTTAGAAACGTCTCGAAGTCGGACGCGATCGTCGGTTCGTCCGTGGCCCGCACCGGCGCCGGGTCCGCTGAAAGGACAGTGGCAACCGGCGATGTCTGAGTCTGCGTGATCTCCATTCGGGTAACCTCCTAAAGCCGGATATCCATCCTGTCGGTAAGCGTAATCCTCACCGGCGCGGGCTCGGCTGTGTCAGCCATATCCGGTGCCCCGCCACCGGATCCGCCACCAGCGAAGCCCTGTCCGCCATTTGCCGACGTCCCCTCGCCGCTGAACCTGAAGCTGACATCGCGATAGCCGAGTTGCCGGAATTCCTGCGCCAGCGTCTCGATATGCCGGCGCAAGAGCTCCGCCGTTTCGCTGCGCTCGACCGCCAGCGAGACCTGCATCGCCCCCTCGCTGCCCGCCATGGTCATACGGACCCGCCCAAGCTCGACCGGCTCCAGCACCAGTTCAACCGGCCGGTCCGGGTTGCCGCGCGCGGCCTCCAGAAGCTGGATGGCCAGTTGCCGGGGCAAGGCGGGGTCGGTCGCTATACGCGTTGCAGGCAAAGGCAGGGTGCGCTCTTCTGGTGATGAGGCCGCGGACATTTCCATGGCAGGGCCGTCCGGCGAGACGCTGAATACGCCGCGCTCCATTTCCGCTGGGACTTGCGGTGGCGAAACAGCGGGCAGGACCGATGGCATACCCGCGGCAGCCGGCACCATGGTCGGCGCCGGTGGCGCCATGGGTGCAGCGGATTCCACGCGAAGTTGCCCCTCGCTGGTCGGCTGCGCTGTCCTTCGGTTCGAGCCGGGCAATACTGCAGGGGCTCCCGGAACGGGCGCTACAGCCGGGACAACATGCGGAGCCGGTTCACGCGGCAGAGGCGCGTCGGACTTTCCCTGTTCTGGAACGAAATTTAACTCAGGATCCACACCCGCTGCCGGCAACGCTGACACACCGGCCTGTCCCGGCCGCGTGTCCGAACGGCTCTCTGCAATGGTCCGTGCGGGGCGCTCGGCGCGTAGGGGCTCAATCACGCCCCCGGCTTTGCTGGCATCCCCGCCGGGCACCTTCCCATCAACCAAGCGCGGGCTTTCCGCCGCCAATCCATCGACGGTTTGCGATCGCATCGATCTTGCGAGTTCCGGGTTCGCTGAGATGGACGTTTCCGAAACCGACTCGACGTCGACCAGAGATATTCCTGCCAAGCCGTTCGACACTGGCAACGTGGCCGTCGCCGTATTGGGTAACTTATCGGAGTAGGCGGTTTTGTCGGGGTCGCGGGCCGAGTTAACCGCCCTATCGGGCTCACCGGCCATCTTCGCTGGAGCGGCAGAGATTCCAGTCAGTTCGGCTTTGCCGTGAAGCGATCCGGCATTCACCTGCCCCGACCCCGTGGAAGCGCCGGGTGTATCCGTTGCGACGCCGAGAGCCGTCGCGCCCGTGGCCAATCTGTCCGCCAGCGGAACCACCGCCACTATCGATTCCGCGATCCGGTCAGAAACCTCGCCTTTGGGTTCGGTATTTATCTCAACTTCTATTGAAATAATGGATTCCGTCGACTTATCGGGCTTTGAAAGCGCCGTCGTATCCTCGAACCCATCGACATCTACCCCGGGGATTTCTTCGCGATTCACTTCCGCAGGCGTTGGTGTGACCTCGACGTCATTTCCCTCAATTGTTCTGTGTTTTCCAAGGCTTTTCAGATCGAGGTCATTCACAGATGTGCCTGCCAGAACCCTTGCGGCGTCCGGCGCGACCGCGCCTTCCACGCCCTCGCCCAATGAATCAGACCCGACGCTTTCGTCCTGCATAAGGAAAGATGAGAACGGCGTCGCGGCGTGTGTATCCTTCTCAGTCGCGCCGCCTGTCAGGCGGGCGGCACCCTTGCCCGGCGCGGGGTTCAGGATCTCTGTCATCTGGATAAGCTGCATCATCTGCCCCGGGCGTTCTTCCTCGGCCAACGGGGCGCTTATCTTCGAGATTGATTACCAGTTCTTTACCGGTGGCGGTGCATAGAAGCCCAAACTAGTTCGCATTTAAGGAACCGCCGGATGCCCGTCATCGAAGGACCACCCGCCCTGCCCATCGCGCGAACCGCCCCTCCGGTCGACGACGACGCGCCCCTGCGCGAAGCGGCGCGCGCGCTTGAATCGACGTTCTTGGCGGAAATGCTCAAAGCTGCACGGTTCGGCGAGGCGCGGGACGCCTTCGGCGGGGGCGTTGGTGAGGATCAGTTCACATCTTTCCTCGTTCAGGCGCAGGCGACCGAAATGGTCGCGGCAGGCGGGATCGGTTTGGCCGAATCCCTTTTCGAAGCGTTGAAGGACCGTCGCGATGGCTCTGTTTGAAGCCGCTGATCCAGTGACTGCAATGGAAGACCTACTGGCGCGCGAGCGCGCGGCGATCCTGCATGGGGACTTCCCGGCGCTCGACAAGTTGGCGAGGGAGAAAGAGAGGATGGCATCCCGACTGCAAGGCGCCGCGGCAGATCCCGGCAGCTTTGAGCGGCTGCGCAAAATGTCGGACCGAAATGGCCGACTGCTGGAGGCGACGCGAAAGGGGCTCGTCGACGCCCGCCAGAAGATCAAGGCGCTGGACGCTCCGCAGCAGCTGCATACCTACGACGCCTCTGGTCGACGGACGATCCTGACCCAAAGCCCCAAGGCATTGAAGAAACGAGGATAGCCCATCTGCGCGGCAGCTTTGCCGCCGTCGGGCCGATGCGGTGTTAATGATAAGTTTTAGCGAAAACACCCGAAGCGGACGCGGGAAATTCACATTCTATTACCGATTTCATCCGAGAAACGGCGTCGCACCCGACGGGGTGGCGCGTGATCCGAACACCCTCACGCAACAGTCAGAACGGCATTGGAACCGCCCCGACGGGGCGCAATCGGAACTCGGCGCGAAAATCCGCGCCGTTCGAATGAAGGAACAACTCTATGGCAACCTTCCACGCCCCACCGTGGTGCCCGCCGCCGCCGACGACCTTTTTCCTTTTGATGATGACGGGCGCGTTTCCGTTCCCGCTCATCCATCCACCTCGTTCCCGAGCCCCCGTAGTTGCCTTAGCAAAGGGCGGTGAACGTGGCCTTAACCGGGCCGATCTTCGGGGTCGCGACGGCGAATACCGAGACTTTCTTGGTAAATCCCGGGAATTCCTTGGTGAACCCCAGCGCGTGGCGCCCTAGGCAAGGATCATCGACGCGGCTTTCTCGGCGATCATGATCGTCGGGGCGTTGGTGTTGCCGCTGGTGATTGTCGGCATCACGCTGGCATCCGCCACCCGCAGGCCCTCAACCCCGCGCACACGCAGGTTTGCATCCAGTGGCGCGGCATCGTCGGCCCCCATTCGGACGGTTCCGACGGGGTGGAAGATCGTCGTCCCGATATCGCCGGCGGCGCGGGCAAGATCTTCGTCGGTCTCGAAATTGGTGCCCGGCTTGAACTCTACCGGATCGTACTGGGCAAACGCTGGCTGGCCGACAATCCGCCGGGTCAGTCGGATCGAGGCGGCGGCAACCTGACGGTCCCGCTCGGTCGTCAGATAGTTCGGCCGGATCTCGGGCGCGGCCTGCGGGTCAGGCGAAGCGATGCGCACGTGTCCCCGGCTTTCGGGGCGCAGGTTGCAGACACTGGCCGTGATGGCGTCGAAAGCGTGCAAAGGCTCTCCGAAGGCGTTCAGGGACAGCGGCTGCACGTGATATTCCAGATCAGCGGTCGCGACATCGGGGCCGGATTTGGCGAAAGCGCCAAGCTGCGACGGCGCCATCGACATCGGGCCAGAGCGGAACAGCGCATACTCGGCGGCGATCTTCGCCTTGCCGACTATCGTGGCGGACATAGTGTTGAGCGTCTTGGCGTTCGAAACCTTGTAGGAACAGCGCAGTTGCAGGTGGTCCTGCAGGTTCTCGCCAACCCCCGGCATCTCGTGCACCACGTCGATCCCGTGTTCCTGCAACAAGGCGCCGGGCCCGACACCCGACAACTGCAGCAGTTGCGGAGAGCCGATGGCGCCGGCGGCCAGCACGACCTCGCGCCGGGCGCGGATCTGGCGCAGCGCGCCGTTCTGGCGGAACTCGACGCCCACCGCGCGGCGGCCTTCGAACAGGATGCGGGTCGCCTGCGCATCTGTCTCGACCTTCAACCCGCCGCGACCCTCGACCGGACGAAGGAATGCCTTGGACGTGTTCCAACGCCATCCGCGCCTCTGGTTCACTTTGAAATAGCCGACGCCCTCGTTGTCGCCGGTGTTGAAGTCGTCCGTGCGCGGCAGCCCCGCCTGCTCGGCCGCGGCCATGAAGTCATCGAGGATCTTCCAGCGCAGTCGCTGTTCCTCGACCCGCCATTCGCCGCCCGCGCCATGCGCTTCGTTCTCGCCGCCGAAATAGTCCTCGGACTTGCGGAACCACGGCAGCACGTCGTCCCAGCCCCAGCCCGGAAGGCCCAGCTGGCGCCAGTGATCATAGTCCGCCGCCTGTCCGCGCAGATACAGCATGCCGTTGATGGACGAGCAGCCGCCAAGGATGCGCCCGCGCGGATACAAAAGCGAACGGCCGTTCAGCCCCTTTTCCTCGGCGGTGCGAAACCCCCAATCGGTCCGGGGGTTGCCGATGCAGTAGAGATAGCCGACCGGGATGTGCACCCAGTGATAGTTGTCGCGGCCTCCGGCCTCTAGCAGCGTGACGCTGCCCTTCTCGCTCAGCCGGTTCGCCAGCACGCAGCCAGCCGAACCTGCTCCGACGACAACAAAGTCGGTCTCCCCTCCCATCTGCACACCCTCCCCAAGGTCATTGATCACATTTGTGCGATCACGCACAGACTCCCTGCCCGCACGCTTCTTTTCTCCGCAGCATAAATGACGACATTCAGGGACGAAGCACAACGCGCCGACATTCGGTGCGTCAATCAGAGGCACCGGAAGGCCGGTGCAAGGAGAGCTACCATGCTGACGCAAATCAACGGGCTGCACCACGTGACCTCGCTTGCCAGCGGTGCTCAGGCGAACAATGCCTTCTTCACGAAGGACCTCGGCCTGCGCAGGGTCAAGAAGACCGTCAACTTCGACGCACCCGAGGTGTACCACCTGTATTACGGCGACGAGACCGGCACCCCCGGTTCGGTGATGACCTATTTCCCCTTCCCCCATGCCGCGCGCGGCCGCCCGGGTCTGGGCGAGGTCGGCACCACCGTCTTCGCCGTTCCGAAAGGCACCCTTGGCTATTGGCAAGAGCGGTTCGAGACACTCGGTACGCCGGGCCTCGACCGGTCGAGCAGCTTCGGCGAAGAACGGCTGCACTTCACCGGCCCTGACGGCGACGCCTTCGCCCTTGTCGAAACCGAGGACGGGCGCGCCCCGTGGTCCGGCAACGGCGTGGCCGCCGACGAGGCGATCCGCGGGTTCCACTCGGCACACCTGCGCGTCAGCGATGGCGGCGCGACCGAGGAACTGCTGAAGTTCATGGGCTACGAGGAAGACGACCGTGACGGCGACACCGTGCGGCTGCGCATTCCGAACGGCAACGGCGCCGACGTGATCGACCTGCAGACCCTGAAGGGCGCGAACTATGCCAAGCAGGGCGCGGGGTCGGTTCACCACCTGGCGTTCAGCGTCGACAACCACGAAACTCAGCTTGAGGTGCGCAAGGCGCTGACCGACACCGGGTATGGCGTGACGCCGGTCATCGACCGGGATTACTTCTGGGCGATCTACTTCCGGTCGCCGGGCGGGGTCCTGTTCGAAGTGGCCACCAATGAACCCGGATTCGACCGGGACGAGGACACCGCCCACCTGGGCGAGTCCCTGCAACTGCCGAACCAGCACGCCCACCTGCGGAAGGTGCTGGAAGAGAAGTATCTGGAACCGATCGAGGATTGAGCCATGAGCTACGTCTACAAGGAAACGAAGGGGGCCGACGGCGGCCCCCTGCTGTTCACCTTCCACGGCACCGGCGGCGACGAGTCCCAGTTCCACGGGTTGGGAGAGCAGATCCTGCCCGATGCGCACATCGTGTCGCCGCGCGGCGACGTGTCCGAGAACGGCGCGAACCGTTATTTCCGCCGCGCCGCCGAGGGCGTCTATGACATGGACGACCTCGCCACCCGTACTGCGGCGATGGCGAAGTTCGTCGGCGGCTTCCCGTCCGGCGACCATCCGGTGATCGGGCTTGGCTATTCCAACGGGGCGAACATCCTTGCCTCGGTCGCGATGGCGGAGCCGGGGTTGTTCACCGATCTGGTGCTGATGCACCCGCTGATCCCGTGGGCGCCCGATCCGGTGCCGGGGCTCAAGGGGGTGAACGTGCTGATCACTGCCGGGCGCCATGACCCGATCTGTTCGCCCGCCGGCACCGACTTTCTTGCGGACTGGTTCCGCGAGCAGGGAGCCGAGGTGACGCTGTACTGGCACGACGGCGGTCACGAGATTCCGCAGGCCGAGGTTCAGACCGTGGCGGAATTCCTGCGGACCGTCGACAACAAGTGGCGCCGACTGCATAGTCTCTGAGCGCCGCGCCCGCTGCCCGGGCAACCGGGCAGCGTTTTTGCGCCTGCAGAAGCTGCGCCGCAGCGTAAGGCTTACCTTCCGCGACGTCCCGGTCTATCCATAAAGGCGGGGAGAAGGGTCTTAGAGCCCGCGTGACCAATCACGCGGGTCGCTTGCGCAGGACGTATCTGATGGGAAAACGCGCGACGATCCGTGACGTGGCCGAGAAGGCCGGTGTGTCGAAATCCACCGTGTCTCTTGTACTTCACGACTCGCCACTGGTGCGGGCCGAGACGAAGGCCGCCGTCGAAAGCGCGATCCAAGAGCTTCACTACGTCCGCAACCGCGCCGCCGCCGCGCTGCGCAGTTCCAACACCGGGCGCATCGGCATCGTGGTCAACGACCTGCGCGTGCCCTTCGTCACCGATTTCGTCGCCGCCGCACAGCATGCCCTGATGAAGCGTGGCATGGCGGCGCTAATCGCGGACTCCGCCGAAGACCCCGACATAGAAGATCGCGCCGTCCGCCTTGCGCTGGAACAGGACATTGCCGGACTGCTGATCGCACCGTGCCGCAGTTCCGAAGCGCCGGTGTTCAGCACCATCCTCGCCACCGGCATCCCGACGATGCAAGTCTTGCGGCAGGGCGACAGCCGCGTGGCGCAGCTTCCGTTCCATTCCATCGACTACGCGATCGGCAGTCACCTTGCCGCCCAGCACCTGCTGGATCAGGGCCTGACCGAGATCGCCTTCGTCGGCGGCCACGCCGGCCACCAGATCTCGCGCGAGCGGGCGTCGGGCTATCGCGACATCATGCAGGTGCATGGCCGCAAGGCGCTGGTGCTTCAGGGCGGGTCCGACCGCACCTATGGGCGCGAGGCGATGGAACTGATCGCCCGCGACCATCCGGGCGTTCAGGCGGCGATCTGCATCAACGACCGCGTGGCGCTGGGCATGGCCGCCGCCGCGCAGGGCGCCGGACGGACCGTGGGCAAGGATTTCTGGATCATCGGTTTCGACGATATCCCGGAATGCGCGCAGGCCGAGCCGCCGATCACCTCGGTCCGCTGCGATGTCGACGCGGTGGCACGCGCCTCGGTCGATGCGCTTCTCGGCTGGATCGAGAACGCGGTGCCGCCCGAGGAACTGGTGCGCCATCCGGTGAAGCTTCAGGTCCGCGAGTCCAGCAAGGTCGGCTAAGCCGCCCTTTCACGCGCGTCTCCATCTTTGTCATGGCCCGCGACCCGCAACGGTGCGGCCCGGCTTGGACTGCTGTCAGTATATAATAGTACGCCACACTCGGCCCAGGTCAGCCGGAAGCGAGTCGCTTCGTGGCCAGAGGCGGGCACCAGACGCCGCAAACTCGGCGCATTTCAATTGTGGCATACAACCTAAAAGAGAACTCGCCTGACTCCGGCGCAGTCGAAATCGTTCAAATCCTAACGGTCTGAGAGTCCGATTTCCGGGCCCCTCTAACCCCTTTCACATCGATCTGGACGCCTCGCAGGCCGAATCTGGGCATCCGATTCTTATTTCCGCCGCCCGATTCTCACTAAATCACCCGATCGGACCTATCTTTTTAGGTAGTCTTTTCAGCCCTTTGTCGCCTGTTAACCAATAATCGCCACGATTGGCCCCAATTTTTTCAAAATGCCGAACGGCTTCAAACACGCTTCGGACGCCAAAAAAGGCCAAAACCGCCTGTTATCAGGTATTTTTGGGGCTTTGCACATTCTCGCCATATTTCCCGTCGTTTTCCGCCACGATTCAGGAGTGGTTTCAATCTCGGGATGTACGAATGAGGACAAGGAACAAGCCGATGACTGCCAAGATAGTCACTGCTCTGCAGACGGAAGCCGCAAGGAAGCGCAAGCGCGTCCTGGAAGCCGACTGCGACTCCAAGGGCGGCGCTGCCGATCTTCCGCCCGTGTCCAGCCGACTGATCGACACCCTGTTCGATGCCGAATGCGGGCACCGGCAGGAGAAACGGTTCCCCAGCGCCGCCTGACAGACGACCAAGACCAAAACGAACGAACAAACAAACAAACAAACAAACAAACCAAAACAACAACCGAACGAAGACCCGAACGAATGGAGGTCACAATGCACACGAACATCGTCTCCTACCCGAAGAACATCATCCTCCGCGCCGCGAACGATGACCGCCCCTCTGGCCCCGCCGGGAACGTGGTTTCGCTCAAGCAGATCCGCAAGCGCGAGCGGGTGATCCGCACTGTCCGCGGCGTCTTCTACAAGACCGGCGCGACGGGCATTGCACGGGCGGCCTGACCCACCGCCCCCACGACCCCGAGACCACCCATAAGACCCCCACCCAAAAACAAACAAAACAGACTCACGAACGGAGAAACGAAATGGAAAAGTCCCTGCTTCAGAAAGCCCGCGAAGGCCGCATCGCTGCTCTGGCCACCCTGGCTTCCACCAAAGTGGACAACATCTTCCTGATCGAGGACAAGCGCGCCAGCCAGCCGCGCCGGTCCACCACCCTGACTTTCGCGTCGGCACGTTCCGCGGCTCCCGCAAACGTCGTCTTCGCACCGGAGCGTCGGGCGGCCTGACCAACCGCCTGCCCCAGCCTGGACGGACCCGGTTCTCTCTCACTCACACTCTATCCGGGTCCGTCCGGCGCCCTACGCAAGCGCAAGTTTCCCAGCGCTTCCCCCAACAGCCGCCCCGCCACCCCGCGGGGCGGTTCGTTTTTTGGTACCGATGCGGTCACATTGACGAACCATCGCCAAGCCAACCTGCCGCCAGTGCAGGAGGAAGCGGATGGCCGAAGTCGGATACCTGATCGGTTACCTGATCATTGGCGCAGCGATCAGCTGGGTGTTGAAGTTCCGCGGGCTCACGCCCCTGCGGCGCGGTTTGGACCGCCTGACCGCAGGCAATACCGAGAACCTCGAGCACATGCTGCGCGTCGCCGGGATCGGGCAGGAAGCGCCCTACGAACAGGAACAACGCACCACCACCCACAAGGCGACCTTCGGCGTCCGCATGCTGGGCACATTCCTTGTCGTCGCGTTGCTTCTGATGATCTGTCCGCTGCTGGGTGGTGACCCCGCGCTGCCGCTGCCCGGTCTGGAGGGGCTGTTGATCTACCTGATCCTTGTGCTGCTCGGCGCGTGGTATCTGACCTATATGTGGACCTACGAAATCGTGGTCACGGACAAGGTCATCTCGGCCCCGACATGGTGGCTGAAGCGGAAAGACCACGACATCTCTACGCTCGATATGATGGAAAGCGACGCGGGCTATATGTGGCGGCTTTACTTCTGGGATGGAAAGCGGATCGAGGTTCTGAGATACGTTGCGGGCCGCAAGGCGCTGGAACGTCGGCTGAAGCGGCAGATCGAACTGAACCGAAGGCACTGAATGCCCGAACTGCCCGAAGTCGAAACCGTCCGCCGCGGCCTGCTGCCGGTGATGGAAGGGTTCGCCATCGACGCCGCCGACGTCCGGCGCCCCGACCTGCGCTGGCCCTTCCCCGAACGCATGGCCGAGCGGCTGGCCGGAAAGACCGTCACCGCCCTGCGCCGCCGGTCGAAGTATATCCTTGCCGACCTCAGCTCGGGCGAAACGCTGATCGTTCACCTCGGAATGTCGGGACGAATGCTGATCTCGGGCCGGATGCCCGGCGACTTCTTCCACGACCACGCGCCCACCGAGAAACACGACCACGTCGTGCTTGAAATGGGCTCGGGCGCGCGGATCACCTTCAACGACGCACGCCGCTTCGGCGCCATGGATCTTTGGCCCACCGAAACGCTGGAAGAGCACTGGCTTCTGAAGCCGCTGGGCCCCGAACCGCTCGGCAACGCGTTCCATGAAGATTACCTAGCGGAAAGACTTAGGGGCCGAAATACGCCGATAAAATCGGCACTTCTGGACCAGAATGTCGTGGCGGGACTCGGCAATATTTATGTTTGCGAGGCGCTTTTTCGGGCACAGGTCTCTCCGCGCCGGAAGGCGGGCCGCATCTCGGACAAGCGTGTAAGGTCGCTGGTCCCGATCATCCGGGACGTGTTGACCGAAGCGATCGCCGCTGGCGGCTCCAGCCTGCGCGATTACCGCCAAACCAGCGGAGAGCTTGGATATTTTCAGCATACCTTCCGCGTTTACGGGCGCGAGGGGCTGCCCTGCACGACTCCCGGCTGCGGCGGCACAATTGCACGAATCACGCAGTCGGGACGGTCCACCTTCTTCTGCCCCAAGTGCCAAACGTGACTTGAACCGCGCCCATGGATGGGTATGGACTTGGTCGGACGGGGAACAGCCAAAGGCATCCACATGGCCTTCAAGACGATCATCGTCGAAATTGACGACCACGTCGCAGTCATCAAGCTCAATCGACCGGACGCGCTTAACGCCCTCAATTCCGAATTGATGGGCGAACTTGCGTCGGCGCTGCGCGAGGCAGAGGACAACGAGAAAGTCCGCTGCACCATCATCACCGGATCCGAGAAGGCGTTCGCCGCCGGCGCGGATATCAAGGAGATGGCCGAGAAGACCTTTGTCGAGGTCTATCTGGAAAACATGTTCGGCGACGAAGCCGACAGCATCGCACGCGCACGCAAGCCGGTGATCGCCGCGGTGTCCGGTTATGCGCTGGGCGGCGGCTGCGAGCTTGCGATGATGTGCGACTTCATCATCGCGGCGGACACCGCCAAGTTCGGTCAGCCCGAGATCAACCTTGGCGTCATCGCCGGGATCGGCGGCACGCAGCGGATGACCCGCGCCATTGGCAAGGCCAAGGCGATGGACATGCACCTGACCGGCCGCTTCATGGACGCAGAAGAAGCCGAACGCTCGGGCCTCGTCAGCCGCATCGTTCCGGCGAAGAAGCTGATGGAAGAAGCGATGGCCGCGGCGCAGAAGATCGCGGAGAAATCCGCGCTGTCGACCCGCGCCGCCAAAGAGGCCGTCAACCGCGCGTTTGAAACCACGCTGGCCGAGGGCCTGCTGTTCGAACGGCGGCTGTTCTTCTCTCTGTTCTCGACCGAGGACCAGAAGGAAGGCATGTCGGCCTTCCTCGACAAGCGGGAACCGCAGTTCCGCGACAAGTAAGGGACGGCGCGATGTTCGGACTGATCGGGAAGATCACCGCAGAGTCCGGACGCCGCGCCGAACTCGCAGGCTACCTGCACGACGGCTCGCGCGATATGCCGGGCTGTCGATCCTACGTGGTTGCCTTGGACTCAGAGGACCCGGACGTGATCTGGGTGACCGAGGTCTGGGAAGACGCTGCGGCGCACAAGGCCTCGCTTCAACTGCCGCAGGTGCAAAAGGCGATCGCCAAGGGCCGTCCCCTGATTGCCGGGTTCGAGACGGTGGCCACGACCGATCCGCTTCCGAAAGCGCTTGATGTAAAAGGATCTTCCGCATAATCCTGAAGCTCATGTTCCTTTAAAGGGACGTGTCGTCGTGCGCTCGGGACTGTCAGCACGATGCGCCGCCCGCGTGGCAACCCGTTTTCGGCTTCACAAGCTGCGACTCTTCCCTTATAGGCCACGGCTTACATGCGCGTGAGGCCCGCCAGGCCGGATTGAGTCGGTTACGAAAACCCGACCCGGGGCTTATTGCGCTATAGGAATGCACTGAACCCGAGGAAGGGAAACAACCATGGCGAATTCGCCCCAGTCCAAGAAGCGCGCCCGCCAGAACGAGCGCCGCTACGCCGTCAACAAAGCCCGCCGCTCGCGCATCCGCACCTACCTGCGCAAGGTCGAGGAAGCCATCGCGTCCGGCGACCAGAACGCTGCCGCCACCGCGCTGCAGGCTGCCCAGCCCGAACTGATGCGTGGCGTTACCAAAGGCGTTCTCCACAAGAACACAGTTGCCCGGAAAATCTCGCGACTGAACTCGCGCGTGAAATCCCTGGGCTAAGCCCTGCATGAAGATGATTCTGTGGGGCCCTGTTTTTTAACGGGTTTTCTGCGCCGCCGCGCGACTCACAGACAAATCGAACCAAGGCCCGCGACCCCCGCGGGCCTTTCTTGTTTTCCACCTGTGATGATTCCGCACCGCTTGCCCAATGGGGAAAAGGATTCTTCCGAACGCAAGCCAAGAAAGCTGGAATTGAAGCCCGACGACTCATTGCGCCTGCCACATTTCGCGGGCTAGCTTGCCCGAGCGATTCACGCAAAAAAACAACCTGGGGGGACATGGGGTCAGAAGAGCCGGAGCGTCCGAACACTGCAATTCGGATGCGAACCTGATGTGGGGCGAGCAACAGGACGACGCTTGAAGGAATACGCTGAACGGCGCTGCCAAATGCCGTGATAGCGATACCTGCCGGAACAAGACGCAGACGCGTCGGTTCCCGAGACCTCGATGTTCCAAGAAAACTGGTGCCTACGGGCAGGCTGGCGTCGGACCTTTGTCCGACGGGCTGTCTGTTCTATGGCGCCGCCGAACGGGACCGACCGATTTGTGGCACGCAAGGCCTGCGCCTTGCGCATGCGGTCTGTTTTCAAACGGCGGCTTGCGGCGAAACGCAATCAAGGTTCCGGATCCTTCGGGGTTTCGGGTGGGACAGAACTGAGGTGCGGGTCAAAAACAAGATGAACGAAGAGTTGTGGACAAAGATCAGGAACGAACTGGCGGATGTCGTGGGCAAGGACAACTTCCGGAACTGGATCGAGCCGATCGAATTTGGGACCCTCACCGAGGGTGAAGCCGTGTTCTATGTGCCGACGAATTTCATCGGCGACTGGGTCACGCGGAATTTCAGCGACCTGATCATGATGCGCCTGAAGGCTGCCGGCGTGCCGGTATCGCGCCTCAAGTTCACGCTTGCGCCGGCGTCCCGCCCGCAGGCCGCCCGTGTTCCGGCCAAGGCGGCCGCCACCACCCGCACCGCTGCCGTTGCGACCGCTGCCGAAGACGACCTTCCCGGCGCGCCGCTGGACCCGCGCTTTACCTTTGACCGCTTCGTCGTCGGCAAGCCGAATGAACTGGCCCATGCCGCCGCCAAGCGCGTCGCCGAGGGCAACGAGGTCTCGTTCAACCCGCTGTTCCTGTACGGCGGCGTCGGCCTTGGCAAGACGCACCTGATGCACGCCATAGCGCACGAGCTGCAAAACCGCGAAGACGGCCTGCGCGTCGTCTACCTGTCGGCGGAACAGTTCATGTACCGCTTCGTGCAGGCGCTGCGCGACAAGCAGATGATGGACTTCAAACAGCTGTTCCGTTCGGTCGACGTTCTGATGGTGGACGATGTCCAGTTCATCGCCGGCAAGGACAGCACGCAGGAAGAGTTCTTCCACACGTTCAACGCGCTGGTGGACCAGAACAAGCAGATCGTCATCTCGGCCGACCGCGCGCCGAACGAGATCAAGGATATGGAAGACCGCATCACCAGCCGCCTTCAGTGCGGTCTTGTGGTCGACCTGCACCCGACTGACTATGAACTGCGGCTTGGCATCCTTCAGCAGAAGGTCGAACAGCAGCGCCAGCAGTATCCGGGCCTTGTCATCGCCGACGGCGTTCTGGAATTCCTCGCGCATCGCATCTCGAACAACGTGCGGGTGCTGGAAGGCGCGCTGATGCGTCTCTTCGCGTTCGCGACGCTGGTGGGACGCGAGATCACGCTGGACCTGACGCAGGAATGTCTTGCCGACATCCTGCGTGCCTCGGACCGCAAGATCACCATCGAAGAGATCCAGCGGAAGGTCAGCGAGCATTACAATATCCGCCTGTCCGACCTGATCGGCCCGCGCCGACTGCGCGCGTTAGCACGCCCGCGGCAGGTGGCGATGTACCTGTCGAAACAGCTGACCTCGCGCTCGCTGCCCGAGATCGGCCGCCGCTTCGGCAACCGCGATCACACCACGATCATGCACGGGGTCCGCAAGATCGAAGAGCTGATGATGAACGACAGCCAGCTTGCGGACGACATCGAACTGCTGCGGCGCGCGCTGGAAGCCTGACACGGGCTTGACGCTGCCAGCAAAGGGACTCACTGTCCGAAAAAGCACTTGAGCCGGGGCGAGATCCGAGTAGGGTTCTCGCCCCGGCAGCATGAGGGACGACGATGAAAGTCAGCATCGAACGCGGCACGCTTCTGAAGGCCGTAGGCCAGGCCCAGTCGGTCGTGGAGCGCCGCAACACGATCCCGATCCTCGCGAATGTTCTGATCGAGGCGGAAGGCGACAGCGTCACCTTCCGCGCCACCGATCTGGACATCGAGGTGGTCGACAAGATCCCCGCCATGGTCGAACGCGCGGGCGCCACGACGGTCAGCGCCGTGACGCTGCACGAGATCGTTCGCAAGCTGCCCGACGGCGCGATGGTCCAGCTGGTGGACGACGGCGCCTCGGGCCGGCTCGAGGTCAACGCGGGGCGGTCGAACTTCAACCTCGCCACGCTGCCGAAGGAAGATTTCCCGGTGATGGCGTCGTCCGAGTATCACTCGAACTTCTCGGCCCCGGCGCCGGTGCTGCGGCGCCTGTTCGACAAGTCGAAATTCGCGATCTCGACCGAAGAGACACGGTATTACCTGAACGGTGTCTACATGCATGTGGCCGAGGCCGAGGGTGGCCAGGTGCTGCGCTGCGTCGCCACCGACGGTCACCGGCTTGCCCGCATAGACGCCGACCTGCCGGCGGGGGCCGAGGACATGCCGGGCGTGATCGTACCGCGCAAAACCGTGGGCGAACTGCGCAAGCTTCTGGACGACGACGACATGAAGATCGCCGTCTCGGTGTCCGAGACCAAGGTCCGCTTCGCCACGCCCGAGATCACCCTGACCTCGAAGGTCATCGACGGCACCTTCCCCGACTATTCGCGCGTCATCCCGGCGGGCAACACCCGCAAGCTGGAAGTCGATGCGCAGGAGTTCGCGAAGGCCGTCGACCGCGTTGCCACCGTGTCGTCGGAACGCTCGCGCGCCGTCAAGCTGCAGCTTGACGAGGACCGGCTGGTCCTGTCGGTGAACGCGCCCGACAGCGGCGCCGCCGAGGAAGAGCTGGCCGTGGCCTATGGCGACGAGAAGCTCGAGATCGGGTTCAACGCGAAGTACCTGCTGGAGATCGCCAGCCAGGTCGACCGCGAGAACGCCGTGTTCCTGTTCAATTCCGCCGGCGACCCGACGCTGATGCGCGAGGGCAACGACCTGAGCGCAGTCTATGTCGTCATGCCGATGCGCGTGTAAGCCCCCTGCGGGGGCTGCCGCTGGCAGAGGTATTTTTCAAGAGAAGAAGATGGGGTCATGCCCGGTCTTGCACTGACGGAGCTGACGCTGTCGCATTTCCGTTCGCATCGGCGGGCGGTGCTGGCGCTTGACGGGCGGCCAGTGGCGATTCACGGGCCGAACGGCGCGGGCAAGACCAACCTTCTGGAAGCGGTGTCACTGTTTTCGCCGGGCCGCGGGCTGCGCCGGTCGAGCGCGGAAGAGATGTCACGCCAGCCCGAGGGGCTGGGGTGGAAGGTCTCTGGCGTGTTGCAGAGCCTGTATCAGGTGCACGAGGTGGCGACCTCGTGGGAGCCCGCCGGCGCGCGCGTGGTGCAGATCGACGGCAAGGCCGCGACGCAGGTGGCGTTGGGCCGGATCGCGCGCATGGTGTGGCTGGTGCCCTCGATGGACCGGCTGTGGATCGAGGGCGCGGACGGGCGGCGGCGGTTTCTGGACCGGATCGCGATGAGTTTCGAGCCATCCCATGCCGAGGTCACGCTGACCTACGAGAAGGCGATGCGCGAGCGGAACCGGCTTTTGAAGGACCAGGTGCGGGACGCGCACTGGTACGCGGCACTGGAACGGCAGATGGCAGAGGCGGGCGCGGCGATCCAGGCGAACCGGCGCGATGCGCTGGACCGGATCGCGGCGGCGCAGGCGGGGGCCGAGACGGCCTTTCCCGCCGCCGACCTGACGCTGGGCGCCGCGGACGACAGCGAAACGCCGGACGACGCTCAGGGCTTCGCCGAGGCGCTGGCCGCTGGGCGGCAACGCGATCTTTACGCGGGGCGCACGCTGATCGGGCCGCACCGCGCGGATCTGGGCGCGGTCTATGCCGCCAAGGGCGTGCCGGCGCGCCAGTGTTCGACCGGAGAACAGAAGGCGCTGCTGATCTCGCTGATCCTCGCCAATGCCCGCGCGCTGGCGCAGGACTTCGGCGCGCCGCCGATCGTGCTGCTGGACGAGGTTGCGGCGCATCTGGACGCGGGCCGCCGCGCCGCGCTTTATGACGAGATCTGTGCGCTGGGTGCGCAGGCGTGGATGACCGGCACCGGGCCCGAGTTGTTCGGGGAACTGGGCGACCGGGCGCAGGTGGTCGCCGTCACCGAAGCGGGTGGCGTGTCGGAGGTGGGTGCATGAGCGAAGTGTCCGTCGCGTTGCTGCGCGGGATCAACGTCGGCGGGCGAAACAGCCTGCCGATGGCCGAGTTGCGCGACCTGCTGGCCGGGCTTGGGGCCGAAGACTGCAGGACCTACATCCAAAGCGGCAACGCGGCGTTTCGCGGCGATGTGACCGCCGCTGCGATTTCCGATGCAATCGAGACGGCGAAGGGCTTTCGCCCGCACGCGTTGGTGCTGCCGTTGGACGTCTATCGCGCCGTGCTGGACGCCTGCCCCTATTCCGCGGAGGGCGAGGATGACGGAAAATCGGTACACGTCTATTTTGCCGATGGGACACCCGTACCGCCGGATGACAGGACATTGGCGCTTGCCACACATAACGAGACCCTGACGGTGACGGAACACGCCGCCTATCTGCACGCGCCCGACGGCATCGGCCGGTCGAAGCTGGCGGCACGGCTGGACAAGGCGCTGGGTGTGCCGGTCACCGCGCGCAACTGGAAAACCGCGCAGGCCGTGCTTGCGCTGGCCGAGGACATTTCATGACCATCACCGCCGTCGAACTGGGGCTTTATGCCCTTGGGCTTGCCGTTCTGTTCCTGACCCCCGGCCCGGTGTGGCTGGCGATGACCGCCCGCGCGCTGTCGGGCGGCTTCCACGCCGCGTGGCCGCTGGCTCTGGGCGTGGTGGTCGGAGACGTGGTCTGGCCGCTGCTGGCGGTGCTGGGCGTGACATGGCTGGTGTCGGTGTTTTCCGGCTTCCTCGTGTTCCTGAAATGGGTCGCGACGGCGTTCTTCCTTGGCATGGGGTTCATGATCCTGAAGAACGCGGACAAGTCGATCTCGGCCGACAGCCGGCTGACGCGGCCCGGTGCATGGGCCGGGTTCGTCGCCGGGGTCGCGGTGATCCTTGGGAACCCGAAAGCGATCCTGTTCTACATGGGCATGCTGCCGGGCTTCTTCGACCTGCGCACCCTGACCGTGGCCGACATCGTCGCGATCTGCGCCCTGTCGGCGGCAATCCCGCTGCTGGGCAACCTTGTCGTCGCCGCCTCGGTGGGTCAAATCCGCAAGCTTCTTGCCTCGCCCGAGGCGGTGCGGCGGACCAACATCATCGCCGGCAGCCTGCTGATCCTTGTCGGGCTGATCATTCCCTTTACCTGAACGCGGTCACACGGGGGCGGCGAATTCCTCGGTCTTGCCGACCTCGTTGTCGGCGATCAGCGTCATCTGAAGCCGCTGCACCCTGGGTTCGCTGCCATAGGTATCGCGGACCGACTGACGCCAGGCCGCATCGTGCCAGCGGTCGGCAGCCGCCGGATCGGACCACTGGTAGACAGCGCCGGCGGTGTTGGTCTCGGGGTCGTAGAAGAAGCTTTTGCGCACCAGTTCCGGAACGGCGCGCCACTTGGGCGCGACCTTGCGGGCCCCTTCCATCACCTCGTCCCGGGTCATCCCCGGCCGCAGATCGAAGGTCACGATTTCCATCAGCATGGGCCATCCTCCTCGCCGTCGCCACAGGGCGGCAGCCTATGCCGACCGGCCCGCGCCGGGCAACCGGCAGAAACGGGGGCAAACCCCGGTTCCGGATACCAAATGTTGGGTATCTGACGTGACAATCCCCCCACAAACGCGTATAAAATCAGCAACAAGAACAAGGGACCTCCGCATGGCCGAAGCAGCCCGGCAGCCGGACGAATACGGCGCCGATTCTATTAAAGTTCTCAAAGGCTTGGAAGCCGTTCGCAAGCGCCCCGGCATGTATATCGGGGACACTGACGACGGCTCGGGTCTGCACCACATGGTCTACGAGGTCGTGGACAACGGCATCGACGAGGCTTTGGCCGGTCATGCCGATCGCGTGACCGTGACCATCCATGACGATTCCAGTATTTCCGTTAGCGATAACGGCCGCGGGATTCCGGTGGACCTGCACCCCGAGGAAGGCGTCTCTGCCGCCGAGGTCATCATGACCCAGCTGCACGCTGGCGGTAAGTTCGACCAGAACTCGTACAAGGTGTCCGGCGGTCTGCACGGCGTCGGCGTCTCGGTGGTGAACGCCCTGTCCGACTGGCTGGAACTGACCATCTGGCGCAACGGCAAGGAATACTCTGCCCGGTTCGAAACCGGCGAGACCGTGCGCCATCTCGAGGTCGTCGGCGATGCCGAGGGCATGAAGGGCACGCGCGTCCGCTTCCTTGCATCGACCGACACGTTCTCGAACCTCGAGTACAGCTTCAAGACGCTGGAGCACCGCCTGCGCGAACTGGCGTTCCTGAACTCTGGCGTGCGGATCACCCTGCGTGACGAGCGTCCGGCGGAACCGCTGGAAACCGACCTGCACTACGAAGGCGGGGTGAAGGAATTCGTCCGTTATCTCGACCGCAGCAAGACACCGCTGATCGACGAGCCGATCTTCGTCGTGGGCGAGCGCGAGGGGATCACCGTCGAAGTCGCGATGTGGTGGAACGACAGCTACAACGAGATGGTGCTGCCCTTCACCAACAACATCCCGCAGCGTGACGGCGGCACCCACCTTGCCGGTTTCCGTGGGGCGCTGACCCGCACGATCAACCTGTACGCCGGGTCGTCGGGCATCGTGAAGAAGGAAAAGGTGAACCTGTCGGGCGACGACGCCCGCGAGGGTCTGACCTGTGTCCTGTCGGTGAAGGTGCCGGATCCCAAGTTCTCGTCCCAGACCAAGGACAAGCTGGTCAGCTCCGAGGTGCGTCCGGCTGTCGAGGGCCTGATGAACGAGAAGCTGGCCGAGTGGTTCGAAGAGAACCCGCAGCAGGCCAAGATGATCGTCGGCAAGATCGTCGAAGCCGCGCTGGCGCGCGAAGCCGCCCGCAAGGCGCGCGAGATGACGCGCAAGAAGACGACGAACGACGTGTCGTATCTGGCGGGCAAGTTGAAGGAATGTTCCGACAAGGACCCGCGCAACCGCGAACTGTTCCTTGTCGAGGGTGACTCGGCCGGCGGTTCTGCGCAGACGGGCCGCGACCGGCGCACGCAGGCGATCCTGCCGCTGCGGGGAAAGATCCTGAACGTGGAACGCGCCCGTTTCGACCGGATGCTGGGCAGCCAGGAGATCGGCAACCTCGTGATGGCGCTGGGCACCGGCATCGGGCGCGACGAGTTCAACATCGAGAAGCTGCGCTATCACAAGGTCATCATCATGACCGACGCCGACGTCGACGGCGCGCACATCCGGACGCTGCTGCTGACGTTCTTCTTCCGGCAGATGCCCGAACTGATCGAGGGCGGGTATCTCTATATCGCGCAGCCGCCGCTGTACAAAGTGAGCCGCGGCAAGTCCGAGGTCTATATCAAGGACGTGCCCGCGCTGGAGGATTACCTGATCCAGCAGGGGATCGAGGGGGCGGTGCTGCGGCTGAACACCGGCGAGGAAATCGCCGGCGCCGACCTGCATCGCGTGGTCGAGGCCGCGCGCAGCTTCCGCCGCATCCTTGAGGCGTTCCCGACCCACTATCCGCGCAACATCCTTGAACAGGCCGCGCTGGCCGGCGCGTTCGATCCGGGCAAGGCCGACGCAGACCTGCAGGCCGTTGCCGATACCGTGGCCGCGCGTCTTGATATGGTGGCCGAGGAATACGAGCGCGGCTGGCAGGGGCGGATTACACAGGACAAGGGCATTCGCCTGTCGCGCGTTCTGCGCGGCGTCGAAGAGATCCGCACGCTTGACGGCGCAATCCTGCGGTCGGGCGAGGCACGGCGCCTGTCCGAGATCTCGGCCCAGTCGCGCGACGTGTACCGCAACCCGTCCGATCTGATGCGCCGCGACCGCGGGCAGAAGATTTACGGCCCCATCGACCTGCTGGACGCAATCCTTGAAGAGGGCGAGCGCGGCCTGACGCTGCAACGCTATAAGGGTCTGGGCGAGATGAACCCGGACCAGCTTTGGGAAACCACGCTGGACCCCGAGGCGCGCACTCTGCTGCAGGTCAAGGTCGAGGACGTGGCAGAGGCCGACGACATCTTCACCAAGCTGATGGGCGACGTGGTGGAACCGCGCCGCGAGTTCATCCAGCAGAACGCGCTCAGCGTCGAGAACCTCGACTTTTGATCGCCGTCTCATTCGGAACAGACAGGGCCGCCCGGCATTTCGGGCGGCCCTTGTCTTTTGGCTTTACCGAATCCTAAGCCCCCGCATGGCATCAGCGCCCCGACGCAGATGCCGGAGATGCTGATGTCCGTACCGATCAGGGACGTGGTGAAGCCATGGGATGACGCTGACCGGAAGGTCGGGGAACAGGTGCACGACCGCGTGCTGCCCCGCCTTCGCGACGTGTTGCTGGACGCCTACCGGCAGGTGGACCCCGAAATGCCCGCCGTCCCGGATGACCTGTTCGCCGCCGAAAAGGCGAAGTTCGGGTTCATCGCGCGTGGCGATTTCTCGGACGATTACTTTGCCCTGCAAACGCAACTCGCCGAAAACATCGCCTCGATGACCGACTATGCCACCTATCTGAAGGGTTACGGCGTCTACTGCGGAAAGATGGTCTCTGCCCTGCTGGACGCCTGCGACGGCGAAACGCCCGAAGACCGCAACCGCATGGCCGAAAGCGCGGTGGCGTCTGTCTTCGCGGATCTCACCGTCACGATGGGCGAGTACTTCCGGAAAGAGGCCGAAGAAGATGCGCGGGCCCGCGCGGTGCTGGGTGCGGCGCTGAACGCGCTGGCCGACCGCGACCTGACCTATCGCGTCGGCGACGATGCCCCCGCCAAGATTTCCGACGCGCGCGACAACTTCAATGCAGCGACCGAAAGCCTTGAAAGCACGATGACCGGCATCGCCGGCAGCACCGAGGAAGTGTCTGGCAGCGTTTCGGAAATCGCGCGCGCGATCTCGGAACTCGCCGACCGGACCGAGGAACAGGCAAGGATGCTGGAACAGACGGTCACGGCGGTGGATCAGGTCAGCGACGCGGTGCGGACCAACGCCGGCACCGCCCGCCGCGCCAACGGCGCCGCGGCAGAGGCCAACACGCTGGTCGAACGGTCCGGCGTGGTGATGGCGCAGGCCGACGATGCCATGGGCGCGATCTCTCGCAGTTCATTGGAGATTGAGAAGATCGTGTCGGTGATCGACGAGATTTCGATGCAGACAAACCTTCTGGCCCTGAACGCGGCGGTAGAGGCCGCGCGCGCTGGCGACGCCGGGTCCGGCTTTGCCGTCGTCGCTCAAGAGGTCCGGCAGCTTGCCCAGCGCACCGCCGAGAACGCGCGCACGATCCGCGACCTGATCGAGACGAGTTCGGACCATGTCGGGCGCGGCGCTAAGGTGTTGAAAGAAGTCGGCACCACGCTGGACAGCACCTCTGAGCGGGTGAAAGAGATCAATGGCCTGATGGCAGAGATCGCCGAGCGCGCCGAAAACCAGGCCGCAGCGTTCGAGAAAATCAACCAGTCCGTCACCAATATAGAGACACTAACCCAGCGGAATGCCGCCATGGCGGAAGAGACTCATGCCGCCGTCATCGGGCTGGACGGAAGCTCGGCGCGGCTGGGCGAGATGGTGGGGCAGTTCCGGCTGTCGGACGCCACATGGCAGGTGGAAGCGGAACGTCTTGCGAAGGCCGGCTGACGCGCAGGGTCAGGCGGTGCCGCCCTCGAAGTAATCCGGGAACTCGTCGCGCAGGGTTGCGATCCGCCGGATGGTCGCGCCGATATGGCCGCGCATGGCGGCGGCGGCAAGCTCGGGGTTGCCCGACGCAATGCCTTCGACCACCGCAAGATGGCCGTGGATGATCTCTGACATCTTGCCCTTGCGCGGCAGTTCCAGCCGCTGACAGCGACTGAGGTGTCCCAGCCGACGCGCCAGCATCGCGTGCAGCGCCGGCACGCCGACCGTCTCGAACAGGGTCAGGTGAAACGCGCGGTCCAGTTCGTTGAACAGCACCATTTGCGACGGGTCATCCTGCAGCGCCTCCTGCATTCGGACGAAACTGCGCGCCCGCTTCAACGCGGCCATGTCGCCCTTTTCGGCCATCCGGCGCACCACTTCGGTCTCGATCGCGACGCGCAGGAAATGCACCTCTTTCAACTGCGCCTCGTCGATCCGCGCCACCACGGTTTTCGACTGCGGGAAGATCCGGACCAGCCCATCCTCTTCCAGCCTTTGCAATGCCTCGCGCACCGGCGTCTGGCTGACCCCGTACTCTTGCGCCAGTTCGCTGCGGCCAAGCGTGGCGTCGGGAACAAGCTGCATGTCGATGATTCGGGCGCGCAGGTCTTCGTAAACCCGGTCGACAGCGGTTCCCCCGCCATCGATCCGGGCTGTCCCGCCCCGCACCAAACCTTCGGCAGACAAGTCCATGCTGCTCCTCTTCGACCGCTTCCGCGCCGCGCAATCACCCGGCCCGGTCCGTCTTACCATATGTCGGGAAGCCGGTTGCTTCAACTAGGTGACTAATATATTAGTTGGCCTGTTCGACGTCGCAAGAGGAGAGACCGGCGTCGCGCATACCGAGCGTAACGGGAGGAACAGAATGAATATCAAGGGATTGGGCACGGCCGTCGCGACCGTCGCCATGCTTGGAATCACCGGCTTCACCGCCGATGCAGCGGACCGGGTGCTGAAGATCCAGACCTCGTCCAACGCCAGCCACGCGTCGCTGGCCTATCTGAACGAGGAATGGGTGCCGAAGCTGGAAGAGATGACCGGCGGCAGCCTGACCGTCGAGCTTCTGCCGGTCGACGCAGTGGTTCCGCGCCGCGAAACCGCCGAAGCGATCAGCGTCGGCATCCTTGATGGCGACCTGACGTCGATCAACTACTTCGCCGGTGTCGATCCGGCCTTCGCGCTGATGGGCGACCTGATTGCGGGCTATGACAGCGCCGACCAGATCCAGGCCTTCTGCGCTCAGGGCGGCGGCAAGGAAATGCTGCAAAAGCTGTTCGACGCGCATTTCGAAGGTGTTCACGTGGTGGGCTGCGGTGCCTACGCACGCGAAGCTTTCGTCTCTAAAGTGCCGGTTCGTGGCGTTGCCGATCTTGCGGGTCTGAAGATCCGCTCGCCCGAAGGCCTTGCCGCCGACGTGTTCAAGCGCGCAGGCGCCGCGCCGGTGTCGATGTCCGGTTCAGAAACCTACGGCGCTCTGGAAAAAGGCGTGATCGACGCGGCTGACAACTCGGCTTACGCCAACAACGACGCCAACGGGATGCACAAGATCGCCAAGTACCCGATCTTCCCGGGCATCCACTCGACCCCGATCCTGCAGTTCACCGTCTCGCAGATGGTGTGGGACGAACTGACCCCGGCCGAGCAGGTCGCGCTCGAGACGTGGTACCTCGCGGCCTACAACGGCCTGCGCCAGTACTTCGACCGTCTCGACCGTCAGCTGGTCGCCCGTGACAAGGCCGCCGGTGAGCTGGAGATCATCGACTGGCCGCAGGAAGAGCGCGACGCGCTGCGCAAGATCGCCCAGGAAGCCTGGTCCGATTTCGCCTCGCAGTCCGATCTCGCCAAGGAAGTCTACGACGCACACATCGCGTTCATGGAACAGGCCGGCCTGCTGTAAGGCCGCCATCGCCGCGCCCGGATCAACCGGGCGCGGCACCACCCGGCCGGGAGGAGGCCGGGCATCAAGGACCGACCCGGACCACCGGGCACGAGCAAACCACAACAGACAGACGAGGCGGACGCCGGAAACAATCCGCGCCGCGTGGGGGGAGAGGGGCCAGCTATGAGCCGCGAATACGAAGAGCGCCTGCAGGACGCACCGCTTGAAGTGGCGGGCGATGACCCAATTCACGAGGAAGAGGGCCTGTCGCGCGCCGATTACACGCCCGTGGATCACGTCAGCCACCTTGTCGGCATCATGATCTCGGTGTTCTACATGGCCGCCGCGCTGGCCACGCTGTACGAGGTCTTCTCGCGCTATCTGCTGAACGCGCCGACCTACTGGGCTTTCGAGACCGTGATGATGCTGTGCGCCGCGGCATGGATGCTGTCGTCGGGCTACATCACGATGAAACAACGCCACATCGGCATCACCGTCTTCCACAACATCGCGTCCGACAACACCCGCTGGTGGCTGGACCTGTTTGCGATGATCGTCGGGGTCGTCGCGCTGTACATGCTGCTGACCGACGCCGCGATCCGCGCCTATATCTCTGTCGAGCGGCTTGAGAAATCGGGCTCGGCGTTCAACTCGCCGCTGCCGATGATGCTGAAATCGCTGATGGTCGCGGGCGCGTTCCTGTATCTGACCCAGCTGATGGTGAACCTGCATCGTCACTTCGCCTCGCCCGTCGCGCGACTGGTTGTGAAGGCGGTCGGCGTCTACTTCGTGATCTACTTCGTCTCGGCCTTCCTTGCGGAAGCCTTTGGCGTGTCGATTGCCGAGACGATCTCGGGCTTCTTCAGCAATGTCGGCGCATCGCTGGATCCCTCGAAGGCGCTGAACATGCGCGCGATGGATCTTGGCACCGTGTCGATCATCATGGTCATCCTGCTGATCGCGCTGATGATGACCGGCATGCCGCTGGGCATCGTCACGCTGATCGTGTCGGTGATCATGGCCATCGGGTTCTTCGGGCCGCGTGGGCTTTTCCTTGTCTCGTCCAACGCGGCGGGTCTGCTAGAGCACTACACGCTGGTCGCGGTGCCGTTCTTCGTGCTGATGGCTTCGATCCTTGAACGCGCCGGCATCGCCGAGGACCTGTTCGACGCGATGTCGATCTTCGCCGGCAACCTTCGCGGCGGCGTCGCGGTGCAGACCACCGTCGTGGCCGTGATCCTTGCCGCCATGTCGGGCGTCATGGGCGGCGAGATCGTGATGCTGGGGCTTGTCGCCCTGCCGCAGATGTTCCGCCTTGGCTATGACCGCAAGCTGACTATCGGCCTGATCTGCGCCTCTGGCGCGCTGGCGACCCTGATCCCGCCGTCGATCATCATGATCGTCTACGGTCTGTCGGCCGAGGTCGGCATCGGCGACCTTTTCATGGCGGGCGCCACGCCGGGTGTCATGCTGGCCGTGTTCTATGCCGGCTATGTGCTGCTGCGGGTGAACCTGAACCACAGCCTTGCCCCGACCGCCGCCGAAGTGGCGCAGATGTCGGGCAAGGAACAGAAACTGTCCAAGGACCGTCTGACCGCGGTTATCCTCTGCATCCTGCTGATCGGCGCCGTGATGGGCTCGATCTATGGCGGCGTCGCCTCGGTGACCGAGGCCGCGGCGGTGGGCTGCATCGGCTCGCTGTTCGTGGCCGCGGTGCGCCACCAGTTCAAATGGGAGGTCATCTCGGCCGCCCTGATCGGGTCGATGACCACCGTCGGCACGATCATCTGGCTGGTGCTGGGCGCGGTCAGCTTCATCGGGATCTTCAACCTTGTGGGCGGCGGCGACTTCATGCGGTCACTGTTCCTTGATCTTGGCCTGTCGGCGATGGGCACGATCCTTGTGATGATGCTGATCCTGATGGTGCTGGGCACCTTCATGGAATGGATCGCGATCGTGTTCATCACCGTGCCGGTCTTCGCCCCCGTGGTGATGACCCTTGCGCCGGAACTGGGTCTGACCGAGGATCAGGCCAAGATCTGGTTCGGCATCCTGTTCGTGATGAACATCCAGATCTACTTCCTGTCGCCGCCCTTCGGACCCGCCTGTTTCTGGCTGAAATCGGTCGCGCCGAAGGACGTCACGCTGCAGGAGATCTTTCTGGCGGTGCTGCCCTTTATCGGGCTGCAGATCTGCGGCCTCATCCTTGTGATGATCTTCCCGCAAATCGCCCTGTGGCTGCCCGAACTTTTGAACTGAGGAGACTGACATGATCGGAAGAGACAGCCGCGATGACATCGACGGATACGGCAAGTGGCCCTGGATCGCCGGTGTCATCCTCACGGTGGTGCTGATCTACACCCTGCACCACTTCGCGACGCCGATTTCCTGAGGAAACACCATGAAAGACGACAAGACCGGCAAGCGCTACGAAGACCTGCGGTCCGCCCGCTTCTTCGCCGCGAACGACTTCCGCAGCTTCGGGCACCGGTCGCGGGCCATGCAGATGGGGCTGGGGCACGAAGACTGGGAAGGCAAGCCGGTCATCGGCATCATCAACACGTGGTCCGAGGCGCAGCCCTGTCACATGCACTTCAAGGACCGCGTGGAATGGGTAAAGCGCGGCATCCTTCAGGCGGGCGGCCTGCCGATGGAACTGCCGGTGCACTCGCACTCGGAACAGTTCCTGAAGCCAACGTCCATGCTGTACCGCAACATGGGCGCGATGGAGGTCGAAGAGACCCTGCGCGCCCATCCCTGCGACGGCGCGGTGCTTATGGGCGGCTGCGACAAGTCCACGCCGGCGCTTGTCATGGGCGCGCTTAGCTGGGGCTTCCCGTTCATCTACCTGCCCGCCGGACCGATGCTGCGCGGGAACTATGCGGGCAAGGTTCTGGGGTCCGGCTCTGACGCGTTCAAGTACTGGGACGAGCTGCGCGCGGGCACCATCACGGAAGAGGAATGGAAGGGCATCGAGGGCGGCATCGCGCGGTCCGACGGCCACTGCATGACGATGGGCACCGCGTCGACCATGACCGCGATTGCCGAGGGGTTCGGCCTGTGCCTGCCCGGCGCCTCGTCGATCCCGGCCAATGACGTCAACCACAAACGCATGTCCGCCGCCTGCGGCCGCCGCGCGGTCGAGATGGTGTGGGAAGACCTGACGCCGGACAAGATCGTCACTAAACAGGCGGCAGAGAACGCCACGACGGTCGCCATGGCGACGGGCTGTTCGACCAACGCAGTGATCCACCTGATCGCGATGGCGCGCCGCGCGGGCATCGACTGGGGTCTGCCCGACTTCGACCGGCTCAGCCGCGAGGTTCCGGTGATCGCCAACGTCCGCCCGTCCGGCAAGGAATATCTGATGGAGGATTTCTTCTACGCGGGCGGCCTGCGCGCGCTGATGAAGGAACTGGGCGACAAGCTGGACCTCAGCGCCATCACCGTCACCGGCAAGACGATGGGCGAAGGGCTGGAAGGCGCGGTGAACTACAACACCGATGTGATCCGCCCGCTGTCGAACCCGGTCTATGCCGAGGGCTCGCTGGCGCTGCTGAAAGGCAACCTTGCCCCCGATGGCGCGGTGATCAAGCCCGCCGCCTGCGATCCGAAGTTCCACAAGCACAGCGGCCCCGCGATCGTTGCGGACAGCTATCCGGAAATGAAGAAGATCATCGACGATCCCGACTACGACATGACCCCCGACCACGTGCTGATCCTGCGCAACGCGGGTCCGCAGGGCGGGCCGGGGATGCCGGAATGGGGCATGATCCCGATGCCCAAGGCGCTGCTGAAGCACGGCCACCGCGACATGGTGCGCCTGTCGGACGCGCGCATGTCCGGCACCAGCTTCGGCGCCTGCATCCTGCACGTCGCGCCCGAGGCCTATATCGGCGGTCCGCTTGCGTTGGTGAAGACCGGCGACATCATCGAACTGGACGTGCCGAACCGGTCGCTGAACGTGAAGATCAGCGACGAGGAGATGGCCGAACGTCGCGCCGCATGGACCCCGCCGCCGCCGCGCTATGAACGCGGATACGGCTGGATGTTCAGCCAGCACATCGAGCAGGCCGACAAGGGCTGCGACTTCGACTTCCTGAAAACGGAATTCGGCAAACCCGTAGACGAACCGGTGATCTTCTGATGGCTCTTGACCTGTCCACCCGCCGCATCGCGGCCCGACAACCTTTCGGCGGCGCTCCTAAAGGCAAGGCGACGCAGGACGCGATCAAGGGGATGACCCTGTCGCACATCGTCCTGCCGCTGGAAAACCCGCTGTCGGACGCCAAGGTTCTGACCGGCCGCCAGTCTCCGCTGGCCGCCGTCGACATCATCTCGTGCGAGATGGTGTCCGAGAACGGCCATCGCGGCATGGGCTTCGCCTATACGCTGCGCGCCGGCGGCTCTGGCATGTTCGCGCTGGCCTGCGAGATCGCCGACCGGATCATGGGCCACGACCCCAACGACATCGGCCGTCTTTGGGAACTGCTGCGCTGGCAGACCAACTCGCTGGGTCAGGGCGGCATGTCCTACCAGACCATCGGCGCATTCGACACCGCGCTGTGGGACATGAAGGCCAAGAAGGCGGGCCTGCCACTGGCCAAGCTGCTGGGCGCGCACCGGGATACCCTGCGGATTTACAATTCGCAGGGCCAGTACCTTCAGGCGTCGATTGACGAAATGAAGGCCGCCGCCGATCGCTCACTCGCCCTGGGCATCGGCGGCATCAAGATGAAGGTCGGCCAGCCGGACGGGCAGGAAGACCTGAAACGCATCATGGCGATGCGCGACCATCTGCCGGACAACATCGCGTTCATGATCGACGCGAACCAGCAATGGGACCGCGCCTATGCCCTGCAGTTCGGCAAGATCGTCGACGAGGTCGGGCTGGAGTTCATCGAGGAACCGCTGGACGCGCTGGATATCGAGGGCCACGCCGAACTGGCGCGCAATCTCGCCACGCCCATCGCGACAGGCGAGATGCTGACCTCGCCGACCGAGGCGATCCAGCTGGTGCAGAAGGGCGGCTGCGACGTCAGTCAGGTCGACGCGCTGCGGATCGGCGGCGTGACCCCGTTCCTGAAAGCGATGACCATGGCCGAGGCGCACCGCGTGCAGATCGCACCGCATTGGCTGATGGAACTGCACGTCCACCTTGCCGCCGCGTTCCCGGAAGAACCGTGGATCGAGCATTTCCACTGGTTAGAGCCGCTTTTCGACGAGCGCCTGGAAATCTCGGACGGTCGCGTCGCCGTGCCGGACCGGCCGGGCCTTGGCCTGACCCTGTCCAGCAAGGCGCGGGACTGGACGGTTTCGACGCAGGACATCGGCGAAAGAGGCCGGGAATGAGCGAAGTCCTCACAGACGCCCAAAAGGCGTTCTACGAGGAACAGGGGTACCTGATCCTCGAGGATCGGGTGCCCGCCACGATCATGGACCGGATCCGGCAAGAGATCGCCCGGTTCACCGAAGTCGCCCGGGGCATGACCGCCTCGGACGACAAGATCGACCTTGAAGACAGCCACACCCCCGACGATCCGCGCATCCGGCGGGTGAAGCTGCCGCACACCCAGTCCGAGGTGGTGAACGACCTGCTGCGGTCCGACCACATCCTTGCACCTGTCCGCGACCTGATCGGTCCCGACGTGCGGATGCAGACCACCAAGCTGAACATGAAGTCGGCGGGCTACGGCGCGGCGGTCGAATGGCACCAGGACTGGGCCTTTTACCCCTATACCAACGACGACGTGCTGGCCGTGGGCGTCATCATCGACGACATGACCGAAGCGAACGGCCCGCTGATGGTTCTTCCAGGCACGCATCGCGGCCCGGTTCTCGACCACCATCACAACGGCTATTTCGCGGGTGCGGTCGATCTGGCGGCCGAAGGCATCGACATGGCCGACGCTGTGCCGCTGATGGGGCCCGCCGGGTCGATCTCGATCCACCACGGGCGCATCCTGCACGGCTCGGCGCTGAACACGTCGACGCAGGACCGCCGGATCATCTTTTTCGAGATGATGGCCGCCGACGCGTTCCCGATCTTCGGGCAGAACACCTTCCCCGCATCGCTGGAAGAGTTCGATGCGCGGATGCTGTGCGGCGCGCCGACCCTGGAACCGCGCATGGCCAAGGTGCCGGTGCGCATTCCGCAGCCCCTGCCGCCGACCAAGGGCTCGATCTACGAAATCCAGAAAGCCATGGGCAAACGCTCCTTCGAGGTATTGAAATGACCGATCTGAAAACCGCCCTCACCGGGATTTCCGGAATTCTTGCAACCCCTTACGACGCCGACGGCAACATCGCCCCCGAAAAGCAGGGACCGATTGTCGAGCGTGCGCTGAAAGCGGGCGTGCACATCCTGACGGCCAACGGCAACACGGGCGAGTTCTACTCGCTGACCACGGAAGAGGCGATCGCGATGGTCACCGCCTCTGCCGGTCACATCCGCGGACGCTGCCCGCTGATCGCCGGTGTTGGCCGCGCGCTGCCCGACGCCTGCCGCCTGGCCAAAGCCTCTGCCGCCGCCGGCGCGTCGGCGTTGATGATCCATCAGCCGCCCGATCCCTTCGTCGCCCCGCGCGGCGTGGTCGACTACGTCAAGGCGGTGTCCGAGGCGGGGAACAACCTGCCCATGGTCCTGTACCTGCGCAACGACGGCATCGGCACCGACGCCATCGCCGCGCTGTGCTCGGTTCCGGGTGTCGTGGGCGTGAAGTGGGCCACCCCCAACCCGATGAAGCTGAAGGCGGCGATGGAAGCCTCGCCCGAGGAAATCATCTGGGTCGGCGGGCTGGCCGAGGTCTGGGCGCCCACTTTCTATGCCGTCGGCGCGCGCGGCTTCACCTCGGGGCTGATCAACGTGTGGCCGGAACGCTCGGTTGCGATCTCGGCTGCGCTGGAGGCGGGCGACTACGCCAAGGCGCGCGACCTGATCGCCGGGATGCAGGTGTTCGAGGACATCCGCGCCGAGGAACAGGGCGGCGCCAACGTGCCGGGCGTCAAGGCGGCACTGGCGATGATGGGCGAGGACTGCGGCGGCGTCCGTCCCCCGGCGGCATGGCCGCTGTCGGACGACCAGACGTCGCGGCTCAAGGCATTCATGGACGACGCGGGCCTTCTGTCCCGCGCTGCAAGCTGAGGAAGACAATGACCGACGTGAAACCCGAAACGCTGGAAAAGCTGAAGACCGTCAGCGTGGCGACCCTGTGCACCGCGCTGTACAAGCGCGGCCTGCGCAACCAGGTGATCCAGGACGTGCACCCGGTGAAAGCCAAGGGCGAGAACATGGTGGGCCCCGCTTTCACCCTGCGCTACATGCCCGCCCGCGAGGACCGCAACACGCTGGCCGAGTTCCGCAACCCCGAGCATCCGCAGCGCAAGGCGATCGAGGAATGCCCGCCGGGCCATGTCTTCGTGATGGACAGCCGCCGCGACGCTTATGCGGCATCTGCCGGTGACATCCTGATCACCCGTCTGATGGTGCGCGGCGGGGCCGGAGTCGTCACTGATGGCGGTTTTAGAGACGCAATGCGCATCGGCGAGCTGGATATGCCGTCGTATCACAACCGCCCGTCCAGCCCGACCAACCTGACCATCAACGAAGCCATCGACATCAACGTGCCGATCGGCTGCGGCGGTGCGCCCGTGTTCCCGGGCGACATCGTGGTCGGCGACGACGACAGCGTCATCATCATCCCCGCGCACATGGCCGACGAGGTCGCCGACGAGGCGGTCGAGATGACGGCTTACGAGGATTTCGTGGTCGAACAGGTCAAGGGTGGCGCAACCATCATCGGTCTGTACCCGGCGACGAAGGAAGAGAACCTCGAAAAGTTCGCAGAGTGGCGCAAGGCGAACGGTCGCTGAAGCCAAACGCAGGTCCGGGCATGACCCGGACCGATCCCAAGGACAGAACATGCCGACAGAAACGCTGACACGAAACCCGGTCATCCGGCTCGACCCCGCGGACAACGTGGTGGTCGCGCGCGATGACATCGCGGCCGGCGTCTCGATTCCGTCCGAGGGCGTCACGACAAACCACGACATTCCGATGGGCCACAAGGTCGCGACGCAGGCCATCTCCAAGGGCGACCCGGTGCGCAAGTACGACACGATCATCGGGTTCGCAGGCGAAGACATCGTCCCCGGCGACTGGCTGCATACGCACAACGTGCTGATGGACGATTTCCAGAAGGACTATCGCTACGCGCAGGACTACGTGGCTGCGGATGTGCTGCCCGAGGCCCAGCGCGCGACCTTCCTGGGCTACCCGCGCGCCGATGGCCGCTATGGCACGCGCAACATGATCGGCATCTTCATCACGGTGAACTGCGCGGCCACCGTGGCCCGCAAGATCAGCCGCTATTTCGACGAGGAACGGTTGGCCGAGTACCCCAACGTGGACGGCGTTGTCGCCTTTATCCACGAACAGGGCTGCGGGATGGAACAGTCCGGCGAACCGCTGGACCTTCTGCGGCGCACGCTGGCAGGCTATATCCGCCATCCGAACACGGCGGGCGCGCTGGTCTGCTCGCTGGGATGCGAGCGGAACAACCTGCAAAAGTTCATGGAGGCCGAAAGCCTTGCCACCGGCAAGATGCTGCGGACGGTCACCATGCAGCAGATCGGCGGTACGCTGAACGCGGTCGAGGAAGGCAAGGCCGTCATCCGCGAGATGCTGGAAGACGCCAACCGCATCGAACGCGAACCCGCCAGCGCCGAGCACATCATGATCGGTCTGCAGTGCGGTGGCTCGGACGGCTTTTCGGGCCTGTCCGCGAACCCCGCGCTGGGCAAGGCGGTCGACATCCTCGTGCGGAACGGCGGTACCGCGATCCTGTCGGAAACCTCCGAACTGTACGGCATCGAGCACACCCTGACGTCCCGCGCGAAATCCGAAGAGATCGGCCGCCAGTTCATCGCCCGGATCAACTGGTGGCTGGACTACAACAAGGGCCGCGACACCCAGATCAATGGCACCGTCAGCCCCGGCAATCAGGCGGGCGGGCTGGCGAACGTGATCGAGAAATCTCTGGGCGGGTCCAAGAAGGGCGGCTCGACCGGCATCAACGCGGTCTACGAATACGCCTATCCAGTGACTGAAAAGGGCCTTGTCCTGATGGACACACCCGGCTTCGACCCGGTCTCTGCCACTGGCCAGATCGCGGGCGGCGCGAACCTGATCTGTTTTACCACGGGCCGCGGTTCCTGCTTCGGCAGCTACCCCGCGCCGACGATCAAGCTGGCCTCGAACTCGACCATGTTCACCCGGATGGAAGGCGACATGGACATCAACTGCGGCAAGGTCATCGACGGCGAGTCGTCGCTGGACGAAATGGGAGAAGAGATCTTCGCCAAGATCCTCGCCATCGCCAGCGGCGAGGCGTCGAAGTCCGAATTGCTGGGCGTGGGCGAGGAAGAATTCGCCCCGTGGCAGATCGGGGTGCTGTCATGAAACGACCATGTGAGGTCGCCTTGCAGACACCTCCGCTATTTGAAAGGGTCCGCCCGAAATGCGGAGGAACGCAATGGAACTGAATGAAAAAGAACAGCGGGGCCTTTGGCTTGGCCGGGTCCAGCTGGACGTCGGCCCGGCGGTGGTCACGCTGCGCGACGGTCGCCTGATCGACATCACGTCGAAAGAAGCGCCGACCGTTCGCGACATCATGGAGATGGACGACCCCGCCGCCTATGTGCGCGGTGCGACCGGCACCGACGTCGGTGCGCCGGGGGACGTGACCCTGCTTGCGCCCTGCGACCTGCAGGCGATCAAGGCCTGCGGCGTGACCTTCGCGCAGTCGATGGTCGAACGTGTGATCGAGGAACAGGCCGCGGGCGATCCCGACAAGGCGTCCGAGATCCGCAAGCGCGTGTCCGAGATCATCGGCGACAGCCTTGACCAGATCGAAGCGGGCTCGCCCAAGGCGGCCAAGGTCAAGCAAGAGCTGATCGAGCTTGGCATGTGGTCGCAATACCTTGAGGTCGGCATCGGCCCGGACGCCGAGGTGTTTTCCAAGGCGCAAACGCTGTCCTCGGTCGGCACCGGCGCGGACGTGGGCCTGCACCCGATGTCGAACTGGAACAACCCCGAGCCCGAGGTCGTGCTGGCCGTGAACTCGCGCGGCGAGATCCTTGGCGCGACGCTGGGCAACGACGTCAACCTCCGCGACGTGGAAGGCCGCTCTGCCCTGCTGCTGTCCAAGGCAAAGGACAACAACGCGTCCTGCGCGATCGGGCCGATGATCCGGCTGTTCGACGATACCTTCAGCCTTGACGACGTGCGCAACGCCGAACTGGACCTGACGGTCGAGGGCGAAGACGGTTTCGTCCTGAACGGCCACTCGCTGATGTCCAAGATCAGCCGCGACCCGACCGACCTGGTGAAACAGACGGTTGGGCGGCACCACCAGTATCCCGACGGCTTCATGCTTTTCCTTGGCACGCTGTTCGCGCCGACCGAGGACCGCGACGAACCCGGACAGGGCTTCACCCACCATATCGGGGACCGTGTGACCATCGCCTGCGATGGCCTCGGCGCCCTTACCAACACCGTCCGGCTTTCCACTGAATGCCCGGAATGGACCTTCGGGCTGGCCGCGCTGATGCGCAATCTGGCCGGCCGCAATCTGCTTTAGGAGATGACGATGACACTGACAGGAAAACACCTTATCGCCGGCGACTGGGTCATGGGCGACGCGACGTTCACCAGCGAGCCCTCTTCGGGCGAGGCGAACACTTTCTCGGTCGGCACCCCCGCCCACGTCAACGCCGCCTGCGAAGCTGCGGAAGAGGCGTTCTGGGAGTACGGCTATTCCACGCGCGAGACCCGCGCCAAGTTCCTGAACGCCATCGCGGACGAGATCGAGGCCCGTGCCGAAGCGATCACCAAGATCGGCGTCGAGGAATCCGGCCTGCCCGAAGGCCGCCTGAACGGCGAGCGTGGCCGCACCACCGGCCAGCTGCGCCTGTTCGCGGACCACATCCTGAAGGGCGACTATCTGGACCGCCGCCATGACGAGGCCCTGCCCGACCGTCAGCCGCTGCCGCGTCCCGACCTGAAAATGGTGCAGCGCCCGATTGGCCCGGTCGCCGTCTTCGGCGCTTCGAACTTCCCGCTGGCCTTCTCGACCGCCGGGGGCGACACCGCCGCCGCGCTGGCCGCCGGTTGCCCCGTCGTCGTGAAAGGCCACTCGGCCCACCCCGGCACCGGCGAGATCGTGGCGCAGGCCATCGACGCCGCGATCAAGTCCTGCGGCCTGCATCCCGGCGTCTTCAGCCTGATCCAGGGCGGCAAGCGCGACGTGGGCACCACGCTGGTGCAGCACCCGCTGATCCGCGCCGTCGGCTTCACCGGCTCGCTTGGCGGTGGCCGGGCGCTGTTTGACCTGTGCGCCCAGCGCCCGGACCCGATCCCGTTCTTCGGCGAGCTGGGCTCGGTCAACCCGATGTTCATCCTGCCCGAGGCCGTGAAGTCGCGTGGCAAGGCCATCGGCGAAGGCTGGGCCGGGTCGCTGACCATGGGCGCGGGCCAGTTCTGCACCAACCCCGGCATCGCCGTGGTTCAGGAAGGCCCCGAGGGTGACGCCTTTGTCACCGCGGCGGCCGAGGCTTTGAAGGGTGTCGCAACCCAGTGCATGCTGACCGACGGCATCGCCGACGCCTATCGCAACGGCAAGTCGCGCTTCGACGGCCGCAATGCGGTGGAACCGGTGCTGGTCACCGACAGCGAAGGCCGCAACGCCAGCCCGAACCTGTACCAGACCCGCGTCGACGCCTACCTGCAGGATCACGCATTGGGCGAAGAAGTCTTCGGCCCGCTTGGTCTGGTCGTCCGCGTCGATGGCCCGGACGACATGGAAAAGCTGGCGCGCGGGTTCGAGGGTCAGCTGACCGCGACCCTGCACATGGACAATGGCGACACCGCGCTGGGCGCGCGCCTGATGCCGGTGCTGGAACGCAAGGCGGGCCGCATTCTGGTCAACGGTTTCCCGACCGGCGTGGAAGTCTGCGACGCGATGGTCCACGGCGGGCCCTTCCCGGCCTCGACCAACTTCGGCGCCACCTCGGTCGGCACCCTGTCGATCCGCCGGTTCCTGCGTCCGGTCTGTTACCAGAACATGCCTGACGACCTGCTGCCCGGCGACCTGAAGTAAGCCTTTACCGGCCCGCCCCACATCGGGGCGGGCTTTTCTTTACCCAAACAGAAAACGTCTCTAACAAACGGAAAAACCCATGATATCGCCCACCGAGCTGAAGGACATCATCCGCTCTGGTCTACTGTCCTTCCCCGTCACGCCTTTCGATGAGAACGATGAATTCAACCCGTCCGCCTTCCGCGCGCACCTCGAATGGCTGTCGGCGCACCCGGTGGCGGGCCTGATCGTGGCGGGCGGCACGGGCGAGATGTTCTCGCTGACGCCGTCCGAGATCGTCGACGTGGTAAAAACCGCGAAAGAGGCGCAGCCGAACGCGCCGATCCTTGCCGGGTGCGGCTATGGCACCAAGCTGGCCTGCGAACTGGCCCAGTCGATCGAAGCCGCGGGCGGCGACGGCATCCTGCTGCTGCCGCATTACCTGATCGGCGCGCCGCAGGACGGGATCGAGGCGCATATCCGCGCCGTCTGCAACGCGACCAACATGGGCGTCATCGTCTACAACCGCGGCTCGTCCGTGTGTTCCGCCGCGACCCTGAAGCGGCTGGCCGACGACTGCCCGAACCTCGTGGGCTTCAAGGACGGCACCGGCGACATCGACACCGTCAAGCGGATCACCGTCGGTCTTGGCGACCGCCTGTCCTACATCGGCGGCATGCCGACGCACGAACTGTTCGCGCAGGCCTTCCGCGGCGCGGGCGTCCACACCTATTCCTCGGCGGTTTTCAACTTCGTGCCCGAGACCGCGCTGAAGTTCCACGCCGCGTTTCAGGCCAACGATGACGCGACATGCGAGCAGATGCTGCGCGACTTCTACTATCCCTTCGCCAAGATCCGTGACCGCAAGACCGGTTATGCCGTCTCGGCGATCAAGGCGGGCGTCAAGCTGCGCGGCTTCGACACCGGCCCGGTGCGGACTCCGCTGACGTCTCTGACCGACGAAGAGATGGAGATAATGAAGGGCCTGATGGACGGCTATTCCTGATCCAAGCCCGACCAGCGCCGGACTGAACGAAACGTACGCCCCGCAGATGTCTGCGGGGCGTTTTTCGTGCCGCGGCTCTGCGCCAAACGGACCCTAAACAGCCGATTTCAACGCTTCGCCCAAGGGCGACAGACACGCGTCGGGGCAGAATTCTTCCAGATAGCCAAGCACCGTGTCCTTCTTCAGCGGCTTGGTCATGTATCGATCCAGCCCGCAGGCAAGGATCTTTTCCTCGTCCCCGGCCATCGCATGCGCGGTCATCGCGATGACGGGCACCGGCGCCGCGCCGCTGCCGTCTTCATGCGCGCGGATCATTTGCGTTGCCTGCCTGCCGTCGACCTCGGGCATCGAGATATCCATGAACACGATATCCGGCCGTTCGGCGATGAAAGCGTCGACCGCCTGCCGCCCGTTCTCGACGAACCGCAGGTCTATGTCGGCGGATTGCACCAGCTTCGAGAACACCAGCCGGTTGGTCCGATTGTCCTCGGCCGCCAGAACCCGCATCCTCCGGCGTTCCTGTGGGCCGAAGGCGCTGGTTGTCTGCCGGGCGGGGCGCGGGGCGCCGCGTGTCGCCAAGGCCCGCACCACGTCCAGCCGCCTTAGCGGTTTCGGAAGCGTGCCGTCGAATTCGGTCCCGACGCCGGGGCCGGACTGCGTGGCGCCTGCCGACAACAGGTAGATCGGCCCGGTAAAGCCGTCGCGACGCAGATCGCCCGCCAGCCCCCGCGCGCCCGGCGGTGGGACATCCTCGTCCAACAGCACCACGTCCCCGTCGCCCGGACCGGCGGCGGCAAGGTCATGCGCGGCGTCGCAAACCACCACGCGGACCCGCTGCGCCGCAAGCTGCCGCCGCAGGATGTCGCGCGCGTCAGCATCCGGGTCCAGAAACAGCACGCGGTCCAGCCAGCCCGGCGGCTCCGGCACCTTGGCGTCAGCATCCTCTGCAAGCTCCAGCTGAAGGTAGCACCCGAAACTCGACCCCTCGCCCACGACGGAATCGACCCAGATCTGGCCGCCCATCATCTCGACAAGCCGCTTTGTGATCGCAAGGCCAAGCCCCGTCCCCTCGAACCGGCGGTTTCGGTCGTCGTCCACCTGGTTGAACTCGCCGAATATGTGCTCTGCCAGATCCTCTGAAATGCCGATCCCGGTATCCTCGACCGTGACATGCACCCGCTGCGCGCCGCCGGTTCCGTCCGGCAGGCAAGAGACGCGGATCATGACATGCCCGGTCTCGGTGAACTTGACGGCGTTGCCGACAAGGTTGGTCAGGATCTGCCGAACCCGGCCCGGATCGCCCATGAACCGGGTCGGCATGAAAGTGTCGTAGTCGACCAGCAGCGACAGTTTCTTGGTCCCGACCGAGGGCCGCAAAAGCGTCACCACCTCGTACACGGCGACCTCCAGATCGAAGGGCTCGGGGTGCAGCGTCAGGCGCTCTGCCTCGATCTTGGAATAGTCGAGAACGTCGTTGATCAGCACCAGCAACGCTTCGCCCGACGATCGAATAGTCTCGACATAGAGACGCTGTTCTTCGTCCAAAGGCGAATCCGCCAGCAGTTGCGCCATACCGACGACGCCGTTCATCGGTGTCCGGATCTCGTGGCTCATGTTGGCAAGGAAAGCGGACTTGGCGCGGTTCGCCGCTTCGGCCTTGTGACGGGCCTGCTTCAGCTTCGCTTCGTTCCGGATGGTCGAGGTGATGTTCAGCGCCAGCGAGACGGTATCGCCCCCTTCGGTCCGCCGGTCGACCAGCCGCACGAAAACGTTGTTCCAGAACCTGACGACGCGCGGCGGGATCGTGGGCGACTGCCAGCGCCACATCATGTCTTCGACCCAATCCTCGCGGCTGGCGTCGTCTGTGTCCACCAGCCCCTCTTCCGCGGCGACCCGCAGCAGGTCCGGATAGGCGATCCCCGGCGCCACGCAGTCCAGCCCGTCGAACGGCGTGAGGAAGGCCGAGTTCGCCGCGACCATGACGCCGCTGCCATCGAACACCGCGAATCCGTCCTGTATCGTCTCGACCGATTCCCAAAGCCGACGCTCCGCGATCATCATCGCGCCGCGCGCGGTTTCCAGTTCGGTCCGCACCGCGTCAGTTTCCTGCCGAAGAACCTTAGTTTCCTCGCGTTTCTCGACGACCTCTTCCGACAGCGTACGCGCATGCGCCGACAGCTTGCGGTTCGCTTCGTGCAATTCGTCCTGCTTCAGTTTCAGCAGGCGTTCCGCCGCAAGACGGGCCCGCCTTTCGCGGACAAGGTCGTCTGAATTCGCCATCAGCCTGGCCTCCGGTCCGCTTTGTGCCGCCGTTCGATCTGCCCTGATGATGACCAATTCTTGATGAAAAGGTTGTTAACGCCCCAGCGAATCCGTTGCCTCCGCCGGTGCGCGCATGCGACGGTCCGGACAAGAGATTTTAGAAGGTGAGGAGCATGTTATGCGTTTCGGTCCGTTTCTGGCCATGGTCCCCCTGTTGCTTGCGACCATCGCTCATGCTGACAGCCCCATCCCGGAACGCCGGCTAAGCCTGATCCGCGACACCGACATTCCCGGCGGTGACATCCAGACGATATTCGACACCACGCTAAACGCCTGCGAGGCGGCATGTCTGGCCGAAGCCGACTGCATGGCCTTCACCTACAACGGCAAATCGCGCGCCTGTTTCCCCAAGTCCGAGATCGGCGAGCTGTCCATCTACGAAGGCGCCTTCTCGGGCCGCGTCCTTGTCACGCCGCCCGCGACGCTGGCGCTTGGCGAGACCCGCGCGACCGAGCTGGATTTCCTGAACGACGGCGACCTGGCCAACGCGCGTGAAATGGCGCTGGACCTGACGAACACCCACGTGCCGAATGACTGGACCATCGACGACCTGCTGCAATCCGCCGCCGAGGCGCGCGAGAACGGCAACATCGTCTCGGCCTACCGCTTCACCGGCGCCGCAACGGTCCTAAGCGACGCGCCCGACCACTGGACCGAGTACGCCCGCCTGGCGCTGGCGATCCAGACGGACAAATCCGGCGAGCGGCGCACCTACCGCAACCGCGCGATGTCCGCCGCGATCAACGCCTACCTGCGCGCCGACACGCCGCCGGTGCGGCACAACGCGCTGCTTGTGCTGGCCGAGGCGCTGGAGGCCACCGGACGGGGCCGCGACATGATCCCGGCGCTGCGGCTGGCGCAGGATGTGACGCCCCGCACCGACACCGCCGACTTGCTGGAGGACGCCATCGGCAAATACGGCTTCCGAGTCGTCGAGCATGACGTGGAAAGCGACAGCGCACGCCCCCGCGTCTGCGCCGAGTTCTCCGAGGATCTCGTGCAGGCCGGTGTCGATTACTCGATCTTCGTGCAGCTTCCGTCGTCCGGAATGACCGTCGAACCCGACCAGCGCCGCCTGTGCATCGAGGGTGTCGAGCATGGCGAACGCTATCAGGTCACTTTCCGCGAGGGCCTGCCCGCCGCGACGGGAGAGGAGCTGGCGAAGAACGTCACCTTGAACCTTTACGTCCGCGACCGGTCCCCCGCCGTCCGCTTCCCGGGCCGCGCCTATATCCTGCCCGCGACCGGAGAGGTGAACATCCCGGTCGAGACGGTGAACCTGACCGACCTCGAACTGACCCTGCGCCGGGTCAGCGAACGCTCGATCCTGCGCGCGATACAGGAAGGCTGGTTCGGCCGCCCGCTGTCGCCGTGGTCCGACGAACAGTTTGCGGACACCGTCGCCTCGACCGTCTGGACCGGCACCGGCGAGGTTGGGACCGAGCTGAATACCGCCGTCACCACCCGCCTGCCGCTGACCGAGGTGGTCGGCGATCTAGAGCCGGGCATCTATGCCCTCAAGGCCGCCATCCCCGGCGCCGATCCCTATGACGATCCGGCGGCGACCCAGTGGTTCGTGGTCTCTGACCTTGGACTTGCCACCATGCAGGGCGTCGACGGGCTGCACGTCTTCACCCGTTCTTTCGGCACGGCGGAGGCCTCGGAAGGCGTCGAACTGACCCTTCTGTCCCGTGCCAACGCCGAGTTGGGCACCGTCACCACCGACGCGCAGGGCTATGCGATGTTCGCGCCCGGCCTGATGAACGGCACCGGCGGCGCGACCCCCGCGATGGTGCTGGCCCGCGCCGGTGACGACCTGACCTTCCTGTCGCTGACCGACCCCGAGTTCGACCTCAGCGACCGCGGCGTCGAGGGGCGCGAGCCCGCCGGCGCCGTCGATGCCTTCCTGACCACCGACCGGGGCGCCTATCGCGCGGGCGAGACGATCAACGCGACCGTCCTGACCCGCGATGCAGAGGCCGAGGCGATCGAGGGGCTGCCGCTGGTCGCCGTCCTGATGCGGCCCGACGGCGTGGAATACGCGCGCGCGCTGTCCGTCGACCCGGTCGCCGGTGGCCACGTCTTCAGCTTCACCACCTCTGGCGAAGCGCCGCGTGGCGCGTGGCGGCTGGACATCCACAGCGACCCCGACCTGCCCGCCATCGCCTCGACCCGCGTACTGGTCGAGGATTTTCTGCCTGAACGCATCGACTTTGACCTGTCGCTGCCCGAGGCGCCGCTGGTGCCGGGGGACTACGCGCCGCTGTCGGTGCAGGCCGACTATCTGTTCGGTGCGCCCGCTGGCGATCTTGCGGTCGAAGGCGACCTGATGCTGCGGTCGACCCGCACGCTCGACGCCTTCCCCGGATATGAATTCGGGCGCTACGACACCGAAGTCCCGACCGAGGCTTGGTACTTCCCGTCCGACATCCGCACCGACCCCTCTGGCGCGGCGACCATCAGTCTTGAACTGCCGGAACTCGCCCCCAACTTCCGCCCGATGCAGGCCGACGTGACGGTTCGGATCGCCGAGGGTTCGGGCCGCCCGGTGGAACGCACCCTGTCGCATTCAGTGGTGCCAACTGGCGCCGTCATCGGCATCAAACCCGGCTTCGACGGCACCCTGTCCGAGAATTCCGAAGCGACGTTCACCGTCATCGCGCTGGACGAGTCGCAAGCCCGCACCGCGATGGACGTGCACTGGACCGTCAGCAAGGTCGAAACCCGCTATCAGTGGTACAGTTACGATGGCTATTGGGACTGGGAACCGGTCACGCGCCGCACCATCGTCGCCGAGGGCGACACGTCGCTTGGCGATGTCCCCGCCACCATCGCAGCGCCGGTCGAATGGGGCCGCTACGAGATCAAGGTAGAGGCCACCGGCGCCGACTATGTCGCTGCTTCGTCCGAGTTCTATGCGGGCTGGTACGGCGGTGCCGACGCCTCGGCCACGCCCGACCTGCTGGAACTGTCGCTGGACGCCGAAAGCTATACCCCCGGCGACACCGCCACCCTGCGCGTCGTGCCGCGCGCGCCGGGCAAGGGTCTGATCACCGTGGTCTCGAACAAACTGATCGACATGCAGGCCGTCGAGTTGGTCGAGGGCGAGAACACCTTCGACCTTCCCGTGACCGATGAATGGGGCGCGGGCGCTTATGTCACCGTGTCGGCGATCCGTCCGATGGACGTGGACGCGGGCCGCAATCCCGCCCGCGCGCTGGGCGTCGCCCATGCCGCCGTCGACCCCGGCCCGCACAAGCTAGACGTCGCGTTCGACATGGCCACCGAAGCCGATCCGCGCGGCACGATGGACGTCGCCGTCAAGGTCGACGGCGTGGCCGAGGGCGAAGACGCCTACGTCACCATCGCCGCCGTCGACGTGGGTATCCTGAACATCACCGGCTTCGATGCACCGGACGCGAGTGGTCACTATTTTGGGCAAAGAAAGCTGGGAATGGGCCTGCGCGACGTCTACGGCCGCCTGATCGACGGCATGGCGGGCAGCATGGGCAACGTCCGTTCGGGCGGCGACTTCAACGCCGCCGCCGGCAGCACCGCGCCGCCCCCGACCGAAGAACTGGTCGCCTTCTTCACCGGCCCGCTGAAGGTCGATGCCGACGGCTATGCCCGCACCGAATTCGAGCTTCCGTCCTTCAACGGCACCGTCAAGCTGATGGCCGTTGCGTGGTCGCCGACCGGCGTGGGCGAGGCGCAACAGGATGTGCTGGTTCGCGATCCCGTGGTCGTCACCGCCAGCCTGCCTCGGTTCATGGCCCCCGGCGACACCTCTCGGCTTCTGCTCGAAATCGTCCACGCCAGCGGCCCCGCCGGTCGCGTCGGGCTGGATGTCGCGGCGGACGGCCTGCGCCTGAACCGCGCCGTCCCCTCGGGCTTCGAGATCGAGGAAGAGGGCAAGGTGGTGATGGAATTCCCGGTGACTGCCGACGCGCCCGGCATCCACACCGTTGACGTCACGCTGTCCACACCGGGCGGGAAGGTCCTGACCAAGACACTGACCCTGCCCGTACAGGTCAACGACCCCGAGATCACCCAGACCAGCCGTTTCGAACTGGCCGCCGGCGATACCTTCACGCTGGACAAGGACGTGTTCACCGGCTTCCGCGCCGGCACCGCCTCGGCCACGCTCGCCGCCGGGCCGATTGCACGGATGGACGCGCCGGGCCTGCTGGCCGCGCTTGACCGCTATCCGTATGGCTGTACCGAGCAGACCACCAGCCGTGCGCTGCCGCTTCTGTACATGAACGCCGTGGCGCAGGCGATGGGACTGGACGAACGTCACGCTCTGGACGAGCGCATCACGCAGGCCATCGACCGGGTCCTGACCCGGCAGGCCCCGAACGGCGCCTTCGGCCTGTGGCGTGCAGAGTCGGGTGACTTCTGGCTGGACGCCTATGTCACCGACTTCCTGTCGCGCGCCAGGTCCGCCGGTCACGATGTGCCCGAGATCGCCTTCCGCAACGCCCTCGACAACCTGCGCAACCGCGTGAACTACGCCCCCGACTTCGACGACGGAGGCGAGGATGTGGCCTATGCGCTGTACGTGCTGGCCCGCGAAGGCGCGGCGTCCATCGGTGACCTGCGCTATTACGCCGACGTGAAATCCAGCGCCTTCGGCTCGCCGCTGGCCGTCGCACAGGTCGGTGCCGCGCTGGCCGCCTATGGCGATCCGACCCGCGCCGACCGCATGTTCGGGCTGGCCGCGAAGATGATCGCGGGCGAAAGCCCCGAACAACACGTCTGGCGCGCCGACTATGGCACTAATCTTCGGGATAGAGCCGCAGTTCTGACACTTGCCGTCGAATCCGGAAGCCGCGCGGTGGATGCCGAAACCATGCTGAACAGCATCGCCCCCGTCGCCACCGACCGTCACCTGTCGACACAGGAACAGGTCTGGTCGCTGCTGGCGACGCACGCGGTTCTCGACACCAACGCGCTGGGAACGCTGACGCTGAACGGCACGGCGCTTGAGGGTCCGCTGGTGCGGGTGGTCGAAGACGACACCGCCTTCACCTCGCTGGCCGTGAAGAACGAGGGCGCGAACGAGACCACGATCACGCTGACCACCTTCGGCGTCCCCGAGGTTCCTGCCGCTGCCTCTGGCAAAGGCTACTCGATCTCGCGACGCTACTTCGACATGGATGGCTCTCCCGTCGATCCCTCCGAGGTCGAACAGGGCACCCGGCTGGTCGCGGTGCTGACCGTCACCCCGCATGCCGAGGCCGAAGCTCGGCTGATCGTCGACGATCCCTTGCCCGCCGGGTTCGAGATCGACAACCCCAACCTGATGCGCGGCGGTGACGTGCAGGCGCTGAACTGGCTAGACCTCGAGGAAGACGTGCGCACCGCCGAATTCCGGCAGGACCGGTTCGTCGCCGCCATCGACTGGTTCACCGACGAACCCTTCCGCCTTGGCTATATCGTCCGCGCGGTGTCGCCGGGCGACTACCACCACCCCGCCGCCTCGGTCGAGGATATGTACCGCCCCGAGTACCGTGCGCACAGCGACGCGGGCCGCGTGACCGTCACGCAATGACACGGGCGGCGCCCTTCGTTCTGGCGCTGGCGCTGTTCCTGACGGCGCTTGGCCGGGACGCCTTCGACCAATGGGTTGACGCGACGGTGTTGCCGCCGCTGGTGGTCGAAACCTCGGTCGAGATGTTGGACCGCCACGGCACCCTGCTGCGCGCCTATACCGTGGCCGACGGGCGCTGGCGGCTGGACGTGTCGCTGGACGGCGTCGACGCGCGATACCTCGATATGCTGATCGCCTACGAAGACAAGCGGTTCTACCGCCATCACGGCGTCGATCCGGCGGCGATGCTGCGCGCGGTCGGGCAGGCCCTGCGGAACGGGCGCATCATTTCGGGCGGATCGACCCTGACAATGCAGGTCGCACGGCTGCTGGAAAACGGACCGACCGGTGAATGGCACGGAAAGCTGCGGCAGTTGCGTCTTGCGCTGGCGCTGGAACGGCACCTGACCAAGCAGCAGATCCTTGCGCTGTACGTCAACCGAGCGCCGTTCGGCGGCAACCTCGAAGGCGTCCGTGCCGCCACCTTCGCCTATTTCGGCAAGGAACCCCGGCGCCTGACTCCGGCCGAGGCCGCCTTGATGGTCGCGCTGCCCCAATCCCCCGAGCGGCGCCGCCCCGACCGCTATCACGGCGCCGCCCACGACGCCCGTGACCGGGTGCTGGCGCGCATGGTCGGTGACGGCGTTCTGACCGACGACACCCGCCGCGCCGCGATGACGGAACCCGTGCCGGACCGCCGCATCGACTTTCCACGGCTTGCCGCCCACCTGACCGACCGTCTTCGGTCCGAAGATCCGTCGACGCAGATCCACCGCCTGACGCTTGACGCCGCGCTTCAGGCGCGGCTGGAAACGCTTGCTGAACGCGCCGCCCACGACGCGGGCCGCCGCCAATCCATTGCCATCATGGTTGCCGACCACACCACCGGAGAGCTCCTCGCCTCGGTCGGCTCTGCCGGATACGCCGATGATGACCGCGAGGGCTTCGTCGACATGACCCGCGCCATGCGCTCGCCCGGGTCCACGCTGAAGCCGCTGATCTACGGGCTGGCCTTCGACCGGGGGCTGGCGCATCCCGAAACGCTGATCGAGGACCGGCCCACCGCGTTCGCCGGCTACAAGCCGCAGAACTTCGACGGCGCCTTTCGCGGTACGATCCGCATCCGCGACGCGCTGGCGATGTCGCTGAATATCCCGGTGGTGAAGCTGCTTGATGCGCTTGGCCCCGCCCGCCTGCTGGTCCACCTGCGCCGCGCGGGAACCCAGACCGAGTTTCCCGGCACCAACCCCGGCCTTGCCGTCGCACTGGGCGGGATCGGCGTCAGCCTCGACGGGCTGATCCGTCTTTACGCCAGCCTCGCGCACGACGGCGAAGCGGTTCCGATCCACGTCCGGCAGGATGCCCCGATCCCGGATCAGCCGCGCAAGGTGTTGTCACCCGAAAGCGCATGGATGGTCGCCGACATCCTGTCCGACATTCCGCCGCCCCCCGGCGCAGCCCGCAATGGGCTCGCCTACAAGACCGGCACCAGTTACGGCCACCGAGACGCCTGGGCGCTGGGGTTCGACGGGACCCATGTTGCCGGCGTGTGGATGGGCCGCCCGGATGGCACCCCCGTCCCCGGCGCCTTCGGCGGCGAGGTGGCGGCCCCCATTCTCTTCGAGGCTTTCGCGCTGCTGAAACCCCGGCTCGACCGCCTTCCCGCTCCGCCGCCGTCGACGCTTATCGTCGGCCACGCCGGTCTGCCCGAGCCGCTGAAACACTTCCGCACGCGCGACGCCGCGTTCGGCGACGATCCGGACGCACCGACCGTCGCCTTCCCCCCGGACGGAGCCAGAATAGAGACTGCGGACCACCTTCTGACGGTCAAGGTCCGCGACGGCATCCCGCCCTTCACATGGCTTGCCGACGGCCGACCGATCCTGACCCAAAGCCACGACCGCGACACGGTCATCGAACTCCCCGGCCCCGGGTTCTTCACCCTGTCGGTCATCGATGCGGAAGGTCGCGCGGCAAGGACGACGGTTCAGTTGGATTGAGCCAATCCGCGCTAAAACCCCGAGACAAGAAGGTCGACCGCTGCGACGATCTCATCCCGCCAAGCAGACGCGTCGCCGACAGCCGGGCCGATTTGCTTCGCCGGAATCGCGACCAGCTGCGACATGAGCAGAACATGCGCTTCACCCTGCAGTTGGATTGGGATGTGCAGCTTGGGAACCAAAGCGCCCCAGTCGGACCGGCGAACGACCGGAGCGCACAGGACATAGGCTGTCTCCACGCCCAGATCGGTCTGCACCCGGCACACGATCTCGTTTCCATCCCGCAGCCGATGCAGCGCGCCCTGCATTTCAGGTGCCTAGAACCGCCGGAACCGCGCCAGGCTGGGACCGTCGCGTTCCAGCCGCGACGCTTCTTCGGATAACCCCTGCTGCGCCGACGCGATCCACGCTTCCCGCTCGCGTTCAGCCTGCGCACGCGCGATGCCCTCGTCAATCCAGGCGCGGACGACATCCGCGATTGATCCGCCGGTGGCTTTCGCTTCCCGCTCCAACGCGGCCTTTCGATCCGCACCAATGTCGCGGATGTTCAGCGGAGATGGCATTGTGATGTTCCCGAGCTGGATGTGACGTACACTGTGCTACACATAGTGCAACACAGTGCATGCGTAAATGTCAGCCGACTTCCATGTGCCCGACGATCAAACCCGCTCCAACGCCAGCGCGATGCCTTGGCCGCCGCCGATGCACATGGTGACCAGAGCGCGCTTGCCGCCGATCCGTTCCAGTTCGTACAGCGCCTTGACGGTGATGATCGCGCCGGTCGCGCCGACCGGGTGGCCCAGCGCGATGGCGCCGCCGTTGGGGTTTACCTTCGCTGGGTCGAGGCCCAGTTCCTTCGACACGGCCAACGCCTGCGCCGCGAAGGCCTCATTCGACTCGATCACGTCGAAGTCAGAGGCCGACAATCCGGTCTTTTCCAGCAGAGCGCGCACCGCCGGGACCGGGCCGATGCCCATGACCTCGGGCCGGACGCCCGCGTGGGCATAGCCGGTGATCCGCGCCCGCGCCGTCAGTCCCGCCGCCTCTGCCGCGTCGGCGCGCGCCAGAACCAGCGCCGCCGCGCCGTCGTTGATGCCGGATGCATTGCCCGCCGTAACCGTGCCGTCCTTCTGGAACGCGGCCCGCAGACCGGCCAGTTTCTCGGCGCTGGTTGCCTTGGGGTGCTCGTCAGTGTCGAACGGCACCATGTCGCGCTTTATCTTCACTTCGACCGGCACGATCTGGTCTCTGAACCGCCCTTCAGAGATCGCTTTCGCGGCACGCTCCTGGCTTTCCAGCGCGAAGGCGTCCTGCTGCTCGCGGGTGATCTGGTGCTCTGCCGCGACGTTCTCGGCGGTCACGCCCATGTGCCCGGTGCCGAAGGGACAGTTCAGCGCCCCGAGCATCATGTCCTGCGCGCCGAAGTCACCCATCTTCTGACCCCAGCGCACCTGCGGCACGATATAGGGCGAGCGGCTCATGCTTTCGGCACCTCCGGCCAGCCCGAACTTTGCATCGCCCAGCGCCAAGGACTGCACGACCGACACGATGGCCTGCGCGCCAGAGCCGCACAGGCGGTTCACGTTCATCGCAGGGGTCGTGTCGGGAATGCCTGCCTCGATGGCTGCGGCGCGGGACAGGTACATGTCGCGCGGCTCGGTGTTGATGACGTGGCCATAGGCGACGTGACCGATCTGGCCCGGCTCGACCCCGGCGCGGGCCATGGCCTCGCGGGCGACCGTCGCGCCCAGCTGGATCGGCGGCGTCCCGGCGAGCGATCCGCCGAAGGTGCCGATGGCGGTCCGCGCGCCGCCCAGAATTACGATATCGTCCATAGTCTCCTCCCCCGGCCCTTGGATCCGTCGTCTGGGCCTGTCAGTCGTCCCGCGTTTCACCGGGATCGTGCAACAAGGCGCGCATTCCGGCAAGAAACGCCGCTGCGTCATCACCCAGTTGCGCCATCGCCCGCTGCTGAAAGGCGTCCGCGATCGGCGCCATCTCGTCCATCAACGCGCGACCCTTGTCGGTCAGCGCCAGCGACACAAGCCGCCGGTCCTGCGCGTTGGCGGTCTTCGTGACATAGCCTGCCGCCTCCAGCCGCGCCGCCGCCCGACTGACCTTGGACTTCTCCAGTTCGGCCCGCAGATGAATGTCGCGGACCGACACCTCGTTCGCCTGACTCAGATGCGCGATGACCCGCCATTCCGCACGGCTGATTCCAAACCGGCTGCGATAGTGCTGCGCGAAGTCGCGGCTGACCCGCTCGGACAGCACGGCAAGCTGGTACGGCAGGAAATCACCAAGGTCGAAATCGTTCATTTACAAGCTCCTCCGCACGCCCGGACCGCCGTCCGGCAAGGCGTCACCGTATCTTGTCTTGACATCGTTGCAATTGCAACGATAGATCTGCAGCCAAGCCACGGGCGCCGCCTTTTGCCGCCCGCCAAGCTTTCGGAGGAGCACATGAACAAGCAAGCGACCCCCCGCGAGATGCAGCGCGCCGCCACCACGGTCGGCACGCACGAGGGCTACATGCCCGGTTTCGGCAACGACTTCGAAACCGAAGCGCTGCCCGGCGCCCTGCCGCAAGGCATGAACAGCCCGCAGAAATGCGAATACGGCCTGTACGGCGAGCAGCTGTCCGGCACCGCCTTCACCGCGCCGAGCCACCAGAACGAGCGCACGTGGTGCTATCGCATCCGCCCGTCGGTGAAGCATTCGCACCGGTACGAAAAGATCGACGTCCCCTACTGGAAGTCCGCGCCGCACGTGCTTGAAGACGTCATCTCGCTGGGCCAGTACCGCTGGGACCCGGTCGAAATGACCGACGCGCCGCTGACCTGGATCACCGGCATGCGCACGATGACCACCGCCGGCGACGTGAACACGCAGGTCGGCATGGCGTCGCACATCTACCTTGTGACCGAGTCGATGGTGGATGAGTATTTCTTTTCTGCCGACAGCGAACTGCTGATCGTGCCGCAGGACGGCAGGCTGCGGTTCTATACGGAACTGGGGATCATCGACCTAGAACCGAAGGAAATCGCCATCATCCCGCGCGGCCTGCTGTACCGCGTCGAGCTGATCGACGGCCCTGCCCGCGGCTTCGTGTGCGAGAATTACGGCCAGAAGTTCGACCTGCCCGGCCGTGGCCCGATCGGTGCGAACTGCATGGCGAACCGCCGCGACTTCAAGACGCCGGTCGCCGCCTACGAAGACCGCGAAGAACCTTCGACCGTGACGGTGAAATGGTGCGGCCAGTTCCACGTGACCAAGATCGGCCACTCGCCGCTGGACGTGGTGGCGTGGCACGGCAACTACGCCCCGGTGAAGTACGACCTGCGCACCTACTGCCCGGTCGGTTCGATCCTGTTCGACCACCCGGACCCGTCGATCTTTACCGTGCTGACCGCGCCGTCGGGCGTCGAGGGCACCGCGAACATCGACTTCGTCCTGTTCCGCGAGCGCTGGATGGTGGCCGAGAACACCTTCCGCCCGCCGTGGTATCACAAGAACATCATGTCCGAGCTGATGGGCAACATCTATGGCCAGTACGACGCCAAGCCGCAGGGCTTCATCCCCGGCGGTATGAGCCTGCACAACATGATGCTGCCGCACGGTCCCGACCGGAACGCTTTCGAGGGCGCGTCGAACGCCGATCTGCAGGCCGAGAAGCTGGACAACACCATGTCCTTCATGTTCGAGACCCGCTTCCCGCAGCACCTGACCGCCTTCGCCGGCAATGAGGCGCCGCTTCAGGACGACTACATCGACTGCTGGACCTCTCTCGAGAAGAAGTTCGACGGGACGCCGGGCAAGAAATAGGCCTGTTCAGAGACTGAAATGACCTACCTGATCGTTCTTGGGGTTCTGGTCGCCATCGCCTTGATCGTCGTTCATGGCGCGCGGCAGGCGGCGGACCCTTGGGATGAACTGGACGACGAAGACTGAGGATCTGCATGCTCAAGACATCATGGGTCGCTTCGGCCAATACCGCCGAAACCGACTTTCCCCTGAACAACCTGCCCTACGGCGTCTTCTCTGTCGGCGACGCCGAACTGCGCTGCGGCGTGGCGATCGGCGACCGCATCATCGACGCGACGGGGCTGGAGGCTGCGGGCATCCTGCGCGCCGACGAGCATGCCGACGTGCTGGACGCGCCGTACTGGAACGACTTCATGGCGCTAGGCCCGCAGGTCTGGGCCGCGTACCGCGCGAAGCTGCAGGACATGCTGGCCGAGGATGCGCCGGAAGAGGTGCAGGACCAACTGACCACCTATTCGGTCCAGATGTCCGAGGCGACGCTGCACCTGCCGTTCAAGGTGGCCGAATACACCGACTTCTACGCGGGCAAGCACCATGCCACCAACGTCGGCACCATGTTCCGCGGCGCCGAGAATGCGCTGCCGCCGAACTGGCTGTCGATCCCCATCGGCTATAACGGCCGCGCGTCTTCGGTCGTGGTCAGCGGCACCGACGTGCGGCGGCCCTGGGGCCAGCTAAAGGGCCCGGACATGGACCTGCCGGTCTTCGCGCCGTGCAAGCGGTTCGACATCGAGCTGGAGATGGGCGCAATCGTCGGCATGCCCTCGGACGGGCCGGTGACGGTTCAGGAAGCCGACGACATGATCTTCGGCTACGTCCTGCTGAATGACTGGTCCGCGCGCGACATTCAGGCGTGGGAATACCAACCGCTTGGGCCGTTCCAGGCCAAGGCGACGGCCACTTCGATCTCTCCGTGGATTGTCACGAAAGCGGCGCTGGAACCTTTCCGCTGCTCGACGCCGCACCGGGAACGCGTGCTGCTGCCCTATCTCGAAGAACCGGGGCCGATGCTGTACGACATCCCGCTTTCTGTCTCTATTCAGCCGGAAAGTGCCGATCAGCGCGAGGTTCTGGCCAACACCAACTATCGCGAAATGTACTATTCCGCCGCACAGCAACTCGCGCATCACACCACGGCGGGCTCGCCGATGAACGTGGGCGATCTGCTTGGCTCCGGCACGATTTCCGGCCCCTCGAAGGACGAGCGCGGGTCGCTGCTGGAAATGAGCTGGGGCGGGAAAGAACCGCTGACGCTGGCCAACGGTTCGACCCGCAGCTTCATCGAGGACGGCGACACGCTGGTCCTGTCTGGCGCGGCGCAGGGCGACGGGTATCGCGTCGGCTTCGGGGATTGCACCGGCACGGTCATCCCGGCGCTGGACGATCCGTACAAAAGGGGCTGATGCGGCTGCCAAGGGCCAACAGATAAGGCGTGCGGCTGCACGTCACGGAACACACTCAGGTTAGAGGCGCTCCGGCGTCCGTGAATACGAAAGGAAATCGCATGGCCAAGGCCTTTGCATCGCAGGGCGACATGGCGGAGAAGACCGTCAGCTTCACCGAGATCGGGGACGGGCTGTACGCCTTCACCGCCGAGGGCGACCCGAACTCGGGCGTCATCATCGGCGACGACTCGGTGATGATCGTCGAGGCGCAGGCCACCCCGCGCCTTGCCAACAAGGTGATCGAGTGCGTGCGCTCGGTGACCGACAAGCCGATCACCCATCTCGTGCTGACCCACTATCACGCCGTGCGCGTGCTGGGCGCCTCGGCCTTCGGCGCGCCGCAGGTCATCATGTCCGAAAAAGCCCGCTCGATGGTCGTCGAGCGTGGCCAAGAAGACTGGGACAGCGAGTTCGCGCGCTTTCCGCGTCTGTTCCAGGGGCACGAAGACATCCCCGGCCTGACGTGGCCGACGACCACCTTCAACGGCCGCATGAGCGTCTACCTCGGCAACCGCCGCGTCGACATCATGCAGCTTGGCCGCGCCCACACCGCCGGCGACGCGGTGATCTACGTGCCGGACCAGAACGTGATGTTCACCGGCGACATCGTGGAATACAAATCCGCCTGCTACTGCGGCGACGGCCACTTCCATGACTGGCCCGGCACCATCGAGAACATCCGCGCATGGGATGTGGACGCCATCGCACCCGGCCGCGGCGATGCCCTTGTCGGCAAGAAGATGGTCAACGCGGCGCTGGACTCCACCACCGACTTCGTCAAGTCGACCTACGCTCCGGTGGCCAAGGTCGCGCTGCGCGGCGGGTCGCTGAAGGAAGCGTGGGACGCGGTGCGCGCCGAGTGCGATCCGAAGTTCAAGGACTACGCGATCTACGAGCACTGCCTGCCGTTCAACGTCGCCCGCGCCTATGACGAGGCCCGTGACATCGACACGCCCCGCATCTGGACCGCCGAGCGCGACGCCGAGATGTGGGAAATGCTGCAGGGTTAGAGACGGATGGAACCCTACCGCACCATGGCGCTTAACAACGCTTGGGCCAATGCGACGCTTTACGCCGCGCTGGCCGCGCTGCCCGAGGGCGCGTTCACGGCGCCGCGGCCGGGGTTCTTTCCCTCGATCTCGAAAACCCTGAATCACATCTACGAGGTGGACCTGTACTACATCGACGCGCTGGAGGAGGGCGGGCTGGGCCGTTCGGTCTATGACCGGGAAGACATCACCAACCCGCACGAACTTGGCGCGTTGCAGGCGGACGCCGATCTGCGGCTGACGCAATACTGCGCCGCGCTGGCGCCCGAGGATCTGGATCGCCGGGTGCGGACAGAGCGCGGGCACAACCCGGACGTGACCGAGAAAGTCGGCGCGCTGCTGCTGCACCTGTTCCAGCATCAGGTCCACCATCGCGGACAGGCGCACGTTCAGTTGCAGGACGCCGGTATCGCGCCGCCGCAGCTGGATGACTTCCATCTGGAAGACGGCCGCGTGCCTTCGGCGCGGGCCTATTTCGAATGAGGGGCCGATGCCTTTGCTGCGGATACGACAGCCGGAACTCGGCCACCCCGTTCCGCAGCTTCTACGGTTCCTGCGGCTTGTCGCCGTGTTCTACGCCGCCGGCCACGTGGTGCCCGGCATGCTGATCTGGCTGATCGGGAGGACAGCCCATGCCCTATGATTACCGACCCTTCGAATACACCGCCCCGGCGGGCCTGACCGCCCCCGAACCGCGCCACAAGGTCGTCATCGTCGGCGCCGGACCCATCGGCGTCGCCATGGCGCTGGAACTGGCCAACCATGGCATTCCGTCCGTGGTGCTGGACGACAACAACGTCGTCTCGGTCGGCAGCCGCGCGATCTGCTGGTCCAAGCGCAGCCTCGAGATCCTCGACCGTCTCGGCGTTGGGGATAAGTCCGTGGAGAAGGGGGTGACCTGGAAGGTCGGACGCACCTTCCACCGCGACACCGAGGTGTTCAACTTCGACCTGCTGCCCGAGGCGGGTCATAAAATGCCCGCCTTCGTGAACCTTCAGCAATATTATGTCGAAGAGTACCTCGTCGAGGCCGCGCTGGCCAACGAGATGATCGATCTTCGGTTCAAGAACAAGGTGGTGACGGTCCATCAGGACGCCGACGAAGCCCGTGTGGATATCGAGACGCCGGACGGCATCTATTCGCTGACCTGCGACTATCTGATCGCCTGCGACGGCGCCCGGTCTCCGGTTCGGCACATGATGGGTCTCGACTTCGACGGCGAGCTTTTTGAAGAGCGGTTCCTGATCGCCGACATCGAGATGACGGCGGACACACCTTCGGAACGCTGGTTCTGGTTCGAGCCGACCTTCCACCCCGGCCAGTCCGCCTTGCTGCACAAGCAGCCCGACAACATCTATCGCATCGACCTTCAGCTTGGCTGGGACACCGACCCCGAAGAGGAAAAGCAGCCCGAGAAAGTGATCCCCCGGATCGAGAAGGTCGTGGGCCATTCCGATTTCCGGCTGGACTGGGTCAGCGTCTACACCTTCCAGTGCCGGCGACTGAAGAACTTCGTTCACGACCGGGTGCTGTTCGTGGGCGACAGCGCGCATGTCGTGTCGCCTTTCGGTGCGCGTGGCGGCAATGGCGGGCTTCAGGACGTCGACAACCTTGGCTGGAAACTGGCCGCGGTGCTGGAGGGGCGCGCGGATCGCGATCTGCTGGCGACCTACGATACCGAGCGCACCTACGGCTCGGACGAGAACATCATGAACTCGACCCGCTCCACCCGCTTCATGACCCCCGCCGACGGGGCCGAACGGCTGTTCCGCGATCAGGTTCTGGCGCTTGCGTCCAAAGCGCCCTTCGCGCGGTCGTGGGTGAACTCGGGCCGCCTGTCGGTGCCCTGCGTCTATCCCGCGAACGGCCCTGATGCGCCATCGCTACCCAAGGGCACCAGGCCCGGCGCAGTGGCCGCGGATGCGCCCTTGGACAACGGCTGGCTGCTAGGCGCGTTGGGCGGCAAGGTCACCGTCCTGGCGCTTGGCTGCGATGCGCCACAGGTCGATGGCGCCGAGGTGCTGTCGGTCCCGCTGACCGACACGATCCGCGCCCGCTATCTTGGCGAGGCGTCGCAAGCGGTTTACCTGATCCGCCCCGATCAGGTCGTCGCGGCGCGCTGGCTATCGCCCGATGCAAACGCGATTTTGCGTGAAATAGAGACGATGTGGAAGGGGAAATGATGGCTTTGATCGACACGCCGAACCTTGCGGATCATGATGCCTTCTACGAAGAGCTTCTGGCCGCGCACAAGGGACTGACCGAGGCGGAAAGCCACGCGCTGAACGCGCAACTGGTACTGATCCTCGCCAACCATATCGGCGACCGGAAGGTCCTGACCGAGGCGCTTGCGCTGGCGAAGCGGTAAGCCTTTCCCCCGAGACCAAGGAAAAGGGCCCGGCGCATCTGCACCGGGCCCCGTTCATTTCAGGCTGTGGCTTTTATCAGGCCATCCACCAGCGTTCCGCGACGCGGCCGTTGTCGACCTTGTAGACGTTGCCGATGGTGCCCGAGTTGGTGACCTTCGACGACTTGGCGCCCACGAAGTTCGCGAACATCGGGATCATCGCGCCGCCTTCGTCGTGCACGATCTGCTGCATCTCGTGATAGATGTCGCGGCGCTTGTCGCTGTCGAACTCGACACGGCCCTTCACCAGCAGCTCCATGAAGCGCTCGTTCTCGAAGTGGGTGTCGTTCCACGGCACGCCGGTCGCGTAGGCGGACGAGAACATCAGGTCCTCGGTCGCGCGGCCCGACCAGTAGCAGGCGCACCACGGCTTCTTCAGCCACACGTTCGACCAGTAACCGTCCGCCGGTTCCTGCACGAGGTTGATGGTGATGCCGACGGCCTTCGCCGACGCCTGCAGAAGCTGCGCCGCGTCGGTCGCGCCGGTGAAGGCGGCGTTCGAGACGCTCAGGTCCACCGACAGGCCCTCGGCCCCGGCTTCCTTGAGGTAGAACTTGGCCTTGTCCGGGTCGTAGGCGTGCTGCTCCATGTCGGCGAAATAGTACTGGTTCGCCGGACCGATCGGGCTGTCGTTGCCGACGCGGCCGTGGCCAAGCAGGATCTTGTCGACCATTTCCTGACGGTTGACCGCGTGCTTCAGCGCCATCCGGACGTTGTTGTCGTCGAACGGAGCCACGTCGGTCAGCATCGGGAAGGTGAACTGCTGGTTGCCGGTGACCTCGAAGATGTCGGTCATCGGATTGGCTGCCAGCAGCGACTCGGTCTTGAAGTCGATGTCGTTGATGACGTCGACCTGACCGGTCAGCAGCGCGTTCATCCGCGCGGTGATGTCGTTGACCGCGATGATTTCGACCGAGTCGAACCAGCCGGCGGTGCCGTCCTTGTAGTGGCTGTCCACACGGGTGCCGACGAAGCGGACGCCCGGATCGAAGCTTTCAACCTGGTACAGGCCGGTGCCGATGCCTTTCGAGATGGCCTCGTCGATCTGGCCCGCCGGGTAGATCAGCAGGTGATAGTCGGCCAGCAGGTACGGGAAGTCGGCGTTGCCGTCGGCGAGGATGAACTGCACCTGGTGATCGGTGACTTTCTTCATCTCGGCGATTGCCTCGACGATCGGCTTGGCGGCGGATTTGACGCCTTCGCCGACGTGCATCTGCAGCGACTCGATCACATCGTCTGCGCCGAAAGGCTTGCCGTTGTGGAAGGTCACGCCCTGACGCAGGTTGAACGTCCAGGTCTTCGCGTCCGACGAGGTTTCCCAGCTTTCGGCCAGCTCGCCTTCAAGCGAACCGTCGGCGGCGACCACCGTCAGGGAATCGAACACCGCGCCCTGCGCAGCGGAGATCATGAAGATGTCGGAATGGGTGCGGCTGTCCCAGCTGTCCGAGGTATTGGCGCCGTTCAGGCCCATCCGCAGCCGGCCACCGCGCGTGGCTTGCGCCCGCAGCGGCAGACCCGTGGCCGCCAGCACACCGGCAGCAGCACCGGTCCGCAGCAGTCCGCGTCTCGTGAAACGTGTCATTTTCGAACTCCCTCTCTGTCGTTAGTTGGCGCCGGCAAGCCGATGCATCGGCCCTTTTGTGGCGCGGGTTTGTTACATCTTGTCTACGGCGGCATCGCCGATGTTCTCGACACCGCGTTCCGCCAGCAGATTCGTCAGCCAGTCCGGGTCCATCTCGGGCACCGAACTTAGCAGAAGATCGGTGTAGGGATGGTGCGGCGGCCTGAACATGTCGTCCTTGGGTCCGTGTTCTACCACGTGGCCGTCCTTCATAACCACCACTTCGTCCGCGATCGCCTTCACGGTGGCGAGATCGTGGGTGATGAACATGTAACTCAGGCCCAGCTCGTCCTGCAGCCGCGCCAGCAGTTTCAGGATGCCTTCCGCCACAAGCTGATCCAGCGCCGAGGTGACTTCGTCGCAGATGATGAACTCGGGCTCGGCGGCCAGCGCGCGGGCGATGCCGACGCGCTGTTTCTGACCACCCGACAACTCTGACGGCAGGCGGTGGATGAACTGGTCGGGCTCAAGCTCGATCTCGTTCAACAGCTCGCGCACGCGCTCGCGCTTCTTGCGGCCGCGCAGACCCATGTAGAATTCGACCGGACGCCCGATGATCTCGCCGATGGACTTGCGCGGGTTCAGCGCGGTGTCGGCCATCTGGTAGATCATCTGCGCCTGCCGCAGCTGGTTGCGGTCGCGCTTGCGATAGTCCGCGGGCAGCGGCTGGCCCCGGTACTCGATCACGCCATCGGTCTGCGGCAGCAGCCCGGTGATCACGCGCGCGGTCGTGGACTTGCCAGAGCCGGATTCGCCCACCACGGCCACCGTGCGGCCCGCGTGAATGTCAAAGCTGACGTCGTGCAAAACCGGCATCTTGCCGTAGGCGGCGGTGATGTTCTGGACAGAGATCACCGGCGTCGCATCTACCGCGGGCGCGGGCTTGGCCGGGCGCTGGAAGCTGCGGACCGCCCAAAGGCTTTTGGTATAGTCCTCTTTCGGCGCGCTCAGCATTTCGCGCGTTTCGGCGGTCTCGACCTCGTCGCCCTTCAGCAGGACCTTGATGCGGTCCGCCATCTGCGCGACGACGGCAAGGTCATGGGTGATGTAGATCGCGGCGGTGTCGAACTGTTCGACGATGTCCCGGATCGCGGCCAGCACCTCGATCTGAGTGGTCACGTCAAGCGCGGTGGTCGGTTCGTCGAAGATGATCAGGTCGGGACGGCAGGACATCGCCATCGCCGTCATCGCCCGCTGCAACTGCCCCCCGGACACCTGGTGCGGATAGCGAAAGCCGATCTCGTCAGGGTTCGGCAGGCGCAGGCGGCGATACAGTTCGATCCCGTCGGCCACGGCCTCGGACTTCGAGGACACATGATGCTGCACCGGCGCTTCGGTGTGCTGGTCGATCAGCTTGTGCGCGGGGTTGAAGCTGGCGGCGGCGGACTGCGCGACATAGGCGATGCGCTTGCCCAGCAGCGCACGCTTCTTCGCGGCCGAGGCGGTCGTCAGCTCGATCCCGTCGAACTTGACCGAGCCCTTCGAAATGCGCACGCCGTCGCGGGTGTAGCCCATGCTGGCAAGCCCCAGCGTCGACTTGCCCGCGCCGGATTCACCGATCAGACCCAGAACCTCGCCCTTGTGCAGGGTCAGGTCGACGCCGTTGATGATCGGGTTCCACTCTTCGTCGGACCGGCCTTCGATCCACAGGTCGCGGATCTCGACAAGGGTTTGTCTTTCGTCCGTCATTCCTTCAGCCCCGACGATTTCTGCAGCATCCAGTCGACCACGAAGTTGACCGACACCGTCAGTAGCGCGATGGCCCCGGCGGCCATCAGCGGCAGCGCGGCGGTCAGCGGCGAGAAGGCGGCGAAGTTGATGAACTGCGCAAGGTCACGGACCATGGTGCCCCAGTCGGCCAGCGGCGGCTGGATGCCCACACCGAGGAACGACAGGGACGCGATGGTCAGGAAGACGAAGCAGAACCGCAGCCCGAACTCGGCCAGAAGCGGCGCGTAGGCGTTCGGAAGGATTTCGCGGAAGATCAGGTAACCCAACCCTTCGCCGCGCAGTTTCGCCGCCTCGATATAATCCATCACGACGATGTTGATCCCGACGGCGCGGGCCAGCCGGAACACGCGGGTGGAATCGATCACCGCGATGATCACGATCATGTAGACGGTCAGCAGCCAGCCCTGATTGCCGGCCCACGCGCTGGCGATGGTCATCAGAAGCAGCGCGAAGATCAGCGACGGGATCGCCATCAGCACGTCCACCGCCCGCGACACCAGCTGGTCCAGCCAGCCGCCCAGCGTCGCGGCAAGAAAGCCCAGCGAGCCGCCCAGCAGGAAGGCGAGACAGGTCGTGACAAAGGCAATGCCCACGGTGTTCTGCGCGCCGTAGATCAGGCGGGACAGCAGGTCGCGCCCGATATTGTCGGTGCCCAGCGGATGCATCGGGTCGGTGCCCGGCAGCGTGTTCGCGGCGGCGAAGACCTCTTCCTGACCGTAGGGTGCGATGACCTGCGCGAAGATTGACAGGATCGCGTAGATGATGATGACAAGGATGCCGAAACTGGCCGTAAGGGGCATCGACCGGAACAGCTTGCGCGTGCCACCCGTCCCGACCAGCCGGCCCGCCGCGCGGAACAGCCACGCCGCGATGCCCGCGACGATCAGGCCCTCGACCGCGAAGATGAAGAAGAAATAGGGCGCGGCCGCCGTCTCATCGAGGATGAAGCGCGCCTTGATGAAGGTGTAGACCACCCAGATCAGGATCGCCGCGCCCAGTACGAAGCCGAAAGCGACGCCATAGCTCATATCCCTGAAATAGGGACGGTTTCCGGTGGCGGCCTGACCGGCGAACCGGAACACCCACGACAGGGCCGCGATCACGACCAGCGCGGCGACAATCCACATCAGGCCGCTCATTTCGGATGCCTCAGGCGCGGGTTCGAGATGATCGACAACACGTCCGCCATCAGGTTCAGCAGGATATAGGCGCCCGCGAAGATCAGGCAGCAGGCCTGCACCACAGGGATGTCACGGATCTTCACGCTGTCCACGAACAGCTGGCCGATGCCCGGATAGACGAAGACCACCTCGACCACGACGACGCCGGTGATCAGGTACGCGAGGTTCAGGGCGATCACGTTGATGATCGGCGCCAGCGCGTTCGGCAGCGCATGTTTCACGATCACCCGCATCGGCGACAGGCCCTTCAGCCGCGCCATCTCGATATAGGGCGACGCCAGCAGGTTGATGATCGCCGCCCGCGTCATCCGCATCATCTGCGCGGTCACCATCAGCGTCAGCGTCAGCGCCGGAAGCAGCGTGCGCAACAGCCGTTCGCCGAACCCCATGTCAGAATAGATGTTCGACAGCGACGGCAGTACCGGGTTCAGCACCGCAAGGAACAGGATCAGCACGTAGGCAAGAAAGAACTCGGGGCTCGACACGGCGCTCAGCGCGCCGACGTTGGCGACCTTGTCGAAGACAGAGTTTCGGAACAGCGCCGCGAGGATGCCCAGCAGCAACGACAGCGGCACCGCGATGACCGCCGTGACGCCCGCAAGGAACATGGTGTTCTGGAACCGTGGCGCGATCTGCTGCAGCACCGTCACCGGACCCGATCCGCTTTCCGCGCTGGTGCCGACGAAGCTGGCGAAGTTGGCCTGCGCGAAGCTGATCCCGAGGTTCCCGGTCACCATGTCGCCCAGCCATGTGAAATAGCGGGTGATGGCAGGTTGATCGAGGCCAAGGTCTTTGCGGATCGCGGCGACGGCCTCGGGGGTGGCGGACTGTCCAAGGATCGCCTGAGCGAAGTCGCCGGGAAGCGAATTGACCGCGATGAAGATCACGATCGAGACCACCAGAAGCGTCAGCAGACCCAGAAACAGCCGTTGAATTACAATCTTCAGAACGGGGTGCAAAACGCCCGGATCCCTGTCTTTGTTTTTGTTGACTGGCAGGTTAACAAAAAGGTGCCTTATGTAAACCCTTGCGTTACCGCGAACATCAGGCCGCGGTTTCGCGGATCACCGGATCGCGGCGAAGCCGGTCCATGATCGACACCAGTTCGGCACTAATCCCCGGTTCAGAGAGTGCATGACCGGCGTGTCCGATCATCCGGATCTCGGACCCCGGCCACGCCTTGTGCAGCGCATAGGCCGAGTGCGGCGGACAGATCATGTCGTACCGCCCCTGAACGATATAGCCGGGCGTGCCTTCCAGCCGTCCCACGTTCTTCAGGATATGCCCGTCCAGTTCGAGGAAACCGGCGTTGGTGAAATAGTGGTTCTCCAGCCGCGCGAAGGCCCGTGCATAGTCGGCAGGGCTGTCGCCCCCCATGCCGGCGCTGTCGATCGAGGCCAGCGCGTTTTCCCACGCGGTCCACGTGCGGGCGAACCGTGTCTCTTCGGCGATGTCGCCGCTGAACAGCCGGCGATGGTAGGCGGCGATCAGGTCGTCGCGTTCCTCGACCGGGACAAGTCCCGAGAACCGGTCCCACAGCTCGGGGAAGAATTTGCCCGCGCCGCCGCCGTAGAACCAGCTTAGCTCGGACTGGGTCATCAGGAACACACCGCGCAGCACCAGCGCCGCCGCGCGTTCGGGATGCGTCTCGCCATAGATCAGCGACAGCGTCGCGCCCCACGATCCGCCGAACACGATCCAGCGTTCGATATCCAGCGCGGTGCGGATCGCCTCGATATCGCGGACAAGGTGCCACGTGGTGTTGTCCTCGACCGAAGCATGCGGCCGCGACCGGCCACAGCCACGCTGATCGAACAGGATCACACGGTACGTCTCGGGGTCGAAATAGCGCCGCATCGCGGGGCTGCACCCGCCGCCGGGGCCGCCGTGCAGGACGATCACCGGGATGCCGGACGGGTTGCCGCACTGTTCCACGTAGATCTTGTGCCCCTCTCCGACTTCCATCATGCGCTGATCGAAGGGATCGAGGGGCGGGTACAAATGTTGGTTACCCTTTCGCTGGGTCGCGACCTTGTCCATATGTCCCCTATATAGTTTCGGAAACGCCCCTGCCATGGGGCAAATCCGTGGAAGCCAAGGTTATGACCATGAGTACCGCAACGTCGACAGTCGATCCGAGCGAAGTCGCCAAGTTCGAGGCGATGGCCGCCGAGTGGTGGGACACCCAGGGCAAGTTCAAGCCCCTGCACATGATGAACCCCTGCCGCCTTGGCTATATCACCTCTCAGATTGCCGCCGAGTTCGGGCGCGACCTGTCCGCGAAGACCCCGTTCGAGGGGTTGCGTATCCTTGATATCGGCTGCGGTGGCGGGCTTCTGTCGGAACCGATGGCCCGGCTGGGCGCAGAAGTGGTCGGCGCCGACGCGGCGGAACGCAACATCCCCGTCGCGCGCATCCATGCGGAACAGTCCGGGCTGGATATCGACTATCGCCACACCACCGCCGAAGTGCTGGCGGAGGCGGGTGAACAGTTCGACGCGGTGCTGAACATGGAAGTGGTCGAGCATGTCGCCGACCCGTTGTCCTATCTCAGCGCGTGCAAGACTCTGCTGAAGCCGGGCGGGCTGATGGTCTGTTCGACAATCAACCGGAACCCCAAAAGCTATGTGATGGCGATCATCGGGGCCGAGCACGTGATGCGCTGGCTGCCCAAGGGCACGCACGACTGGAACAAGTTCATCACGCCGGACGAGCTGTTCGACCTGCTGCGCAACGCCGGGCTGGATCCGGTCGACCGCAAGGGGTTCGTGTTCAACCCGCTGGGCTGGTCATGGTCGATCTCGGACAAGGATCTGTCCGTGAACTATGTCACGGCAAGCGTGCGACCGGCAGAGGGCTAGGCCCTAGTCCTCTTCGCCCAAACGCAGACGGATCTCGCGCAGGACCGGCAACGCCGCGCGCACCTTGTCGGACCCGATATCCTCGACCATCCCCGACACCGCGTCGGCGATCACCTGGAACGCCTCGTCACAGGCGCGGCGGCCCGCAGGGCTGATCGCGACGAACTTTCGCCGCGCGTCGTCCCAGTCGGGGCGGATGTGAACGTAGCCGGCCCACGCCAGCTTGTTCACCGTGTTGGTCATCGCGCCGCGCGTCACGTGGAACACGCGGGCCAGTTGGCCGGGCGTCTTTTCCTGCTTCGACTTCGACAGATGGTTCAAAACCGAGAAATGGCTAAGCTCCATTCCCTTCGGCAGAACACGCGCCAGCTTCACCCGCGCCATCTGGTCGGCCATGAAAATCTCGCTGAACAGCGCGACCGACAGGTTATCTTGCGCGTTGTCGTTCATGCCGGCGGCCCGAAGTCGCGGTCGTGCTGAAGCGACGGCACCTTGCCACGCGCTTCAGCCACAGCCGCAAGGTCGAGGTCGACATATCCGATGCCGGGCGCATCGCCGCCGTCGTACAAGACCTCGCCCCACGGCGACACCGCCAGCGAGTGTCCCCACGTGCGCCGCGCCTTGCCCTCGGTCGCCGGATGGGTACCGCACTGGGCCGCCGCCAGAACGTAGGCGCCGTTTTCGATGGCACGCGCGCGCAGCAGGCTTTCCCAATGCGCGGCACCTGTGACCGGCGAAAAAGCCGACGGCGCCAGCAGAATCTCGGCCCCCGCCTGCGAAAGCTGCCGGTACAGAGACGGAAACCGCATGTCGTAACAGACGGTCAGACCGATCGCGCCGATGTCGGTTTTTGCCACCACGGAACGGTCGCCCGGGCGATAGCCCGCGGATTCGCGATAGCTTTCGGTCTCAGAGATCACCACGTCGAACATGTGGATCTTGTCATACCACGCCGCGATGCGTCCGTCGGGTGCAATCAGGAAGGACCGGTTGGCAAACCGCCCGTCGGGGTCATCCGTCTTCAACGCAAGCGACCCGATGCTTAGCCAGATGCCAAGCTCTGCCGCAAGGTCGCGAAGCGCCGCCAGCGTCTGATCGTCGTCCTGCCGCTGAAGCACGGCCTGCTGCCGCGCACGGCTGGCGGACACGCAGTTCGTCACCTCTGGCGTCAGCACAAATCCAGCACCCTCGCCCGCGGCGGTGCGCACGTATTCGATAGTCGAAGCAAGATTGGCCCCGGGATCGTCCGAGGCCGTCATCTGGATCAGCGCGGCACGCACTAGTCCTTCAGCAGCGGGTCAAGCTTGCCCGCCCGGTCCAGCGCCATCAGGTCGTCGCAACCGCCCACGTGGATATCGCCCACGAAGATCTGCGGCACCGTGTAGCCGCCATTCGCCCGCTTCATCATTTGCTGGCGCTTGTCCGGGTCCCGCGACACGTCGATTTCGTTGAAATCCACGCCCTTGGAGCCAAGAAGACGTTTGGCCATCATGCAAAAACCGCATGTCGGCGTGGTGTAGATTTCGACAGTCTGCATGGATCCCGCTTTCTGATTTCAGGCGACTATAGGGATCTAGGCATCCTTCGCAACGCGTGCCAGTGCCACAACGCAGACCGACTGTGCACCTGCGGCATAAGTCGCCTCGGTTGCCGAAGAAAGCGTCGCGCCAGAGGTCATAACGTCATCGACCAGCAAAACCGGCCGCCCCGCCAGCCGCTCTGACGCGGCGGGCGCGGGCTGGATCGCGCCGGACAGGTTGGCGAACCGCGCATCGACGCTCATCCCGTCCTGCACCCGCGTTCCCCGGACCCGCCGCAGAAGGCCGGGCATATAGGGATGCCGGGTCCGGGCCGCCAGCGCCTGCGCCAGCATCGCCGCCTGATTATAGCGCCGCTTCACCAGCCGCGAGTAATGCGCCGGGACCGGGACGATCACCGTCTCCGTCTCGATACAGGGGTCCGCCACACCTTCCAGCCAGCGGGACGCCGGGCGCACAAGGTCCAGCCGGTCGCCATGCTTCAACGCCAGCACCATGCGGCGGCCATTGTCGCGATACAGCATCGCCGTCCGCCCCCGTGCCCATGGCCGTTCGATCCGCATGCAGTCGTCGCATAGCACCGCCGCGCCCCCAGCCTCGCCCGGCAGGGGCACACCGCAGGCGTCGCAGACCAGCCCGGTGATGAACGGCGTCTCGCGCCAGCAGGGGCCGCACAGGCTGAAGGCTTCTTCGACCAGCGCGCCGCATCCGACGCATTGTGGCGGATAGGCAAGGCGAAGAAGGCTTTGCATTCCCACGGCACACTCCTAGATAGGCGGCCTGACCCGAGGGGCCTGCATGACCACCGAGCTGACAGACCGATCCGCACTGACCCGCGCCCGCCGAAGGGCCGCCACCGGCGAGCCCGCGCTGTTCCTGCAAGAGGACGCGGCGGACGACATTCAGGAAAGGCTGGAACTGGTTAACAGGGCGTTTACGGCGCCGGCCGTCGTCACGCCGTGGCCCGATCTCTGGCGCGCCCGCCTGCCCGGCGCGAAGGTTATCGCCGATGACGAGGTGCTGGCGCTGGACGAAGGCGCGCATGACCTCGTCATCCATTCCCTGTCTCTACACTGGGCGAATGATCCGGTTGGCCAGCTTGTTCAGGCCCGCCGCGCGCTGAAGCCCGACGGCCTGTTCCTTGGCGCGCTGTTCGGCGGCCGGACCCTGCACGAGTTGCGCGCCGCGCTGGCCGAGGCCGAGGCCGCGGTGACCGGCGGCCTGTCGCCTCGCGTACTACCAATGGGGGAAATCCGCGATGTCGGCGCATTGATGCAGCGCGCGGGCTTCGCCTTGCCCGTCGCCGACAACATGGCCCGGACCGTCACCTATGCCGACCCGCTGCGGCTGATGCTGGATCTCCGCGCGATGGGCGAGGCGAACGCGATGCAGGCCCGCCCGCGCGGCTTCACCCGTCGCGCCGTGCTGCTGGACGCAGCCCGCCGCTATGCCGAGGCCTACGCAGACGAAGATGGCCGCATCCCCGCGACGTTCGAGACGATCTTCCTGACCGGCTGGGCGCCCGATGCCAGCCAGCCACAGCCGTTGCGTCCGGGATCGGCCGCCCAGCGCCTGGCCGACGCGCTGGACACGACCGAACAGACGCTGGACGATCCTGCGACGCCGCGGCGCAATTGACCTGACGGCCCCCGTCTTTATCTGCCGGGGGAAAGAACAAGGGAAACGGGACGATGAAAGACGACACCTTCGGCGCTGTGCGCCCGGAACATGCGCCCTCTGATCACCCCGCCATCGTGCCGGAAAAGGTGGGTGTGCTGCTGGCCAACCTCGGCACACCGGACGGCTATGACTATTGGTCGATGCGCCGGTACCTGAACGAATTCCTGTCGGACCAGCGGGTCATCGACTATCCGAAATGGAAATGGCAGCCGATCCTGCAGACGGTTGTGCTTGGCAAACGGCCCTTCACCTCGGGCGCGGCGTACAAGACGATCTGGAACGAAGACGCGGGCGAAAGCCCCCTGATGACGATCACCAAGCAGCAGGCGGCGGGGATCACTGCCGCGATGAAGGCGCGGTTCGGTGACAACGTCGTGGTCGATTACTGCATGCGCTACGGCAACCCGTCGACCGAATCGCGGCTGAAAGCGCTGCTGGAACAGGGCTGCCGCCGCATCCTGTTTTTCCCGCTGTATCCGCAATACGCCGGCGCCACGACCGCAACCGCGAACGACCAGTTCTTCCGGGCGCTGATGAAAGAGAAATGGCAGCCCGCCTCGCGCACCGTGCCGCCGTATTTCGACCGCCCGGATTACATCGCCGCGCTCGCCGGTTCGGTCGAACGGGCCTATGCCGCGCTGGATCATGAACCTGACGTTCTGGTCGCTTCCTACCACGGCCTGCCGCTGCGCTATCTGACCGAGGAAGGCGACCCCTACCACTGTCAGTGCCAGAAGACGACGCGCCTGCTGCGCGAGAAGCTGGGCTGGGACAAGGACAAGGCGATCACGACCTTCCAGTCCAGATTCGGCCCCGAGGAATGGCTGCAGCCCTATACCGTTGAACAGGTCGCGCGGCTGGCCGAGGCCGGAAAAAAGCGGATCGCGGTGATCGCGCCCGCCTTCTCGGCCGACTGCATCGAGACGCTGGAAGAGATCAACGAAGAGATCCGTGAAAGCTTCGAACACGCGGGCGGCGAAAGCTTTACCTACATCCCCTGCCTGAACGACGACGCGGCCCATATCGACGCGCTGTCGAACATCATCGCCGAGAACCTGGGCGGCTGGGTCGGCTGAGCCCAATAAAAAAGGCGGTGGAAACCCACCGCCTTTTTGAAACCGTACAAGACGGTATCTATTAGTCGGCCGAAGAAACGGCAGCCGCGATGATCAGCAGAGCCATCAGCGGAACGAGCAGGCCGGCGTTCGAGGACGAAGCAGCTTCTTCGACAACGATTTCGGGCTCGACGATCACGACTTCGCCGTAGGAACCGGCGAAAGCGGACGACGCGGCGACTGCGAATGCAGCGGCGAGTGCGACTTTTTTCATTTCAAAATCCTCCAGGATTTGGATCTGGCTACGATTGGATACACGTGGAACGTAGACTGTACCCCGCATTTCCGTCTAACCACCAATGGTTAAGCAAGGCAAATCCATAGCGCCGCGCCTTGGCGCGAAGCCCTGTCGTATCGTCAAATAAGCAACACTTGGGAGCCGACTTTGGCCAGCCCGAACAGCTCGCGGATATGCTCGTTGTACAGGCCGATGCATCCGTTGGACGATCTCCGGCCGATCTTCCTCGTGTCGTGGGTGCCATGGATTCGGTAGTATGTCCATGACAGATACAGAGCGAACGGCCCAAGCGGATTGTCCGGCGCGCCACCTTCGACCACCGCTGGCCACTCTGGATTGCGCTTGCGCATGTTGGGCGTCGGCCGCCACGTCGGGTTGACCACCTTCTGCACAACGCTGGTACGGCCCAGCCGGGTCAGCTCGTCGCTGATCGGCACCGAGGTCGGGTACAGCTTGTACACCGACTGGTCCTCGGACCAGTAGTGCAGAGCGCGGGACTTGGTATCCACAAGCATCGCGCCGTTGCGCGTGTTGCTGAAAAAGGGACGCCAGTCGAGGGCACGGAAGACCGAGATGTTCCGGCTGCTGGCGGTGCTGACCGAGGTCTCGTACTCGGTCGTGCTTTGCGCGATCGCCGGCGCGGCAAGTCCGGTCAGCGCGGCCGCGCCGGTGCCGAGAAACAGACGGCGATCGAGAGTGCGATTCGTTTTGGATGCCATGCCGCATCTCCAATGCATGTATGTTGCTGCGGCTGCATCATATGGCTACAAAGCCGCAGTCGCAATTCTAACGAGCGTAAGCACGCCTTGACGCGAGGGTTCGATTTGAACACTCCGAGGGGGCGAGCTAGGTGGTTCGTGTACCAATTCTAGGGGTGCTGACAATGATCCGTCCAATTCTTTCACTGCTGGCGTGCGTGGTTCTGCTGGCCGCGTGTGGCGCGCCTGCCATCGAAACAAACTCGAGCGGTGAAAGGATTTATCGTCTCTCCAACGGTAATCAGGGCTCTGTTCAGCTGAGCATGCTCGATTCGGTCAACGCGCTTCGGACGGCCAGCGGGCTGCGTCCCTTGCAGCTTGACGCGTCACTGAACGCCGCTGCGCTTACACATTCGCGTGACATGTCGCGCCAGAACCGGCCGTGGCACTTTGGCGCCGACGGATCGTCGCCGGTCGAGCGCGTGGTCGACGCGGGCTACAACAAGCGCATGCTGGGCGAGAACATTTCGGAGACTTACGAGACCGAGACCGAAACGCTGGCCGCCTGGATGCAGGATCCGCTGACGCGCGGCACCATCATGGCGCCCGAGGGCGAGGATATGGGCTTTGCCTTCCAGCAGGATGGGAACGGCAAGATCTGGTACACCCTCGTCGTGGGTGGCGGTCCGGTCCTGTCGGTGCTGTCTCCCGCGCCGCGCGCCAACACGGCCCCGCCGTCAGCAGTCCCGACCGTGCCGGTGCCGACAACGGAAGCGCCCGGCGTCTGAACCAAAAAGCCCGGCCGCAACCGCAGCCGGGCTTTTTCATGCGAATTCAGTCCCTGTGTCAGGGATAGATGTCGATCACGGTCCCATCGCGGACCATCGCATAGATCTTTTCCATCTCGCGCTTCTTCACGGCGATGCAGCCCGCCGTCCAGTCGAGGTTCTTGCGCTGGTCGCGGTTCACCTCGCCATGAATGAAGATATCACCGCCCGGACTGCGCCCGTTCTTCGCGGCGAATGCCACGTCATCGACGTTCGGATACGAGATCCCAAGCGAGAGGTGAAACTTGCTGTCGGGGTTGCGGCGGTTGATATAGTACCGCCCCTCGGGCGTCTTGCCATCGCCCTCGAACTGCTTGTGCCCGGCGGGGGCGAAGCCCAGATCGATGTCATGCGCCGCCAGCACCGAATTATAGTGCAGCAGGTACATCTTCCGCTCGCCCTTGTGGACAACGATTCGCGTAACCTCCGGACCGTTGTAGGTCCGGAACTTTGAACAGGCGCCCAGCGCCAACAGGACACAAAGCGCCAATACGACGCGGGTGTTTCTCATGATACTGCCTCTTGGTGTTTTTTGGTTAAGATACCAAGAATTCAAACACCGGAAAATAGCGCAGTATCAGCTGTCCCGATCGCTCAGCCGCTTTTCGATCGCCGTCAGCCGCGCCAGCACCTCGTCGCGATAGCTGCCCGTGGCTGCCTGATCCTCTTCGTGGTGGGCGTCCTGCATAGAGTTGACGATCAGACCGACGATCAGGTTCGCCACGGCGAAGGTGGTCACGATGATGAATGGCACGAAGAACAGCCACGCCTGCGGATAGACCTCCATCACCGGACGCACGATGCCCATGGACCAGCTTTCCAGCGTCATGATCTGGAACAGCGAATAGCCCGACCGGCCCAGCGTGCCGAACCACTCGGGGAAGGCGTCGCCGAACAGCTTCGTCGACATCACCGCGCCGATGTAAAAGATCAGGCCCATCAGGAAAAAGACCGAGGCCATGCCCGGCAGCGCGGTCAGGAAGCCTTCGATCACCCGCCGCAGACGCGGCACGCCGGACACCACGCGCAGCACCCGCAGAATTCGCAGCGCGCGAAGCACAGACAGCGTCTGCGCGCCCGGCACCAGCGAGATGCCGACGATCACGAAATCGAACAGATTCCAGCCGTTACGGAAGAACCGTGGCCCGTGGGCGAAGATCTTCAGCGCAAGCTCGATGACGAAGATCACCAGACAGGCCCGGTCCAGCGCGACGATCAGGCCGCCCATGCGGGCCATGACCGGGTCATAGGTCTCGAGCCCCAGAATGATGGCGTTGAACACGATCACCCCGGTAATGAAATTGCGCACGTCGTCCCGTGCGAGCCAGCCCGCCAGCCGTTCCCGAACCGTCATAGAACCCTCTTGCCCTGTCCCTGCCCGCGATATGCTATCTGACAAACCGCGCGGCAAGTTCGACATGGGTGGACCAGCGGAACTGGTCAACGACCCGCAGCCATTCCAGCCGGTATCCGCCAGCGATCAGCACCGCCGCATCGCGCGCGAACGTCACCGGATTGCACGACACCGCGCCGATCACAGGCACTGAACTGGCGGCGATTTCTTCCGACTGCGCCTCGGCCCCGGCGCGCGGCGGGTCGATCACGATCGCGTCATAGCCCGCCAGCTCGCTGCGCAGCAGCGGCCGCCGGAACAGGTCACGCGCCTCGGTCGTCACCCGCTTCAGCCCGGCGCCGCGACGCCACGCCGTATCCAGCGCCTTCAGCATGTCGGCGCCGCTTTCGACCGCATGCACCTCGGCGGTCTTCGCCAACGGCAAAGAGAAGGTACCGCAGCCCGCGAACAGATCGGCGATCTTCTTCGCCCCGCCGACCGCGTCGCGCAGCGATGCCAGCAGCGACGCCTCGCCATGCCGGGTCGCCTGAAGGAACGCGCCGGGGGGCGGAACGGTCTCTATTCCGTCGAAAGACTGCGCCGGAGGATGCCGTTCTACCACGGTCTCGCCATCCCAGCTTAGCCGCGCCAGCCCGTGCTGTTCCGCGAAACCGGCCAGTTCGATCCGAAAGGGCCCATCCAGTTCGCGCCCGCCGGTGACAGAGATATCCGGCCCGGCGCCGGACCATGTCACCGTCAAGGAAAGCTCACCCCGACGCGACGCACCGGTCTGCGTCAGCTTTTCCAGCATTGGAAGCAACGCCGCGATCTCGGGCAGCGCCAGCTGGCAGTCGGGCACCTCGACGATGGTATCCGACGCCCGCGCGTGGAAGCCGACCAGCGCGCCCTTCTTGGTGCGCCGTCCCGACAACACCGCCCGCCGCCGCGATTGCGCGGGCGAGGTCGCGACGCCAAGCACCGGCGCCTCGATCCCGTGCGCGGCAAGGGCCGACGTCACCAGCCCCGCCTTCCACTGTTCGACGAACCCGTCGCTTGCATGTTGCAACGCGCAACCGCCGCAGGCCTTGTAGTGCCGACACGGCGCTTTCACCCGGTCCGCCGACGGCGTCACGATCCGCGGCGCGGGCATGCGGTCGCCCTCGACCTCGCCGTCCACCACCTCGCCCGGCAGGGTCAGCGGCACGAAGACGGGCGCGCCGCCGTCGCCATGCGCGATGCCGTCCCCGCGATGGCCAAGTCGTTCGATGGTCAGTGTCACTCGGCGGCCTCTGAATACCCCATGAAGCCGCCAGACTGCCGCTTCCAGAACCGCGCGTACAGGCCTTCATGTTCCAGCAATTCGCGGTGCGTGCCACTCTCGGCGATCTCGCCCGCGTCCAGCACCACGATCCGGTCCATCTGGGCGATGGTCGACAGCCGGTGCGCAATAGCCAGCACCGTCTTGCCCTTCATCACCTCGTCCAGCGCGTCCTGAATCTCGGCCTCGACCTCGCTGTCCAAGGCAGAGGTCGCCTCGTCCAGCACAAGGATCGGCGCGTCCTTCAGGATCGCACGGGCCAAAGCGATACGCTGCCGCTGTCCGCCGGACAGTTTCACGCCGCGTTCCCCAAGGTGCGCGTCATAGCCGGTGCGGCCTTTGAAATCCTCGAGTTCGAGAATGAAATCATGCGCTCGTGCGCGTTTTGCGGCGGCGATCATTTCATCCTCGGTCGCGTCCGGCCGGCCATACATGATATTGTCGCGGGCCGAGCGATTGAACATCGCGGTTTCCTGCGTGACCATGCCGATCTGCTGGCGCAGACTTTCCTGCGTCACCTCACGGACATCCGCGCCGCCGACCCGAACCGCACCCGCCTCGGCATCGTAAAGGCGCATCAGCAGGGCCACGAGCGTCGACTTCCCGGCACCCGACGCACCGACGATGGCCAACTTCTCGGCCTGATGCACGGTCAGGTCGATGCCCTGCACGCCGCCCGACTGCCGCCCGTAGGCGAAATCGACGTTGTCGAACTCGATGACCGGGGGCCCCTCGACCGCAACGGCGTCCGGCGCGTCGGCCAGTTCGTGCGGCGGGGTCAGCGTGTGCATGCCGTCCTCGATCTCGCCGACGTGGGCGTACATCATCAGCATCGCGTTGCTGATCCAGCCGGTCATCTGCGCCAGCCGGATCGCCACCGCCCCGGTCGCCGTGATCTCGCCTGCTGTCGCCGCCCCGTTCGACCACAGAACAAGCGTGGCGCCGACCAGCAGCACCGGCAGCAGCCCCGACAGCGTCATCAGCATGAAACGGAAGCTGGCGGTCACCGTGCCGAAGCCGAAAGCCGCCAGCCGGAACCGCCGCATCTCTTCCAGCGCCGCGCGATCCTCAAATGACTGATGCGCGAACAGCTTCACCGTCTTGATGTTGGTGATCGTGTCGACGACCTGCCCCGACACCATCGCCCGCGCCGCCGCACGGGCGCGTGATTTTTCCCGGATGCGGGGCAAAAAATAGCGGATCAGCCCGGCATAGGCACACATCCACACAAGCAGCAGAAGCGCCAACTGCCATCCGATGAACAGCATCAGAACGATAGAGCCCACGACCGAAGCAAGCCCGAACAGCACCGCGCCCAGCATTTCGGTGACGACATCTGTCACGGCCCGCGCGGTCTGCATCTGTTTCTGTGCGATGCGACCGGCAAAGTCGTTGTCGAAGAACGTCACCGACTGACCGAGGGTGTACCGGTGCAGACGCGACAGAACGAGGTTGTTGATGTTCGGTCCGATGGTCAGCGACGCCAGCGCGGTGTTCGCGCCAAAGATCAGGGGGCGCAGGACCACAAAGAAGCACAGTGCGCCCAGCAGCAACCACAGGTTCGAGCCGAAGAACCCGGCGGGCGAGTCGGCCACGGCGGCGTCGACGACCGAGCCAAGGATGACGGCGGTCATCACCTCCATCGTTCCCGCGATCACGGCGACCATCGCGGCAAGGCCGATCGCCTTCCACGTGCCTTCCAACAGCCAGCCCATGAACGCCATCAGCGTCCGGGGCGGAGCGCCCTTGGCATTACGCTCGGCGTCGATCAGTCCCGCGAACCATCCAAGTATCGCCTGCCTGTTCATTCAGCCGCCTGCTCCGTTCCGATGAACCCGCCCGATTGCCGGTCCCAGAACTTCGCATATAGGCCTTCCGCAGCCAAAAGCTCGGCATGGGTGCCGTCTTCGACGATGCGTCCGTCTTCCAGCACGATGATGCGGTCAAGTTGGGCGATGGTCGACAGGCGGTGGGCGATGGCGATCACCGTCTTGCCCTCCATCATCCCGTACAGCGTCTGCTGGATCGCCGCCTCGACCTCGCTGTCCAGCGCGCTGGTGGCTTCGTCCAGAACGAGGATCGGCGCGTCCTTCAGGATCACCCGCGCCAGCGCGATCCGCTGCCGCTGGCCGCCCGACAGCTTCACGCCGCGTTCGCCGACATGAACATCATAGCCCGTGCGCCCGTCCGGATCGACAAGATCGCGGATGAACCCATCCGCCTCGGCCCTCTGCGCCGCCTCGATCATCTCGGCCTCGGTCGCGTCGGGGCGGCCGTACAGGATGTTCTCGCGCACCGACCGGTGCAGCAGCGAACTGTCCTGCTGAACCATCCCTATTTCGCTGCGCAGGCTCTCTTGCGTGACATCCGTCACGGGCTTGCCGTCGATGGTGATCCGCCCCGCTTCGGTGTCGTAGAACCGCAGCAGCAGCTTCACCAAGGTCGATTTCCCGGCGCCGGAGCGACCGATCAGACCGATCTTCTCGCCCGGCTTCACCGTCAGCGAGACCCGGTCCAGCCCGCCGGCGCCACGTCCGTAGTGGTGCGATACTTCCTCGAACCGGATCTCTCCGGGCCCGACCTGAAGCACCTTGGCGCCGGGCGAATCCGTCAGCGTGATCGGCTGGGCGATCGTCTCCATCCCCTCGGCCACGACACCAAGCGAGCGGAAGAAGGTCGACAGCGCCCACATGATCCAGCCAGTCATCGCGTTCAGCCGCAAGGTCAGCGCCGTCGCCGCCGCCACGATCCCGACCGAGGCCGAGCCGTTCATCCAAAGAACGAAGGCCCAGCCAACGACGCCGACGATCAGCAGGCCGTTCAGGAACACCAGCGCGACGTCCATGATCGTATACAGCCGCATCTCGGCGGCGAACGTCGTCCGCGCGTCCTCGATCGCCTCTTTCGCATAGTCCAGTTCGCTGTCGTGATGCGCGAACAGCTTGACCGAATGGATGTTGCTGTAACTATCGACCACCCGGCCGGTCACCTTGCTGCGCGCGTCCGACGCCGCCTTCGATGCGGGGGCCACGCGTTTCATCGTCCAGCGCACCAGCAACCCGTACAGCACCAGCCAGCCGACCAGCGGAATCACCAGCCGCACATCGGCGCCCCACAGCAGGACCGCCGCGCCGACAAGATAGGCGAGCGCAAAGGTGATGGCGTCGAAGACCTGAAAAATCGCCTCGCCCGCAGACATTGGCGTCTGCATGATCCGGTTCGCGATCCGCCCGGCAAAGTCGTTCTCGAACCAGCCGACCGACTGCCGCATCACCTGACTGTGCGCCCGCCAGCGCACCAGCGTCCCGAAGTTCGGCAGGATCGCGTTGTTCAGCAGCAGCACGTCCAGCATCTGGATCGCGGGACGGATCAGCAGAATGAACAGCGCCGCCAGGATGAACTCGACGCCATACCTGTCCCATACCTGCGCCGCATCGCCAGTGTTCAGCAGGTCGACGATACGTCCCATGTACGAGATCAGTCCGACCTCGACCGCCGCCACAACGATAGACATCAGGCCCGCCGCCCAGAACACCCGCTTGAACGGCTGCGCGTAGGTCAGCAGGAACGGCAGCAGCTTGCGCGGCGGCGCATCGGTTGACGCGTAAGGACCGTATGGGTCCACGAGGTTTTCGAAATAGCGGAACATGAAACCGGCTTTCGGGGGCAACATCCGGGACAGAGGCGAAGCTATAACCCCGGGTGACGCACTTTGGAACCTGTACCGGGTGCGAAGTTATCGTGACAGCAGCGCGTCGCGGTCCAGCACAAAGCCCGAGTCGATCCACGCCCGTTCCAGCACCCGCAGCCGTTTGCCGATTGCGGGCCCTTTCATCTCCGGCATCAGATCCTTGGCCACAACCGGAAAGACCGCGCTGGCGCCTTTCTGAACAGCGTCGGCCAAGTCCTCCGCCGGCGGCATCTCTGACAGTGCGGCGCGCAGCAGCATCGCGTCCAACGCGTCGCCGGCCCCCATGCGATAGCCAAGCTCTCCGGAACCGCTTGTGCCCAGCGCCGCCTCGCGCAACGCGTCCAGCCGCCGGGCGTCTTTCTTCGACAGCCGAAGCAGATCGCCCTGCCCCTCGCCGCCCAGCGCAGCCAGCCGCCGCAGCCCGTCCGGCCGGACCTTCAGCCGGTGCTCGAAGTCGACCAGCAGCGGCAGCCACCGCGCATCGGCACCCGGCAACACGCGGGTCAGACACCCGGCCTGCTGCATCGCCGCCGTGGCGGGCGCGGGGTCGGGCGCGGACAGGAGTTTTAGCAATTCAGTGCCGACACGTTCCTTGGAAAGTGTCTCTAATCCCTCGTTCAGCGACGCACAGGCGGCATATCCCTCGGGATCCAGACCACCCAACGGGTCGCCGTACCACGCATGAAAGCGGAAGAACCGGAGGATGCGCAGATAGTCTTCGCGGATACGTGCCTCGGGGTCCTCGATGAACCGGACACGACGCGCCAGAAGGTCCGGCAAGCCATGCAACGGATCGACAACCTCGCCATCCGGGCGGGCGTAAAGCGCGTTCATGGTCAGGTCGCGCCGCAAGGCGTCTTCTTCGATCCGGTCCGTGAAGGCCACGACCGCGCGCCGTCCATCGGTCTCGACATCACGGCGAAACGTGGTGACCTCGTGCGGCATGCCCTTGGACACGACCGTCACCGTGCCATGCTCGATGCCCGTCGGCACCGGCTTCAGTCCGGCGGCGGCGGTCAGTTCGCTGACGGTTTCGGGCAGGGCGTCGGTCGAAAGGTCGATATCGCCCACCGGCTCTCCCAGCAGCGAATTGCGGACACACCCGCCAACGAACAGCGCCTGATACCCGGCGTCGGTCAGCGCCTTGCACACCCGCTGCGTCCGGGCGTCCGTGATCCAGTCGCCCGACACCCGCATCAGGCCAGCCGCTCTGCCAGAACGCGCAGCATCCGCGCCGTCGCACCCCAGATGTAATAGGGGCCGTAGGGCACCACAAAATACGACCGCGACCGTCCTTGCCAGCGCCGCGACTGGATCTGAAAGCGGGACGGATCGGTCACGTGCGCGAACGGCACGCGGAACACTTCCTCGACCTCGCCGGGTTCGGGGATCTCGGTGAATTCGTCGCGGATGCGGGCCAGCACCGGGGTGACCCGGAAGCTCGTCACCGTCTCATGCGGCGGCAGGGTTCCCAGCACCTCGACATTGGCCGGGTCCAGCCCGATCTCTTCATGTGCCTCGCGCAAGGCGGCGCCAACCGGCCCGTCGTCGCCCGGATCGACCTTGCCACCCGGAAACGCGATCTGCCCCGGATGGTGCTTCAGCGCCGAGGACCGCTTGGTCAGGATCACCTCGGCGCCGTTCGGCCCGGCTATCACCGGGACAAGAACGCCGGCGGGGCGCAGTTTCACGCCCGCCGGCCGGAACTCGGGGTTCAGGTCGAAATCCGAAGACTCGGCCCCCGCGGCGCCGGCGGCGGCACGCAGGCGGCCAAAGACGTCAGGTATCGTCACCCGGCGACTCCTCGGCTTCGAATCCCAACGTCTTCGGGTCGAACTCGTAATGCGCGCCGCAGAACTGGCAGTCCGCGGTCACGATACCGTCGTCCGTCGTCATGTGACCGATATCCTTTGCCGAGTAGATCGACAGGCTTTGGCGCACACGGTCGGCCGAACAGGTGCAACCGAACTTCACCGGCTGCGGATCGAAGACGCGGGGACGCTCTTCGTGGAACAGCCGGACCAGAAGCTCGGGCGTATCGACCTGCGGGCCGATCAGTTCGAACTCCTCGACCGTGTCCAACAGCAGGTTGGCGCGGTTCCAGTTCTCTTCCTCGTCGCCGTCCATGATGTCGGTCGCGTTCAGCAGACCGCCCTCGCCCGACCCGCCCTCGGTGGCGAAGGGCGACGCCTCGGGCATCGCTTGCAGCATCACGCCACCGGCGCGCCAGCGGATACCCTGCCGGGGCTGCTGCGATTCACCGAAGCCCAGCGAGAAGCGGGTTGGCAACTGCTCGGACTGCGCGAAATACGTCTCTGCACAGGCGCTCAGAGACCCACCGGCAATCGGCGTGATCCCCTGATACGGCACCATTCCGGTACCCTGGTCGATCAGGATGGCGAAGTAGCCCTTGCCGATCTGCGGGAAGGGGTCGCCGGTCGGGTCCAGCCGGTCCTCGTCAAAGCTGGCGTAGGCACGGATGCGCGCCGGCTCGCCTTCCTTGGTCGGACCGTAGTAATCTGTTGCGATCAGACGCGCGGGGCCGTCGCCGCGTACCTGAAGCGAAAGCTTCCAGCGCAGCTTGATGGTCTGGCCGATCAGCGCGGTCAGCAGGGCCATCTCGGCCACCAGCGCTTCGATCGCGGGCGGATAGTCGTGTTGCGCCAGGACCTCGTCCAGCACCCCGTCCAGCCGAGCGACCCGTCCGCGGATGTCCGAGCGGTCGAGTTGGAAGGGCAGGATGGTGTCATCCCAGGCGATTTGCGATCCAATGGTCATGGGGTTTCCTTGCGGCTCGCTTTGGCATACCGCGTCCATATAGGTACAGCAACACGACACAAAAGGCGGGGCAGGTATGATCCGGCGATTTGGCGAACCGGTAAAGGGTGGAATCCAGTACAGGAAACGGCCCGGCGTCTATGCGCTTCTGCCGTTGAACGGCGCGGTGTTGCTGACTCATCAGGCCGAACCGATCCCCGAGTTTCAGCTTCCCGGCGGTGGCATAGACCCCGGCGAGTCGCCCGTCGTCGCCCTGCACCGGGAAGTGTTCGAGGAAACCGGCTGGCGCATCGCATCGCCCCTGCACATCGGTACCTACCGGCGGTTCACCTACATGCCCGAATACGACCTGTGGGCCGAGAAGATTTGCCACATCTACACCGCACGCCCGGTCCGCCGCTATGGCCCGCCGTCCGAGGCCGGGCACACCGCGATCTGGGCCGACACCGAGGCCGCCGTCGAGCTTTTGACAAACGAGGGCGACCGCAGTTTTGCCGAGCTGCTGCTTTAGGGGGCACTGAAGTCCAGCAGCACACCCGACACGTCGTCCGAAAACTCCGCGCCGCCGGTATGCGCGCGCAGATCTTCCAGCAACCGTGTCAGAAAGCCTTCGCCGCGGGCAAAGCGGTGACGGCCGAGAATCTCGATCAGCCCCTGTTCTTCCAGCATGTCGCCGTCGGGGGTCATGCACTCGCTGATGCCGTCAGAGCCGAAGAACAGCCGGTCTCCGGGACGAAGCCAAACCTCGACATCCGTGAACCGCGCCCCCGGCAACAGCCCCACCGGCAACCCGCCGGACCCGACCGTTTCGACGCAGCCGTCCGCGCGCTGGATCAGCGGATGCGGGTGCCCGGCCTGCGTCAGCACCACACGCCCCGTCGCAGTCTCGACCAGCGCCAGCACCAAGGTCAGGTACTGCTCTGTCCCCATCTCGTTCAGCACCATGTCGTTCAGCCGCGCCGCGGTCTCTGACGGGGTGCGCATCACCGGCCGCTTCCGGGCGTCCCGACCGATGGCGATATTGCGCCCCGGTATGCTGCCCGCGAACTGCGCCGCAAGCTGCGCCGTCATCAGCGCGGACGCAATGCCGTGCCCGGACACATCCAGCGCATAGACGCCGATCTGGTCCTCGTTCACTTCGAACAGCCCGACAAGATCGCCGCCGATCCGTCCCGCCGGCCGCAGCAAAAGCGAGACGTCGACACCGGCAAAACTGCGGTGCCGGTCGCGGACAAGGGACTGTTGCAGTTTCTGCGCCTCGACCAGATCGCGATCGATCACCGCGTGAAGCTGCCGCATCTCTTGCAACGTCGCCGTCAGGGTCCGTTCCATCGCAAGGATGCGCTGCCCAGCGCGCACCCGCGCCCGCAGTTCGGCGGCGTTCACCGGCTTGGTCAAAAAATCGTCGGCCCCCGCATCCAGTCCCGCCGCAACCTCGTGCTTTTCGTCTTTCGAGGTCAGCAGGATGAAGTACCCGTACCGGTCTTCCCGCATCTCGCGGAATCTGCGGCACAGTTCCAGCCCGTCCATCCCCGGCATGACCCAGTCGCTGACGATCAGGTCCGGCTGTTCGAACTGGCAGATCGCCAGCGCGACCTCGCCCGACTGCGCCTCTAGCACCCGGTGACCCATCTTGCGCAGGTAGGTGTGCAGAAGCCGCCGCTGGGCACGGCTGTCATCGACAACCAGCACGGTCTGCGGCGCGGTCGCATCCGCGCCGACGCCAGGCATCAGGCTGTGAATATTCAAACCGGGGCGGCCTTCGGGGTTTTCCACGAACGACGCCCTAGCCACCTGATGCTTAACGTCCCGATAAATTTCGGATTTTAGGTAACTCGGACGGCCATTTACGCCCTGATCATCCGTTTGCGCTAGGGTCCCGACGATGCACCGGGGCCGGAGCCTGCGATGATCGACTGGACGCGCGTTGAAGAACTGAAGGCAGAGATCGGCACTGACGAGTTTCTCGAAGTCGCGGACCTGTTCCTTGAAGAAACGGACGAGGCCATCGTCACCCTGCCCGTCCCGGCGCCCGATACCGTGGTGCGTGAACGGCTGCACTTTCTGAAGGGCAGCGCCCTGAACCTTGGGTTCGAGGTGATGGCCGACCTGTGCAGCCGGGGCGAACGCCTTGCCGCGGCCGGGCAGTCGGCGGAGATCGACATGGGGCAGATCGTCTCTGTTTACGGGGAATCGAAGGCACTTCTGCTGTCACGCCTTCCCGGCTGACCCCGTCAGGACACCACTTCGTGCATCGCCAGCTTGGCGCGGACCTCTGGCGGGATCTCGGCGGACGACCGGGTTTCCGGGTCGAAGAACACCTCGACCAGATCGTAGGTCGCGTGCAGGTCGCCGGTATCGGCGTGGAACATGCGCAGGTGGAAGGTGACGCTTTTGCCGCCGATCCGCGACACCGCGCCATCGATCCGGATAAGGTCGCCCGCCACCAGTTCCTTGATGAACTTGGTCGTTGCAGTGCCCGACACCGTATGAACCCCGTGATCGCGCTGCATCTCGGAATAGGGCAGACCCAGCATCGTCCACATGTGATAGGTAGCGTCGTCGAAGAACGGCGCATAGTGCCGGACGTTCATGTGTCCGAAGTGATCGTGATGCCACGGGTGAACCACCCCGCGAAACAGTTCCAGCCTGTCGGCCACGGCAACCTCCTGTAATTTCCGCCCCAAGCCAACCATCGCCGTCCCGTCACCGCAACCCCACACACCTTGCCGCCCGCTCACGCCCGCGTTAAAGGGCGCAGACACCATGAAAACGGAGCATTTGATGTCCGACGCGCCAAAGAAAGTCGTGCTCGCCTACTCCGGCGGCCTCGACACCTCGATCATCCTGAAATGGCTGCAGACCGAATACGGCTGCGAGGTGGTTACCTTTACCGCCGATCTCGGCCAGGGAGAGGAGCTCGAGCCGGCGCGACGTAAGGCCGAGATGCTGGGGATCAAGCCGGAGAACATCTATATCGAAGACGTGCGGGAAGAGTTCGTGCGCGACTTCGTGTTCCCGATGTTCCGGGCCAACGCGCTGTACGAAGGGCTGTACCTGCTGGGCACCTCGATCGCGCGGCCGCTGATCTCGAAGCACCTTGTCGACATCGCCGAGAAGACCGGCGCCGACGCCGTGGCCCACGGCGCCACCGGCAAGGGCAACGATCAGGTCCGGTTCGAGCTGTGCGCCTATGCGCTGAACCCCGACATCAAAGTCATCGCGCCGTGGCGTGAATGGGACCTGTCCTCGCGGACCAGGCTTCTTGAGTTCGCCGAGCAGAACCAGATCCCGATCGCCAAGGACAAGCGCGGCGAAGCGCCGTTCTCGGTCGACGCGAACCTGCTGCACACCTCGTCCGAAGGCCGCGTGCTGGAAGACCCGGCGGTGGATGCGCCCGACTACGTCTATCAGCGCACCGTGAACCCCGAGGACGCCCCGAACGAACCCGAGTTCATCGAGATCGGGTTCGAGAAGGGTGACGCCGTGTCGATCAACGGCGAGGCGATGTCGCCCGCCACGATCCTGACCAAGCTGAACGAGCTGGGCGGCAAGCACGGCATCGGCCGTCTTGACCTTGTCGAGGGCCGCTTCGTCGGCATGAAGTCCCGCGGTATCTACGAAACCCCGGGTGGCACAATCCTTCTGGAAGCCCACCGCGGTATCGAGCAGATCACGCTAGACCGTGGCGCGGCCCATCTGAAGGACGAGCTGATGCCGAAATACGCCGAACTGATCTACAACGGTTTCTGGTACTCGCCTGAACGCGTGATGCTTCAGGCGCTGATCGACAAGTCGCAGGAACACGTTACCGGCACCGTTCGGCTGAAGCTGTACAAGGGCCTTGCCCGCACCGTCGGCCGCTGGTCCGAGCACTCGCTGTATTCCGAGGCCCACGTGACCTTCGAGGACGATGCCGGCGCATACGATCAGAAGGACGCTGCGGGCTTCATCAAGCTGAACGCCCTGCGCCTGCGCCTGCTGGCGATGCGGGAACGCCGTCTGAAATAAGCACGGACCGGTCGGAAAGGAGCATCCCGGATGACCGAGTTTCTGCTGCATGACGTGACACGAACGGTCGCGCCGGAGGGGATCCGGCGCGACCGTGCCGTTTCAAAGCGCGGCATGGGCGACGGGTCGGAGGCGAAGTACGACTTCGACACCCTGTTCTACGAGGTGATCCGGCAAGGCACGGACCTGCACATCGTCGCGCCGCGGCTGCTGAACTTCGGCAGACTGGTGAAGCGCACGCGGTTCTCGGTCGGCGGCAGGGATATCGGGCGTCCCAAGGTCCGCAACTTCTACCGCCACTCGATCCTGCGCTTTGCCAATGTGCCTGTCGGACCGTCTCTGACACTGGGCTTTCCCGATGGTCAGACAGCGGAAACCCCGATCCGCGACGCGCGGCTCGATTTCCTTGAAGGGCTGGATTGCGAGCTGATCCTGTCGAAGAACGACGACCTGAACTGGATCGCCGATCACCTACGGTTTCACGTGGCGACGCAGGGGGTCGAGGGGCTGGTTTTCATCGACAACGGGTCCACGCGTCACAGCGTGGATGACCTGCGCACGGCACTAAGCGACATCGGGCTGAAAAAGGTCGCGCTGGTTTCGATGCCCTACCCGTTCGGCCCGCTGAACCGGCGGCCCCGCAACATCGAGCTGTATCTTCAGACCGCCGCCTACAACCTTGCACGGTTGATGTTCCTGCAACGGGCGGGCGGCGCGTTGTGCATGGATGTCGATGAGATCCTCGTGCCCGATGGGACAAGCATCTTCGACAGGGCGCGCGCCAGCCGGTTCGGGTTCGTGACCTTCGGTGGCCTGAACCGCTATCCCGACCCGCATGCCGAACCGCCCTTCCGGTTCACGGATCATGCGTGGTCTACCACCCCGCCCAAGGACGCGCCGGACGATTGGTGTATCGTTCCCACCGGTCCGCTTGGGAGTATGCAATGGCGGTGCCACAACCTTGAAAACAACCTGCTTCGCCCTTTTCAGAGACTGAAACAGACGAAGTTCTACCACTGTCTTGGCATCACGACCGGCTGGAAGAACGCCACCCGGTTCCGTCCTGACGCGCCGCTGCAAAAGGACGAGCATGCCGCGCGGTTCTGGGAAGACACTTTTGGGCCAACCGCCAAAAAAATAGACCCGGCCGTCCGAAGACAGCCGGGCCGAAATACCGCGGTGAAGGGACTTACTCCGCGGTGATAACCGTCATGACAAGATCGCCGTCCATCCGGACAGGACCGTCTTCCTTGGCGCCAAGCGTGTACTCGAAGATGCCGGTCTGCATGCCGCCATCTTCACCGTGAAGCATGAGCATCAGCATTTCACCCGACTCGACCGGTTCCGTAAGGATCGCGGCGATGTCGGTGTTCTCGCCCATTTTCAGCGGCGCATGGCCGACGACGGGGCCCGGCTTCATCTCGGCGTCGGTGCGGTGCACGACCAGCCAGCCATTTGCCGGTGCGACGATCTTCGACGCGGTCACGGTGCCACCCGACACGTCCTGATCCATACCTTCGACCATCGGCGCGGCGTGCGAAGCGGCCAGCGCGGCCCCGGCAATGAGGCTCAGTCCAAGCGTGGATGCGATAAGGCGTTTCATAATCAATCTCTCCCTGGTTACTAGGTACACGGGGTGATCCCCGTTGCCCTGAGTCACGCAGGGAAGCGGCAGGGGTTTCAGGTGTTCACGAATTCGTGTGAAACCGCCCGCATCGGTTCGTACCAGACCATCGCCTCTTCGACGATCCCGGCGTATTTCGCCGGAAGGGCGGGCAGCGGGCCTTCTGCCCCGGCGAACCCCGTTGACGCATGCACCGCGCCGTACCAGACCGGCGCCCACACGCCATCCTCGGCACGCCCGCCTTCGGGCCACGACAACATCGCCGGATCGAACTCAAGGCCCAGCGCCATGCACAGCCCGCGCAACGCGGCTTCCGGGTTGGCCCGGATATCGTGGCTATCGATCACGACGGGCGTCTGACCGAAGGACTTCGCGAGTTCGTACAGTTCGAACTGCTGGCGAAAGCCGATCTCGTCCAGCGTCAGGTCTTCCAGCTTGGCGCTAAAGCTGGCCACCACCCGCGCGGGGTGGCGGATCAGGAACACGTTGGTCACGTCGCGCAGCCAGTCCCTGTCGATGCCGGGCAGCATGTGCTGCGTCATGTGCTTCTGATAGAAATGCGCCTTGCCGCCGGGCACCGGACCACGGAGCCGCGCGATCACCTTGTCCGGGTCCGGTTCTCCGGCCGCGATCACCTTCTCTCCCATCGGGTGAACGATGCCAGTCTGTGTGAGGTAGGCCGAATAGAACGGCTCGTCCCACACGAAACAGTCACTACGCTGGCCGAAAGCGTACATCATCGCGGTCGAAAGGTTTCGCGGGCCGGACCACATGGCGATATGCATCAGGCGCACTCCCTTGCGACCAGATCCTTGTAAAGACCCCGAAGCCGTTCGGTCATCGGACCCATCTGCCCGGTGCCGATCATCCGTCCGTCGATCTCGCCCACCGGTGTCTGGGCGCCGAAGGTGCCGGTCAGAAATGCCTCGTCCGCGCCGTAGGTATCCACCAGCGAATAGTTCCGCTCGAACACCGGGATGCCGTTGTCGCGGCACAGGTCGATGACCTTCTGCCGCGTGATCCCGTTCATGCAGTAATCGCCGGTCGAGGTCCAAACCTCGCCCTTTCGCACGATGAAGAAGTTGCAGGCGTTGGTCGTATTCACGAAGCCATTCACGTCCAGCATCAGCCCCTCATCCGCGCCCGCCTTCTCGGCGGCGATACAGGCAAGGATGCAGTTCAGCTTGGAATGCGAGTTCAGCTTCGGATCCTGGCTCATCGGCAGACCCCGGACGTGCGGCACCGTGGCAAGACGGATCGGGCGCGGGATCGACGGCTTGGAATGTTCCATGATGATCGCGACAGTCGGCCCGCTTTGAGACAGCGACGGGTGCTGGAACGGGCGCACCTTCGGCCCGCGCGTCACCATCAACCGGGCATGGGCGTCAGTGGTCATGCCATTGGCCTTTTGCGTCTCGAACAAGGCGTTTTTGACGCCTTCCCGGTCCAGCCCAATGTCCAGATCGATGGCTTTCGCGGCTTCGAACAGCCGGTCTAGATGTTCGTCCAGAAACGCCCAGCAGCCGTCATACAGCCGCAGCCCTTCCCACACGCCGTCGCCCAGCATGAAGCCGCTGTCGTACACACTGACGACCGCCTCGGCCTTGGGCACCGGGCGACCGTTCAGCCAGATCAGGATCTGTTCGTTCCGGGCGTCTTCCTCGGCCTGGTGCGTCGTCACGTGTTCGGTCATCGGCGTCTCCTTCCGGCGCAGGCTAGGCCCGCGCCGGGAGAAGGCCAAGACCTACCCGACCTCTGCGGCCGCGAAGATCGCCATGTTCAGGATGTCGTTCACGGTCGATTGCGTCTGGCAGATCTGGATCGGCCGCCCGACACCCGCAAGGATCGGCCCGATCACGGTGGCGCCCGCCATTTCCTGCATCAGTTTCACAGAGATCGAAGCCGAGTGCCGCGCCGGAACGACAAGGATGTTCGCCGGACCGGTCAGCCGCTGGAACGGATAATTCGCCTGCGCGCGGGTGTTCAAAGCCACGTCGACGGTCATCTCGCCCTCGTACTCGAAGTCCACGCCACGGCGATCCAGAACCTCGGCCGCGATGTGCATCTTCTCGGCCCGCTCGGACACAGGATAACCGAAGGTCGAGAAGCTGACGAAGGCAACCCGCGGTTCCAGCCCCAACCCCCGCGCAACGGCGGCGGCACGTTCGGCGATGGTGGCAAGGTCTTCCTCGTCCGGCCATTCATGCACTAGCGTATCCGCGATGAACACGATCCGCCCGCGATGCAAAAGAGCCGTGACGCCAACCGCGTCGTCGCTGTCGGACACGTCGAAAACGTGGTTGATCAGCTGCAACACATGCGCAGACTTCCGCGTCGCCCCGGTGATCATCCCGTCGGCGTGGCCATGCGCCACCATAAGCGAGGCGAACACGTGACGGTCGCGCGCGGCAAGCCGGTGAATATCCTGCTGGTCCATGCCCTTGCGCTGAAGCCGCTTGTACAGGAATTCCTTGTACGCCTCGAGATGCTGGGTATTCGCCGCGTTGACCACGCGGATTTCACGCACCGCGTCGCCCAGCCCCTCGGCCTCTAGCTTCTCCTTCACGTCGGATTCGCGCCCGACCACCAGCGCCCGGCCAAAGCCGTTCCGCTGATAGGCGACGGCGGCGCGCAGCACGCGCGGGTCGTCGCCCTCGGCAAACACCATCGTCGCCTGCGCCGCGCGGGCGCGGGTGTTGATGCCGTTCAGGATCGAAGCGGTCGGATCCATCCGTTCCAGCAAGGTCTGCCGGTACGCTTCGAGATCCGCGATCTCTTTCCGCGCCACGCCGGTCTTCATCCCCGCTTCGGCCACCGCCGGCGGCACCACGTGGATCAGGCGCGGATCGAACGGCGTCGGGATGATATAGTCTCGCCCGAAGTTCAGCCGCCGCCCGTAGGCCAGCGCCACCTCGTCCGGCACCTCCATCCGCGCAAGTTCGGCCAAAGCCTGCGCGCAGGCGATCTTCATCTCGTCGTTGATCGCGCGGGCATGGACGTCCAGCGCACCGCGGAACAGGTACGGGAAGCCCAGCACGTTGTTCACCTGGTTCGGATAGTCCGACCGACCGGTCGCGACGATGGCGTCGGGCCGCACCTCGTGCGCCTCTTCCGGCGTGATCTCGGGGTCGGGGTTGGCCATCGCGAAGATGACCGGCTTGTCCGCCATCCCCTGCACCATCTCCTGAGTCACCGCGCCCTTGGCAGAGACGCCAAGGAACACGTCCGCCCCCACCATCGCCTCTTCCAGCGTGCGCAGCTTGGTGGCGACCGCATGCGCCGACTTCCACTGGTTCATCCCCTCGGTCCGGCCTTGGTAGATGACGCCCTTGGTGTCGCACATCACGCAATTCTCGTGCCGCGCGCCCATGCTTTTCAACAGCTCAAGACAGGCGATCCCCGCCGCCCCCGCGCCGTTCAGCACGATCTTCACGTCTTCGATCTTTTTGCCGCTGAGATGCAGCGCGTTGATCAGACCCGCCGCGCAGATCACCGCCGTGCCGTGCTGGTCGTCGTGGAACACGGGGATATCGCATTCCTCCTTCAACCGCTGCTCGATGATGAAACACTCGGGCGCCTTGATGTCCTCAAGGTTGATGCCCCCGAAAGTCGGGGCCATCAGCTTCACCGCGTTGCAGAAGGCGTCGACGTCCTCGGTGTCCAGCTCGATGTCGATCGAGTTCACGTCGGCGAAACGCTTGAACAGCACCGCCTTGCCTTCCATCACCGGCTTCGACGCCAGCGCGCCAAGGTTGCCCAGCCCCAGAACCGCCGTCCCGTTCGAGATTACGGCGACCATGTTGCCCTTGGCGGTGTATTCATAGGCGGTGCCCGGATCCTCGGCGATCACTTCGCAGGGAACGGCAACGCCCGGCGAATACGCCAGCGACAGGTCGCGCTGGGTGGCCATCGGCACCGTGGCATGGATCGCCAGCTTGCCCGGCGTGGGCTCAAGGTGAAACGTAAGCGCATCCTGCCGCGTATGCTTCTGCATCGCCATCGGGCATCTCCTCCATCTGCGGACCTTCGTGTTAGCGCCCTACACCGCGCCACTCAACAGAAGATCGAATTGCGGCTGCCGGGGCCTGTTTGTAAGGTCCGCCAAAGCTCGACCCGGGGGACAGACGTGACCGCAGCACCAGCCGCGATGACGCCGATGATGGCGCAGTATCTCGACATCAAGGGCCAGTATCCGGATGCGCTGCTGTTCTACCGGATGGGTGACTTTTACGAGATGTTCTTCGAGGACGCCGCGAACGCGGCCTCGGCGCTGGACATCGCGCTGACCAAGCGCGGCAAGCATCAGGGCGACGACATTCCCATGTGCGGCGTGCCGGTCCACGCGGCCGAAGGCTATCTGCTGACGCTGATCCGAAAGGGCTTTCGGGTGGCCGTCTGCGAACAGCTGGAAGACCCGGCCGAGGCGAAGAAACGCGGCTCTAAATCAGTGGTAAAGCGCGATGTGGTGCGCCTTGTCACCCCCGGCACCCTGACCGAAGAGTCGCTGCTGGAAGCCCGCCGCCACAACTTCCTTGCGGCCTTTGCCGAGGTTCGCGACGAAGGCGCGCTGGCGTGGGTCGACATCTCGACCGGCGCCTTCCGCGTCATGCCGTGTTCGCGCGCGCGCCTGTCGCCAGAACTCGCCCGCATCTCTCCGCGCGAGGTGGTGATGTCAGAGTCCACCGAACTGGAACTCGCCGGCCTCGTCGCGGACCTCGGCGGCGTCTCGACCCCGCTGTCGCGCGCCAGTTTCGACAGCACCGGGGGCGAGAAGCGCTTGCTGTCGTTGTTCGGCGTCGGCTCGCTTGACGCGTATGGCAGCTTCACCCGCGCCGAGACCGCCGCGATGGGCGCCATCGTCGACTATCTCGACATCACGCAGAAAGGAAACCTGCCGCTGCTGCGCCCGCCGGTCCGCGAGGCCGCCAGCCAGTCCGTGCAGATCGACGCCGCCACGCGCCGCAACCTTGAACTGACGCATTCCCTGTCGGGCGGACGCGACGGCTCGCTGCTCAGCGCCATCGACCGCACCGTGACCTCGGGCGGCGCGCGACTTCTGGAACGGCGCCTGTCCAGCCCGTCCCGTGTGCTCGACACGATCCGCGCCCGCCATCAGGCGGTCGCCGCGCTTGCCGACAACACCCGGCTTGCCGACGCCCTGCGCGACGACCTGCGCAAGTTCCCGGACCTCGACCGTGCGCTGTCGCGTCTTGCCCTCGACCGCGCCGGACCACGCGATCTGGCCGCGATCCGCAATGCGCTGACACAGGCCATCGCGGTGGCCGAAAAACTGGCGGGTCACGACCTGCCGACCCTTCTGACCGACGCGTCCGGCGACCTGCTGGGTCATGACGAACTGCTCGACCTGCTGGATCAGGCGCTGGTCGCCGAACCCCCGCTTCTGGTCCGCGACGGCGGCTTCATCGCGGAAGGCTATGACGAGGACCTCGACGAGGCCCGCACCCTGCGCGACGAAGGGCGCGGCGTCATCGCCGCGATGCAGGCGGAATACGCGAAAGACACCGGCATCTCGTCGCTGAAGGTTAAGCACAACAACGTGCTGGGCTACTTCATCGAATGCACCGCGACCCACGCCGAAAAGATGCTGAACCCGCCGCTGTCGGAACGGTTCATCCACCGCCAGACCACCGCCAACGCCGTGCGTTTCACGACGGTCGAGCTCAGCGAGATGGAAACCAAGATCCTGAACGCATCGGGCCGCGCCGGAGAGATCGAAAAACGTCTCTACGAAGGGCTTCGGTCCCGCATTCTCGACGTCTCCGCCCACCTTGGCACCCTTGCGCGTGCCGTCTCTGAAATAGACCTTGCCGCCGCGCTCGCCGACCTTGCAAGGGCCGAGGACTGGTGCCGCCCCACCGTCGACGACAGCCGCGCCTTCGCCATCGAGGGCGGCCGCCACCCGGTCGTGGAACGCGCCCTGCGCGCGCAGGGCGGCGCGCCCTTCATCGCCAACGACTGCGACCTGTCCGGCGGCGAGGATCAAAGCGCGGTCTGGTTGCTGACCGGCCCCAACATGGCCGGTAAGTCGACCTTCCTGCGCCAGAACGCGCTGATCGCCCTGCTGGCGCAGATGGGCAGCTATGTCCCCGCACGGTCGGCCCACATCGGCCTTGTGTCGCAACTGTTCAGCCGCGTCGGCGCGTCGGACGATCTTGCCCGGGGCCGGTCCACCTTCATGGTCGAGATGGTCGAGACCGCCGCCATCCTGAACCAGGCCGACGACCGCGCGCTTGTGATCCTCGACGAGATCGGGCGCGGCACCGCCACGTATGACGGCCTGTCCATCGCGTGGGCCACGCTGGAACACCTGCACGATGTGAACCGCTGCCGCGCCCTGTTCGCGACCCACTACCACGAACTCACGCAACTCGCCGACCGCCTGTCCGGCGTCGAGAACGCGACGGTCGCGGTCAAGGAATGGGACGGCGAGGTGATCTTCCTGCACGAAGTCCGTCGCGGCGCCGCCGACCGCAGCTATGGCGTACAGGTCGCCCGCCTTGCCGGCCTTCCCGCCAGCGTCGTCGACCGCGCGCGCGATGTGCTGTCGCAACTCGAGGAAGGCGCGCGCGAGGGAAAGTCCGGATCGAAGATGCTGCTCGACGATCTGCCGCTGTTCTCTGCAGCGCCGCCGCCGCCGGCTCCGAAGCCACAAGGCCCTTCGCCGGTCGAAGAAAAGCTCGCCGGAATTCATCCCGACGAGCTCACGCCCCGCGAGGCGCTGGATCTTCTTTACGACCTGAAGGCCCTGGGTAAACCCTAAGCCCTTCTTCGGACTACAAATATCCCGGGGGGAGGCCGCAGGCCGGGGGGCAGAGCCCCCTTACGACGCCGGGGTCGAGGACACGCCCACCTGCGCAGGGCGCAGCAGACGGTCGTGGATCATGAACCCAACCTGGCTGACCTGGATGATCTCGCCCTGCTTGGTACCCGGCACCGGGGCCTCGAACATCGCCTGGTGATGCTGCGGGTCGAACTTGTCGCCCACCTGCGGTTCCACGATCTCGATGCCGTGCTTCTTGAACACGTTAAGCAGCTCGCGCATCGTCAGCTCGATGCCCTCGATCAGCGCCTTCTTGCCCTCGCGCACTTCCTCGTCCGCCGCTTCCAGCGCACGCGCAAGGTTGTCGTAGACGGGCAGCATGTCGCGGGCCAGCTTCGACCCGCCATAGTTCTCGGCCTCGCGCCGGTCGCGGTCCGCACGCTTGCGCATGTTCTCGGCGTCCGCCAGCGCCCGCATGAAACGGTCGCGCATGTCGTCGCGTTCGGCGCGAAGCTGTTCCACCTCGTCGGCCGCCGCCAGTTCGGCTTCCGTAGGCTCTTCCGCCGCCAGCTCTTCCAGCGTGCTCAGGTCGATATCCGGCATTTCGTCACGCTTCTGCTCTGCCATCTCAATCCTCTCAGCCTCGGTCGGAGATCAGTCGTCCGACAAGTTGCGCCGTGTAGTCCACGATCGGCACGATACGTCCATAGTTCAGTCGCGTCGGCCCGATGACACCCACGGCGCCGATGATCTTTCGGTCAGCGTTCATATAAGGAGAGACCACCAAAGAGGAACCCGAAAGTGAGAAAAGCTTGTTCTCCGAACCGATAAAAATGCGCACACCCTCGCCTTCGTCGGTCAGTTCCAGGAACTCGGCGATATCGCGCTTGCGTTCCAGATCGTCGAACAGGTTCCGGATCCGCTCCAGGTCTTCGGCCTCGCTCTCCAGCCCCAGCAGATTCGCCCGGCCCCGCACGATCAGCCGCTCATAGCGGTCGCCTTCGTTTTCCCAGATCGCGGCGCCGGTCTCGACGAATTCGCGCGCAAGGTCGTTCAGCTCTTGCCGCCGCTTCTTCACCTCGGCCTCGAACCGCTCGCGCAGTTCCGACACCGTGCGCCCCTCGGCGATGGCGTTCAGGAAATTCGCCGCCTCCCGAAGCGAGGACGGTGTCTGCCCCATCGGCGGATTGAACACGCGGTTTTCCACGTGACCGTCGGCGAAGACCAACACCACCAGCGCCCGGTCCGGCGACAGCGACACGAACTCGACATGCTTGATCGGCGCCTCGTGCTTCGGCGCCAGCACAAGGCTCGCCCCCGCCGTGAGCCCCGAAAGCGCAGAGCCCACGCGATCCAGCATCGACCCCACGTCGCGGCGGTTGTTGCCCAGCGTTGCGTCGATCTTCTCGCGGTCCCCCGCGTCCAGTTCGGTGACCTCCAGAAGACCGTCCACGAACATCCGCAGCCCCTGCTGCGTCGGAATGCGCCCCGCCGACACATGCGGGCTGTCCAGCAGCCCAAGATATTCGAGATCCTGCATAACGTTGCGGATCGTCGCCGCCGACACCTTTTCGGACATTGTCCGGGTCAGGGTGCGCGACCCTACCGGCTCGCCGCTTTCAAGGTAGCCTTCGACAACCCGCCGGAAAACCTCGCGGCTCCGGTCGTTCAACTCTGTCAGGATTTTCGATGTGTCCGTCATCTCGGTCATCTGCGAAAGCCCTCGGTATTAAAAGGCATAGGCCGCCAGCGTCAATCATGCTTGCGTCCCGCCTTGGGGCGCAGGTAAGCATCCGGCAACCGGATAGGAAGGACCCCGAATGCGACCCTCTGGCCGCGCGCTCGATCAGATGCGCGAGATCTCCATCGAAACCGATTTCACCCGCCACGCCGAAGGCTCCTGCCTGATCAAGTGCGGCGAGACCCACGTTCTGTGCACCGCCTCGCTGGAAGAGCGCGTGCCCCCGTTCCTGAAGAACACCGGGCTGGGCTGGGTCACCGCCGAATACGGCATGCTGCCCCGCGCCACCAACACCCGGATGCGCCGCGAGGCGAAGAACGGCCAGTCGGGCCGCACCCAGGAAATCCAGCGCCTGATCGGCCGTGCCCTGCGCGCCGGCGTCGACCGCGTGGCGCTGGGCGAGCGCCAGATCACCATCGACTGCGACGTGATCCAGGCCGACGGCGGCACCCGCTGCGCCTCGATCACCGGCGGCTGGATCGCGCTGCGGCTTGCGGTCAACAAGCTGATGAAGGCCGGGGACATCATCACCGATCCTCTGGTCGACCCCATCGCCGCGGTGTCATGCGGTGTCTACGCAGGGCAACCGGTGCTGGATCTCGACTATCCCGAGGACAGCGAAGCAGGCGTTGACGGCAACTTCGTCCTCACTGGCTCGGGCCGTCTGGTCGAGGTTCAGATGTCCGCCGAGGGCGCGACCTTCTCGATGGACGAGATGAACGAACTGCTTGGCCTCGCCCAGAAAGGCGTCGGTGAACTGGTCGCGGCGCAGAAGGCCGCGGTGTCCTGATGCGGCGCTTCGACGGCGACAAGCTGGTGATCGCCTCGCACAACGCGGGCAAGATCCGCGAGATCCGGGCGCTGTTGGAGCCCTTCGGCGTGTCGGTGGCTTCTGCCGCCGACTACGGCCTCGAAGAACCCGCCGAGACCGAGGATACCTTCGCCGGCAACGCCCGCATCAAGGCGCATTTCGCCGCCAAGGGCACCGGCCTTCCGGCGCTTAGCGACGACAGCGGGATCACCGTGGACGCGCTGGGCGGCCAGCCCGGCGTCTACACCGCCGATTGGGCCGAAACCCCGAACGGGCGCGACTTTCCGATGGCGATGACGAAGGTCTGGACCATGCTGGAAGAACGCGACGCCGAGACGCCGCGCACCGCCGCGTTCAACTGCACCCTCTGCCTTGCATGGCCCGATGGCCACGACGAGATCTTCGAGGGCAAGGTCGCCGGTCAGGTCGTCTGGCCCATGCGCGGCAGCGAAGGCTTCGGGTTCGATCCGATCTTCCTGCCCGATGGCGAGACCGAAACCTTCGGCGAGATGGACCCGCAGAAGAAACACGGAATGTCGCACCGCGCCGACGCTTTCGCGAAACTGGTCGCGGGCTGCTTTGCCTGAAAACTGGCAGGCGGGCGGCTTCGGCCTGTACGTTCACTGGCCCTTCTGCCAGTCGAAATGCCCCTACTGCGACTTCAACTCTCACGTCGCCGAGCACATTGATCAGGCCCGGTGGCGTGACGCCTACCTGACCGACCTTGCCCGCTCTGCCGCTGAAACACCCGACCGCGTGGTGTCGACGGTGTTCTTCGGTGGCGGCACCCCCAGCCTGATGGACCCGGAAACGGTCGACGCGATCCTCGATGCGGTGGGCCGGCACTGGACGCTCGCCAACGATCTCGAGGTTACGCTGGAAGCCAACCCCGGTTCGGTGGAAGCGGGCCGGTTTGCGGGCTACCGCGATGCCGGGGTGAACCGTGTGTCGATGGGCGTGCAGGCGCTGAACGATGCGGACCTGAAGGCGCTTGGCCGCCTGCATTCCGTGGCCGAGGCCCGCGCCGCCTTCGACATCGCCCGCAATACCTTCGACCGCGTCAGTTTCGACCTGATCTACGCCCGCCAGAACCAGACTCTCGGCGCCTGGCGCGCCGAACTGACCCAGGCGCTGTCGATGGCGCTCGATCACCTGTCGCTGTACCAACTGACCATCGAGGACGGCACCGCCTTCGGCGCCCGGCACCAGCGCGGATTGCTGCGCGGCCTGCCTGACGACGACAGCGCCGCCGATATGTACTTCGCCACGCAGGAGATCGCCGAAGCCCACGGGCTTCCGGCCTACGAGATCTCGAACCACGCCCGCCCCGGCGCCGAATCCCGGCACAACAAGATCTATTGGCAATCCGGCGACTGGATCGGCCTTGGCCCCGGCGCGCATGGGCGGCTGAGCCTTGACGGCACGCGGATCGCGACGGACACGCCGCTTGCCCCCGGCAAATGGCTGGACCTGGTGGAAACGAAAGGCAGTGGCGAACAGTCCCGCACGCCCGTCCCACCTGAAGAACAGGCCACGGAATACCTCATGATGGGGTTAAGGCTTTCAGAAGGTATAGATCTGGTACGGTACGCAGAAATCGGCGGCACTCTGCCCGATCTGTCGAACCTCATCGACCTTGGTCTGATCGAGACAAGCGGCGATACACTCCGCGTCACGCGCGAAGGCCGGCCCCTGCTCAACGCAATCCTGCGAGAGCTAATACTCTAGCTTCTTTGGTCAAAAAAAATCCCGGGGGAAAGCCCGAAGGGCTTGGGGGCAGAGCCCCCTGCCCGCTCAGCGTCCGCGCGACAGCACCTGACAAAGTTCGTCCAGTTCCTCAAGCGTCGCATATTCGATGGTCACGCGTCCGGCCTCGCCGCCCGGCTTGTGGTCGATCCGCGTCTTCATCCCGATCGCTGCCGACAGGTCCGATTCCAGCGCCCGTGTGTCGGCATCCTTCTCGGACACCGACGGCGCGCTTTGCCGCTTCGGCGCGGGAGGCTCCGAAGCCTTCTTAACCAGCCGCTCGGTCTCGCGGACAGACAGCCCCTTCGACACGACCTGCCGCGCCAGTTCCAACGGGTTCTCGGTGGTGATCAGCGCCCGCGCGTGACCGGCGGACAGCGTACCGTCCGACAGCATGTCCTGCACTTCGATCGGCAGGTTCAGCAGGCGCATCGAGTTCGCGATATGGCTGCGGCTTTTCCCCAGCGCCTCGGCGATCTTTTCCTGCGTATGACCGAACCGCTCCATCAGCTGCCGATAGCCCGCGGCTTCTTCCACGGGATCCAGATCGGCACGCTGGATGTTCTCGATAATCGCGACTTCCAGCACCTCGGTGTCGTTGTACTGGCGCACGATGGCCGGAACCTCGTGCAGCCGCGCGATCTGCGAGGCGCGCCAGCGGCGTTCACCGGCGACGATCTCGTACATGCCATCCTCGACGGCACGCAGGATCAGCGGCTGGATCACACCGCGCTCCTCGATGGACTTCGCCAGCTCGTGCAGCTGTTCCTCGGTGAACTTGCGACGCGGCTGGTCGGGGTTGGGGCGGATCTGTTCGATCGGGATCATCCGCTCGGCGGCAGGCGCCTTCGCGTTTCCGTCCGCCGTGGCCGTCGTCGCGGGCACGTCCGCCATCAGCGCCGACAGCCCGCGTCCCAGACCTCTCGGTTTTTTCTCTGCCATGACGTTGCCCCTTATTTCGCGACGGCCTGATGCCGGGATACCAGTTCTTGTGCCAGCGCGCGATAGGCTTGGCTGCCTTTCGAGCTTGGATCGTACTCCAGAACTGGAATTGCGAAGGACGGCGCCTCGCTGACGCGGACGTTCCGAGGCACCACGGTGTCGAACACCAACTCGCCCAGGTTCGACCGCGCGTCGTTCTCGACCTGCTGCGACAGGTTGTTGCGCCCGTCGTACATGGTCAGCACAACGCCCTCGATCCGCAGGTTCGGGTTTGCCGAGCCTCGGACTTCGCGGATCGTCAGCATCAATTGAGACAGGCCTTCCAACGCGAAGAACTCTGACTGAAGCGGCACAAGCACCGAATGCGCCGCGACCATCGCGTTGACGGTCAGCAGGCTTAGCGACGGCGGGCAGTCGATCAGGATGTAATCCAGGTTATAGCGGTCAATCGCGGGCTGTCTCAGCGCATCGTGCAGCAAGAAGGAACGCTTTTCATTCGCGACCATCTCGATATCCGCCGAACTTAGATCGGTGGTCGCCGGCGCAATCCAAAGCCCATCTATGTCGGTCTTCAGGATCACATCCTCAAGATCGGAATCTTCCAGCAGCAGATCGTAGGTCGTATGCGTCCGCTCGTCGGGTTCGATCCCCAGTCCGGTCGAGGCGTTGCCCTGCGGATCAAGGTCGACCAGCAGGACGTTGTATCCGTCATCGACCAGCGCGGCGCCAAGGTTGATGGCTGTGGTGGTCTTGCCAACGCCGCCTTTTTGGTTGGCGATGGCGATAATTTTGGGGGTCTTCGGGCGAATGGCGTCAAGCACGCGAGATGTCTCCGACAACGAGAATCGCAGATCCGGGATGGGTGGGGCTCGGCCTGTTGTCGACCGAGAACCGGAAGGTTTCAAGCGCTTCGTCGACCTCTTGCCGCCAGCTTTCCCCTTTCAGGAATACGCCGCGTCCTTCGGGCGACAGGTGGCGTTCGCAATGGGCCAGAAGAAGCTTCAGCGGCGACAGCGCGCGGGCCGAAAGAAAGTCCGCGTTCTGCGGTGGCGTGTCCTCGATCCGGCGGGACAGAACGCCAAGCGGGATCTGCAACTGCGTTGCCAGCGTGCGCAGAAACGATGCCTTGCGGACGTCGGACTCGATGCAGGTAACCTGAAGGTCAGGCGCAAGTTCAGCGGCAAGGATCGCGACCACGGCTCCGGGGAAGCCTCCGCCGCTGCCCATGTCGACCCAGCGGCCGGATTTGGGGTTGGCAGCGGTGAACGCAGCGGCTGAATCTAGGAAATGGCGGTCCCACACGTCATCCAGCGTGGATTTTGCCACCAGATTGATCGTCGGGTTCCATTTGCGGATCAGCTCGGCATAAGCGCCCAGCCGATCCAATGTTTCACGTGAAACATCCACATGCGCCAGAAGCGCCGCTTCCTCGCTGCTCATGCCGATTTCTTACGATCTGCCTGCCGCAGCTTAGCAAGAAGCAAGGTCAAGGCGGCCGGGGTCATTCCCTCAACGCGGCCAGCTTGCGCGATTGTCTCCGGTCGAACGCGCTGAAGCTTTGCCGAAAGCTCGTTGGACAGGCCTTGCAGCCCTTCATACCGGAAATCATCGGGAATCCGCGTTTCCTCGTCCCGGCGCATTGCCTGAACGTCCTGCGCCTGCCGAGCGACGTAGTTGGCGTAAAGCGCATCGCGAGCGATCTGTTCGCGGATATCAGGGGTAATCGCATACACCCCCTCGCTTAGCCCATCAAGCTGATCGAAGGTGATATCGGGGAAGGCCAGCAGTTCGAACCCGTTTCGGCGACGGCCATCCTGACCGACCGGCATCCCATGCTCTGCCGCCTCGCGCGGTGAAAGCGAAAGAGCTTCCAGCGCCGCCCTGCCCGCTTGCAACGCGTCGCGCTTTTCCTCGAACGCCACACGGCGGGTTTCGCCAACACAGCCGACCTCTACGCCCAAAGGCGTCAGGCGCTGATCCGCGTTGTCCGCCCGCAGAGAAAGACGGAACTCGGCCCGCGACGTGAACATGCGGTACGGCTCTGACACGCCACGCGTTACCAGATCGTCGATCATCACTCCAATATACGAGCGATCCCGCGTGAAGATCACCGGGTCTTCGCGGCGCACAGACCGCGCGGCATTCAGACCAGCGACAAGCCCTTGTGCGGCAGCCTCTTCATAGCCCGTTGTCCCGTTGATCTGCCCGGCAAGGAATAGCCCCGGCACGTCCATCAATTCCAGCGAGGACCGAAGCGCGCGGGGATCGACGTAGTCGTATTCGATGGCATAGCCCGGCTGCAGGATCATGACCTGCTCGAGCCCGGTGATCGAATGAACGTAGTCTTCCTGAACATCGACCGGTAGCGAGGTCGAGATTCCGTTCGGATAAACGGTCGGATCGTCCACGCCTTCGGGTTCAAGGAAGATCTGGTGCGAATCCTTGTCCGCGAAGCGCACGACCTTGTCTTCGATAGACGGGCAATAGCGCGGTCCCACGCCCTCGATATGGCCACCGTACATGGCGGACCGGTCGAGATTTGCGCGGATGACGTCGTGCGTGCGGGCATTGGTGTGGGTGATGCCACAGGATACCTGCGGCGCGACAAGCTCTTTCGACAGGAAAGAGAACATCACCGGATCGTCGTCGCCCGGTTGCGATTCAAGCCCGTCCCAGTTGATCGTCCGGCCGTCGAGGCGCGGCGGCGTGCCCGTTTTCAACCGCCCCAGCGGCAGGCCGAAGGAATCGATACGCTCCGCCAGCTTGACCGAGGGCTTGTCGCCCATCCGGCCACCAGGACGCGAGACGTCGCCGATGTGGATGACACCGCGCAGGAATGTGCCCGTTGTCAGGATAACCGCACCTGTCCGAAGCTCGGACCCATCGGCAAGTACAACACCGCAAACGCGACCGCCGTCCATCAATAGATCGGTCGCTTCGCCATACACGAGGTCAAGGTTCGGGGCTGCATCGACTGCGGTATGGATCGCGGCGCGGTACAGCTTGCGGTCTGCCTGCGCACGCGGGCCCTGCACCGCAGGACCCTTGCGGCGGTTCAGCAAGCGGAACTGGATGCCCGCCTGATCCGCAGCCCATCCCATCACACCGTCCATCGCGTCGATCTCTCTGACAAGGTGACCCTTGCCGAGACCGCCGATGGCCGGATTACAGGACATCACGCCGATCCCGTCGCGGGTCAGCGAGATCAGGACCGTACGCGCACCCATCCGGGCCGAGGCCAATGCAGCCTCGACACCAGCATGTCCGCCGCCGATCACGGCCACATCGAACTCAGAATGTTTCACGTGAAACACTCCTCACTTTCCCAGACAGAAACTCGCGAAGATTTCGTCGAGTATATGTTCAACATCAACACGTCCGACAAGGGCATCCAACGCCGCGATACCGCGCCGCAACGCCTCTGCCGCCAGTTCGGACCGCTCGATCCCATAGCGCAGCTCTTGCCCTGCAAGATCGATGAACCCGATGGCTTCCTTCAACGCAACCCGGTGCCGTTCGCGGATCGCGACCCCGACGCCAGAGGCCCGCTTTTCCAGTATCCCGGCGATTCGGTCAACCAGCGCATCGACCCCCTGCCCGGTCTTCCCGGAAACGTCGCCATCGCCAAGGTCGGCCTTGCCGGTCAGGACGATGTCTTCGGCTGCGACGTCAAGAAGCGGCGCTTCGTCGCGCGATGCCAGAAGGAAAACCCGCAGGTCGGCATGGGCCGCGCGCTTGCGGGCCAGTTCGATACCCAGCGTTTCGACCACATCGTCGCTGTCGCGCAAACCGGCAGTATCCAAGACCGTGACCGGAAGCCCCCGCAGGTCCATGCGAACCTCGATCACATCCCGCGTGGTTCCCGCGATCTCCGAGGTGATCGCGGCTTCGCGCCCGGCAAGACGGTTCAGAAGCGTCGACTTGCCCGCGTTCGCGGGACCGACGATGGCAACCTCGAACCCGTCGCGCACGCGTTCTGCGACTTCGGCGCCGGCAGCTTCGGCGGCCAGCTCGGCCCGGACGCCGGACAGAAGCCCGGCGACTTCGGGCGTCACATCTTCGGGCACCTCTTCGTCTGCGAAGTCGATGGTGGCTTCCAAAAGCGCGGCGGCGCGGATCAGACGGATCCGCCAGCTTTCGACCTTCTCGCCCAGCGCGCCCGAGAACACGCGCATCGCCTGAACGCGCTGCGCTTCTGTCTCGGCTTCGATCAGATCCCCAAGCCCTTCGACCTCGGCAAGGTCCAGTCGCTCGTTCTCCAGCGCGCGCCGGGTGAACTCTCCGGGGTCGGCCAGACGCAGTCCGATGTCGGACAGACGCCGCTGAACCGCGGCCACGATGGCCGGGCTTCCATGCAGGTGAAACTCGGCGACTGCCTCGCCGGTGAAGCTGCGCCCTTCGTCGAACACAAGCACCAGCGCCTGGTCGATCAGCGCGCCGTCGCCATCGCGCACAGGGCGCACCGAAGACACCCGCGCCTCAGGCACGCCGCCGCACAAATCCCGGACCGCGTCATGCGCACGCGGACCCGAGACCCGTATAACGGCAACGCCCGCTTTTCCGCGGGCGCTGGCAAGGGCATAGATCGTGTCCATTCGGATCAACTCATTGTTTTAGAACAACAAGTCAGGTGTTCATCGAGTCGAAGAACTCACCGTTGGTCTTGGTCTGCTTCAGCTTCGACAACAGGAACTCGATGGCGTCGGTCGTGCCCATCGGGTTCAGGATACGGCGCAGAACATAGGTCTTTTGCAGATCCTTGCTGTCGACCAGCAGATCCTCTTTCCGGGTGCCGGACTTGAGGATGTCCATCGCCGGGTAGACGCGTTTGTCGGCGACCTTGCGGTCCAGCACGATCTCAGAGTTACCCGTACCCTTGAATTCTTCGAAGATAACCTCGTCCATCCGCGAGCCGGTGTCGATCAGCGCGGTAGCGATGATGGTCAGCGAACCGCCTTCTTCGATGTTCCGCGCAGCGCCGAAGAAGCGCTTGGGGCGCTGCAGGGCGTTCGCGTCGACACCACCGGTCAGCACCTTGCCCGAGGACGGGACGACGGTGTTGAACGCGCGGCCCAGACGGGTGATCGAGTCCAGCAGGATGACGACGTCGCGCTTGTGCTCGACCAGGCGCTTGGCCTTTTCGATCACCATGTCCGACACGGCGACGTGACGGGTCGCGGGTTCGTCGAAGGTCGAGGAAATGACCTCGCCCTTCACGGACCGCTGCATGTCGGTGACTTCCTCGGGACGTTCGTCGATCAGCAGGACGATCAGGTAGCACTCGGGGTGGTTCGCCTCGATCGAGTGGGCGATGTTCTGCAGCAGAACGGTCTTACCGGTCCGCGGCGGCGCCACGATCAGCGAACGCTGGCCTTTCCCGATCGGCGCGACCAGATCGATGATACGCGCGGAGCGGTCCTTGATGGTGGGATCCTCGATCTCCATCTTCAGGCGCTCGTCGGGATACAGCGGGGTGAGGTTGTCGAAGGCGACCTTGTGGCGCGCCTTCTCGGGGTCTTCGAAGTTGATCGTCTCGCAGTTCGTAAGCGCGAAGTAGCGCTCGTTCTCGGACGGGCCGCGGATCACGCCGCTGACGGTATCGCCGGTCCGCAGCGAATACTGGCGGATCATGTCGGGCGAGACGTAGATGTCATCGGGACCGGGAAGATAGTTCGCTTCGGGCGAACGCAGGAAACCGAAGCCATCCTGCAGAACCTCCAGCACGCCGTCGCCACCGATTTCCCAGCCCTCTTCCGCCTGTTCGCGGAGGATCTGGAACATCATGTCGCCCTTGCGCATGGTCGAGGCGTTCTCGATCTCCAGCTCTTCCGCCATGGACAGCAGGTCCTTGGGGCTTTTCGCCTTGAGATCGGACAGGTTCAGTCGTTCAACATTCATCGGGATACATCCATAGGACCGGCCGGATGCGGCACGCGGTCATATTCGGGTCGGGAAACTCGGAACAGCCGGACGGCTGCGATGGCGGACAGATAAGGGTCCGCGTGCCACGAGTCAATCTGTCTTGGGTTGAAGCCCTTTCGTGCGCGGTCAGAAGCGCACGATGACCGAGAACACGATGACGATCATCAGAAGCGTCGGAACCTCGTTCATCATCCGGTATGTCCGGCCGGCGCGGGTGTTCGTCCCGTTCATGAAATCCTTGCGCCTGTATCCAAGCCAGTGATGGAACCAGGTCATCGCAAGAACCGAGGCCGCCTTGGTCCAGGGCCAGACGTCGCCCCAGTAGACGACACCCGGAGTGAACACGAGCATGAGGCCGAAGACCCACGTTGCGATCATCGCCGGGTTCATGATCGCTCTGAGCAAGCGACGTTCCATGACCTGGAACATCTCATCGGTTTGGCTTCCCTGCTCGACCTGTTCAACGTGGTAGACGTACAGCCTTGGCAGATAGAACAGCCCTGCCATCCATGCGATCACCGAGATCACATGCAGGCTTTTGGTCCATGGATAGAACGACGACAGGAAATCCTGGATCATGGGTGCATCCCTCTCCGCGATCCCCTCTCTCTTAAATAAATATATAAGAAAGAAAAGTTGATGGTTTTGTAGGGGCAGTGGACAATGTGGATTAACGATTTGTCCGGTGTCTTATCCCCTGCGGAGAACTTTCGGTCGTTCACTTTTCAACGACTGTGGATCATCAGAAAAATCATTTTTTATCAGATGTTTGAGAGAATCCTTCCGCCACGGAATTCTGTGGACAACCGCGCGTATAAATGTCGCAGATCAACGGTTTTCACAGCACGGGATCGTTAATTTTCCAGCCGGGATAATTGGTTGAGGAAAGTCGGAAGACTCGCGATCCATCCCGTGACAGGCTGTCATGGCCCTGTTACCCAGATGCCATCCCCTGAGCCACACAGGCTTCATCCACAGACTTGCCCTCATGACCCATCCCATCGTCCTTGCGTCGGGCTCCGAGATCCGCGCCGAACTGCTTCGCAACGCCGGTGTTCCATTCACCATCGACCCCGTCCGCGTGGATGAGGAGATGATCCGCGAAGGCATGTTGGCCGAAGGAGCGACCCCGCGCGAGATCGCGGATGCGCTGGCCGAAGCCAAGGCCCGTCGCGGCAGTGCGCGTCACCCCGGCGCGCTGGTGATCGGATGCGATCAGGTGCTGGATTTCGAAGGTACGGTGATTTCCAAGCCCGCGTCCGAGGACGAGGTGCGCGCCCAGCTTGCCGAGCTGAACGGCAAGCGCCACGCGCTGTTGTCGGCCGCGGTGATCTACCTTGATGGACAACCCCAGTGGCGCAACATCGGGACGGTGCGCATGCAGATGCGACAGTGTTCGGACGCGTGGCTTGATGACTATGTGTCGCGAAACTGGCACAGCATCCAGCATTCCGTGGGGGGATACAAACTCGAGGAAGAGGGCGCGCGGCTGTTCAATCGCGTCGAAGGCGATTATTTCAACGTTCTGGGACTGCCCCTTCTGGAACTGCTGGGGTATCTGACGCTCAGGGAGGCCCTGCCTGGATGACCGAACTTCCTAGAATTCCGCTGGCCGGTGTCATTGGCTCGCCGGTCGCTCACAGCCGCTCGCCGATGTTGCACGAACACTGGCTGCGCCGTTACGGGCTGGCGGGGCACTATGTGCCGATGGATATCGCCCATGCCGATCTGGCCGAGGCGATCCGCCTGTTGCCGCGACTTGGTTTCGTCGGTGTGAACGTGACGATCCCGCATAAAGAGCTGATGCTTTCGCTTGCCGATCTGGTGACCGACCGCGCGGCGCTGATCGGTGCGGCGAATACGCTGATCTTCCGGCAGGACGGCAAGATTCACGCCGACAACACCGACGGCTATGGTTTCATCGAGAACCTGCGCCAGAACGCGCCGCATTGGGTTCCGTCCAGCGGTCCGGCTGCCGTGATCGGGGCCGGCGGCGCGGCGCGCGCGGTCGTTGCTTCGCTGATCGAGGCTGGCGTGCCCGAGATCCGGCTGACCAACCGCTCTCGCTCGCGCGCGGATGCGTTGCGCAGCGATCTGGGCAACAAGATCACCGTGTATGAATGGGTGCAGGCCGGCAATATCCTTGAGGATGCCGTGACGGTGGTGAACACCACCTCGCTTGGCATGGTCGGCAAGCCCGAATTCCGGGTGCCGCTGGATGGCCTGTCGCCGAATGCCGTGGTCAACGATCTTGTCTACACGCCGCTTGAAACCGGCTTTCTGAGACAGGCCGCCGCGATGGGCTGCACCACGGTCGACGGGTTGGGGATGCTCTTGCATCAGGCCGCGCCCGCGTTCGAGCGGTTCTTCGGCGTGCGTCCGGTCGTTGACGAGGAACTGCGGCAGGCCGTTCTGGGGTGACCCGCCCCTTCATCATCGGCCTCACCGGCTCGATCGGCATGGGGAAATCCACCACGGCGAAGATGTTCGCGGACGAAGGCGTTCCGGTCTGGGATGCCGACGCTGCGGTTCATCGTCTGTATGCGGCGGGCGGCGCGGCGGTAGACCCGATCCGCGCCCTGCGGCCGCAGGCAATTGCCGACGGCGCGGTGGATCGCGGCGCGCTGAAGGACTGGATCGGCGAAGATCCCGGCGCGCTGAAACGGATCGAAGCTGTCGTGCATCCACTGGTCGCCGAGGATCGTGAACGATTCCTGCGGGAAACCGATGCGCCTGTCGTCCTGCTGGATATCCCTCTGCTGTTCGAGAACGGCGCGGCGGGCGTCGACACGACGGTCGTCGTCTCTGTTCCCGCGGAAATACAGCGCGAACGGGTGCTGGCGCGCGGCACAATGACCGAGCCGCAATTCGAGGCGATCCGCGCCAAGCAGATGCCCGACGCCGAAAAGCGGGCCCGTGCGGATTATGTGATCGAGACGCTGACCCTTGAAGAGGCGCGGGCTCAGGTGCAAACCTGCCTCGAAGATATCAGAAGGCGGGCCGATGCGTGAAATCGTGATGGATACGGAAACCACCGGGTTCGAGCCTGAATCCGGCGACCGCATCGTCGAAATCGGCGGCGTCGAGCTGTGGAACCACATGCCGACCGGCCGCACTTATCACCAGTATATCAACCCGGAACGCGACATGCCGGAAGAGGCGTTTCAGGTTCACGGGCTGTCGGAGGAATTCCTGTCCGACAAACCGAAGTTTGCCGAGATCGGCGACGCGTTCCTCGAGTTTGTCGGCGACGCGACGCTGGTGATCCACAACGCGACCTTCGACATGAAGTTCCTCAACGCCGAACTGCGGTGGATGGGTCGCCGGACCCTGCCCGACAGTCAGGCGCTGGACACGCTGGCCATCGCGCGGAAGAAATTCCCCGGCTCGCCCGCCTCGTTGGACGCCCTGTGCCGCCGGTTTGGCATCGACAACTCTGCCCGTACCCTGCACGGCGCGCTTCTCGACTCCGAAATCCTCGCCGACGTCTATCTTGAACTGATCGGCGGCCGTCAGCCCGGGCTGGTGCTGGACACATCCGCGACGTCAGGCAGCTCTGGCGGCGGCAGCGAATGGCGGCCCCGCCCGAGGCCAGAGCCCCTGCCCGCACGGATCCACGCGGACGAAGCCGAGGCCCACGCGAAATTCGTGGAAGCGCTGGGGCCGGAATGCGTGTGGGCGAAGTACGCGACGAAGTAAGGTCGCGTCGCCGCTACCTTGACAATCTTTGCCAATCTTTGCCAACATCGGTGGCGATGGAGGTGCCAATGGCAACGATGAACGTCTCTTTGCCCGGCTCTATGAAAGATTGGGTCGAAGGTCAGGCCCGAAGTGGCCGATACAGTAATGCCAGTGATTATGTACGCGATCTGATCCGCCGTGATCAGGATCGGCAGATGGCGGTCGCGGAATTGCAGAAACTTGTCGATGACGGTCTTGCAAGCGGGCCAGCGACAGAGTTCAGCATGGATACCTTCCTGACGCGTATGCGCAAAGAGCATGGCTCGGAAGACGGCTGATCGGTATCGTCTCTCGCCGGCGGCAGAGAATGACCTTGCCGGGATCTGGAGATATTCTGCTGAAACCTGGTCGGTTGATCAGGCCGATACCTATCTTCGCGACCTCGACAAGCGCTTGCATGACCTGTGCCGCAATCCGGAAGTCGCTCGCGAACGGACCGAAGTTTCCCCGGCGGTGCGGCTTTACCCCTACCGGTCCCACCTGATTATCTACCGGGTCGAAGGCGATTGGGTGTCAGTGCTTCGCGTGGTGCACAACCGGCGAAACTGGGAAGCGCTTCTGGGTGATTAGTGGGGGATGTCGAACAAAAAAAGGCGCGCCTGAAGGCGCGCCCTACGGTGTTCGGGTCATCCTGTGATCAGGAGGGTTTCTGTTCAGCGGCGGCGCCTGCGGCGGCTTGCTGCTGCATCCGCTGGGCGATTTGCTGGCGGTAGATCGCGACGAAGTCGACATTGTCGAGGTTCACCGGCGGGAAGCCACCGTCGCGGGTCATGTCGGACACGATGCGGCGCGCGAACGGGAACAGCATGCGCGGGCACTCGATCATCAGGAACGGGTGCATCTGTTCGTCCGGCACGTTCTCGATGTGGAACAGACCGGCATAGTCCAGTTCCATCACGAACAGCGTGTCATCGGTGCCCTCGTTCTTCGAGGTCACGGTGTACTTGGTGGTCACCTCGTACTGGCCGTCCGCCGGGCGGCGTTTGGCGTCCAGTCCGACCTGCACCGAGATCTGCGGCTTCACTTCGCCCGACAGACCCTTCTGCGAGAGGATGTTCTCGAACGACAGGTCGCGGATGAACTGGGCAAGGATCCGCATCTGCGGCGCCTTGGGCTGTGCTTGTGCGGCTTCGCCATTGGCGGCCGGCGTCTGTGTTTCGCCGTTCTCGGCCATGACTGTCTCCCCTCGGATCAAAAATCTGTTGGCATGCCATTTACCAGCAAGCCGTCAGGGCCTCAATGCCGAGTCCAGCCCGAGTCGCCCGGTTTGCCGCTGCCCTGAGGCGGAGTCACATCGGTATAATCGCCGTCGATGACGTTGCCGCGCGGGCCGGACGGGCCGGAACGATAGGTGGTGTGGGTCGTCCGCGTCTCGAAATGCTGAACCTTCACCCGCTTGCGGATGTAGTCGAAGACCACCGAACGCACGGCGGGCACCAGCAGAAGGAAACCCACGGCATCGGTGAAGAAACCCGGCGTCAGAAGCAGCGCGCCCGAGAACAGGATCATCGCGCCATGGGCCAGCGGCTCGGACGGATCATTGAGTTCATTGAACGATCGCTTGACGTTGGACAAAGCCAGCGCGCCCTGCTGGCGGACCAGCCAGGTGCCAAGGATCGCGGTCACCAGAACGATGGCCAGCGTCGGCCAAAGACCGATCAGACCGCCGACCTGAATGAACAGCGCGATCTCGATCAAGGGAACCGCGACGAAAAGCGCGAAAAGCCACATGATATCCTCGTGTAACGACTTCCTCCTGCGGTGGACTTGCCGACCACCAGTGCTTACATATGTGCGGCAGGTGGCAAATGCCACCAAGAGCACCCCGAAAGCGCGTCTGGATGGCGCCGTCAGAAAGAGGTCCGATGAGCTCCGCGATCATTCAGTTGTTGGTTCTGGCCGGTATTGCGGTCTTTCTCATCCTGCGCCTGCGCAGCGTACTCGGAACCCGCGAAGGGTTCGAGAAACCGCGCGTTCAGGCCCCGGAACAGCAGCGCCGCGAAGCCCCGGAGTTCGAGGTGATCGAAGGCGGTCCCGACCGCGACATCACCGACCACGTTGACGACGGATCCGACGACGCGCATGCGCTGGCCGCGATGAAGCTGATCGAGCCCGGATTCTCGGTGACCGAGTTCCTGCAAGGCGCGCGCGGCGCGTACGAGATGATCCTGATGGCGTTCGAGAAGGGGGACATCGACGACATCGCCGGTTTCCTCGGCGACGACGTCCACCAGACCTTCGTCGACGTGATCGGCACGCGCGAGGATCAGGGCCTGACGATCGAGGCGAATTTCATCGGTGTGCGTGAGACGACGCTGACCAATGCCGAGTTCGACCGCGACACGCAGGAAGCCGAGATCACCGTCCGCTTCGTGGGCGAACTGACCTCTGCCGTCCGCAACAAGGCGGGCGAGATCATCGAGGGCGACCCGAACCAGATCAAGCGCCAGAAGGACATCTGGACCTTCGCGCGCGTGATGGGGTCCAACGACCCGAACTGGAAACTGGTCGCGACCGGGGAATGATCCGGCGTGCCCTGGCATTCGCACTCGGCGCGGTTCTGACCGTGTCGGGTCCCGCCGGGGCGCAGGAGAATACCACCTACACTGTGCTGTCCTTCGACGAGTTGAAGGGCTGGGAGTTCGACGACCATTCCGCCGCGCTTGAGGTGTTCAAGGAAACCTGCACCGACATGCGCGACCCGGATTGGCTGTCGCTGTGCGCGCTGGCGACCAATCAGAAGAATGCACGCACCTTTTTCGAGCTGTTCTTCCGCCCCGTCCTGATCGAAGACGGCGAACCGGCGCTGTTCACTGGCTATTTCGAGCCGGAACTGCACGGATCGCGGGAGAAGACCGACAAATACCGCTATCCGATCTACAGCAAGCCGGCTGACCTGAACGGCCAGCTTTACTACACCCGACGCCAGATCGAGGAAGATGGCGTACTGGCGGGCAAGGGGCTGGAAATCGCGTGGGTCGACGACCCGGTCGCGCTGTTCTTCCTGCACGTTCAGGGATCGGGCCGTGTGAAGTTCGAGGACGGCAGCTATCTTCGGGTGGGCTATGCCGACAAGAACGGGCACGACTACAAATCCATCGGGCAGGAACTGGTCCGGCGCGGCATTTACAACGTGCATCAGGTTTCGGCGCAGGTGATCTCTAACTGGGTCAAACGCAATCCCCAAGACGGGCAGGAGCTGCTGTGGCACAATCCGTCCTTCGTTTTCTTCCGCGAGGTGACGCAGGTTCCGCCGGAACGTGGTCCGCTGGGTGCGATGAACCGGTCGATTACCGCGATGCGGTCGATCGCGGTCGACCCGTCCATCGTGAAACTCGGCTCGCCGGTGTGGATCGAGAAGGCGGGGGCGACGCCGATGCGGCGATTGATGATCGCGCAGGATACCGGCTCTGCCATCAAGGGCGCCCAACGCGCCGACATCTTCTTTGGTACCGGCACCCGCGCTGGTGTCACCGCCGGTAAGGCGCGCGATCCGGGCCGGATGGTGGTGCTGATGCCGATCCAGCGCGCCTATGCCCTGATCCCCGAGGGCCGCGGATGACGAAACGACGCCCGCGCTCGCTTTCCGCGGACGAAGAAGCCCTTTGGGAGCGGATCGCGAAGCAGACCGACCCCCTGCACCCCAAGCGCAAGACCGCTCCCGCCAAGACACCGACAACGCCCAAGCCGCAGCCCGAGCCGTCGAAGAACGGCGCCCCGGTCCCACCGTTCCGGCTGGGCGAGAAACGGACGGACACCGCGCCGCGCCATGACTTCGCGCCGTCCATCGGCGAAAGCCTTGCGGGCGCGCCGATCAACATGGATCGGAAGAAGCACGCGCGGATGACGCGTGGCAAACTGAAGCCCGAGGGCAAGATCGACCTGCACGGCATGACGTTGGCGCAGGCGCATCCGGCGCTGACGCGGTTCCTCTTCGACAGCCACGCCCGTGACCGGCGGCTGGTTCTGGTGATTACCGGCAAGGGGCGCGACCGTGACGACGACGGCCCGATCCCCCAGCGGCGCGGCATCCTGAAGCATCAGGTGCCGCACTGGCTGAACACCGCGCCGTTGAACTCGGTGGTGCTACAGGTCTCAGAGGCGCATCTCAAACACGGCGGGACCGGCGCTTATTACGTCTATCTACGCCGCCGCCGGTAGACTGCGCCGCGCCTGTTCTACTGCGAACCAGACCACGATCGATGTCACGATGAGATAGGCCGCTATTCCCCACATTTGCGCGGGGAACGGGATGCCCCGGTCGATCAGCCACCCACTTAGTCCCGGCCCGATGGCAGAGCCCAGCACCATGATCGCCGTTACCGCCGACTTGATCGCGCCGATGTGGCGCGAGCCGTAGAACTCGGCGCTGAAGCCGGTGACGATGGGGTTCTGCGAGCCCTGCATGATACCGAACAGGATCAGCGGCACGATCATCCAGATCGGTTCGGACACCAGCGGGATCAGCAGAAAGCTTGCCGCCAGTGGCAGTTGGTAGAACGGCAACAGCCGCCCTGCCCCGATCCGGTCCATCAGCCAGCCCGTAGCGAACAGCGAACAGATCGCGCTGACGGTATAGAACGGGAACATCGCGACAAGCTCGACGTGGCTCCAGCCTTTTACTTCGGCCAGATGGACCTGTTGGAAGAAGAACGCGGTGCCGAAGGCGGGCGGGCCCAGCAACGCGGGAACAAGCAGCCAGAACAACGGATGCCGCAATGCTTCGGCGCGGGTCCAGTAGCGGCCCGCCATTCCGGGTGACGGATCCTCGGCGGCGATGGATTGCGGTGTGCGTTCCAGCTTTAGAAGGTGACGGATCAGCGGGATCGCGGCCAGCGGCAAAAGCGCCGCGACGACCCAAAGCCAGCGCCAGTCGACCACGCCCATCAGCGCCACGAAACTTACCGGCAGGATCGCCTCGCCCACCGAAAAGCCCAGCGCCGCCAGCGCCACCGCCCTGCCCCGCGTGGCGACGAACCAGCGCGCCATCGCGACATAGGCGATGTGCGACATCATCCCCTGACCGAGAAACCGCAAAAGGAAGATCGTCAGCGCCAATGTCACCGCCACCGGAGAGACCGCCATCGCCAGACAGGCCAGCACCAGAAGGCCCAGCATCCACGGCCCCAGCGCACGTACCCGAAACCGGTCGGTCAGCGTTCCGGCCCACAGCATCACCCCGGCGCTTGCCATGGTGGACACGGCATAGATCGCGCCCCACGCCCCGTGGCTCAGGCCATAGTCCGCGCGGATTTCTCCCGCGAAGATCGAGATAAAGAACGTCTGGCCGAAACTGGAGCAGAACGTCAGGATCGCGCCTGCGGACAGGAAGGGCGCGTTCTGACGCAGAAATGCAATCAAACCCATGCCGCATTGCTTTCAGCCGCCGCGGCAAAAGGAAAGCGCTAAACTACTCGACCAGTTCGGTGACTGGGGACAGGATGATCTCTGTCGCGTTGCGCACGGTCAGGATCGTGCCCGGAAGCAGGCCGGTGCGTCCGGAACTGTCGCCCGAGAACGCCTGCTCGAAATCGGCAACGCGCGAGAACAGGCTGATCAGCAGCGGCGACGTAGCAGCGGTGAAATGGCCGCTGCCCTCCGAGAAACTGGTGACGTCGATCAACGTGACCTCTAGGTCCGACACCGCGTTCGCGTCGGCGGTGCCAAGCCGGTTCTCCTGTCCCGTCAGACGCGCCGACAGGTTCAGCGCCCGGTCGCGTTTGGACACGAAGATCCCGAAGGGATGCGGCAGCCGCTGAAGCCTGCGGGCCTGCGAGCGGAACACGTCTACGTCAATGTCGGGCGACATGAGCACCACGCCGGCAACGTCGCGCCCGACCGATCCGGGCCGGGCGATGTCACGCTGGCGAAGCGTTTCCATCACCAGTTGCGAGCCCATCGAGTGCGCGACGATCACGATGGTCCGCGCGCCGGACAGCTGCACCTCGGTGATCAGGCGGTCCAGCCCGTCGCGGGCGAACAGCGCGCTGTCGCGGTCATAGGCATAGCCGAACAACTTGCCCGCGCTGGGCCAGGAATAATGGACCGGCACGGCATGGATGTTGAAATCGGCCGCCAGCTGCGCCAGCCGCAGCACGCCTTCGTCGAAGGTGTTGTTGAACCCGTGGACATAGATGATCGCCTCGCGCGAGCCGCCGGGTACACGCGCCAACGCGGCGCTGAGATCCGACCGGAACGCGGCCGCGCTGTCATAAACGCGGCGTCCCTTGGCAAGGTACTGCGTCTCGGCGTCGATCTCGTCGGTCGCAAAAGGCACATCGCCCAGCCGCCGTTTCGGAGGCACAGTGACGTCGAAACGCAGGTAGTACGGGTCTTCGGACCGCTTGCCCTTGAACCGCCCGGCCTCGACCGCGCGGGTCGTGGCCACGAACAGCGAACGTGACGGCAGATCGGCCACTTCGGGTACGTCCGTGAACACGATCTGCGCCCGTGGCGCGCAGCCGACAACGAAAAGAACGATGATCAGAACCGCGATCCGCCGCATGGCCGGGACTCCACCAAAGGATGTGTCCCTCTTACCTTGCGACAATCAGCTTGGACAGGCCACGGCTGTCTAACGCCGCGGCCCTTTGCCGATCACAGCACGTAGCGGCTCATGTCGACCGATTGCGTCAACTCGCCAAGGTTCTTGTCGACGAACGCGGCGTCCACGGTCACCGTATCCCCGGCGCGGTCGGGCGCGGTGAAGGACAGTTCCTCGAACACCCGTTCCATCACGGTATAGAGACGCCGCGCGCCGATGTTCTCGACCGACTGGTTCACGTCGGCGGCGATCTTTGCCAGCGCCGCGATGCCGTCGTCGGTGAAGTCGACGGCCACTTCCTCGGTGCCCATCAGCGCGGTGTATTGCCGGGTCAGCGCGTTGTCCGTCTCGGTCAGGATGCGCACGAAATCCTCTTCGGTCAGCGCCCGCAGTTCGACGCGGATCGGCAGACGGCCCTGAAGTTCCGGCAGCAGGTCCGACGGCTTGGCGATGTGGAAAGCGCCCGAAGCGATGAACAGGATATGGTCCGTCTTCACCGGCCCGTGCTTGGTCGAAACCGTCGTGCCCTCGATCAGCGGAAGCAGGTCGCGCTGCACGCCCTCGCGGGACACGTCGCCGCCGCGGGCTTCCTGCCGGGCGCAAACCTTGTCGATCTCGTCGAGGAAAACGATGCCGTTCTGTTCCACCGCCTGCAGCGCGGCCTGTTTCACGACCTCGTCGTCCAGCAGCTTGTCGGCTTCCTCGCCGATCAGGATCTCGTAGCTTTCGGCGACGGTCATCTTCTTGCGGACGGTACGCCCGCCGAAGGCCTTGCCGAAGATATCGCCAAGGTTCATCGCGCCCATGTTCATGCCGGGCTGGCCGGGGATCTCGAACTGGCTCATCGGGTTCGCGGTATCGGCGATATCCAGCTCGATCATCGTGTCGTCCAGCTCGCCGCGCTTAAGCTTGCCGCGGAACATCTCGCGCGTCTGCTCGCGGGCGTTCTCGCCTGCAATCGCCTCGATCACCCGATCTTCGGCCTTCTGGTGGGCCGAGGCCTTCACCTCGTCCCGCATGAACTCGCGCACCTGCACCATCGCGGTGTCCATCAGGTCGCGGATGATCTGTTCCACGTCCCGCCCGACATAGCCGACCTCGGTGAATTTCGTCGCCTCGACCTTGATGAACGGTGCGCGGGCCAGCTTGGCCAGGCGGCGGCTGATCTCGGTCTTGCCGACGCCGGTGGGGCCGATCATCAGGATGTTCTTCGGATAGACCTCGTCCCGCAGCTCGTCCGAAAGCTGCTTGCGCCGCCAGCGGTTCCGCAGCGCAACGGCCACGGCGCGCTTCGCGTCCTTCTGGCCGATGATGAAGCGATCGAGCTCGCTGACGATCTCGCGAGGGGTCAGGTCAGTCATGGTGCGTCCTTTTTCCGTCTCGGGGCATCTAGGTCATGCGGCGCGGCAATCCAAGGGGCGGCGGTGTCGCCGGGTCGACCCACCCTGCGTCGCAGCCCGGTCAAATACCCGAAAAGACTGATCACTTGCCTGTTGGCATGGAACCATCCGCGCCCTGACCGCTTGACCTTCCAAGCGACGGGATCCTTGGGAGAAGATGATGGGCGAGCCGACGATGAAACCCCTGGTGTTGATGACCGGGGCCGGGGGCAACATCGGCAAGCGGCTGTGCCGCGCGCTGGAAAACGACTATCGCATCGTGGGCTTCGACCGGAAGTTCGATGGCGACGAGGTCTGCGACATCATCGAAGCCGACCTGACCGACGACAATTCGATGACCCTTGCCGTGCAGAAACTGCGCGAGCAGCACGGCGACCGGATCGCCTCGGTCATCCACCTTGCCGCCTACTTCGATTTCTCGGGCAAGGACCGCCCGATGTACGAAGACGTCAACGTGCAGGGGTCGCGCCGGCTGTTGGAGCATCTGCAGGACTTCCATGTCGAACAGCTGGTCTATTCCGGCACCATGCTGGTCCATCGCCCAGGCACCCCCGGCGAGACCATCGACGAAGATACGCCCATCGACCCCGGCTGGGCCTATCCGCAATCGAAGGCCCGCGCCGAAAAGGCGATCCGCAACGCGGCTGGCGACGAGACCAAGCTGACCTTCCTGCATCTGGCCGGCCTCTACGACGAAGACACCGCCGTCCCCACCCTATCGCATCAACTGGCGCGGATCTACGAACGGGGTCTGAAATCGCGCTTCTACGCAGGCGATCCGAATGCCGGGCAGGCGTTCATCCATATCGAGGACATGACCGACGCCATCAAGCGCGCGGTCGACCGGCGCGCGGATCTTGCGACCGACGAGACGATCCTTGTCGGCGAACCGCACGCGATGTCCTACAACGCGCTGCAGCATCGGCTGGGCAACCTGATCCACGGCGAGCGAAAGTGGTTCACGCTGAACCTGCCGAAACCCTTCGCCAAAACCGCCGCATGGGTCGAAACGGAAAGCGAACCGCTGGTGCCCGATGCGCTGGATGAAGGCGAAAAGCCCTTTATCAGACCCTTCATGATCGACCTGTCCAGCGATCACTATGCGCTGGACATCGCCAAGGCGCAGAAGCTTCTGGGCTGGACGCCGAAACACCGGATCGAGGACAGGCTTGAAAGCCTTGTCGCCACGCTGAAGGACGACCCCTTGGCGTGGTACCATGCCAACGGCATTACCCCGCCCGCGTGGATGCGCTCCGCCGAGGCGCGCGGCCGCGACCCGGAAAAGATTCGCCAGACGCACGAGTCCGACTATCGCAAACGCCACCGCGCCGCGTTGTGGGCGCCTTGGGCGAACATGGGTCTTGGCGTCTGGATGCTGTTCTCGCCGCCGCTGCTTGGCTACGACTCGCTGGGCATGACGATCAGCGATGTCCTGTCCGGCGTGGCGTTGCTGGTCGCGGCCTTCCTGTCGCTGTCGTGGCGGATGAACATGGCGCGCTGGGCCTGCGCCGTCATCGGCATCTGGATCTTGTTCGCGCCTCTGGTGTTCTGGACCGAAAGCGGCGCGGCCTATCTGAACTCGACACTCGTGGGGATGCTGGTGACGGGCTTCGCGCTTGCGGTCGGGCCACCCCCCGGCGTGTCCCCGATGGCGGCGCAGACCGGGCCGACGGTGCCAAAGGGCTGGGACTATTCGCCGTCCGACTGGTTCCAGCGCTTGCCGGTGATCCTGCTGGCGGTCGTCGGCCTGATCGCCTCGCGCTACATGACCGCCTACCAGCTTGGCGCCATCGACGCCGTCTGGGACCCGTTCTTCAGCGGCACCGTGCCGGGCAAGAACGGCACCGAGGACATCATCACCTCCTCCGTGTCCGAAGCCTGGCCGATCCCCGATGCCGGACTGGGCGCCCTGACCTACGCGCTGGAAATCGTGGTGGGCCTGATCGGGTCGTCGCGCCGCTGGCGGACGATGCCGTGGCTGGTGGTGCTGTTCGGGATCATGATCATCCCGCTGGGTGCGGTGTCGATCTTCTTCATCATCATCCAGCCGATCCTGATCGGCACATACTGCACGATCTGCCTGATCGCGGCGGCGGCGATGCTGTTCCAGATCCCCTATTCCATCGACGAGATCATCGCGACCTACCAGTTCCTGAAACGCCGCCACAAGGCGGGCCAGCCATGGCTGCTGGTGTTCTTCACCGGCGACACCGATGAAGGCCCGGACGAGAAGATCGTCGACGACTTCGAGCGCAGCCCGAAAGCCATCGTGCACGAGATGGTCGATGGCGGCATGACCTATCCCTGGAGCCTCTGGGCCTCGATGGCGGTGGGCGCGGTGCTGATGCTGTCGCCGATCCTGATCACATGGGACAACGGAATGGCCGGGGTGAACCACGTGGTCGGCGCGCTGGTCCTGACCTTCTCGGTCACGGCGCTGGCCATCGCGGCGCGCCCGGTCCGGTTCATGAATGCGCTCTTGGGCGTGGTGCTGATGTTCGCGCCGTTCATGACCGGCGCCAGCCTGTGGCTGATGGGCTTCAGCTTCGTCGCCGGCGCGGCGCTGATCGCGCTGTCGATCCCGAAGGGCGACGTCGATCAGAACTACGACGACTGGAACCGCCTTATCGTCTGAGCCGAAGAACGAAACAGGGCGGCCCGCAATGGAACCGCCCTGTCTTCTTCTCTTCTGAAATACCTCGGGGGAGACTCCGAAGGAGACGGGGGCAGCGCCCCCTACTTCCGGATCGTCTCGACCGTCAGGTTGCCGTTGGTGAACACGCAGATGTCCGAGGCGATCGCCATCGATTTCCGCGCCACGTCTTCCGCCGACAGCTCGGTGTCCATCAGCGCACGACCGGCGGCGAGCGCATAGTTGCCGCCCGACCCGATCGCGGTGACGTCATGTTCCGGCTCCAGCACGTCACCCGCACCGGTGATCACGTACAGCTCGGCGCCGTCGGATACGATCAGCATCGCTTCCAGCTTTTGCAGGTACTTGTCGGTGCGCCAGTCCTTCGCCAATTCCACCGCAGCGCGCTGAAGCTGGCCGGGCGTCGCCTCCAGCTTCGCCTCCAGCCGTTCCAGCAGCGCGAAGGCGTCCGCGGTCGAGCCGGCGAACCCGGCGACGATGTCGTACCCGCCCGGCGACAGCCGCCGCACCTTGCGGGCGGTGCCCTTGATCACGGTATTGCCAAGGCTCACCTGCCCGTCGCCCGCGATCACCACCTCGCCGCCTTTCTTGACGCCGATGATGGTCGTGCCGTGCCAGCCCGGAAACTCGTTCTCCGCCATGAAGGCCTCCTTCTTCGTTCGGCCTGATATGGAACCGGGGCGGCGCGTGGGCAACCCCGCCAAAGCAAAGGGCGCCCGAAGGCGCCCTGGCTAATCGTGTGGTCGCGCGGGTCAGACGGCGTCGTCGATCCAGCCCTTCAGCGCGGCTTTCGGCGCGGCGCCGGTCTTGTTCGACACGACCTGGCCGTCCTTGAACAGGAACAGGGCCGGAATGCCGCGAACACCCAGCTGGGCCGGCATCGACGGGTTCTCGTCGACGTTCACCTTGGCGATCTTGATCTTGCCAGCGTACTCGTCCGACAGCTCTTCAAGCGCCGGGCCGATCTGCTTGCAGGGGCCGCACCATTCGGCCCAGAAGTCCACCACGACGGGGACATCAGAGTTGACGACTTCGGTTTCGAAGGTGTCGTCGGTGACTGCTACGGTGGCCATGGTACATCTCCTTGGCATCAATTCGGTCGAGGGCGAACGTAAGTAGCGCCCCCCGCATGGTCAAGATGTTGGCCAGTTTTGCAACGAAGCCCTCACGATGTCGTGGGGAAGACGCATCAGCGCGGGAACCGTTGTCCAAAGAATCGCCGTTTCGACCCAGTGCTGTGGATAGATCTGACGAAGCGCCAGGTCATAGGCCGCCATCTGCCGCAACACGCCAAGCGGCACCTGTTCCGCGCTGTCGGGCACGATGCGGTTGGTCTTGAAGTCGACGGCCAGCACGGTGTCATCCGTCACCAGCAGCTTGTCGACCGTGCCGTGAATGCGCGCCTCGCCCAGCTCGGCCAGCGTGGCGGACAGATCGACCTCGGACAGCACCTCGGGTGCGAACAGGAAGCCGAGCGACCTGTCTTGCAGGATACGGCCGACGTCGCCGACGATCATCTCGACCTCGCCGGGCGCGGGCAGGTCCGTCCCCTGCTCCAACAGCTGCTGTCCGATCCGCGCGCGGTCCGCCTCGGGCACCAGCGGCAGGTGTTCCAGCAGCAGGTGCGCCATCCGCCCGCGCCGCAGCGCGGTGTCCAGATCGCCCTCGTCCGGTTCCGCGCCGACGACCTTCGCACCGCCCAGATCGCTGGGCGACAGGGTGCGCACCGCCTCGGTCTGAGGAAGATGCCGGTCGATCCACACGGGCAGCGCCGGCGTCTCGCGGGTGTACGGCAGCGTGTCGACCAGCGCGCCCGCGTCCCAGTTGCCGTGCTTCGCACGAAGCCCCTCGCCCACAGGCGTTTCGATCGGCACCGGGCCCATCTTCTCGACCGCTTGTTCGATCATCCCGTGCCAGCAATCGTCCGGCTCGCCGGTGTCACCGGCGGCGGCCACGATCAGCCACGTCTCGGCGCGGGTGATCGCGACGTACAGCAGGCGCAGCGCCTCGGCTGCTTGCGCCGCTTTCTTGTCGTCCAGCGCGTCCTTCATCACCTCGGGCTGCATGCCGGACGGCGTTTTCCAGACCGTCTCGCCCCCCTCCAGCGTCACCAGTTCGTCCAGCATCGGCGAACGGCGCTTGTTGGTGTCGGGCAGGATCACGATGGGGGCTTCCAGGCCCTTGGACCCATGCACCGTCATCACGCGGATCTGGTCGCCCGCGTTGTCCATCTGGCGTTTGACCTCGACATCGTCGGTTTCCAGCCACGTCAGGAACCCGGTGAGGCTGGGCACCTCCATCCGCTCGTAGGCCAGCGCCTGATTCAGAAGCGAGTCGATGCCGTCCTCGGCCTCGGACCCCAGCCGTGCCAACAGCTTCCGGCGTCCGTCATGCCGGGCAAGGATGCGTTCGATCAGATCGTAGGGCCGCAAAAAGTCGGTCTGTCCGCGCAGGTCGTCCAGAACCGTCATCGTCTCGGGATACTCGGCGGCGCGGTCCCGCAGCGCGTTCCACAGATAGGCGCGGCCACGTCCGGCGGCGAGGCGGAACAGCGCGTCCTCGGACCAGCCGAACAGCGGAGATCGCAGCGCGGCGGCAAGCGACAGGTCGTCTTCGGGCGTGGCGAGGAAGGACAGGACTGCGGCGAGATCCTTCACCGCCAGTTCGCCGCCCAGCTTCAGGCGGTCGGCCCCGGCCACCGGAAGACCTTCGGCCTTGCAGGCGCGGATCAGTTCCGTGAACAGCGTCGACCGGCGGCGCACGAGGATCAGGAAGTCGCCCGCCTTCACCCTGCGGCGCGTGCCGTTGGGGGCCGGAATCGTCTCTGATGCGATGGTTTCGCGGATATTCCTGGCGATGGCATGGGCCAGAACCACGTCGTGATGGTTCTCAGCCAGCACGTCGACGGGGTCGTACCAATGCACCGGTTCCGCCGCCTCTGCCACCGGCACGGCGGGCCACAGATCGACCCGCCCCGGAAGGTCGGCATGAAACGCGCGGTGGCGGGCGTCCATTTCCATCAGCGCGCCGGGAACCTCGGTGAACAGCGTGTCGACCAGACGCAGGACCGCGGCGCTCGACCGGAACGAGAATTCCAGTTCGCGCCGTTGCAGCGGGTGGCCGACGCCCTCCAGCCGCTCGCGGAAATGGTCGCGCATGCGGTCGAATTCTTCGGGATCGGCGCCTTGGAAGGAATATATCGACTGCTTTTTGTCCCCGACGACGAAGATCGTGCGCAGCTTCTCGTCCCGCGCGCCTTTGCCCGAGGTGAATTCCTGCGCCAGCTTTTCGATCACCTGCCATTGAACCGGGCTGGTGTCCTGCGCTTCGTCCACAAGGATGTGGTCCAGCCCGCCGTCGAGCCGGTACAGCACCCAGTCCGCCACCGCCGGATCGGAAAGCAGGTGGCGGGTTTTCAGGATCAGGTCGTCGAAGTCCAGCCAGCCATGCGCCAGCTTGCGGGCTTCGTAGGCAGGAAGGAACGCGGCGGCGAAACGGTGCAGCGCGTCGGCGCGCTCGACCGCCTGCAACGCGACGAACAGCGGGCGGGCGTCCTGCACCCGCTCCATCAGCGCGCCCAGGTCGTCGGCCAGCGATCCCATCGCCGCTTTGCAGTCTTTGGTCGGGAACCTGTCGGTCTTGGCAGCGAAGGGGTTCTTCGTTTTCTCGCCATACAGGAACCGATCGAAACAAGCCTCTAACAAGGCCATGTTGGGCATGTTCCAGTTCAGCGCCGCCAGTTTCAGGGCGTCGCCCTGATCGGTCTTCTTACTGCTTTCCCGCAAGCGCTGGATCACGCTTGTCATCAGGTCCGCCTCGTTGCCGTCGAACACGTCGTCCAGCAATCTCTCGGGCGTCAGGTTGCCCGGGCAGTCGAACAGCCGCATCAGCGCGGCGCGGTCCAGCGGGCGTGCGAAGCTTTCCTGCCGCCCGACGATGTCCTGTGTCAGCCCGTCCAGATCCTCGCCGGTGTACAGCGCGGCGACGGCATCCACTGCGTCGACCTGCGGGCCGGACGCCATCGCTTCGACCACGTCCTGCCGCAACCGCTGGGCCGAGCGGTCGTCCATCTCGACAAACGACGGCGACACCCCGGCTTCCAGCGGGAAGCGGCGCAGCAGCGAGGCGCAGAACGAGTGGATCGTCTGGATGCGCAGGCCGCCCGGCGTCTCGATGGCACGGGCGAACAGGCGGCGTGCCTCGGCCAGCCGGTCGGGCGAAGTGACGTCGGTCGCGCCCATCCGGTGCAGTTCCTGCGCCAGAGCGCCATCAGGTTTCAGCGCCCAGTCGCCCAGCCGTTTGAACAGCCGGTTCTGCATCTCGGACGCGGCGGCCTTGGTGTAGGTCAGGCACAGGATATTCTGCGGCGGCACCTTGTTCAGCAACAGCCGCGCCACGCGGTCGGTCAGCACGCGGGTCTTGCCGGACCCCGCGTTGGCCGACAGCCACGTCGCCATGTCCGGATCGGCGGCGCGGTTCTGGCTCAGGGTGGCTTCGTCGAGTGTCATTCTCCGACCTCCCGCGTCCGCGGCGGATCGCTTTCATCCCACTCGCCGAAACGGGCGAGGTGGTCGTAGGGCAATTCGCTGCGTTGCTTGTCGACGGCGCGGCGCGAGACATAGCCCCGCTCGCGCGACCGGTAGGCCGAGATCAATCGTACGAACCCTTCGTAGATCTCCGCCGTTTCGCCCGCGCTCCATGGTCGGCTTTCGACCTTCGGGTTCGAGCCGAGGCCGATGTAGGAAAGCTCTCCCACCTCGGCGGCGTCCAGATTGTCGATCGCGCCGCGTTCGGCCATGACGGCAGCAAGACCAAGCTGCTTGTCGAAGTGGTTCTGCACGTTCTTGTTGGGCGGATTGCCGGTCTTGTAGTCGTAGATCGCCAGCCGTCCGTCGGGCAGACGGTCGACCCGGTCGATCTTGCCTTTCAGCAGCAGATCGAGATGCGGCAGTTCCAGCCCGCCCTTGTGTTCCAGCGCCGCAACCTCGCGCGAAGACTGGCGTTCGATCTCGCCGGTCAGGAACCAGTCGGCGAACCGCGCCACGCGGGCGCGCCACATGCGCTGGGCGGCGGGCCAGGGCGCGTGTTCCTCCAGAACCTCGTCGGTCAGCGCGAATAGGCGTTGGCGGGCGGCGTCGATATCGTCGACCGGTCCCGCCTTGATGAAACGGTCGAGCAACTCATGCAGAACGGTCCCGCGCAGGGGCGCGTCCGGCTGTTGCCGCAGCGGGTCAAGCCGGTTCAGCCCCAGCACCCGCCGCGCGTAGACGGCATAGGGATCGCGGATCAGCGTCTGGATTTCAGTGATCGACAGTTCCTTGGGCCGCGCATCGACGGGCGGGCTGGGCGCGGGGCGCCGGGCCGGCGGGTTGGCCGCGATCATCTGCGGTGTCGGCGCGTCAAGCGCTTCGGCGAGAGAAAGCCACGCGGCGCCACGGGCGCGCATCGTGGCCAGCGCGCGGGCGCTTTCGTCGCTGAGACCCGCCATCAGGTTGGCAAGCCGGTTAAGCCAGCGCGACGGGACCGTCTGCGCCTCGGCGTCGCGAATGGCGCGGGTGATGACGACCTCGGGCGCGGCGGCGGCTTGCTGGAAGTCATGCGCGGCAAGCCCGATACGGCGTTCGGGCAGCAACAGACCGGCCTCGTGCCGCATGGCGCGGTTCAGCCACGGATCGGGTCGCGGTGCTTCCGGCCAGACGCCTTCGTTCAGGCCCCCAAGCACCACCACGTCTGCGCCCTGCACACGGGCCTCCAGGGTGCCCCAGATCATGATGCCGGGATGGGTGCCCACGGCCTCGCGGACCTCGCCTCGCTGCAAAACCGCCTGAAACAGAGACTGATAATCGCGCGGACCCAGGTTTCCCCCGTGCGCCGCCTCTTGCCGCAACGCCTCGACCCAGTGCAGCGCTTGGCGGCCGGCTTCCTTCAGCCAAAGCTCGCCGGATCCTTCGCCCGAAGGACCGGCGGCAAGGCGTTCGGCAAGCGTGATATGGGCGTCGAGATGATCCGTCAGACTGCGGGTGCCGACGTGCTCTAGACCGGCGACGCACCCAGCCAGCCAGTTCGCCCAGGCGACGCGGGTCTCGTCCCCCTTCGCGGCCCAGTCCAGCAGGTCGGCGGGCGTCGGGAAGGGCGGACCCCAGCGGCGCAGCTTCAGCTCCAGCTCGCGGGTGTGCAGCAGATGCGGACCGCGCTGTTCCGATCCGGAGTTCGTCAGCGGGTGCTTCAGCAGGGTCAGCAACGCCTCGGAGGTCAGCTTTTCACCGGCCAGCCCGGCGACGTGGCGCAGGAACCGGCCCGGTGCGGTCAGCGGAAGCGGTCGACCGGCACTGTCGTCCGGCTCGATGCCCCAACGGTCAAGCGCGGCGGTCACCTGCCGCGACAGAACCCGGTCGGGCGTGATCAGCGCGGCGGTTTTCCCGCGTTCGGCAGCATCGCGCAGCACCAGCGCGATCGCCCCCGCTTCGGCCCGGGACGAGTTGGCTTCGATCAGCGTCACGTCGGCGGTGGCGTCGGTCAGCGCGCCGTCCAGTTCCTGCCCCTCGTTCATCCACTGGTCGGTGACCGGCGCGGGTCGCAGAGCCAGCGACAAAAGGCGGTTGCGCGGAGCGTTCGGCGCGGTGTCCGGCTGCCATTCGCGCACGTCGGAATGGTGGGAGTCCACGCCGGCCAGCAGCTTCGAAAAGCGGAACTGCGGATGATCTTCGGACGCCATCGCGTCGTCCAGCATATCCCAGACGGGCGAGGGCAGGTCGAAGTCGAAACCGGGCAGGATCAGCGCGCCCTGCGGCAAGGCGGCGACGGCGCGCATGAAGGTGGCGGTAGCCCCGCGCGAGCCGGTAGAGCCGGCGACGATCACGGGATGTTCGCGTGGCTGGGTCGCCCAGCGTTTCACCAGCGCGTCCACAACCCGCCGCTGCCGCGCCTCGGCGTCGGGGGCGTCGTGATCGTCGCGAAGGAACTGTTCCACCAAGGTGACGAAGGACAGGCTGCGCTGCCAGTGGCCGGACTGATCCTCGACGTTCAGGTTGGCAAGGGTGTCGGGCGACACGCCTTCGCCCTGCATCTCGTCCATCAGTCCCGCAAGGCTGTCGGCCAGATCGAACAGCGAGGCGCGGGGGGCAAGATCGGGTTGCCGTTCCAGCAGCGCGGCGACGAGTTGCGTCAGTTCCAGCCGCCGACGCAGGGGGGGCACGGCGGGCGGAATGTCGGCAAAGGCCGCCTCGGTCGCCAGATCGGTGACCAGCCGGATGCGGGGCAGCAGGCGGGCAGGGCCGTTGTCGAACAGCTCTTTCATCCGGCGCTGCATGCGGCGGGTGTTCACGAAGATCTCGACCCGCGCCAGCGCTTCGGGCGGTTGGCCCGCCATGCGGGCCAGCAGGCCATCGACCACCGCGCGCGGGAAGTCGGCGCCGGGGGGCAGGCCAAAGATGCGGGGGCCGGGGGTCGGGTCAAACATGGGCATCGCTCAGCATCGTCTCGGCCATCGGGATCGCTTCGGGGTAACCGACATCGCACCATCGGCCGTCATGGGACATGCCGAACAGACGGTTGTCGGCAAGCAGCGCCTTCCAGACGGCGTGCATACTGAAAACAGTCTCTGACATGACCCGAAACGGCTCTGTCTTGATGATCTGCAGGCCGGAATAGATCTGTCCCGGGCCGTAGGTCAGCCGCCCGTCGTCCGCGACAAGGAAATCGCCCTTGCCCTTGTGGCCCACTGCGCGATCACGGTCGATCAGCATCATCAGCGCGTCCATCCGGGTCGGGTCCCACTGGTCCAGCAGCGCCTTGACCGGGTTGCCGCCGGTCCAGACGGCATCGGTGTTAAGCGTCAGCACGGCCTGGCCGGGCATCAGGGGAAGCGCGGCCTTCAGGCCGCCGCCGGTGTCCAGGATCTCGGGCTCGTGGCTTTGGGTCACGCCGGCCTGTTCCAGATGCGCGGCCATCTGCGGGGCAAGGTAGTGGGTGTTGGCGACCACCGTCCCGATCCCCGCGTCGCGCACCAGCGACAGGGCATGGTCGAACAGCGGGCGTCCAGCGACCTTGACCAGCGGCTTCGGCAGCGCGTCGGTCAATGGGCGCATACGGGTTCCGAAACCGGCGGCGAACAGAAGGGCGGCGTCAGGCTTCGGCATGGGACCTCAGGCGATCCAGCGCCATGGGTTCCGGCACAACCTGCAACACGGCGGCGCGCAGGTCCTCCAGCCCCGGAGTGCCCAGACAGGTCATCAGGTGCTGCCAGACACGGGGCACGAAGTCGATGTAATGCGGTTTGCCGAAATGCAGCGACAGGCGCCCGAATACCCCGAGAATCCGAAGGTGGCGCTGGGCGCCGATGGCGGAATAGGCGCAGCGGAAGGCGTGCGGGTCGTCCCCGGTAAGCGAGACGTAATGCGCGATGATCTCGGGTTCGAGCGCGGGCGAAAGATCGCGCCGGGCGTCCTGCAGCAACGAGACCATATCATAGGCCGGATGCGCCGCGACGGCGTCCTGAAAGTCGAGAAGACCGACCCGGGCCAGCCCCGTGCGGTCGGGCAGCCACAGCAAGTTCTCGGCATGGCAGTCACGCAGACAAAACGCGAAGGTCTCGCCGATGGTCTGGTCGAGAACAGTCTCGAACACGGTGAAAAGCGCCTGTTGATCGGCTGTCTCGACGGGTCGGCCAAGCGGCTTGGCGAACCAGTCGAAGGCGGGTTCGATCATCTGCGCCATGTGCTTGGGAGTGAAGACCGGCAAATCTTCCGGCACCGGCATTTTCCGAAGCGCGACAAGCGTCTCGGCGGCGGCACGGTATAGGCCGGTCTCGCGCGCGGGGTCCTTTTCGATCAGCCGGGCGAACAGGGCGTCGCCGAGGTCTTCCAGTAGAAGGAACCCGGCGTCGGCGTCCTGCGCCAGAACATCCGGAGCCGACAGACCCTGCGCCGAAAGCAGCGCCGCGATCCGAACGAAGGGCCGGACGTCCTGCCCCTGATCCGCCGGAGCGTCCATCAGAACGGCGGTCCGGTCGCCCAGCGACAGCCGTTCGTAGCGGCGGGCCGAGGCATCGCCCGCCAGCGGCGCGCGGGTGGCGTCGCCCCATCCCGCTTGGGACAGGAAGTCCGAACACAGCGCCGCGCGATCAGACATCGGCCATGTCCGGCACGATGGCCTGCCAGCGGGCGTCCTCGCTGGACAAACGCGCGACGCGCTCGCCCTCGCGGTCGGTCATCGCCAGTTCAAGCGTCAGGGCGCCCGAGGGCGTCATGTCGTCCAGCCGGTCGGGCCATTCCACAAGGCAGATCGCGTCGGCAAAGGCGTCCCCCAGCCCCAGTTCGGCAACTTCGTCGGGGCTTGTCAGCCGGTACAGGTCGCTGTGCCAGATTTCGGTCGCGCCGTCGGAATAGACCTGAACCAGCGTGAAGGTCGGCGATGGTACATCCTCGGACAGACCCACGGCGGCGAGCCGCGACTGGATAAGCGACCGCGCGAAATGGGTCTTTCCGGCGCCAAGCCCGCCTTGCAGCAGGATCACATCGCCGGGACCCAGACGCGCGGCAAGACCCGCGGCAAATGCCGCGGTCTCTGTGTCTGATGAGAATGTCAGCGTCTGCTCGAAAGCCGTCATGCCGCCACTGTGGCCAAGCCGTAAGGCCGCCGCAAGCGCGTCAGTTGCTGCAGCGCTGCGCCGCCTCGTCGACTGCCGCGGTGAACCCGAACAGCGAGAACGTGTCCTCGGTCTGGGTCCCGCGCGACGAGCGTCCGGTCAGGACCGCTTCGGCCCCGGCCTTCATCGCCTCGACGATGCGGGTGTCTTCCGCCGGGTCTTTCGCCCACGCCATTTCGCCCCGCGTGAACAGGTCGAAGCTTTCGTCGCCGACCTGAAGCGTGACGGTCGAGCCGTCAGCAAAGGGATAGCCGCCGGTGAAGGACACCTGGCCCGCCACGTTCGAGTTCGGGATGTACGATACGAACAGCAGGATGTCGCCGCGGCGCACAGCCACGACACGCCCGTCACGCGTGTTCACCGTTTCCTTGGGGCTGGATACACTCCAGCATTGCGCCGGGTCCTGAGCCTCGAACACGCTCCAGTCCGTGTGAGCGGCCACACGATTTCGGGATTCCTGCGCATCGACACTCAGCGGCGTCATCAGAATCGCGGCGCACAGTGCGCCGAGACCAAGACCTGATTGCATTCGTCTCACAGCCTCCAGCCGTTTCATACTGCCTCTCGCTGCCGCCGGCAGTCCGTCTCGCGTGACCTTCATGGGCGGGCATGCGATATTCAATCAACTGGCAGGACGATAACGGAAAACTGCCGATCTGTGAAAGGGCTGGCAGCGGAAAATCGCGCAGGCTTGAAGGAAAAATGATGAAAGAAGCAGAAGCCCTCGTCGAAGTCTGGCGTGGCGAGTTGTTGGAATCGTCTCATTTGGGGCATGCGGTGGTCTGTGATTCCACCGGCGCGATCGTCGAAGCGTGGGGCGATCCAGACCGGATCATCTATCCGCGGTCCTCGGCGAAGATGATCCAGGGCCTGCCGCTGGTCGAAAGCGGCGCCGCCGATGCGGCCGGTCTGACCACCGAACACCTTGCGCTGGCCTGCGCGTCGCACCAAGGCGCGCCCGAACACACCGAACGGGTCGAGCGTTGGCTGTCGGACCTTGGCATGACCGACGCCGACCTGCGGTGCGGCGAGGAATTTCCCCGCGACGAAGAGACGGGCCACGCGATGATCCGGGCGCACGGGCAGCCTTGCCAGTGGCACAACAACTGTTCCGGCAAGCATTCCGGCTTCCTCACATTGAACCGTCATCTTGGCGGCGGGACCGAGTATGTCGAGATCGACCACCCGGTGCAGAAAGCCGCGCGCGAGGCGTTCGAGGAAGTCACCGGGATGGACTCGCCATGCTACGGCATCGACGGCTGCGCCGCGCCGAATTTCGCAACCTCTGTGCATGGTCTGGCGCGGGCGATGGCGCGGTTTGCGGCGGCGGGGCAGGGCGGTGGCGGGCGTGATGCGGCGGCGGCCCGTTTGCGGGATGCGATGATGGCGCATCCAAGCCTTGTCGCCGGAGAGGGGCGCGCCTGTACCGAACTGATGCGGGCGCTTGACGGTCGCGGTGCGTTGAAGACCGGGGCAGAGGGTGTTTTCGTGGGCATCCTGCCGGAACTGGGCATGGGACTTGCGCTGAAGATCGCCGACGGTGCGACCCGTGCGAGCGAATGCGCGCTGGCGGCGATTCTCGTCCGGCTGGGGGTGCTTGACCGCAACCATCCGGCGACGATCAAGCGGATGAACCCGCCGATCCCGAACCGCCGGGGCATGACCACCGGAGAGATCAGGCCCGCGCCTGCACTGGTTTAGAGACGATTATTCCGCGTGACGGGCTGGATCAGTCCGTCACGAAGGCGTCGCGGGCGTATCCCTGAAGGAACAGCAGCGCGGTCAGGTCGCCATGGTTGATGCGCAGGTCGCATTCGGCCTGCACCGCGGGCTTGGCGTGCAGGGCGACACCGGTTCCTGCAAGCGTCAGCATGCCAAGATCGTTCGCCCCGTCGCCCACCGCCAGTACGTCGCTTTCGGAAATCCCAAGCTGCGCTGTGCGTTCCTTGAGCGCCTGCACCTTGGCGTCGCGGCCGAGGATCGGCTCGGCCACGGTTCCGGCCAGCGTGTCTTTGTCGACGATCAGGGTGTTGGCGCGGTGTGCGTCCATGCCCAGCGCCTCGGCCACCTGCGCGGCGAAGGCGGTGAAGCCGCCCGAGACCAGCATCGCGAAAGCGCCGTTCGCCTTCATCGTGGCAACCAGTGTGCGACCGCCGGGCATATAGGTAATCCGCTCGGACAGGACCTTGTCGATGATCGACACCGGCAGACCCTTCAGCAGCGCGACCCGTTCCTTCAGCGCGCCCTCGAATTCCAGTTCACCGTTCATCGCGCGGGCGGTGATCCCGGCAACTTGCTCTCCGACGCCGGCCTCGGCGGCCAGTTCGTCGATGCATTCCTGCTGGATCAGGGTCGAGTCCATGTCGGCCAACAGCATCTTGCGGCGCAGGTCGCCTGCGGGCTGAACCAGAAGATCGACACCCTGCTGCTGGAAGCTGTCCCAGACATCCCAGCGATTCGCGGGGATTTCGGGAATGTCGAACGCGGCGGCCTCGGTGGAGGACAGAACGCGGATCTCGCCGCCGCCCCATGCGTTGCGCAGGGCCGAGACGGCGGCGCCGTCCAGCCCGCCGGGGGCGGAGATCAGGGTTACGGTCTGCATGTCGGCGCCTCCGGTTCGGGAACGGGCGCCATTAATCACGGCGCGGGGCGACAACCAAGCCCCTTAGTGAAGCGAGGCTTCCAGAAGAATGCGGCGGATGAACAGCGCCTTTTCCTCTGCATACTCGGTCCGGCTGGCGCGCTGGGCGATGCCGTATTTCAGCGCGGCGTAGGCGTGAGCGACCTTGGGATCGCGCCGCAGAACGTCGCGGAACACGATCTGATCGCGCATCGCCGGATCGTCGGGGTGGTAAAGATGCAGGTTGTGGGTGCGGACGTCCTCGTCCCGCAGGCGGATGAACAACCGCCCGCTACGATGCCCGCGATCGACATAGCCCAGGTCTTCCAGCGAACCGGCGGTGTCGTCGTGATCGGCCTCGGGAACGGCGACCGCGATGTCGATGATCGGTTTCGCCATGAGGCCGGGGACCGAGGTACTGCCGATATGCTCGATTTCCGCCTCGGGCGACGGGATGGCCTCGCGCAGCATCTCGCGCTCGGCCTGGAACAGCTCCGGCCAGCGTTCGCGATACGGTACATGCACCAAGGTGCCATGGCGCAGGCCGATGGCGCTGTGTTGCGTCTCGATCATGTTCAACCCATTGCGCCCGTGGAAGGCGCCCCAAGGCCCACTTAACGCAAATTTCCCGGGTGTGAAGCAGAAGGAGGCTTGTCGGCGAAGTTACGTCACTGTAAATCCGGCCGTGGGACACCCCTCCCCAACGAGGGGCGTATATCTGGAAGGATATCCATTGATGGATACGAATCACCCGGCAACGCGGCCGGCTAACCCGCGTTTCTCTTCTGGCCCCTGTGCCAAGATCCCCCACTTCGAACTGAATATGCTGTCGGACGCCGCGCTTGGCCGTTCGCATCGCGCCAAGGTCGGCAAGGAAAAGCTGAAGGCCGCGATCGAAGGCACGCGCCAGATTCTCGGCATTCCGGACGATTACCGCATCGGTATCGTCCCCGCCTCTGACACCGGCGCCGTCGAGATGGCGATGTGGTCGCTGCTGGGCGAGCGCAAGGCGACCATGGTTGCATGGGAAAGCTTCGGCGCAGGCTGGGTGACCGACGTGGTCAAACAGCTGAAGATCGACGCCGAGGTGAAAACCGCCGACTACGGCAAGATCGTCGACTTCGCCGAAATCGACTTTGACACCGACGTCGTCTTTACCTGGAACGGCACGACTTCGGGCGTGCGTCTGCCGAATGGCGACGCGATCCCCGCCGACCGCGCCGGCCTGACCATCTGCGACGCCACCAGCGCCGCCTTCGCGCAAGACCTGCCGTGGGACAAGCTGGATGTGACCACCTTCTCTTGGCAGAAGGTGATGGGCGGCGAGGCCGCGCACGGGATGCTGATCCTGTCGCCGCGCGCCGTCGAGCGTCTCGAGTCCTATACCCCCGCTTGGCCGCTGCCGAAGATCTTCCGCCTGACCAAGGGCGGCAAGCTGATCGAGGGCGTCTTCGTGGGCGAGACGATCAACACCCCGTCGATGCTGGCGGTCGAGGATTACCTCGTCGCGCTGGAATGGGCGAAGAAGATCGGCGGTCTGCCCGAGCTGATGAAGCGCGCGACGACCAACGCGAAGATCCTGTGGGACTTCTGCGACCGGCACGACTGGCTGGCCAACCTTGCCGAGGATCCGGCGACGCGGTCGAACACCAGCGTTTGCCTGAAGTTCACCGACGACCGCATCAAGGACGGCGCGGCCTTCGCCAAGGCGGTGGCCAAGAAGCTGGACGACTACAACGCGGCCTACGACATCGGCGCCTATCGCGATGCGCCCGCGGGTCTGCGGGTTTGGTGTGGCGCCACGATCGAGGCGGCCGACGTCGAGAAGCTGACGCTGTGGCTGAAATGGGCCTTCGAGGCCTGCCTCGAGGCGCAGGACTGATCGGGGGGATGGGGTCGAACCCCATCCTACCTGTCCCGGCCCGCGTCGGGACCTTGTGCTGACTTCCAAGAATACAAAGGCCCCGGATCCGGTCCGGGGCATGTTACCTCACTCATCAAAGGACCACGAAAATGGCTCCCAAGGTACTCGTATCCGACAAGCTGTCGGAAACCGCCGTTCAGATCTTCCGCGATCGCGGCATCGACGTCGACTTCATGCCCGAACTCGGCAAGGACAAGGACAAGCTGGCCGAGGTGATCGGCAAGTATGACGGCCTTGCCATCCGCTCGGCCACCAAGGTGACCGCGAAGCTGCTGGAAACCGCCGACAACCTGAAAGTCGTCGGCCGCGCCGGTATCGGCACCGACAACGTCGACAAGGAAGCGGCGTCGAAGAAGGGCGTGATCGTCATGAACACGCCGTTCGGCAACATGATCACGACGGCCGAGCACGCCATCGCGATGATGTTCGCGGTCGCGCGTCAGATCCCCGAGGCCAGCGCCTCGACCCACGCCGGCAAGTGGGAGAAGTCGAAGTTCATGGGTGTCGAGCTGACCGGCAAGACGCTGGGCGTCATCGGCGCCGGCAACATCGGCGGCATCGTCTGCGACCGCGCCCGTGGCCTGAAGATGAAGGTCATCGCCTACGATCCCTTCCTCGGTCAGGAGAAGGCCGACAAGATGGGCGTCGAAAAGGTCGAGCTGGAAGAGCTGCTGAAGCGGTCCGACTTCATCACCCTGCACGTCCCGCTGACCGACCAGACCCGCAACATCCTGTCGAAGGAAAACCTTGAGAAGACCAAGAAAGGCGTGCGGATCATCAACTGTGCCCGCGGCGGCCTGGTCGACGAGGAAGCGCTGGCCGAACTGCTGAAATCCGGCCACGTCGCTGGCGCCGCCTTCGACGTTTTCAAGGAAGAACCCGCGACCGAGAACCCGCTGTTCAACCTGCCCAACGTCGTCTGCACCCCGCACCTTGGTGCGTCGACCACTGAAGCGCAGGAGAACGTGGCGCTGCAGGTGGCCGAGCAGATGTCGAACTACCTGCTGACCGGCGCCGTCGAGAACGCGCTGAACATGCCGTCGGTGACCGCCGAGGAAGCCAAGGTCATGGGTCCGTGGATCAAGCTGGCCAGCCATCTTGGCGGCTTCGCCGGGCAGCTGACCGACGAGCCGATCGAGGCGATCAACATCCTGTTCGACGGCAACGCGTCGGAACTGAACGTCGCCGCGCTGACCACCGCCGTTCTGGCGGGGATCATGAAGTCCACGAACCCCGATGCGAACATGGTCTCGGCCCCGGTCGTCGCCAAGGAACGCGGCATCGACATCGCGACCACGACGCAGACCAAGTCGGGCATCTTCGACGGCTACATGAAGCTGACCGTCGTTACCCCGACCCGCGAACGGTCGATTGCCGGGACGGTGTTCAGCGACGGCAAGCCGCGCTTCATCCAGATCAAGGGCATCAACATCGACGCCGAGGTGGGCGAGCACATGCTGTACACCACCAACAAGGACGTGCCGGGCATCATCGGTACGCTGGGCGGCACTCTGGGCTCTAACGGTGTGAACATCGCGAACTTCACGCTGGGCCGCTCGCATCTGGGCGAGGATGCCATCGCGCTTCTGTACCTTGACGAGCAGCCGCCGGAAGACGTCCTGCAAAAGCTGAAAGACACCGGCCTGTTCCTGCAGGTGCGTCCGCTTCAGTTCGACGTGGCCTGATGCGTCTTTACGCCATCGGCGACATTCACGGGCAGCGCGAGATGCTTCGCGCTGCCCACTCCCGGATCGAGGCGGACCGCGCCGCCTGCGGCGATGCCGACGCGCCGCTGATCCACCTGGGCGATCACACCGACCGCGGGCCCGACTCGCGCGGGGTGATCGACGACCTGCTGGCCGGAATGGGGGCGGGGCGACCGTGGCGCTCGATCCGTGGCAACCATGACCAGCTGTTTCTCGACTTCCTGTCCGTGCCCGATGCGGACGATCCGCGCTTTGGCAAGGCGGACTGGTGGCTGCAACCCAACCTTGGGGGCGACACCACGCTGGGGTCGTACGGGGTCGAGGTGACGGCGGATTACGACTTCTTCCATCTTCAGGCGCAGGCCCGCGCCGCGGTGCCGGAGGCGCATGTGCGATTTCTCGACACGCTGCCGCTGACCTACGAGACGCCGGATCTGTTCTGCGTGCATGCGGGTGTCCGGCCGGGTGTGCCGTTCGACCGGCAGAAGAAGGAAGACCTGATCTGGATCCGCGAGGATTTTCTGTGGGACGAACGGGATCACGGCAAGCTGGTGGTCCACGGGCACACCCCCGCCGACGTGCCCGAGAACCACGGCAACCGGGTCGATCTGGACACGGGCGCCGGCTATGGACGGCCGCTGACCGCCGCGGTGTTCGAGGGGCGCAACGTGTGGGTTCTGACCGACGATGGCAGGGTTCCGCTGCCCCCGGTTTAGTCCGGGGCAGCCTTCCCCCTTGCAGACTCGGGGTCCGCGGCGTATATGCCCCTCAACAGCGGCGCTTCGGCTTCCACCCCCGAGGCTCCACCGGACAAGTATGAACGGGCCGCGCGCCCGTTTTTTCGTATCTGGAACCTGAATGTCTGACCTTATCGCCAAAGCCCCCATCGACCGCCGGCTGGCCGAAATCCTGACCCCGATCATCGAGGGGATGGGATTCGAGCTGGTGCGCGTGCGTCTGCTGGGCGGCAAGACGAAGACGGTGCAGGTGATGGCCGAACGTCCCGACGGCGGGATCGAGGTCGACGAATGCGCCGACATCTCGAATGCGATCAGCGCGGTTCTCGATGTCGAGGACCCGATCGACGACAACTATACGCTTGAGGTGTCGAGCCCCGGCATCGACCGCCCGCTGACCCGGCTGAAGGACTTCGACACCTTCGAGGGTTACGAGGCCAAGCTGGAAACGACCGAACTGATCGACGGCCGCCGCCGATTCAAGGGCGTGCTGGCGGGAACCGAGGGCGACGAGGTTCTGGTGAGCCTCGAAGACCAGGGCGAAGAGGTCACCATCGGGCTGAAATTCGACTGGCTGAGCGACGCGAAGCTGGTGCTGACCGACGAACTGATCCGCGAGATGCTGAAACAGCGCAAGGACGCCGGCATCGTGGACGAGAGCAAATTCGACGAGATCGAGACCGATAGCGGGTCCGAAGAGGAGTAAGAAGACATGGCCATTACTTCCGCCAACCAGCTTGAGCTGCTGCAGACCGCAGAGGCCGTCGCGCGCGAGAAGATGATCGACCCCGGCCTTGTGGTCGAGGCGATGGAAGAGTCGCTCGCCCGTGCCGCCAAGTCGCGCTACGGCTCGGAGATGGACATCCGCGTGTCGATCGACCGCAAGACGGGCAAGGCCACCTTCACCCGCGTCCGCACCGTGGTCGAGGATGAGGAGCTGGAGAACTACCAAGCCGAGCTGACCGTCGAACAGGCAAAGCAGTACCTCGACAACCCGCAGGTCGGTGACACCATCGTGGACGAGGTTCCCCCCGTCGACATGGGCCGGATCGCGGCGCAGTCGGCCAAGCAGGTGATCCTGCAGAAGGTCCGCGAGGCCGAGCGGGATCGCCAGTTCGAGGAATTCAAGGACCGCGCCGGCACCATCATCAACGGTGTCGTCAAGCGCGAGGAATACGGCAACGTCATCGTCGACGTGGGCCGTGGCGAAGCCATTCTGCGCCGGAACGAGAAGATCGGCCGCGAAAGCTATCGCCCGAACGACCGTATCCGCTGCTACATCAAGGATGTCCGCCGCGAACCGCGCGGCCCGCAGATCTTCCTGTCGCGCACCGCGCCGGAATTCATGGCCGAGCTGTTCAAGATGGAAGTGCCGGAAATCTACGACGGCATCATCGAGATCAAGGCCGTGGCCCGCGACCCGGGTTCGCGCGCGAAGATCGCCGTGATCAGCTATGACAACTCGATCGACCCCGTCGGCGCCTGTGTCGGTATGCGCGGTTCGCGCGTGCAGGCCGTGGTGAACGAACTGCAGGGCGAAAAGATCGACATCATCCCGTGGAACGAAGACCAGCCGACCTTCCTTGTGAACGCGCTGCAGCCGGCCGAAGTGTCGAAGGTGGTTCTGGACGAGGAAGCCGAGCGCATCGAGGTCGTCGTGCCCGAGGATCAACTGTCGCTGGCCATCGGCCGCCGCGGTCAGAACGTGCGTCTGGCGTCGCAGCTGACCAATCTCGACATCGACATCATGACCGAGGCCGAGGAATCGGCGCGCCGTCAGGCCGAGTTCGAGGAACGCACCAAGCTGTTCGTCGACACGCTGGACCTGGACGAGTTCTTCGCCCAGCTGCTGGTGTCGGAAGGCTTCACCAACCTTGAAGAAGTGGCCTATGTCGAGCTGGACGAACTGACCGTCATCGACGGTGTCGACGACGACACCGCGAACGAGCTTCAGGCCCGCGCCCGCGACTTCATCGACGAACAGAACCGCAAGGCGCTGGAACACGCTCGCGAACTGGGTGTCGAGGACAGTCTTGTGAACTTCGAGGGTCTGACCCCGCAGATGGTCGAGGCTCTGGCACTGGACGATGTGAAGACACTGGAAGACTTCGCGACCTGCGCCGACTGGGAACTGGCCGGTGGCTGGACCACCGAGAACGGCGAGCGCAAGAAGGACGACGGTATCCTCGAAAAGTTCGACGTCTCGCTGGAAGAAGCTCAGGACATGGTCATGACCGCCCGCATTCAGCTGGGCTGGGTCGATCCGGCAGAACTGGAAGCCGACGAGGAAGAGCTCGAGGACGAGCTGGGTGAAGACGCCGACGAAGATGGCGAAACCGCTCAGGAGGCCGGGGCCTGATCTCAGGCCCCGGAGGCGCCGGATGGCTCGAGGCGGCCAACCGAAAGACCGCGATGCGGGGCCCGAGCGGCGCTGCATCGCCACGGGAGAGGGTCAGCCCAAGGATGGGCTGGTCCGCTTTGTTGTTGGGCCGGAAGGGCAAATTGTCCCCGACGTCCTTGAAAAACTGCCCGGACGGGGTATCTGGGTAAAGTCTGACCGGTCCGCCCTGGACCACGCCGTGAAGAAACGGCTGTTTGCCCGGGCCGCCAGACAGGCTGTTACCGTTCCGGACACGTTGGCCGACGAGGTCGAACGACAGGTCACCCAGCGGGTGATCGACCTGATCGCGATGGCGCGCAAGGCGGGCCGGGCCGTGGCGGGCTACGAGAAGGTCAAGAGCTGGCTCGATACCGGAGAGGCCGTGGTGCTGATCCAGGCCTCCGACGGATCCGAGCGGGGCAAGAGCAAGCTGAAGGCGCCGGAGGGCGAAGAGTCCTTTGTGGGTGTGCTTTCGGCGCATGAATTGGGTTTGGCTTTCGGGCGCGAACATGTGATACATGGCGCGCTTGCGACTGGCGGACTCACGAGACGTGTAGTAGAGGAAGCCGCGCGGCTCTCTGGCCTGCGCAGGACGAACGGGGGTAACGACGCCTCCGGAAAGGATTTGAAGACGCGATGAGCGATACTGACGGCAAGAAACCTCTTGGTCTGCGTGGTGGCCCGCGTTCTGGCAACGTGAAGCAAAGCTTCAGCCACGGACGGACCAAGAACGTGGTGGTGGAAACGAAACGCAAGCGCGTTGTCGTGCCGAAGCCCGGTGCCGCAGGCAAATCGTCGGGTGGCGGCAAGGACGGGGGTGATCCCTCGCGCCGTCCCGCGGGTATTTCGGATGCGGAACTCGAACGCCGCATGAAGGCGCTTGCCGCCGCGAAGGCCCGCGAGGCTGACGAGGCTAAGCAGCGCGAAGAAGACGAACGGCAGCGCGCGGAAGAGCGCGAGCGCCGGCGTGCCGAGATCGAGGCCAAGGAGCGCGAAGAGCGCGAGCGCGAGGAAGCTGCCAAGCGCAAGGCCGAGGAAGACGAGCGCCGCCAGCGCGAGGCCGAGGAAGCCAAGGCGAAAGCCGCGGCCGAACGCGCCAAGCCGAAGGCCGACAAGCCGGCCGCCGCTGCGCCCACACCCGATCCCGCAGGCGAGGAAGCCCGTGCCGCGAAAGGCCCGAGCGGTCCCCGCAAGCCCGACCGCGAGCGCACGGAAAGCCGCGAGCGTCCGGCCAAGCGTGGCCGCGACGACGGCAACCGCCGGTCCGGCAAGCTGACGCTGAACCAAGCTCTGTCCGGTGGCGAAGGTGGCCGGCAGAAATCGCTCGCCGCGATGAAGCGCAAGCAAGAGCGTGCGCGTCAGAAGGCGATGGGCGGCGGCGACAGCCGCGAGAAGGTCGTCCGCGACGTGCAGGTGCCCGAGACCATCGTGGTGTCGGAACTTGCCAACCGCATGGCCGAACGCGTCGCTGACGTGGTGAAAGCCCTTATGCAGAACGGCATGATGGTCACCCAGAACCAGTCGATCGACGCCGATACGGCGGAACTGATCGTCGAGGAATTCGGCCACAAGGTCGTCCGCGTGTCGGATGCCGACGTGGAACAGGTGATCGACACCGTCGAGGACAAGGCCGAGGACCTCAAGTCGCGTCCGCCGGTCATCACGATCATGGGCCACGTCGACCACGGCAAGACCTCGCTTCTGGACGCGATCCGGAACGCAAAGGTCGTCGCCGGCGAAGCGGGTGGCATCACGCAGCACATCGGCGCCTATCAGGTGAAGACGGACAGCGGCTCGCTGCTGACTTTCCTCGACACCCCGGGCCACGCCGCCTTTACCTCGATGCGTTCGCGCGGGGCTCAGGTGACGGACATCGTCGTTCTTGTGGTTGCCGCCGACGACGCGGTGATGCCGCAGACGATCGAGGCCATCAACCACGCCAAGGCGGCGGGTGTTCCGATGATCATCGCGATCAACAAGACCGATCTGCCGGCTGCCAACCCCGACAAGGTTCGGACCGATCTGCTTCAGCATGAAGTGATCGTCGAGAAGATGTCGGGCGAGGTGCAGGACGTCGAAGTCTCGGCGCACACCGGCAAGGGTCTGGACGAACTGCTTGAAGCCATCGCGCTGCAGGCCGAGATCCTGGAACTGAAGGCCAACCCGAGCCGCGCCGCCCAAGGCGCCGTGATCGAAGCGCAGCTTGACGTGGGCCGCGGCCCCGTCGCCACCGTTCTGGTTCAGAACGGGACCCTGAAGCAGGGCGACATCTTCGTCGTCGGCGAACAGTGGGGCAAGGTGCGCGCGCTGATCAACGACAAGGGCGACCGCGTCAAGGAAGCCGGTCCGTCGGTTCCGGTCGAGGTTCTCGGTCTGAACGGCACGCCCGAAGCGGGCGACGTGCTGAACGTCGTCGAAACGGAATCGCAGGCTCGGGAAATCGCCGAGTACCGCGAGGACGCCGCGAAGGAAAAACGTGCCGCTGCCGGTGCCGCGACCACGCTGGACCAGCTTCTTGCGAAGGCCAAGGAAGACGAGAACGTGGCCGAGTTGCCGATTCTCGTGAAGGCCGACGTGCAGGGCTCTGCCGAAGCCATCGTTCAGGCGATGGAAAAGATCGGCAACGACGAGGTTCGCGTGCGGGTGCTTCACTATGGTGTGGGCGCCATCACCGAAACCGACGTTGGTCTTGCTGAAGCCTCGGGTGCTCCGGTCATCGGCTTCAACGTCCGTGCGAACGCACCGGCGCGGAACGCCGCGAACCAGAAGGGCGTCGAGATCCGCTATTACAGCGTGATCTACGACCTCGTGGACGACGTGAAGAAAGCGGCCTCGGGCCTGCTGGGCGCCGAGATCCGCGAGAACTTCATCGGCTACGCGCAGATCAAGGAGGTCTTCAAGGTCTCCAAGGTCGGCAACGTCGCCGGCTGCCTTGTCACCGAAGGTGTGGCCCGCCGCTCTGCCGGCGTCCGCCTTCTGCGCGACGATGTGGTGATCCACGAAGGCACGCTGAAGACGCTGAAGCGCTTCAAGGACGAAGTGGCCGAGGTTCAGTCGGGCCAGGAATGCGGTATGGCCTTCGAGAACTACGAAGACATTCGTCCCAACGATGTCATCGAGATCTTCGAGCGCGAGGAAGTCGAACGCTCGCTGGCCTGATCGGCCACAGCGTTCAGGAATTCGGACGGGCCGGGGAAAACCTCGGCCCGTTTTGCTTTGCGAGATGCAGGGGCGTCGCCGTGGCCGCCCGCACCCCGTTCCCGTGGCTGACGCGGCAACTTGATTTCTCGCCTTGGTCAAATCAGTGCTACCATCGTTCAGGGAACCACGAGGAGGAGCGGGGTTTTGCTTGAACATGCGCTTGTTCTGGATGCGCTTGGGACGCCGATCCAGCATGGGTCCAAGACACGCTCGGCCGACTGGGACGAGGTTCAGGCTTTTTGCCGGTCCGTCTACATGCCCTATCGCGTGCGTCCGCTGGACCGGCTGTCGCGCCCGGACGCCACGATGATCTCGGCCAAGGCCGGTCAGGTGACGATGACGCGCTTTTCCTACGGCACCGGAATCTACCTTGATCAGTTCGATCCCGACGCGGGCAACATCCTTGTGCTGAACACCCTGCGCGGCGCTTTGGACCACCAGACCGACGGCGGCTCTGTCGAGACGGGCGCCGGAGAAAGTTTTGTCGTGGATTGCTCGCGCGCAGAGTATTGGCTGGAAGGCGATCCGGACCACATGCAGCTGAACCTGACGATCCCCCATCAGGTGATGGCGGACACTGCGGAACGCTGGTTCGGCTACGTTCCGGATGACCGCCTTTGGACCTCGCGGGTGAAGATCGGCGGCCCGCAATCGGCGTGGTCGTCGTTGCTGGACTATGCGGCGCGGGCGATGACGCGGGCGGGGGCGGTTTCGGCCGACGCCGTGTTGGCGCGTCACATCGAGGAAATTCTCTGCGTTGAACTTCTGCGGCACTGGGCCAGCGCGGCCGGGCTGAAGCTGGAAGACGGCGCCCGAAGCGCCGCGCCCGGCTATGTTCGCCGCGCCGAAGAGATCATGGAAGCCGAGGCCCGCGAGGGGCCCACGATCGGAGAGATCGCGCAGCGGGTCGGCGTCTCGGCCCGGACGCTGTCGGGCGGATTCCGGCGGTTCCGCGGCCTGTCGCCCCGCGACTTTCTGGCGGCGCGCCGGTTGGAGGGTTTCCGTGCCGATCTGGAACAGCTTCCGCCCGACCGGACAGTGACCGGGATCGCGGCTGATTGGGGCTTTGCCAACTTCGGCGCGTTGGCGGGCCGCTATCGCGACAGGTTCGGCGAGTTGCCGTCGCAGACGCGGGCCAACAGCGTCGGCACGGCCCGGCCACACTGACTCTGCTTCCGAAACGGAACAGACCCTTCCGATTGCGGACGGCGCGACCCGCCCGACAGCGGCATCTTTCCTTCCACCTGTTCAAGGGAGGAAAACATGAAAGACATCATCACATCCGATATCCAGTCCCGCTGCGACGCCGTGCTGAAAGAGGTGACACGCGGCGCGTCCCGCGTGCCGGGCGTTGTCGCCATGGTGACGGACCGCCGTCAGGATATTTACGCGGGCAGCTTCGGCGAGCGGCGTCTGGGTGGGGACCCGATGACCGAGGATACGGTCTTTGCCATCTTCTCGACCACCAAGGCCATTGCCGGAACCACCGCCCTGCAATGCGTAGAAGAGGGGTTGCTGGATCTGGACGCCCCGGCGCGGACCTACGCTCCCGCCATCGGAGAGCTTCAGGTGATAGAGGGTTTCGATGCCGACGGCACGCCCCGGCTGCGCGCGCCGAAGACCGACGTCACGACCCGGCAGTTGATGCTGCACACGGCGGGCTTTGGCTATGACTTCTTCAACGAGGTCTACAAGCGCATGGCCGAGGAACACCGCCAGCCCTCTGTCGTCACGGCCAGCCGCGCCTCGATCGAAACGCCCCTGCTGTTCGATCCGGGGACCAAGTGGGAATACGGGACCAACATTGATTGGGTCGGTCAGGTCGTCGAGGGAATTCGCGGCAAGCGACTGGGAGAGGTGATGCGCGAGCGTGTGTTCGACCCCCTTGGAATGGACGAGATCGCCTTTACCCGCACCCCGGCCATGAAACAGCGCACCGCGACGATACACGCACGTGAAGACGATGGCGGCCTGACGCCCATGGACGGTTTCGCGCTGCCGGATAACCCGGATGTCGATATGGGCGGTCACGGCCTGTACGGCACGGTGCCCGAGTACATGAAGTTCATCCGCATGTGGTTGAACGACGGGGATGGTCCGCAGGGCCGTGTTCTGAAGCCGGAAACGGTGGACTGGGCCGTGAAAGGAGCGTTGGTTCCACCACAGAAGGTGACGATGCTGCCGGGCGTGATCCCGTCCCTGTCGAACGACGCCGAGTTCTTTCCCGGGCTGGAAAAGGACTGGTCCTACACATTCATGGTCAACAACGCCGAGGCGCCCACGGGCCGGCCCGCAGGCTCGATCGGCTGGGCGGGGCTGGCCAACAGCTATTACTGGATCGACCGGGAGAACGGGATCGGCGGCTATTGGGCGACGCAGATCCTGCCATTCGGCGACGGGGTCTCGTTCCCCGGCTACATGGATTTTGAAAGCGCGGTCTATGCGGCGATGAAAAGCGCCTAGGCGTCCCACGAAATCCGCGATGCGTTGAAAAGAAAAGGGGCGGATGAACCGCCCCTTGTTCCGTCGCCGATGTTTACACCAGCTTGAGCTGTTTCTTCTTCGGCGCGCTGCCCTGTTCGGCCTTCCATTCCCGGAAGGCGTCCCAGTGTTCCAGAAGCATCGTCAGGGTCTCGCCCCGGGTCAGGCCGCCGCGGCGGCCCTTGGCGATGTTGCGCAGCGACAGGATCGGGTTGTCCTTGTCGAGGTTGGCACCGTATTCGATGCCGTCGAGGAACTCTTCACCCAGCGCGGCGTGTTCGCGCATCACGCGGTAGATGAAGTAGGTCATCACACCGGACGATCCGATTTCGGTCATGCCGCGACGGCGCGAGCGGGCGAAGCCCTTGGAAATGTCCGGATGCTTGTCCAGCGTCGCAAGGATCTCGGTCGCCGAGGGGCTGTTGCCGCTGCCGGTCAGGGGCAGGTTGTTGTCCTCTTTCCACTGCAGTTTGGCGGCGGCGGCAAGAACGCGGTCATCGACGCGGTTGCCGGCACGGCGCACGGTGCGCTTGGCGTGGGTATCGAAGGTCGCGAAGGCCTCTTCCGGGATGCCGGTCGCGATCGGAACCTCAATCGGCGCATCCGCCGCGATGATCGCGTGCAGACGGTGCTGACCATTCAGAAGACGCGGCGCGTCGTCGTTGGCGGCAGCCATCGGATCGCCGGTAAAGCAGATCGGCTGCGCGTTCAGCATCCAGTTGCCGTTGAGGATGTCGCGTTTGATGACGTCGATGTGGTTCTTCTGGACCTTGCGGTTGCCCGAGTTGAACTGCATCCACTCGCGCGCCAGATCCGGGGTCACGGTCATCATGCGGACGCGTTCGCGGCCTTCGTCGCTTTGGGCGCCCTTCAGGATCTCCTCGTCGGTGCGGCCGCCGAATTCATCGGTGGCAGACGACGTGTCGAACCGGCCTTCGCGCAGGCCCGGATACCCGTCGACCAGCGGCAGGCCAAGGTTGGCGGGCGCATGTTCGCGCAGCGCCGCGCGCGAGATGGGGTGCCCCTCGTCATCCATCGGAGTGGCGCCGAAATCTTCTTTCCATGCGTAGTGCTGGGTGATCTTGCGGCCGCTGACGTGGTCGTTGAAGGCAAGGATCGACAGCGCCAGAGCATTGTCTACGGGCAGGGGCAGGCCGTTCTGTTCCAGAACGTTGACCTGCATGCAGAACATGCCCGCCGGGGTGTCGAGGCCAGACGACCGGTCCGGCCCGATTTCGCGCAGGAAGGTCAGCAATTCGGCCCGCAGACCGGCCCGCAGCGCCATGAAGGCCAGCACGGGCCGCGCCGTCGAGTGCAGGCGGCTGCCGCGGGTGTTCTCGGCGATGTCACAGGCTTCTTCAAGCTCGGGGTTGGCCGACAGGACGCGGTCGTAACGCGACCAGCTGATCGGAAGGTTCTCGCGTCCGAGGCTGCCGTTCTCGATCCGGATCAGCTTGGACATGGTGCGGACCACCTTGCCCGCGTTGCGCACGCCGCGGCTTTCAAGCACGCCCTGATAGGACCGGCGGCGATGCTGGTCGATGGTATGAAGCGTGTCGGCCCGGACGTTGCGGGCGACAATGGTCTGGAACGCTACGCCGGCCTTGATGCAGGCGTTCAGGCGCTGGATGCCGTCGATGACGCGGCCGGCCTCATCCAGAATGATCGGCTGGCCGTTCAGGATCCACGCGCCGTTGGTCATTGCCTGCGCGTAGGTCGAGATGGCCTTCTTGTCCTCGACGGGGTTCACCGCCGTTTCAAGCAGACGAGAGGCGCGTTCCGGCGTGATCTCTTCAACGTCGAAGGTCAGGCGGGCCGCTTCCTTCGTTGTCGGAGCGGTGGCGCGGCGTTCGGCGCTTGCGGGGCCTTTGACTGTCGTCATGCCGTTGCCCTTTCGATCATGTCGGCCGTGTGGGGCCGCTTGCAGAGCCTCGTGTCAGACGCGCCGGGCAGGACCGCGAGGGCCATGTGCGACGGGCGTCGTTTGAAATTGCACGTGTTCCGGATCATTGCGTTCAGTACCATTGAAAAACTCACACCACGATATTCGCATACCATACAGCAACGTGCTGCACATGATTAATAGTATTTCGCATTTCGCGTCCTCGCAAGCCAAATTTCTGCCTTATTTGAAATTCTCGCAGAATTCGCGTGGTGCTTCGTCCGTTGGATTCCCGCAAAGGTAGCGCGAAATGATTCATGTTACCTGAGTGATTTCTCCGATCGGCAGTTTTTCGCCATTCCGGATACAACCAGAGGTTTCCGGACCGATCATCTCCCCTCGGAAACGGACCGGAAAATTTTTCGCACATCAATCGTTCGATCAAACGCGTTCACCGAACACAATCCGGACACAATCTAGGGGTTGCTGCGGCTTTGACCACACAACTGTGGTTAATGCGCCGATCTGTGGATAAAATCCGAGAAATGCACAGGGATACTGATTTGAGCTTCAAGCATGTCATGCGAGAGTCGATTTCGGAGACACACTTTAAAAGCGAATCCGGAGCTCGCCAAAAAGAGCGAGACGCCGGGTTCCTCAAAGACCGAGATGACAGTGACACAAACACAGACGGAAGAACTCCGCACCGCCCAGCTATTTGCGATTAACCGGGATTGTTCCCCTCGCAATGCCAGCCTGGGCACCGATGACCTCAAGGGCGCACGCCTGTTGAAGGTCGGCCACCACATCAGGGAATTCTGCCAGCCGCTTTCCAATTTTCTCAACCGCGGGCTGCCCGTGGGCCAGGTTCCGCTGCCGGCGATCGACCTTACATTCCTTGCGCTCGATGCGCTGACGGAAGCCGAGGCGCGTCGCGACGGGCCCAGTTGGAAAGCCGTTTCCGGGCGTGTCACCGTCGCGGAAGGAACCGGCGCGCTCTACCGGCGCGGGTTCTGGCTTGAAAGTGCCGACGGCCGCATTCTTGACCTCAACCGTGCGGACGCGCCGGACGGTGTTCGTGTCGCCCGCGCCCAACGCAGCCTTATTTCCGAATACCGGACCGAGGCGCCGCTGTCCGCGCGCAAGACCAGCGTCCTGCTGGACATCTGGCGTGGGACGGCGCCGGGCTACACCGAATTCGCCTCGCAGGACGATATGAAGCGCGGCTATGCGAGAATGAAACGCGAAGTTTCCGATATCCTGATCTTGGGATCCGTCCGGACAGCTTGCTGATCCGGGCTTACCCGAACCAGACCCGCTGATCGCCGGAATCGATGTGCACGAACCGTCCGCGGTAGTGCCCGGTCCCGCCGATCTGCAACCACTGGGCATAGCGCGCCACGTTCGCGACGTCGCCACCCTTCACCACGAAATCGATCGCACGGGCGCGCGTGTGGAACGAGTTGACCGCCGCGCCGTAGCCTTCCGCCCGCAGCAGGTCGTTCGTCCGCTTGCTGCGATAGCCGGAATTCACCTGAATCTCGCCGGTCAGACCGTCGCGCAGGGCGGCGGTGCGCATCGCGGCAAGCGCCCAGTACAGCCGGACGTCCATCTGAACCACCTGCTTCTGCCGCCAGTCGCGCAGAAGGTAGTTGATCGTCTGCAACCCTTTCAGGTCGTACCCCGAGGTGCCGAAGAACATGACCCGTTCCCGTTCATCGGTGTTGGGGTTGTAGAGGTCGAGGTACGGTTCGATGAACGGCACAAGTTTGTCGAGGCGACTGTCGGTGCGGACCGGTGCGGGAATGTCCAGTCCGGCGGCAAGGGCGGGGATGCCCGGCGCCAGACCGAAGGCCGCGGTGGCGGCGACCTTGCCGATGAAACTGCGTCGTGAGAGATTCATAACGTTTTTCGCACTCTATCCGCCGTGAAGTGGCCGATCTACTCGATCATCACGATGTCGCCGCTGCTGGCCATGGTGCCATCGGCAAGGTTCAGGATCTGCTGACCGCCGACGTAGGACACCGAGTTGACCGTGTCGCGGACATAGGTGTTGTACCCGCCGGTCGCGTCGGTAGCGGTCAGGGAAATCTGGTAGGTCCCGACGGGGGCGAGGTCGCCGTTGGCGTCGTAGCCGTCCCAAACCACATCGTTGATCACGCCGGTCGCGGTCGACAGGTCGCCGATGGTGCGCACGACGTTGCCGCTGGCGTCGGTGATGACCGCGCTGACCGCGCTTGCGGTTCCTTCAAGTTCATAGCCGAAGGCAAGCGGCATCCCTTCCGAGTGCAACGTGATGGTGTCGGATGGCACGGAAACGGTGCGGCCGATCAGCGAGGCTTCGGACATGGATGCGGTCAGCGCAAGGCTGGATCGAAGCTGCTCGAGCTGGGCGTTCATGTTCACCGACTGCTCGACCTGCGTCAGCGTCGCGATCTGCGAGACGAACTGGGTCGCGTCCATCGGTTCCAGAGGATCCTGGTTCTGAACCTGCGCGACCAGCAGGCCAAGGAAGGTTTCGTAGTCCTCGCCAAGCTGGGACAATGTCGATTCCGAGGTGGTGGTTACGGTCGCGGCAGAGACGGTGCTGATGCTCATTGTCGGGTCCTCATGTCAGGATATCGAGGCCGCTCGAGACCCGTGTCGGGGTCGCGGCGGCGGCAGTTTCGACCGGCTCTTCGCCCGCGTCGTCGGCAAGGGGTTCGGACGTCTGATCGGACGTGTCGCCCGGCGCGTCCTGCCCGTTCCGCCCGGCACCGGGCTGGAACAGGTCCATCGAAAGCGATCCGTTGGCGCCGTTGCCTTGAAACAGATGGGACAGCGCGCCGCGCTCGTTGCGCATCGCGTCCAGCACCAGCGGGTTCTGCACCCGCATGTCCACGTCCAGCCGTCCGTCCTTGGTGCGCTCGACCGAGATCTCGACGATCCCCATGCCGTGCGGTTTCAGGCGGATGGTGGTGGTTCCGGGCTCGGTCGGAAGCTGCGCGACCTGATCGACGACCTTCTGCACGATGGGCGATTTCGGTTGCGGCGCGGGTTGCGGGGTTTCCTGCGTGGGCGCCGGCGTCAGCTGCGCGACGGCGGCGCGGATCTGCGCGGTCGACAGCGTCTGTTCCACCGGTTGCGTGGTGGTGGACTGCACCTGCGGTGCTGGCGTTGCTGTGCGGGGGCGCGGTATCTCGGCGGCCTCGCCCGAGTCTTGCGTGGCTTCGGTGACGAGATCCGCGAAGGTGGCTTCGGCGCGGGCCGCTGCCTTTGGCTGCGCGGTCTCGGCGGAGGTCGTGATCTGCTGCACGATCTGCACCGGCTCCGAGGTCTTGGCGGCGCTGACCGGTGTCGCGGTCTTCTCGGCGGCTGCCCGCAGCGGCGCGATCTCTGGCATCTCGGCATCAAGAACCGGAAGCTCTGCATCGGCGTCTTCGGGAACGGGCTGTGGGCCGGGGGCGATCGGTGCGTCCGTGGTTTCGGGCAAGACGGATTCTGGCGATATCGCCTGCGCCGGTTGCTGCGGGGCAGGGGTTTCCACCGTGTCCGCCTGCAACTCCGGCGTGATGTCCGGCACCGGTTCGGGTGCCTCTTCCTTTGCCTGCGCCGGTCGGGACCGGAATTCACCGGACATGTCTATGTCGGTCCCGACCGGCCTGCTCGCCTCAAGTCCGTCTTCGCTCCGGACCTCTTTGGCCGCGCCGTCCTTTGCTGACCCGTCTTCCGCGGGGGACTGCGTACCGGCTTCGTCTTCGATCTGCTCGTCGTCGCCTGTCTGTTCTGTTTCCTCGGATGCTTTCGCAGGCCCGGCCGCGGGTTTGTCCGCGGCGGGCTCTTCGCCAAGCAGCCGGCTGAAGCCGTCCGCGCCCGTTCCATCAGCCGAGCGGTCGCCAGCCGCCGCACGAGGCGGGGCAGAGGTCGGCAGGGTCGGAAGCGAAATGTCCATCAGGTCCCCGAATTCATGAAGTCGGCCGTGATCCCGCGACGCAAAAGGAAGGTCCGCATCCGCATCAAAGCCCTTTGTTCAATTTTTCGCATCTTACCGGCCAAACTGTCAAGCATCGCTTCGCCTGTACTGGTGTTCCGGTCGGCGGACAGCCGGTCACGGATCACCTGCGCTTCGGCCTCTGTCAGCGAGGACAGCGCAAGATCCAGCAACGCGCGCATCGCGTCGTCGGTTTCCTGCCGGACCAGCCCGGTGTCGGCGGCGGCCTGCGGTGACGCAAGTTCGTCCTGCATGTCGGTTATGTCGGTCGCCCGCATCGCCCCGCGCACCAGCGCGGCTTCATCCTCGGCCATCCGACCGGACCGCGCATCGCGGGACTTGCGCTCGGGAATGCTGACCGAGCGGGCAATAAATGCGGCTTCGCGCGCCATGGCGGACCGCACGTAGCGCGTGGCGTAGGCAAAGAAGGGCACGTCCGGCTGCGGCACATAGTTGGGAAGACAGCGGATCATCGCCTCGACCCCGGCGGATACAAGATCGGCCTGATCCTGCGGATCGCGGGTCCGGCGGCGGGCCATCGCCTGAACGATGGGCAGGTTGTCTTCGACGACCTGACGCACTTCGTCATCAACGAGACCGGGCCAGACCGGCGCGACCGGTCCGTTCGGCGTGTGGATCGTGGAGCTGTCAAGCATCGGCGTCCCCGAAACAATCGGCGCCACGGCGCAGGATGGTCCACGGTTCCGGGTGGCCCAAACCCGTTCGCCCAGGACTCGGGCTGAACAGGGAATTGGCGTTTGCCACCAAGAACGGCGTTATGATCCTGATTCCGCGGCTCATGCGATAATCATTGCCAAGTTTTACTTTTTTCGCAAGTTCGACGTGCTAAGGTCAGGCAAGTTGTCTTGGTTGAGTCCGGCCGCCTTGGTCCGAATCCGGAAAGTTTGAGTAACATGTACCTGAAGAACGAACCGCACGTCGTCATCAAGCGACCGAAGAAGGTGACCAAGGGCCACCATGGAGGCAACTGGAAGGTTGCCTATGCTGATTTCATGACGGCGTTGATGGCGTTCTTCCTGCTGCTTTGGATCCTGTCCGGGTCCGACGAGGAACAGCTTCGCGGTCTGGCCGAGTATTTCACCCCGTCCGAGGTTCCGCTGGTCGAGATCAGCGGTCTTGGCGTCGTGATCGACGCGATAAAGGCACCGGAAAGCGAACCGACCCCAGACGCCGAATCGATGCCGAAGGGCCCGGACGAGGTAGGTCAGCAAGAGGCCGACATCGCAGAAACCCGGACCGGTGCGGTGAACCCGTGGCTGGAGCTGGACAACGGATCGACCGAAGAGCCCCGCGTGGACGAACCGACCACGATGCTGACGGACCGTCTGGCAGAGGCGCTGGACCAGATCGAGGAAAGCTTCGCCGAGAAGATGGAACTGTCGGATCTGGCGGCGAACCTGCAGGTGACGGTGCTGGACGAAAGCATGATCGTCGAGGTTGTCGATCTTGGCGATCACCCGATGTTCCCGACCGGAAGCGCGAATCCCAGCGAAGACCTGCGCCTGATCCTGGCCGAGGTCGTGCCTGCGATCAAAGGGCTGCCGATGGACATCACCATCACCGGCCACACCGATGCTCACCCGTTCCGGGACGGCACCGAGTATGGCAACTGGGAACTGTCCGCCGACCGCGCCAACGCAACGCGGCGGCTTCTGCTGGACGAGGGGATCGCCGCCGCGCGGATCAAAAGCGTGACCGGCATGGCGGCTGTCGAGCCCCTGTACGCCGACGACCCCAACGACGCCCGGAACCGCCGCGTCACCATCGAGCTTCGCCTGCCCGGCACCGAGGAAGGGCCCGCGTCGAACTGACGGCGCGGTCGTTGTCCTGCGTGGCGGTAGGGATTGTTCCGGCACGCCCACGACCTGCCGAGCAATTCCGTCATGCCACGAGGGCGTCCCGGTCCAGAAAGACCGGGTGCAGCGCCGCGCGATACCAGGCAGCGTCTTCGTAAGACTGATGTTGGGAAGTCCGGTCAGATCCCGGTGGCGAACAGCGCGGCGTCTTCCAGTTCGATGGTCTCGAACCCATGCCCCGGCGCGATGGTGCTGACCGCACGGTTCATCGCCGGAATGACCTTGTCGCTTTGCCGGACAATGGGCATCGCGCCCGCGGTGGTCGCCAGCATAAGAGCAGCGTCGCGCAGCGCCTTGCCGTCAACGGACGACCCATCGTTCGGCACCGCAACGCGGGCGTTGAACGTCATCGTGCCGCGTCCGGGGATGTTGACCGTCAGCGACTCCAGCAGGATCGAGGTTGTGGGAACGACGCGGTCGGGCGCCTCGGGGGGAAACAGGGTTTCGCCCGCCTTCTGGCCAACGGCGAAACCGCCCCCCGCGCACCCCAACAGCAGGACCGCGACGAACGCGGTCCGCTTTGTCGGGCGTTTGAACACGGACGCCTTCAGACTGCCGGCACGGCTCATCTTGCCACCTGTCCCGGATCAGTAAGGCAGGACCACGTCCAGCATATCCTCGCCATAGCGGGGGGTCTGGACGCGGGTCAGCTGACCCTTGCCGCCATAGCTGATGCGCGCTTCGGCGATCTTGTCGTAGGGAATGGCGTTGGTCATGTCGACGTCGACCGGACGGATGATGCCCGCGACGCGCAACTCGCGCAGTTCGCTGTTCACCTTCACTTCCTGCCGGCCCGCGATCACGAGGTTGCCGTTGCCCAGACGCCGGATGATCATCACGGCGACCTTCAGCTTGATCTTCTCGTTCCGGGCGATGCTGCCGCGACCGCGCGACGAGCTTTCGCCGGACAGGTCGATGATCGAGCCCGACGGCAGGTCATCGGCGTTGATGCCGGGCAGGATCGCGTCCAGCTTGCTTTCGTAGCCAAGGAAGGTGGACCCGTCGATCTCGTTCCCCGAAGACCGCGACCGGCGGGATTCGTTCTCTAGCTCGGCCTCGTCGTCGATATCGATCGTCACCGTCAGGATGTCCCCCACGCGCGAGGCGCGGTGGTCGCCGAAGAAGCCTGTAGACCCCGTGCGCCACAGCGATGTCGCCTCGGCCCGGTCGGGCATGCGGACGGGCTCGGGTTCCGGCTGCGGAACATAGACGGTGTTCACCTCGGGCATCGTGGTCTCGTCCAGCACCATCGAGGTCAGTTCGGGGTCGCGGTGTTCCTTGTAGGCGGCGCAGGCGCTCAGGGTGAACGCGGCCAGCGTCAGGGTCATCGCGGGTTTGGGGGATTTCATACGCATGAGATTCTCTCAGATTTTCGCAATACTTGCGTGTGCGGTTGAAGTGCGGTGCCAAGGGGTCGGGTGCTGGGTCATTTGGCAGCCACCTCGACGACTCCCTCGCCGATGACGGTGGCCGACAGTGTGACGTGCGAGCCAAGGTTCACGACGCGCACAGCGTCACCGCGCGCCCCGTCTTCCAGCGCCTTGCCGGGCGCGCTTAGATCCAGCCCGCCGTTGGACAGGATGATCGTGACCTTCTCGCCGCGCGTGACGACGCGCGGCTCCGAGATCGACCCTGCCAGGATCGGCCTGTCTTGCAGAAGCACGCGGCGCGATTCCATGCCAAGGATATCCTCGGCATGACGCACGGCCCCGGCGGGCAGGGCGACCACGTTCATATGCACCAGCCGGAAATCCTGTTCCGTCAGCTTGACGCCCGCCGGAATGCGTCGGCGCGGCACGTAGGTCGGTACGGTCACCATGGCCTGACCCCGGAAGGTCAGGGTCAGCCCGTCGACACCGATCACACGGGCGGCGAACAGACCGGACCGCGGATCGAAGGTGAAATCCTCTAGCCGAAGCGCGGTTTCCGGCAGGCCTTCGGGCAGACGAAGGTCGATCCGGCCGTCAGCGGGGATCTCGCGTTCGTCCGAGGACAGCAGTTCCTCTTCGACAAGCACGGAAACGGGCGCGCCTTCGACAAGGTCGGTGACGGCCTGCGCGGTGCTGCCGGCGCAAAGCGCCAGCGCGGCGATGGCGGTGCGGAGGAGCGACGCGATCATGATCAGCGGATCTGGTTGGCCGTCTGCATCATTTCGTCCGCGGCCTTCAGGGCCTTGGCGCCCATTTCATAGGTGCGCTGGGCGGTGATGAGATCGGTCATCTGCTTGATCGGATCGACGTTCGAATTCTCGAGATAGCCCTGGCGGACGATGCCCACGGCTTCCTCGCCCGGAGGACCGACGAAAGGCTCGCCGGACGCGACGGTCTCAAGCAGCAGGTTGTTCCCAATGGGCTTCAGGCCCGCGTCGTTGATGAAGGTGGCAAGGTTCAGCTGGCCGATTTCCTCGGGCTCGATCGCGTCGGGGGTGTAGGCCAGCACAAGACCGTCCTGCGTAACCTCGACATCGGTCGTGTTCTCGGGGACCACCATCGCGGGCTCGATCAGGTTGCCGTCCAGCGTGACGATCTCGCCCTCGGGCGACAGCATCAGGCTGCCCGCGCGGGTATAGGCCTCGGTCCCGTCGGCGCGGGTCACGATGAAATAGCCGTCACCCTCGATGGCAAGGTCCAGCTGGTTGTCGGTCTGCAGCATGCCGCCTTGCGTGTTCAGCCGAACGACGCCTGCCGCCTGCACGCCAAGGCCGATGTCGACGCCGACCGGCCGTACCGTGCCGTCGGCGTTCGGTACGCCTTCGCGCTGCATCGTCTGATAGATCAGGTCCTGAAACACCGCGCGGCCGACCTTGAAGCCGGTCGTGTTGGCGTTGGCGATGTTGTTGGCGATGACATCCACGTTGACCTGCTGGGCCTGCATGCCGGTGGCGGCGATACCGAGAGTCTTCATCTACGTCTCCTTTATACTTTTTCGCAAATTGATGGGCGAAAAGGCATCATTCGGGGGCCAGCCGGCCAAGCGTCGTTTTCCGAAGCTCGTCAGTGGCAGAGGCAAGGTTCATGGCGCTTTCATACTGGCGCTGGAATTCGATCAGCCGCGTCATCTCGCGGATCGGGTTCACGTTCGACTGTTCGACGAAACCCTGTGCCATGGTGGGTTCAAGCACCGGCATCAGGTCAACGACACCGCCGCGCGGGGCCAGCATGGCGCCGCCAAGCTGGTTCCAGTTGCCGATGTCGGTCGCTTCGAACACGCCGATCCGGGCGATCCGATCGCCGCGTTCGTCGGTGATCGTGCCGTCTTCGCCGATCTCGATATTGCCGGAGCCGGGCGGGATGTTGATCGGCGCACCGCCTTCGTCCAGCACGAAATCGCCTGCAACAGTGACCAGATCGCCCTGTGCAGACAGGGTGAAGCTGCCGCCACGGCCCAGCGCCGTCTGGCCGTTGGTGGTCATGAAGCCGAACCACCCGTCGCCGACCAGCGCCACGTCGAGCGGATTCGAGGTCTGCACCAGCGCGCCTTCGGTCAGGTCGGCATAGGTTCCCCGGTCGATGGCATAGGCCATGTCACGCATGTCGGTCTTCGAGTCGGTCTGGTGAACCATGCTTTCAAAGACCGGACCGACAGCACGAAAGCCGTAAGTGTTGGCGTTCGCGATGTTGTTCGCGGTCACGTCGGTCGCGCGCTGCAGCATCGCCGCACGTGAGATCGCGAGGTATCCGATGTTATCCATTGCGTCCCGTTCCTTTGGCCGAGTTCCCCGACCTGTTTTCAACGGCTGGTTGATTTGTGTTGATCAAAGCCGATGATGTGGACTATACATGATCTTGATTTTTCGCATAGCCCTGAAATGCGAAAAACTGAACATCGAGATACGAAGGCTCGGAATACGTTGAAGCAGATCGGTCTTTCCCTTGTTTCCTTGCGTGCGCGCTGCATCGTTGGCGGTGTGGCTCTTTTGTCGGCGGCGCTTGTCTGCGGCCCGGCGCATGCGGAAAGCCCCGATTCGCACGCCATGGTTCCGCCCGAGCCCGGCCTGACCCGCCTGGCGGGGTCTGACTTCTCTGCCGACCGCGCGGCGTCCGAGCAGGCTTTCGTTGACGCCCTGCCGGGCGCACGTGGCCGCGCCGCGCTGGATCACGCCCAGTTCCTGATTTCATGGATGATGCTGCCCGAGGCGCGCGGCTACATCGACTTTGCCGCCGGCACGCTGGAAGGGAAGGGCGACCTGCGGGACCGCATTCAGGCGTACCGCGCGCTGGTGTCGCTGCTGTCCGAAACTGATCCGCAGGCCGAGACGGTGGCGCTTCCGGAAAGCTGGCAGAACGATCTTGTCTGGCCGATCGTGGCCGAGATCCGAAACGGCGTGCCGGTAGATGCGAACCGTATATTGCAGGCGCTGGTCGGTCTGGAACGCCACAGCGGCCCGGTTGTGGCGCAGATCGTGCCGATGCTGTTCGACGCGGCGCTAAGCGTCGAGGATTACCGGCTGGCGCGTGACATTCTGGACGTCGCCCGCCTGCGCACCGACCTTGTCGGAACGCCGCAGATGCTGTTCATGCGCGGCCGTCTCGCGCGCGCGGAAGGAGAGCGGCAGACCGCTTTCGACCTGTTCGCATGGGCCGCCGAAGGCCGGGATCGTTCCGCCGCGCAGGCTCGGCTTGCCCTTGCCGAGCTTGCGCTGGAAGAGCCCGGCCAGGCGATCCGTGAACACGTGCGCGACCTGCTGGTCGAGGGCATTCGCCACTGGCGCGGCGACGCGCTTGCGCTGGCGCTGCTGACCCGGCTTGCGCAGGTGGCGGAAGAGATTGGCGACCTCGAGACCGCGATCGTCACGATGTCCTTTATCGAAGAGGATCATCCCGGCACCCGCGAGGCCGATCTTGCGGCGGAACGCATCGCCGTGATCCTGAACCACCTTTCGGACGCCATCGGAAGCGACGCGCTTTCGCTGGGCCGGTCGCTGCCCATCGTGCGGCGCATCGAGCCCTACATGAGCCGCCACGTCGAACGCGCCATCGTGCGTGGCGCGCTGGCGGCGCAATTGGAAAGGGCCGGACTGACGCTGGCGGCGCAGGCGGAATACGCCGAGATCTGGGACACCCTGCTTGGGCCGGACCGCCGCGCCCTGCCGCCCGCGCTGCTGGACCGGCTGGTGCTGGAACAGGCCAAGCGGCTGATGCGCGACAGCAACCCGGCCGCTGCGGTAGCGATCATCGCGCAGCGTCCGGTGCAGATGGACGCCTCGCTTGATCCTGAATTTGCGAAAATTGAAATGGTCGTGACCGGTAGCCTTGAACGCATCACCGCCACGGTGCCCGGCGTTTCGCTGGAAGTCGCGCGCGAGGCGCTGGAACGCGGCATGGACGACCGCGCCCTTATCGAATTCGAGCGCGCGGGCATCCTGCCGGCTGTCGACGGCATCGACGCCGCCCGGCTGGCCGCCGAACAGGGCGACCCGGACACGGCGGCCTTCCTGCGGGTGCTGCCCGAGGAACGTCGCGCGCTGCTGCTGCGTCTGGCCGCGGCACGGGTCGCGAAAGCGCCCGTCGTCTCGCCCCTGTCGGTCGAGGCAGCCGAGAAGACACTTGAACAGGCCGGTGAAACGCTGACGGCGGTCACCGAGCTGATGAAGACAGAAAACACGGGACAGTAAGAAAACCGGCAGACCGCGGTCCGCCATACGAGCCGAAAGGGAAAGACAGAAATGGCCATTCAGAATGCAATGCAGGCCGGCGTCGCGGGTCTGAAGACGAACTCCCAGGCCGTTGGGCGGATCTCGGAGAACATCGCGAACTCCGGCACCATCGGCTACAAGCGCAGCTTCACCCAGATGGTCACGCAGGTGGTGGGCGACTCTGCCTCGGTGCGGGGTGTCGACCGGTCGAACATCGAACTGGCCGGTGCGATCATCGGGACCAGCTCGGCCACCGATCTTGCGATTGATGGCGACGGTTTCTTCGTCGTGATGAAGGATCCCGAGAGCACCGATGAATCGAACTTCCTGCTGACGCGCGCCGGTTCGTTCGAGGTGGACAAGGACGGTTATCTGGTGAACTCGGCCGGCTACTACCTTGCCGGTTACGCCTATGACGACGATGGCACCGTCGCCGGGGTCGACCGTAACGGGTTCGGGTCGCTTGAAGCGGTGAACACGAAGACGGCGTCGCTGACGGCCGAGGCGTCGACGGAAAGCACCATCGCCGGCAACCTGCCGTCAAGCCTGACCGGCACCGGCGTCGCGCAGGATCCGTTCATCTCTAGCATGACCTACTACAACGCGCTGGGCGCGCAGGAAGGGCTGACCTTCAGCTGGACGCCCTCGGACGCCGTGGACAACCTGTGGACCATGGAAGTCAGTGGCGACGACGGTACCGTCTATGGCACGGTCGACGTCACCTTCGCCGACTCGGGCGCCACCGCAGGCGCGCCGCTGACTTATGTCGGCACGCCCGACGCCGGTCTGGTCGCACCCGCCGCCTTCGCGGTGGACGCTGACGGCAATATCACCCTGACGATCGACAACGCCGCCGTTCCGCAGACGCTGGACATCGCGCTGGGCGCGGTCGGCACCTACGACGGCATCACCCAGTTCGACGGCGATTACGAACCGCAAAGCATCACCGTCGACGGCACCTCGACCGCCGCGCTGGAGAAGACCGAGATCGACGAGCAGGGCAACCTTGTCGGCGTGTTCGAGAACGGCAACCGGCTGTCGCTGTACCAGATCCCGGTCGCCACGGTGGACGCGCCCGCCGGGCTGGAGGCCGAGACCGGCAACGCCTATTCGCTGTCGCTTGCGTCGGGGAACGCTGTGATGAACGTCGCCGGGTCCGGCGCCGGGTCTATCGAATCCGGTGCAACCGAAGCCTCGAACGTGGATATCGCGCAGGAAATGACCGACCTGATCCAGGTTCAGCGCGCCTATTCCTCGAACGCGAAGATCATCAGCACCTCGGATGAGATGCTGCAGGAAATCAACAACCTGAAACGCTGAGGCTGATCCGGAATGTCGCTAACCCAAGCCTTGAACGTTGCGCGGTCCGGCCTTTCGGTCACCGCTTTGCAGACCGATCTGGTCTCGCGCAACATCGCCAACTCGACGACCGAGGGCTTCGCACGCAAGTCGGCGGACCTCATCACGACGAAATACGGAAGCGTCGCCGTGTCGTCGGTGGATCGCAGCGTCAGCACGATGCTTCAGCGGCTGGACCGCGAGAACGAGTCGAAGCTGACCAAAGACTCGACGGTCTCGGACGGGCTAAGCGCCTTTACCGATTTCCTTGGCCAGCCAAGCGACGAGACCTCGCCCGCCGCGATGATCGCCGGTCTGCACGACGCGGTGGTCACGCTTGCCGGCATGCCCAGTGAAGAGGCCGCCCAGATCCAGGTTGTGACCGTCGCCAAGCAGGTGGCGGAGAACCTGAACGACCTGTCGGCGAACCTTTCGGACATCCAGCAAGAGGTCGAACGGAACATCCGCTACGACGTGGTCTCGGTGAACGAGGCTTTGCAGAACATCGCGACCTTCAACCAGAAGATCCTGCGGTCGGAAGAAGGGTCGGCGGTACAGGCCGAATACATGGACCAGATGGACCTGCTGCTGGACGAAGTGGCCGGTTACATGGACATCCAGATCGTCAGCACCGAGGACGGGACGGTCAACCTGTACACCGGCGGCGGCACCGAGCTTGTCGTGGGGACGCGGACCAAGACGATCACCTACGACTCGGTCGCCGGGACACTGGCCGCGGGCGGGATCGACATCACGCCGGGCGGAGCCACGCGCGGCATCTCGCAAGGCAGCCTGAGCGGGCTGTTCGAGCTGAAGCTTGAACGGCTGCCCGAAATTGGCGCGCAGCTGGATTCGCTGGCGGCGAACCTGATCTCGAGCATGGAGACGGCGAACCCGTTCGGCGCCACCGGAACCGGCCTGTTCACCGATGCGGGCGCGGTCTTCGACGCCGCCGCCGTTGACGGGCTTGCCGCGCGGATTCAGGTGAACGCCGAGGCCGACAGTTCTGCCGGCGGAGACGCCGCCATCCTGCAAAGCGGCGGCATCGCCACCACGCCCGCCGGGGATTCGACCTTCGTCGATGCGATGCTGGACGCCTTCACGCAGCCCGTCACCGTCGCAACCGCCGGTCTGGGCACGGGCCTGACGCTGATCGATCTGGCGCCGACGATGGTGACCTATCAGCAGTCCGCCCGCGCCGCCGCCGAGGCCGACACGCTGGCCACCCAGACCGCGGGCGAGACGATCTCTGCCTCGCGCGAGAACTACGAGGGCGTCAGCATCGACGACGAGATGCAGAAGCTGCTTGTCATCGAACAAAGCTACGCCGCCAACGCCCGCGTCATGACGTCGGTCAACGAAATGCTCGACACGCTCATGGCGGCGTTCGGCTAAGAGGGACAGCGAAGATGCCTACCATCTCCACCATTTCCACCGCGCAACAGTCTCTGGACATGCGTTTGGTGATCGCCCGCAACAACGCCGAGCAGGCCAAGCTGGCGCAAGAAGCCGCGTCCGGTGTGAAGCAGGACGTCTATGCCGACAACCCCGGCGCGGCGACCAAGACGCTGCAGATCCGCACCCGGATGTCGGCGACCGAGTCCTACAAGACCTCGAACGAGCTTCTCGCAGGCAAGCTTGAGAATATGTACGACTCGCTGTCTCAGATCACCGAAACCGCCCGCGAGTTTCAGGATATGTCGCTGGCTGGCGGCCTGACCTCGCAGAACCGCGACGAGTACCGCCAGCAGGCCGAGATCACGCTGCAAGGCATCGTGTCGATGTTGAACACGACCTACGGAGGCGAGTTCCTGTTCTCGGGCCTCGCGACCGACACCGCTCCGGTCGAGATCGACGGCACGGGGAACGCGGTGAACTATCTGGGCGACACCACCGGCAATCTCGCGATGAAGATCGACGACACGACGCAGATGAACTACGGGATCCGCGCCGACGATGCCGCGTTCCAGAACGTGTTCGACGCGCTGGAAATCGTGCTGACCACCAACCTCGATGCGCTGGACGACGCCGGGTTCGAAGCGATGCGCGACACAGTGACCACGCTGATGAACGACGGCCTGACCCAGCTGACCTCGCTTGGTGCGCGGCTGGGCAACAACCAGTCGGTTCTCGAACAGAAGATCGACGACCAGTACTCGCGCCTCAGCATCTACAACGCGGCCATTTCGGACATCGAGACCGCCGAGCCCGAGGAAACCGCGCTGCGGCTGAACCAGGTGATGAACCAGCTGGAGGTCAGCTACCAGATTACCGCCCGCATTTCGGGCATGACCCTGCTCGATTACCTCTGACAAGCGTCGACAGGGTCGGAAAGCGCCCCGCCTTGTGCGGGGCGTTTTCTTTTGGGAGGACAGAAACCGAGGGAAGGCGGCGGGTGTCTTAGCGGAACATCTCGGACCGCAGGGCCTCGACCGGGGTGTCCGCATGGGCCACGGTGTCGAACCGCTCCATCACGAAGACCGCCGTCACCGCCAGCGAGGCGGCGACGAAGGCAGAGACCCCAAGCGCCGCGAACAGTCGGCCGCGCGGGCTGCGCCGCTTTGCCGGGGTCGCGGTGTAGGACACCTGAAGCATGTCATCGACCATCGACACGATGGGCCGCGACTTGCTGCGGCGTTGCGCGACCGGGGCGGGGACCAGATCCGCCGGAAGTTCCACGCAGGACGCAAGCTTGTTGTCGACCACGCAGGAATAGGCGGGCAACGCGAATCCGGTACGGTCCCAGCGGACAAGCAGTTCGTCGGGATTGCAGGTGATCCGCGGGCCGTCGGCGTCGAACCGCAGCAGCACCTCGCCCGAGGCAGTGGTTTCCAACGTGGCCGTTTCCAGCAGCGGCAGGGTCGGGTCGGAGGGCGAGAAATAATGATAGCCAAGGAAGGCATAGGCCTGATGCGCATCCTGCGGCGGCTGGTCCGGCGTGGCCTCGGGTTCGGACAACGGCGCGGCATCGGGCAGCGCGGCAGGCTCCTTGACCGCTGGCTGCATCGCCCGCGCGGCGATGGGCGCAGGGGTATAGTCCATCCCCATGTCCTGCGCGAACCGGATGTTGATCGCCAGCGTCTCGGCCTCTTCAAGCAGTTGCTCGTCCTCGACGATACGGTCTTCGAGAATTTTCAGAAGCTCGCGGTCGAAGGAAAAGGCGTGGCGGCCATAGTGGTCCTCGGCGGTGACCGAATGGATGCCATAGTCCGTCAGATCGCCGATCTGTTCCTCGATCCGGTCCAGAACGGCAGAGGATGATTCGTTCTCGTGAAACGGATGCAACTGTTGCGGCACACCATCGGCGACGACGAAAGCCAGCCCGATATCATCAGGCCAGTCAGGATTCGCGATGAATTCGGACCGTCCGAACAGTCTGACGAACGATCCAGTCAGGCGATGTGTCATCGAGGCCTCCGAGCCTTAACGCTGTTATGCGAAAAAGTATAAAAATTCGCAGAGAATCGCAACTCCCACTTGTGCGAAAAAATGTATTGATGTAGGGTGATCGGGAAATGGAGATTCCGGAGACTTCACCATGATGATCCCCTTGGGGCTGCTTGTCGTAATGGGGCTCGTGTTCGGCGGCTTCACGCTGTCGGGTGGCAAGTTCGACGTCTTGCTGCACGCGCTGCCATTCGAAGGCATGATGATCGCCGGCGCTTCCATCGGCGCACTGATCATCGCCAGCGACATGTCCCGCCTGAAACTGACGCTGGGCGGACTGAAACGCGCCATGGCTGGCCCGCGCTGGAAGGCGTCCGACTACAGCGACCTTCTTCTGCTGCTGTTCGAACTGACACGGCTTCAGCGCAACTCGACCCCTGTCGAGATGGAACAGCACATCGAAAGCCCGGAAGATTCCGACATCTTCGCCAAGTACCCGCGCATCATGAAGGACAAGTCGACGGTCAACCTGATCGCCGACAGCTTCCGCATGATCATGCTGAACTTCGACAACCCGCATCAGATGGAAGACGTGATCGAGAAACGGATCGAGACCACGCTGGAAGAACGGATGATCGCGGGCCATTCGTTGACCGTCATGGCCGACGGCCTGCCCGCCATCGGCATCGTCGCCGCCGTGCTGGGCGTGATCAAGACGATGTCGTCGGTCGACCAGCCTCCCGAGATCCTTGGCGTCATGATCGGCGGCGCGCTGGTCGGCACCTTCCTTGGCGTGTTCCTTGCCTATTGCGTCGTGCAGCCCATCGCCGAGCGCGCACGGTCGATCGAGGAACTGGACTTCAGCTTTTCCAAGGTGATCCGCGACACGCTGGTCGCGATGACCCAGCAGCATCCGCCCAACATCTGTGTCGAGATCGGGCGCGGCAACATTCCCGAGCGTCTGCGTCCCAGCTTCGACCAGATCGACGAACAGCAGCGCAACATCACGCGGGCCGCGGCATGACCCGGCGCGACAAGACCTATGCGCTGCTGGCGCGTCTGCACAATCAGCAGATGGAGGCGCAGGCGGGGCAGCTGGTGTCGCTTCAGGGCACTGCCGCCCAGCTTGAGGCCGAGCGCGCCGCGCTGGAGGAAAGCCGCCGCGCGGGGGCTTCGGTCACCATGATCGAGGCGATGCCGTATCGCGGCCAGTTCCTGACGACGATCCGGCGTGAGAACTTGCGAATTTCGAATCAGTTGCACGACATCGAGAAGCGCATCGAAGCCCAGCGCGACAAGGTGCTGGAGTGCTACCGCGACGCCCGGTCCGCCGAACTGCTAGGGGAAGAGGCACGTTCCGTCGCGCAACTTGCCGCGCAAGAGACAGCGCAGGCCGAGGCCGACGAAATGGTCCTGCTGCGGCGGATCGCCGGCGAGCGCTAGGCCGGCATCACCTGTTGCGGCGCCTGCTGCGGCAGATCCACATCCACCCCGGCTTCGGCCAGCAGACCGTACAGCGTGGCGAAGGCTTCTTCGCTGGTGTGTGGATCGCGGGTGCCCTGACTCAGGAAACCATAGGCCAGCTTGGCAAATCGGATCGCCGCGTCGGTATCGCGGTCGGTGCCGTGACGATACGCGCCGATGCGGGCCAGATCCTCGATATCCGAATGCCGGGCCAACGCGCGGCGGGCGGCGTTCATGATCGCCTGTTCCAGCTTGATGTGACAGTCCGGCAGCGCGCGCGATACCGAGCGCCCGATGTCGATGGCCGGATAGCGCCCCGATTCCGCGATCTTGCGGTCCAGCACGATATGCCCGTCGAGGATACCGCGCACCGTGTCGGCAATCGGTTCCGACATGTTGTCGCCGTCGACCAGCACCGTGTAGAGCGCGGTGATGTCACCGCTTGTTGAACTGGCAGAGCCGGGTCCGGACCGTTCCAACAGGCGCGGAAGCTCGGTGAAGACCGTGGGCGTGTAACCGCGCGTGGCGGGCGGTTCACCGGCTGCAAGGCCGATCTCGCGCTGGGCGGTGGCGAAGCGGGTGACGCTGTCGATCATCAGCAGCACCTGCTTGCCCTGATCGCGGTAGTATTCGGCGATCGCCGTCGCGGTATAGGCCGCCTGACGGCGCACAAGGGGCGGCTGGTCCGAGGTGGCGACCACGACGGCGGACCGCGCCATACCCTCGGGACCAAGGTCGCGGGTGATGAAATCCTGCACCTCGCGGCCCCGTTCCCCGACAAGGCCCATCACGATGACATCGGCGTTGGTCTGGCGCGCCAGCATCGCCATCAGCGTCGATTTCCCGACACCGGAGCCCGCGAAGATGCCAAGCCGCTGGCCACGACAGATTGGGGTGAACAGGTCGATGGCGCGAATCCCGGTTTCCAGCTTCTCGCCCATAACGCGGCGGTCGAAGGCGTCGGGCGGGGCGCTGCGCAGCGGATAGGCGCAGGGGCCGTCCGGCAGCTCCACACCGTCAAGCGGTTCGCCGAAGGCATCCACCACGCGCCCCACCCATTCGGGGCCGGGGAACACATCGGCGGCCCCAGCGCGCAGGTCGACCTTGTCACCGCGCCCGATCCCGTCCCAGGTGCCGAACGGCAGCAGGCGCACGCCCTCGGGGCTGGTGGCGACCACCTCGGCAGGGATTCGGCCGGCAACGCAGGCGCGATCACCGATTTTCGCACTTTCGCCCAACCCGGACGCCACAAGCCCCAGACCGCCCACAGTTGTGACCTTTCCGGACACGATTGGGCCCGGAAGCTTGCGCATTGCGCTACGCAATTGCGAAAATTTTTGTGGTCGGTCCATGCTCGGGCTTCCAATTCCGCGAAACTTCCGTAGTATAACAACGCATGATTGAATTTTTCGCAAGGTGAATCATGGATAATGCGTCGACTTCCTGGCTGCGGACAGCCAGTCAGAAGATGACCTGGCTTGCCGAGCGGCAGAAGGTCATCTCGGAAAACATCGCGAACGCGGACACGCCGAACTATACCGCGCGCGATGTCGAGGAGTTCGGAGACTTCCTCACCCGCCCCGCCGGGCGTTCTGTCGAGGTGCGAAATGCGAAAAGTGAATGGGGCACCTCGTTCGACGGCAACGGCGTCGTGCTTGAGGAACAGTCGATCCTCGCCGCCGAGACCTCGGGCCAGTACCGCCTTGCGTCGCGGCTTTATGGCAAGGCGCACCAGATGATCGCCATGGTCAACGGCAAGTAAGGACGGACCCGATGGACAACCTAAGCGCAGTCTCCCGCACCGCCGGATCCGCCCTTCGGGCACAATCCGAACGGCTGCGGATCATTTCCGAGAACATGGCGAACGCCGATTCGACCGGCTTGCCGGGGACCGACCCCTATCGCCGCAAGGTCGTGACCTTCTCCGAGATGCTGGATCGCGAAAGCGGCGCCAACATGGTGCGCGTGTCGGGGGTGTCCGAAGACCCCGCGCCGATGCGCCTGCATTACGACCCGTCCCACCCTTCGGCGAACGAAGAGGGCTTCGTCGCCCGTTCGAACGTCGAACCGCTGGTCGAGATGGTGAACATGCGCGAGGCCGCCCGTAGCTACGAGGCGAACCTGAACATGATGTCCGCCGGACGCGAGATGCGCCGGATGATGATCGACATTCTCGGCTGACGGAAAGGCTGACGCATGGATTCCCTGACTTCCGCGGGCGCGCTGCGCGCCTACAAGGCCGCGCAAACCGCCGCCATCGGTGAAACCGCCGGCGAGTTCTCGACCGACGGCCCAAGCTTTTCCGAGGTTCTGGAACGCACCGCGCGTGACACCATCGAGACGGTCCGCGAAGGCGACCGCGCCGCGATTGCCGGCCTGAAGGGCGAGATCTCGACCCAAGAGGTCGTGGAGGCGACGATGGCGATGGAAGCGGCGATCGACACCGCCGTCGCGGTGCGGGACAAGGTCGTTTCGGCCTATCAGGAAGTACTGAGGATGTCGGTCTGATATGGGCGCCGAGGACATCCACCAGGTCATCACCGACACGATCTGGACGATCCTCATAGCCTCCGGGCCCGCGCTTGCCGTCGCCATGTTCGTCGGCCTCGCCATCGCGCTGTTTCAGGCGCTGACGTCCGTGCAGGAAATCACGCTGACCTTCGTGCCGAAGGTCGCGGCGATCTTCGTCGCCATCGCCCTGTCGCTGCCGCTTATGTACACCGCGCTGACCGCGCTCAGCGACCAGTCCTTCGACCTGATCATCAGTGACGGCAGGTGACGAAAATGCGAAAAAAGATTCTGTTGCCAGTTCTCCTCGGTCTTCCGGTCATGGCCAGCGCGCAGGGGTTCGGCGGTCTTTACAGCTTCCCGGACGCGGTCGAAGAACCCGCGCCGCCCGCACAGGCGACCCCGGTACAGCCGCACCTGACAGAGATCCCGGCGCTGGACGGGCCTTACGGCTACCAGCTTCCCAGCCTCGAAGAACTCGCGAGCATGGACGGCAACGCCGAGATGCCGTCCGGCCCGCCCTCTGCGCCGCCGCCGTCGACCGTGACGCCGCCGCCCGCCTATACGAGCAGCCCGACCACGACACCGCCGCCGGCCCAGACCACGCGGGTGTTCCATCCGCTGCATGCGCCGGTGCGCGTCGCGGGCGCGGGCCGGCCCTTTACCCGAACCTTCGGACAGCCGGCCCCGCCGCCCGCGACCCCCACCGCCGAACCGCCGACCGAAACCGCCGAGGCGCCGCCCGCCCCGGTCATGTCGGCCAACCCTTTCGCGCTTGGCAGGCCCGAGCCGCTGATCCCCGGCTATAGCCTCAATCCCGACCGCAGCGGCCTGCTGCAGGAGCCCTGACACATGGCACAAGCAGCTCGGCAGAAGCCGACAGCCATCACCTCGTTCTCGCAGCGGTTCGACCTTATGGCCCGCAACCGGGACGTTGTCTTCGCACTGGCGATCTGCGCCGTTCTGGCGATCCTCTTCGTGCCGCTTCCGGCGGTCCTGCTGGACATCGGCCTTGCGCTGTCGATGTCGGTGTCGGTCCTTGTGCTGATGGTAGCCCTGTGGGTGCGGCAACCGCTGGAGTTCAGCAGTTTCCCGACGCTTCTTCTGGTCGTCACGATGATGCGTCTGTCGCTGAACGTCGCCTCGTCCCGGCTGATCCTGTCCGATGGCCAGACCGGCACCGACGCGGCGGGCAACGTGATTCAGGGCATCGCCGACTTCGTGATCGGCGGCGACTACGTGATCGGCGCGGTGATGTTCATCATCCTTGTCGCGATCAACTTCATCGTCATCACCAAGGGGTCCACCCGCATCGCCGAGGTGTCCGCGCGGTTCTCGCTGGACGCGATGCCCGGCAAGCAGATGGCCATCGACGCCGACCTTGGCGCAGGCATGATCGACGAGGCCGAGGCGCGCCGCCGCCGCAAGACCGTCGAGGACGAAAGCAGCTTTTTCGGCGCGATGGACGGTGCCGCCAAGTTCGTGCGGGGCGACGCTGTCGCCGGTATCATCATCACCCTGATCAACGTGGTGGGCGGTATCCTGATCGGCATCGTCCGCCACGGCATGAACGTGTCCGACGCGCTTCACAACTTTACCGTCCTGACCATCGGTGACGGCCTTGTCACCCAGATCCCCGCGCTGATCGTGTCGATCGCGGCGGGCATCATCGTCACCAAGGGCTCGAACGAGGGCGCCGCGAACGAGGCCGTCACGTCTCAGCTGTCGGCCAGCCCCAAGGCGATCTTCGTCGCCGCCGGGCTGGTGTTCGTGATGGGCCTGCTGCCGGGCTTCCCCTTCCTGCTGTTCACCTCCGTCGCCGCCGTGCTGGCCGGCATCGGTGTCTATTCACGCGACGCGCAGAAAGCCGAAGAGCGGAAAGCCGTCGAGGAACAGGTGAAGGCCGAGAAGAAGAAGACGGAAGAACCGGCAGAAACGGGCGGTGTAGACACTGTTCTGCTGGAAATGGGCCGCAGCCTGATCGTGATGTTGAACAAGGACGACGCCGCGCTTCCGGGCAAGATCAAAAGCCTGCGCGAGATGTTCCAGTCCGAATACGGCTTTGCCTTGCCGCCGGTGCGGATCAAGGACGGCGACTTCGACAACACCAAGGCCTACCGGGTGCTGGTGCAGGGGGTCGAGGTCGCCGCTGGCGAACTGCGTCCCAGCGGCCGTCTGGTGATCGACCCGGCGGGCGAGGCGACTATGCTGGTGGGCGAACGCGTCAAAGAGCCGACCTTCGGGCTGAACGCGGTCTGGATCGAGAACGGCGCGGCGGCCTCGGCCGAGGCGGCGGGCTTTACCGTGGTCGACCCGGAAAGCGTCATCGTCACCCACATGACCGAGGCGCTGAAGGAAAACCTGCCCGAGATGATGACCTACGGCGCGGCGCGGGCGCAGATGAACACGCTGGACCCGGCCTATCGCAAGCTGATCCAGGATCTGAACTGCGCCTCGCCGGTGATCCTGCTGCGAAACGTGCTGCGCAAGCTGCTGGCCGAGCGCATCTCGATCCGGAATATGTCGCTGATCGCGGAATCCATCGCCGAGGCGTCGGTGATCTCGACCAACGCCGCCCTTGTCGCCGAACACGTGCGCAAGGCCCTGTCGGCTCAGATCTGCAAATCGCTGGAAGGCGCGGACGGTTTCATCCAGTCGGTGACGCTGGGCGGGACGTGGGAACAAGAGTTCGCCAGCGCCGTGAAGGTGCAGGGCGACGACACGATCTGCACCATGCCGCCCGCCAAGGTGCAAGAGTTCGGCCGTGCCGCCCGCGCGGTGTTGCAGGGCTATGCCGCCAAGGACGAATGGCCTGCGCTGGTGGTCAGCCCGGAATACCGCCCGGTGATCCGGTCGATGCTGGAGCGCGTCGCACCGATGACGCCGATCCTGTCCTTCTCGGAAATCCACTGGAAGACCAAGATGAAGACCGTCGCCACGATCGGAGAGTAAGGGATGGGCGGCGGCATTCTTGCCCAGCTGGCCGAGCAGTGGATCTATGCCGTCGCGCTGATCTTCGCGCGGATCGGAACGGCGACGATCCTGCTGCCGGGCTTCGGCGACCAAAGCGTGCCGCCGCGCGCCAAGATCACATGCGGGCTGGCGCTGGCCATCGGGCTGATGCCCGCGCTGCCGCCGCCGCAAGTGCCCGACAACACCAGCCTTCTGATCCTGCTGATCGCGATCGAGGCGACCATCGGCGCTTTCATCGGCCTTGGCGCCCGCGCCATCATGGCGGCGCTGCACATCCTTGGCGCACAGATCGGTTTCGCCTCGGGTCTCAGCAACTCGCTGACCCCGAACCAGGCGAACGCCGAAAGCGCCTCGGCCATCGCGAGCCTGCTGACGATGGGTGCGATTGCCGCGATCTTCCTCAGCAACACGCACCATGTGATCCTGATGGGTCTGATGCGGTCCTATGCCATCCTGCCGCCGGGCCAAATCATGCTGGGCGACCTTGCCGAGCAGATGGCGCGGCTGGGTGGTTCGGCCTTCTATATCGCCGTCGCAGTCGGCGCGCCGTTTTACGTGCTTAGCCTGCTTTTGAACCTTGGCATGGGCCTTGCGAACCGGGTGATGCCCGCGATGCAGGTCTTTTTCGTCGCCGCGCCCGGTCTGATCGTCGCCGGTCTCGCGCTGCTGGCCCTCGCGGTGCCGGCCATCCTCAGCTACCACAACGCCGAGTTGGCGAACTGGTTCGAGACACTGGTGCGCTAACCGATGTCCCAGACCGATACCGACGACAGCTCGAAGACCGAAGAGCCAACAGAGCGAAAGCTGAAGAAGGCGCGCGAGAAAGGTGATGTGCCGACGTCCAAAGAGGTCGGCCATCTGCTGATCTACGGCGCGCTGCTGGTGTTCGTGGGTCTGTATCTGCCGCTGAAGGCCGCGATCGGGGCCAGTTCGCTGGGATCCCTGTTCGATATCGCGGGCGCGGTCGACATCGGCACCGGACAGGCGGGGCTGGACGACCTGCGCGGTGTCCTTGCGCCACAGGTTTTTCAGGTCGGCAGCATCGTGGCGGGTTCGCTGGGTATCCTTCTGGTCGCGGCGATGATCTCGGGGGCGTTGCAGGGTCCATTCGTCGTCTCGAAGGAGCGGATCACGCCGAAGCTGGACAAGATCTCTCCCGGCAAGGGGATCAAGCGGATCGCCTCGGCCAACAACCTTGTGGAATTCGCCAAGAGTTTCGTGAAGCTGACGCTGTTCGGCGGGCTTGCGGTCTGGGTCTCGTGGGTGGCGATCAGAAAGCTGCTGCCGGGCACGATCATGCTGCCAGAGTTCGTGCCGTCGATGATCGCGGAGAACGCCGTGCTGATGCTGGCGTGGATCGTGCTGCTGATGTTCCCGATCACCGCCGCCGACATCGCGTGGAAGCGGTACAGCCACCACAAGAAACAGCGCATGTCGCTGAAGGAACTGCGCGACGATCACAAGGACGCCGAGGGTGATCCGCAGATCAAGGGCAAGCGCGACCAGCTGCGGCGCGCAAGGGCGCGGCAGCGGATGCAGAAGGCGGTGCCGACCGCGACACTGGTGGTCACCAACCCCACGCACTTTGCCGTGGCGCTGCGGTACGAGCGTGGCCGCGACGCCTCGCCCGTCTGCGTTGCGAAAGGGACCGACCAGATCGCGGGGCGCATCCGGCAGCTTGCGCATGAAAACGAGATTCCGGTGATCGAAAGCCGTGCGCTGGCCCGCGCGCTGCACGCCACCTGCGAAATCGACCACCCGATCCCCAAGGCGCACTGGGCCGAGGTGGCGGAACTCGTCGCCTTCGTCTTCGACCTGAGAAACAAGATCCGCCGCAAGCTTCCGTCCGGCGCCAGCCATCGGCGGCAAGAAGATGAAGAGGCGTAGACTGGTCCTTGGCCCCTCCGGCGGCGGTCTCAGGCCATGCTGTCGAAGGTGATCTCGAAGCTGGCGCCGTCGCCGACCGGCCGCGCGGCGATCCGGCCCCCGACTGTTCCAAGCAAGGCCGCGACGATCGCCAGCCCCATGCCGGTTCCACCCGTCTCTCGGCGGGTGGTGTAGAACGCATCGAAGATCTTGCCGAGGTTTGCGGCGGGGATGCCGGCGCCGTCGTCCGTGACCCGCAGGACGGCTTGATCCTCTGACATCTCTGCCGTGATGATGACCTGTTCCGCGCCATGGGCCTGCGCGTTGTCGACAAGCTGTTCAAGAACCAGCACCAACCCTTCGAAAGAGATCGGAAGCGGCACCGCGTCTCCGGCAAAACTCAGCGACAGATCGGCACGCATCGCCCGCAGCTTTGCGGCACTTTCCCCAAGGTTAGTGACACCGCGATAGTTGGCCTCGCGCGTGCGGGCCATGCGGCGCAGGGCGTTCAGCTGCTGTTCGATCTCTCGCGCGGCGCCGTCGATCTGGCTGACCAGCCGCCGGTCTTCGGCCCCCAGCCCGTGGCTGTCGCCCAACAGTTCCGCCGCCGCCAGAATGGTGCTGGCGGGGGTCTTCAGCTGATGCGTGACGTGATCGGAATAGCTGCGGATCGTCGTCTCGCGCCGGCGCAGCGTATCGGCCATGTCGATCACCGCCGCGCCCAGCCCGTGCAGTTCGCGGGTGCCGAACCGGGCCGGGGGCGTCGCGTCGTCGGACGGCGACGACCGGACGTGACGGGCATAGCCCGACATCGCGCGAATGGGCCGCAACAGAAGCCGCACCAGCAACAGCGCAAGAACCGCGGTCAGCAGGCAGATCACGATGGCCAGAAAGACAGCCGACCGCCGGAAGCCGAACTCGGGCCCGAGATAGCGCAGCAGCACAAGGCCCGCCAGTGACAGCGCCAGCGTCGTCGCAAGCGCGCCGCCAAGGACCAGCGTCAGAGACGGACGCCACTTGCGCGTCATGCCCGCGCGCGGCCCATGCGGACGCCGACGCCATGCACCGTTTCGATGGCGTCGTCGCAGCCCGCATCGACCAGCTTCTGCCGGATGTTGCGGATATGGCTGTCCAGCGTGCGGTCCGACACCTGCGTTCCCGCTCCCCAGACGCCTTCGACCAGTCTTGGGCGGGTGTGAACCGTCTCTGGCGCGCGCATCAGGGCTTCGAGGATCGACAGTTCCATCCCGGTCAGCCGAACCTCGACCTGCCCGACCGAACAGTGGTGCGCCGCGGGATCGAGTGCGATGTCTCGATGCCGCAGAACCCGGTTGCGGGAAGGGCCAGCCGTCCGCTTCAGGATGGCGCGGATCCGGGCCAGCAGTTCCCGGGGGCTGAAGGGCTTGGTGACATAGTCGTCTGCGCCCAGTTCCAACCCAAGGATGCGGTCGACCTCGTCGTCCAGCGCGGTGAGGAACAGGATCGGCACGTCCGACCGGGTGCGGATGGCGCGGCAGACCTCGAACCCGTCCATGTCGGGAAGACCGACGTCCAGCACCACCAGCGCGGGCTGCTCGCGCGCGGTATGCGTCAGGGCGGACTGCCCGTCCGCAGCGGCGACAACGCCATAGCCGCCGCGTTCCAGCGAAATGCTCACGATCTCGCGCAGACGCGGATCGTCGTCGACTACCAGTATCTTCATTGCGCCGGGTCGTTCTGGATCATTCGGGCCATATTGCGGGCAACCCGCCAGCGGCGAAAGCCCCAATCCCGCCAGCCTTCGGTGACCGGGTAGGGCGCGGCGACATAGTCCATTCCCGGCACGCCATCGAGACGCGCGGCGGCGATCTCGGCGCTCGCGGTGTCGGGCAGCGCGGCGATATAGTCCCAGTCCACCGGACGGTCGTTGCGCAGGTTCTGGTGCGCGATGATGGCGGCGAAGTTCACGAAGGCGGACGCGTACAGCACGCCGACCGCAAGCGCCGCGCAGCGCACCAGCAGCCAGCCGTTCGGCCGACGCCACCAGATCTGCCATGCCGTCAGGCACAGCCCGACCGCGACAAGCCCGATCCAGATCATCACGTAAATCCGAAGGTAGGTAAGGCCATACGCCGTTACATACAGTTCGAGACGCAGCGCGCTGGACACGCACAGGGCCACGTTCTGCAGAAGCCAGAGCATCATCAGCGGTCGCAGCCAGCGGTTCTCGTCCAGAAACGGGCGCGCGGCCAGTGCGAAGGCGCCCGCCAGAAGCGCGGTGATCACCAGCGGATAAGCGCCGCGATGGGCGTATTCGGCATAGCTCATCCCGTCGGGCATCGCGGCGCCGCCCCAAAGCAGGGTCGCGTCCATGATTGTTTGCACGGCCAGCAGCCCGTTGAACAGGACAAGCGCGCGCAGAACAGAGGCCGGGTTCAGGCCAAGCCCCGGCCGCCGCGACATTGCCGGCAGGCGCAGCTTTGCGGGGTCCCCCGAGGGCGGCGCGATGAACGGCCACACGATCAACGCGGTGCCGCACCAGAACAGGACCGTCTCGGTGCCCTCCAGCCAGTCCACCTGCAGATCGAGGGCCTGCACAAGCCAGTCTTCCAGCACCGGGTTTGCGTCGGTCAGCAGCGTGAGCAGCACAAGCGTACCGCCCAAAGGGAACCCCCACGCCAGCCAGACGTCGCGCAGCGGCAGCCCGCGCCGCAATGCCAGGCCGTCGCTTCGCGAGCATTGGACAAGGTCGCGAAGGCCCCTGACCGGCAGCGACAGGGCCAGCGTGACCATCCGGGCCCCGATCGACGCCACGCCGGTCGTCGTCGCGGGATGAAGCCACGCAACCGCCGCGACCAGCCCCGCGAACAAGAAAACGACCGACAGCGGTTGCGCGTAGTCGATGACGGGAAGTGCGGCCAGCGCGACAAGAACCGCGGGCCGCCACACGTCGCGGATCGGGCGGCCTATCGCGACTGCGGCGAACACGGCGAAGGCGAACAGGGCAAGCGAGACACCGGGCGCGTGCCGCCAGAACAGCACGTCTGCCAGGACCACCAGCGCCAGCAGTACGATCAAGCGCCTGCGCGCGCCGGGCGTCGCCAAGGTGCCACCATTCGGCAAGACCGGGCCGTCGGATGAAACCTCGTTGCCGAACCACCACGCATCAAGTGCAAGACCCCGCGGCACCCCACGGATCACCAGTTCCCTGCTCATCCCCATCTCCTGTGCAAGCTTCCGCCGCAGCATCGGAAAACGCCGCGCAGACGGGGCGCACGGGTTGTGCAGAAGTTGTGCAGGGACCGGGCGTCACCCGAAGATGCCCGTTGCCACGAGCCTTCAACGAAAAAGCCGGACCATCTTGGATGGCCCGGCTTTTCCTGTCCCTCGGTGCGCGACTCGCTAATCGAGCCTTATGTTCACGAGGTTCTGGTCGCCCGGCAGTCGCGAACGTTCCAGAATGATTTTCGAGATCGCCCGGGCGCGGACGGGTTGCATCAGCGCCAGGATCGGTCCCGAGTTGCGGGGTTGCATCGCGGCAAGCACCAGAACCGAAACCTCGATATCGGCCTCGTTCATGATCGCCGCCGCCTGCGTCGGTTTCATCGCCTTGTAGATCTCGACCAGACGGCTGACGTCCGAGGTGTTCTCGCGGTCGGCGCGCTCCAGCAGGTGTTCCAGTTCCGCCTTCAGCGCGGCAAGCTCGGCGTGCTTCGCGTCCAGCGCGCTTTGGGCAAAGACGATCTCGGCCTCTTTCTGCTCCAGCTTCTCGCGCCAGTTCTCAAGCTCTTCGCGCTCGGCCTGCAAGGCGACCAGCAGTTCGGGCAGCACGTCGGGGGTTTCATCCTGCGTCTCTTCCGGGACGGCGGCGGGTGTTTCCGCCATGCAGCCCTCGGCATCTTCTTCGCAGGGGTCGGTGGCCTCGGACGCTGCGAATGCGGGGGCGGCGAGGATCGAGGCTATCGGCCCGACCACCGAAGCGCCCTTGAAGGCGGCCAGCCCGGCAAGGCCCAGAACGGCGACCGTCATGATCCGGGCCATCAGACGGCCTCCTTCCCGAACTTGCGGTAGAACATCGCCGACAGGTCTTCTTCGACCGGGTCCGGTTCTGGCGCGGGTTCGGGTTTCGGTTCGGCCTTCGGCTGGGGCCGGAATTCAACGACCGGATCGGCGCGTTTGGCCTCTAGCTTCTCGTTGAAGGCGGACATGCTGTCGCGATGGGCGCGGATGGCGTTTTCGTAGGTCTCGAACATCGGCCCGGCTTCGACCAGCGCGGCGCGCAGCCGGTCGATCTTGCGGTTCAGGCGCACGATGTAGACGCCGACTGCGATCAGCAGCACCACGATACCGGCGTCGATCACGTCGACTGCGTTCAGGATCTCTGCGATCATTCCGCTGCCTCCTGCGTTTGGTCGTCTTCGGGCTTGGTCTCGGCCGCGTCCTCGGCGGCCTCGTCCTCAAGATCCTCGGCATTCATCTCGCGCTCGACGCGGAAGCCGAACCGCCCCCCCTTACGTTGGCCGGCATAGCCGAAGAACACCGGGATGCCCTCGCACATCAGCGAGATTTCCTTGTCGTCCGAGATGCCAAGGTCGATGGTCGTTCCCGGCTGCCAGGACAGGATGTCCAGCAGCGGCACCTCAAGCTGATGCACGCGCGCCGTCACCTTCACGGACGAGCCGTTGATGTTGCTCAGGATGTGGTCGCGCCACGACAGGTCGCCGCCCAGTTTCTCGCCAAGGAACATCTTCGACAGCTTGTCCTGCGCGGGTTCCAGCGTGGCCATCGGGATGACGATCATGAAGGTGCCGACGCAATCGCCGATGGTCACGGACATCCGCGCGACGGCGCAGGGCGTCTTTCCGCCCTGAAGCGCCGGCATCTGCTGCGGCACCTCCATCGAATCGACGATAAAGGTCGCTTCGGTCAGGCGGGACACGTTGTCGGACAGTTCGTCGAGGATCAGGTCGATCAGGTCGCGCGAGATCTGGCGTTCGATCACCGACACGGCGCGCTTCGGCGCGGTGCCAGGGCGGGGGCGGCCGCCAAGCTGGGTTTCAAGCGCCGAGAAGATCAGTTCGCTATCCAGCACCACGGCCATGGTGCCGCCCCACGACCGCGCTTCGACCGCGGCGCAGATGCCGAACTTGTCGACCTGCGCGACGGTGTCTTCCCACGACTGGTATTCCACCGACTTGAAGCCGATGTCGCACAGGAACGCGGCCTTGGTCTTGAAGGTCGACACCAGCGACACGGCCATGCGCGAAAAGATGATGTCCAGCATCGGCAGTTGCGTGATGCCGGCGGACGCCTGCGAGATCAGTTCTTCCTCGACCGAGCGGGTCATGCCGCGGGCGTCAGAGGATTGGGTTGCGGTAGCTTCCATGTCGGCGTCCTTGGATTACTGGACCACGAAGTCCTGAAACAGCACTTCAGAGACGGAATGATCGCCAAGATGGGCGACCGCGCGGCGTTTCAGTTCATGGCGCACAAGGCTCATGCCCGCGCTGCCCGTGACGTCGCGCACCGAAAGCTGCGACAGGTATTCAATGAAGGCGTCGCGCAGGATCGCGCGGGTGTCCGACGTATCGAGCGGTGCGCCGTGCGAGCCTGCGTCTTCCTCTTCAAGCTCAAGCACGACGACGGGATTCACCAGAAGATGGCGCGTGTCGGTCGCTTCGCCGGTTTGCAGGACCAGCGTGATGCGGCCCACGTCGACCTGAACGTGGTGCGTTTCTGCAACTTCGTGATCATCATTTTTCGCATCGTGATCGTCAGAAGCCGCGTCGACGCTCATGTTCGACCACGCAAGCACGCCCGCGCCAGCGCCGCCCAGGAACGACACCAGCACCAGAATCAGAAGCAATTTGTACTTCGGGCCGCTTTTCTTGGGGGCCGGAGCCTCTTCAGCCATGAAAGGATCCTCTGACTTCAATTTTTCGCATTCATGCTAGCCGACCTTCTTTCGAAAGGGAAGAACACAGTCATCCGAAATTTGCGAAAAATTTTCTTGTGCGCCGCGCGCCGAGCATCTACGGTTTTCCAGAATTCGCAAAAATGTCCATCACCGGCAAGACAGCAAGCAAGTGAACGATCTCATCGAGAACCTTAAGGGGCTGGGTCGCCGGCGTCTGATCCTGATGGGCGCTACGGCGGTCGGCCTGACCCTTGCGCTTGTCATCGGACTGTCGGTCGCGATCTCGCCGAAGTATCGGCCCCTTGCGATGGACATCCCCGCCTCTGACGCGTCGCGCATGATGACCGAGCTTGAACAGGCCGGGTTCGCGCCGCGCATCTCGGCGGATGGCACCATGCTCAGCCTGCCCGAAGACGAAATCGCCCGCGCCCGCATGGCGCTGGCCGAGGCTGGACTGCCCGCAGAGGGCAACGCCGGATGGGAGCTGTTCGACCAAAGCTCGGGTCTGGGCATGAACAGCTTCCTGCAGCAGATCAATCGGCTGCGCGCGCTGGAAGGCGAGCTGGCCCGGTCGATCGAGACCATCGACAACGTCGAAAGCGCCCGCGTTCACCTTGTTTTGCCGGACCGCGAGACCTTTTCGCAGGAACGGCCGGAACCTTCGGCCTCGGTCGTCATCCACTCGCGCCGCAGCGCGCCGATGGAACGTAGTCAGGCTCTGGCGATCCGCAGCCTAGTCGCCGCCGCCGTGCCGCGCCTGTCGGCGGATCGGGTCACCATCCTTGACGGCGCCGGTCAGGCAATCCTCAGCGAAGAGGACCTGTCCGAGGGCAACGGTCTGAACTCGGCCCGCGCCGAGATCGAGGAACGGCTGCGCCAGAACGTCGAAAGCATCCTTGCCGCCCATGTCGGCACCGGCAACGTCCGGGTGCGGGTGACCGCCGATCTCGACACCTCGCGCGAGGTGGTGGTGCAGGAAAGCTTCGACCCGGACCAGCAGGTGCCGCGTTCCATCGTTTCGGTCACCGAGCAATCGGAAAGCGCAGACGATTCGAGCAGCACCGTCGACGTCGCCAACAACCTGCCGGGCATCGATAACGGCGGTGGCGGCAATGGCCGGTCCGAGAACAATACCTCTAGCCGGGACGAATCAGTTTTCGAAATTGGAAACACCCGGTCCGAGTTGATCCGCGAACCCGGTGCGATCACGCGGCTGTCGGTTGCGGTCGTGGTGAACGGTACGTGGGACGAGAACGGCGTCTACACGCCCCGCACCCCCGAGGATCTGGAACGGCTGACGGCGCTGGTGCGGTCGGCGGCTGGCATCAGCGACACGCGCGGCGACACCGTAACGGTCGAGAACCTGCGCTTTGTCGCGGGTGATCCGACCGTGTCGACACGTGAGCGCAGCGGTTTCCTTGATGTCGTCGCGATGAACTTCGGCGCCATCGTCCGCGCGCTTGCCGCGGTGCTGGTCGTCGCGCTGACACTGTTCTTCGGAGTCCGCCCGCTGGTGCGGTCGTTCAACGCCACGGTTGAAGGCGCAGAGGACGCATCGGCGGCCCTTGTTCCCGCCGACGCCGTCGGGACCGAGCAGGTCGAGGGCGACAAACCCGCGACCCCGGGCGAAGAGGCCAAGCCCAAGCCGCTGCCGGAATCGCTGCGGATCGACGACGAGGAAGAAGAATTCGTCTCGCTCGCTTCGGTTTCGGGCAACGTCATGCGCCGCCATATCGACGACCTGAACAAGCTGATCGAGGTCGAACCGGAAAGCTCGCTGCGCATCATCCGCAGCTGGATCAACCAGAAGGGCTGATCGATGGCGAGCAAAAGCATCCTCACCCCTCCGGATTTCGACGTGGAAGACCGCGCCGAGGCGGCGCGCACGCAGGTGAAGGCTGTCAGCTTTTCGCGGGCCGAGATGGACGCGGCCATTGCCGAGGCGGTCGAGGCCGCGCGGGCAGAAGCCTATGCCGAGGGGCACACCGCAGGCGAGACCGCGATGCGGGAAAGCATCGCGCAGCAGCAGGCGACGACGCTGGAAATGTTGCTGCCCCGGATCGACGAACTGCTGGCCGGGCAGCAGACCTATTGCGACGAACTCGAGCTTGAGATGCTCGCTTTCATGCGGGATTTTTGCGAAAAACTATTCCCCGAAATGGTCGGGGAATACGGCCGGGACCAACTGGCCACGGAACTGCGCCACATCGCGCGGCGCGCGCTGGGCAGCCCGTGGCTGGATGTGAAGGTGCCGGAAGGCTTCGGGGCGCTTGCCCGGTCGCTGGCCCGGCCCGAGGGCGAGGGCACCGAACTCAAGGTGACCGAAGACCCAGACCTGCTGGCCTGCGCCGTCACCGCCAACTGGCAAAACGGCCGCTCTGCCTATGACTTCGACGCACTTTGCGGGGACATCCTTTCGCTGTTCAGGGCCCCCTCTCTCTCGTTCAACAGACAGCCGGGAAATGTGACATGACGGACGATTCCAACAGCCTCCTCAAGGACATCGCCGCAGAGGAGATCAAGAAAGCCGATGTGAAGACGGACGGGCAGGGCGTCAACGCCATGCTGAACGTGTCGCTGTCGGTTCAGGTGGTGCTGGGCGAGGCCCGGATGCCGGTGTCGCAGCTTCTGTCGCTGTCGCGCGGGTCCGTGGTCGAACTGGACCGCCGCATCGGTCAGCCGCTGGACGTGATGATCAACGACCGCCTCGTGGCGCGCGGCGATCTGGTGAAGGTCGGCGAGGACGGTCTGGGCATCACCCTGACCGAGATCGTCAAGGATTACGTGATGGGCGCGCACTGATGCCCACGGGCACCCTTCTGCGCGGTCCGGGCCGGTTCGCCCTTGCCGCCCTGCTGGCGGGACTCATCCTCGTGGCGGGCGCCGCGACGGCATGGGCCCAACAGTCGGGGCTGGGCGAACTGATCGGCGGGCTGTCAGAGGTGCTCGACCCCGAAAGCGAAGGCAGCGGCGAACTGTCGGGCCGCCTAATCCAGGTCTTCGGCCTGCTGACCCTGCTGTCCATCGCGCCGGGTCTGCTGATCGTGATGACCTCGTTCACGCGCTTCGTCGTCGTCCTGTCGATCATGCGTATGGCGCTGGGCCTGAACCAGTCGCCGCCGAACATGGTGATCACCTCGCTGGCGCTGTTCCTGACGTTCTACGTGATGCAGCCGGTGTTTCAGGATAGCTGGGACAACGGCCTTGCTCCGCTGATCGACGGTGCAATCACCGAAGAGCAAGCCGTCGAACGCATCGCCGAGCCGTTCCACGCCTTCATGGCCAGCAACACCCGCGACAAGGATCTTGCCCTGTTTAAGGGCTTCGCCGCGCAGGCTGACGCCGCCATACCCGACGAGACCGTCGAGGGCGTGACCGAGGACGGTGTCGAAACGCTGCCCGAAGACCGCACCCAGATCGCTTGGTCGGTGCTGGTTCCGGCCTTCATGATCTCGGAACTTCAGCGGGCCTTCACCATCGGCTTCCTGATTTTCGTACCCTTTCTCGCCATCGACCTGATCGTTTCGGCGATCCTGATGGGCGCCGGCATGATGATGCTGTCGCCGGTCATGATTTCGCTTCCTTTCAAGGTCATCTTCTTCGTCGCGATCGACGGTTGGTACCGTCTCGCGGGGTCGCTGATCCAATCCTACGCCGGAGGATAGCCACGTGAACGTTCTCAATCCCCACGCCACCAGCTTCCCGCTGCAACTGGCCGCCGAAGAGATCCCGCTGACCGGGGTCGAGAAGGCCGCGGTTCTGTTCCTCTGCATCGGCGAGGAACGCGGATCGGTGATGATGAAGAAGATGGCCCGATCCGAGATACAGGCGGTCATTCAGGCGATGTCGCGGCTGGGCACGATCCCGGCGACCACCGTCGAGTCGGTGATCCGCGAGTTCTCGCAGACCGTGTCCGGCGGCGCCGGTGTCGAGGGTTCGGTGCAGATCGCCGAGCGGATGCTGTCGGGCTTTATGTCCGACGACGCGATTTCCGAGATCATGGGCGACCTGCGCGCGCCGACGCACGGCCAGAATGTCTGGGACGCCTTCGCCGCCGTGAACGAGCAGACCATCGCGAACTGGCTGATGGGCGAGCACGACCAGACCGTCGCCGCGATCCTGTCGCGGATGAAGCCCACCGTATCGGCGCGCGTGCTGCCGCTGTTCGGGGCCGAGCGGATGGCCGAGATCGCGACGCGGATGATCGGCCTTGGCACCCTGTCGCGGAACGTGATCGACAACCTCGAGCAGGTGATCGTGAGCGATTTCCTCAGCGCGGCCACCCGCAAGTCGACCGTCGATCCGCAGCAGCGGATGGCCGACATGTTCAACAAGATGGACGGCAGCGTGTTCGAAAGCCTGTCCAGCGATCTCGAAGAGCGCGTGCCGCAGGAACTCGACGAGATCCGGAAGAAGATGTTCACCTTCGACGACATGGTGAAGCTGGAAAGCGCCTCGCTTCAGCGGATCATGCGGATGGCCGAGGGCAACACGCTGGCGCTGGCCCTGCGCGGTGCCAAGTCCGAGATCCGCAGCGCCTTCATGTCGGCGCTGACCCAGCGCATGCGCGAGATGCTGGAAATGGAAATGAAAGAGATGGGCCCGGTCCGCGCACGCGAAAGCCGCGAGGCGCAGGCGACGCTTATCGACATCACCAACGATCTTGTCCGGCAGGAGATCATCCGCCTGCCCAGCACCGAAGACGAGATGGTCTGAGGCCAACAAAAAAGCCGCGGCCCGGGATCACCGGGCCGCGGCTTTTTCATGTCTGCCGGTCAGCGTGTGCCGTAGCCAGAGAACCCCTGGATCGCGTCGATGTCGATCGTCACCATGTTGTAGGAACTGCCCTGCGTCAGCAGCGTCAGCGCCGCGTTCTGGCTGGTGTCGGTTTCGGTGGCGGCCGCGAAGGCCGAGTACTGGCGGATCAGCTTTTCCTGAACCTCGGGGTCTTGCAGGTCCTCGATGTCCATCCGCTTTTCAAGCATCTTCTTCAGGGAATCGACGCTTGCGTTGTCAGAGCTTTCGGGCATCCCGAAAGCGGTCATGATGAAGTCCTTCATCTCGGTGTTGGCCAGCACCTTGTACCAGCTTGTCAGTCCCGACACCTTCTGCTCGAAGGCCAGCGCTATGCCGACGCTTTCGTTCACATCGGTCTGGGTGTCGATCAGCCGCTGCGTGGTGTAGCGGTCGACCATTTCCTCGATCCAGTCGGGGTCGGAGAAGTTGCTGCCGGCGGTGCCGTCGGCATTGAAGCCAAGCTCTTCATTCGCCTTGGTGTACTTGTCGTCGGTCAGGCGGTTGATCAACGAGGTGTCATCCTCGGGATCGGAGGTGAAGATCTCTTTCATCATGGCCTTGGCATAGATTTCCTCTTCCATGCCGAAGGCTTTCATGACGAAGCTGAAGACCTCGTAGTCGTTCACAAGGTCTTCGACCGTCTCGACGCTGCCGATCCGTTCGCGGAACGATTCGATCTCGCGCTTGGACATCGGATCGCGCTGGACATCGGCCTCGAAGGTCTCGCGGTTCTCGCGGACCAGGGTGATGCCGATGAAAGGGGACAGACCGGCCGTCGAGATCATGCGTGCGATTCCTTTGCGGGATCGGACAGCCCGGCAGAGATCGCCAGCAGCTTGTCCTCGTAGCGGATGACGGGCCCCAGCACACGGTAGGCTCCGTACAGGTTGCCCTGATCGACATGGGTGCGGACGCGGTCCAGAACCTTGCCATGGCTTTTCTGCATGACCTGCATCAGGTCCGTGATGCCTTCATGGATGCGCGGCAGGATCTCGGCCCGCGATTCACGGCTGACCATGGCGACCTGGATCAGCTGGCACAGCCGCCGCACGGGGGTCTGGGCCTTGTCCTCGGCCAGGATCTCTTCGCCGCGCAGGACGTCGGAACGGTTCTCGACCTCGACGAACATCTGGCCCTTGCCCGCGTTGCGCAGGACGGCGCCGTTGATGACGATGCGGTCTCCGGTTTTGACTTTCAGGATCAGTCCCATCACGCGGCCTCGACAGTCTGGCCCTGAAGGGCCTGGATGATCGGCTTGTTCACGGCGATCAGGGATTCGATGGTGCCGCGGCCGTTCATGATCTGGCCGCTCTGGCGCTCGACGAAACCGGCCAGCGACAGAAGACCGGCGCGGGTTTCTGGGGGAAGCTCGTTGCCCGGCGTCAGCAGGTCGGCCTTGAAGCCAAGCCACAGGCGGACGTTGTCGTGCACTGCGGACCGCAGCGGTCCGGCAAGGATGCCCAGCCGCGACGGGCCTTCGGCGGCGGCGTCGTATTCGGCCTGATGCGCATCGAGGCGCGACGTGATCTGGGTCAGGATCCGGCGCTCCATCGCGCGCGGCGTTTCGGTGGTCTTGAGTGATTTCTTGTATGCGTCGAGGCTCATCTGATGTCACCTTCTGGTGCGGGCCCGGGGGCTTTAAAGAACGAAGCCCGACCTCGGTCATCCGAGGCCGGGCGATACGCTTCAGCGACTGCTGACAATCATTACGTGAACACTGGCAAGCATTACTGGAACAGGCTCAGAACGCTCGACGGGCCTTGGTTGGCGATCGCGAGCGACTGGGTGGCCAGCTGCTGCTGGGTCTGCAGCGCCTGAAGACGCGCGGCTTCTTCTTCCATATCCGCGTCGATCATCGAGGACACACCGCTGTCGATGTTGTCGACCATCTGGTTCAGGAACTCCTGCTGGCCTTCGATCGAGCTTTCCGCCTGGCCCAGCTGGGTGGCGATGTCGGTCACGTCGGTCAGCACCGTCTCGACCGAGGCAAGAGCGCCGGCCAGGAAGGCTTCGCCGGTGGCGACGACTTCGGCGTTGGTGGCAAAGCCCGTTGCGATCGCTTTGAAGTCGCTGACCAGTTCGGCCATGTCGTGCGTCTTCACAACGATGTCGGTGGTGGCGAAAGTGCCGCCAGCACGGGTGATGCCGGTAACCACGTTGCGATCAACGCCGACAGTTGCGTCGCCGTTGGCGCCCCGGGTCAGTGCGCCGGTCGCACCGTCGATGGCAGAGCCGGCCACCGAGCCCGCAGCGTAAGAGCCGGCACCCAGCATGTCGTCGCCGTTGAAGGTCGACTGGCTGAGCGTCGTTTCCATGCGCTTGACGATCTCGTTGAGGTCGTTCTCGATTTCACCTTGGCCGCCTTCGGCGCCCTGGGCGAATGCCACCTTGTCGAGGAATTCCTGAGCCAGGTCCTGGATCGTCTCGGCACCGAGGCGAGCCGTGGCGACCGAGTTCTTGGTCAGGGTCAGACCTTCGTTGATCGAAGCGTAGGACGAGCTGTCGCCCTTCATCGTCTCGGAGATCTGGAAGTAGGCCGCGTTATCCTTGGCCGAGCCAACTTTCAGGCCGGTCGAAATGCGGTCCTGAGTGGTGGCGAGGTTGTTGTTGACCGACCGCAGAGCCTGCAGGGCGTTCATCGCGGAGGTGTTGGTAATGATGGAAGTCATGGGGGCTAGTTCCTTTTGCTTTCTTGCTGCACGTCCGGGCCTTCTGGCGGGACGGCCGGGCATCGCCCGACATGAGAGGAAAGCGGCAGGGAGGTTTCCGGAAGGTTTCCGTTTTCGCAAAACCTCAAAAATCTTTTTCGAAGCCCTTCTTCACCGGTTTCGGCGCCACGTCGCCACGCAGTTGACCGGACTTGTCATAGACGCCTTTCAGGCTTTGACGCGTGCGTAGATGCTCTACTTCGGCCAGAATCGTGCGTGAAGCGTCCGCCATCCCGCGCAGAAGCCGTTCGTTGGTTTCCAGCTGATCGGCGAGGTCTCGGATTAATTTTCGCAATTGTGCGACCGCCGGAACATCGACCGAAAGAAACGGCTCGACCGCGGGCTGGCGGCGTTCCAGCGTTTCCAGCAGCCGCGCCTTCTCGTCGAAGTAGGACGCGACGCGGTCCACATCCTTCGCCTCTAGCGCGCCGTTCTCCTTGCGCAGGAAATCCAGCGTCGAGGACAGGACCCTTTCGAACTCGGCGATGTTGCCCTCGTCCTCGTCGGTCAATCCCGTGCCGTCTTCGCCGTCGCGGGCTTTGCGTTCACCAAGGCGGATGCCAAGCCGCGACAGGGCAGAGGTTTTCGGGACACCGATCATTCCATGTAGTCCTTCAACTGCGCCGCGACCGAGCGGGCGATACCGACGCCGCCGGCCTCTGCCACTTCGCGGGCGAAAGCCTTGGTCAGCTGGCTGCGGAACATCTCCTCGCCAAAGCCGCCGGCAGGTGCGGGGATCGCGTCCTCCATCATCGTGGCGAAGGCGATTTCCAGGAACGAGGCCTCGAAATCCATCGCGGCCTCTTCGATGCTCGTCGGCTGGCTGGCCGGCCGGGGGCCGGACAGGGGATGCAGGACGGGCTTGGAATCGATGTCCATCAGATAACCTCCAGATCCGCGTGAAGTGCACCTGCGGCCTTGATGGCCTGCAGGATGGAAATGATCTCTTGCGCGCCGATGCCGATGGCGTTCAGTCCATCGACCAATTCGCGCAGGCTGACCTGCCCGCCGACCACGGCAAACCCCGAGTCGCGCTCGTAGACTTCGATATCGGTCTGCGGAACGATGACGGTCTCGCCGATGCTGAAGGGCTCGGGCTGGCTGACCTCGGCGCTTTCGCTGATGCTGACGGTCAGACCGCCCTGGCTGATCGCGACCTCGTCGATGCGCACGTCGGCGCCGATCACGATGGTCCCGGACTTTGCGTCGATCACCACCTTCGCAGGCGTATCGGGTTCGACTTGCAGGTTCTCGATGGTCGCTAGCGCTTCCATCACGTCGCCCTTGTCCAGCACCCGAACCTCGACGGTGCCGGGGTCCAGCGGCTCGGCATGGGCGATGCCCACCTGCGCGTTGATGACCTCGGCGATGCGGGCGGCGGTGGTGAAATCGGGATTGCGCAGGGCCAGCCGGATACTGGTCATCTTGCGCAGGTCAAAGTCGATCTCCTGTTCCACCGTCGCGCCGTTCTCGATCCGCGCGACGGTCGGAACGCCACGGGTCACGTTGGCCGCGACACCTTCAAAGCTGAACCCGCCCACCGCGACAGGACCTTGCCCCACCGCGTAAATCTGGCCGTCCGCGCCGGAAAGCGGGGTCACCAGAAGCGTGCCGCCGCGCAACGAGGTGGCGTCACCAAGCGAGGACACCTCGATGTCGATCTCGCTGCCGCGACGGGCATAGGGGGGCAGCTTGGCCGTCACCATCACCGCTGCGGTGTTCTTGGTGTTCAGACCCTCGCCCGTCAGGTTGCCGACGCCGAGACGCGACAGCATCCCCTCGATGGACTTCCGGGTGAAGGGAGAGTTCCGCATGCTGTCGCCGGTGCCGTCCAGACCCACGACAAGGCCATACCCGATCAGCTGGTTCGAACGGACGCCCTCGAAGTTCACGATATCCTTGAGGCGGACCTGCGCCTGTGCGTCGACCGCCGCCAGCGTCAGCGGCAGGGCAAGCGACAGGGCAAGAAGAACTCGTTTGAGCATCGCAAGGCATCCAATCCTAAACCCGCACATCGCGGGTAAATTACGTTATTCGCAACATCGCCGCACTGCGCCGATTGCCTGTTCCTGCGCCGCTTCGTCAGATTCCTTCCCCTGATCGAAGGTTTTTCGTTGAACCGGCTCCGGACTGCAATGTACCCTACTTTAAGTTTTTCGCAAGTTTCTCGGGAGCACCCATGCGGGTAATTTTGCACGATCAGGACTTCAGCCGCGCGGAACGGCTGTTTTCTGCCCTGCCGAGACAAGGGCTTACGGTCGAAGATCTGCCGAAAGCGGCCATCGAATCGGGGATGGCCGGGTTGGACGAAGGCGCGGCGAGTCTGCTGCCCGTCCTGCTGGGCCTGATGCCGGAACGCGACGCGGCGGGGCAGGTGCGCCGGATGCGCGCCGCCGGCGTGGCGAATCCTCTGGTGGTCTTGCAGGACGAACTGGACCCGGACGAGGTTGCGCGCATTCTGGATGATGGGGCGGACGATGTCGTCGGCCCGCCCTTCGCGGCGGTCGAGATCGCGGCGCGGCTGCGCTCGGTTACGCGCCGCCACCACGGCCTGCGCTCGCAAGAGGTGCGCTCGGGCGGGCTGACGGTTTATCTCGACGGCCGTCACCCCGAATTCGACGGCCAGCCGATCCGTCTGTCGTCCAGCGAAAACACGATCCTTCGGATCCTTGCGCTGAATTCCGGGAAGGTGGTGCGACGCGACGCGCTGTTCGACGCGCTGTACGCGCTGGCGGACTATCAGCCCTATATGAAGGCGCTGGATGTCCACATCTGCAAGCTGCGCAAGAAGATCGAGGCCCATTCGGGCGACGGCGCAAGCATGATCCGGACCTACACCGGAAAGGGCTATGCGCTGGAAGGAGAGGGGGCGGCGGCGGGCTAGGCGCCCGCGTCAGGCAAAGGCGCGTTCGGCCGGCAGGGCCGACGCGGCCGCCGCATAGCCCTGCAACATCGGGAAGGTGCCCGACGTATCGGACAGGCGCAGCGTTTCGCCATCGCGCATCCGAAGCCGAAAGCTGGTCCACGTGACACGGCGGCCATCGTGCAGCGCCGTCATGACCGAAGTGATCCGCGTCTCGTCGTCCGGATGATAGTGACCACGCAGCGAGATCGGCGTTCCAGCCGGGCAGGCGCGCAGAATGAAGGCGTCCAGCGCCTCGGTCTCGGCCTCGATCCCGAAGTCTTCCATCAGGTAGCCGGTGACATCCATGCCCGTCACCGCCATCGAAACCATGTCCGTGCCCTGCGCGGTAAGCCGGATCGCGTCATCCGCGCCGGTCGTCAGCCCGAGGTTGGACAGCAGATCGACGATCGACTGTGCGTCCGTCCTGTGTATCGGGCCGATATGAAGGACGCCGTCGTCAGTTGCCGCATCAAGAACCGAATGGCGAAAGGGTGTCAGGTCGACCAGCTGCATGGACTGCAATCCTTCTCTATTCGCGAAACGCCGTATTCACGGCGCGCGGACTCTCTCTGCGATCGTCAGACCGCGAACACGAACAGGCAAAAGCCCGTTTCCATTACGGAAATTCAAGTGTTTCCCATCGTCTCGGACCAGAGACAATTGATGGTTAACGGGCGGATTCCTGCCCAGCTACAGATATTTTGATCGTTTTACCCAATAGGGGACCGTTGCCCCGAAGAAGCCTTAAACTGCCTAAACTAGGCTATGAGAAAGCGCGATCGACACCACATGTGTGGCGTTTCGCGCCCCAATCTTCTTCCGGATCCGCTCGATACGTTTTTTCACGGTATCGCGCGAGGTGTGCATCTGCTTGGCGATCTCGTCCTGCGAATACCCAAGCGCCAGCGTCTGTATTGTCTGGATGTCCACGTCCGACAGGCCAAGCCGCCCGTCGTGGACCGTCACGATATGGTCAAGGATCTCGGCGACCCGTGCGATTTCCTCTGACGTCAATTCGCGGTCGGGCCGCGAGACCGCCAGCAGGCATTTCTTGTTCCGAAGGTGCTTGCTGCGGGTGACCGCGACGGCGCCGTAGGCCAGTCCGAAATCCTTGGCGCGGGTCATGACGTAGTCGGCTGTCACGCGCTGCACGTTGTCCAGACCGCTCCACCGCGTCGTGCCGGTGTTCACCATGCCCCAAAGCACCACGGGATCCAGCACCACAAGATTGTGGGTGTCGTAATGATCGCGCCAGGCTTCGGGGTAAGTGCTGTAGACGAACTTTGTCTTCCAGACGTGCGCATGAAGGACAAGACAATATCCCGAAGGCGCGATGGCGGAGAGTTCTTTGTCACAGTCCTCGTAGTTCGGAATGATCTCGAAGGGATTGTCTTCGAACATGTGACACGTAACCTCGGTCGCACCTCTGCCGCAGCAGGTGGTTCCAGTGGCGGACCGTTCCGCACTCTTCATGATTGCACCAAACCGGCGTCCCCCGACGGCTGGTAACGAGAGAGGCAAGTGCCAATCTCAACGACAAGTTGTGGTAGCGTCGTTCGGTTGTCAATGGTGACGCGAAGTTTTGAATTTCGTTAATTAACGTCTGAACGTATTCGGAGTTAAGAATGATAAATATTCGGCGCATGTCGCCGGGCGCGGCGCAGTTCTGACCCCGGGATCACCTGAGGATGCGGCGATCTGAGCCCGGCACAAAAGCAAAGGGGGAAGGCACTGCCTTCCCCCTTCGTATTTCCGCGAGTGTAGTTCGTTTGGCGGATCAGGCCGCCAGTGCGTCGACCGGGCTTCCCGAGAAGATCTTGTCGCCGACCCGAACGGTAATCTGACCGTTCGGCAGTGCGCCGACGAAGAAGCCCTGAACCGAAACGCAACTTCCGATAACGATTGTCCTAAGCATGCTCACCATCCCCTGTGTCATCCTATCGACACAATATGTGATCTGCGTTCTCAAATCACTAACAAAGTGAGCCAAAAAATAAGCCTAATGCGCCAAGTTTACGCATTTCTGGTACAAATCGGCGGATTCTGGGCCGGATTCCGGCAACAATACGGCGAGCCGGCCTAAAGCCAATCACGCAGAATCGGAATCAGCGGAACGTCCGCCGGAGGCATCGGATACTCGCGCAGGTTGTGCGGCGCCACCCATTTCAGGGCCTGCCCCTCTCGCGACTGGGGGATACCGTCCCATTTTCTGCAAGCAAACAAAGGCATTAGCAGGTGAAAGTCGTCGTAGGCGTGGCTTGCGAAGGTCAGCGGGGCAAGGCAACTCTGCCATGTTCCAATGCCAAGCTCCTCGTCCAGCTCGCGAATCAGGGCCGTTTCCGGGGATTCCCCGGTTTCAACCTTGCCTCCGGGAAATTCCCACAGCCCCGCCATCGACTTGCCCTCGGGCCGCTGTGCCAGAAGCACGCGGCCGTCGGGATCGATCAGGGCGACGGCCGCGACCAGCACGATCTTCCGGTTGGTCATGAACGATAGTCGGCGTTGATCGAGATATAGGCGTGGGTCAGGTCGCAGGTCCACACGGTCGCGGCGCCATCGCCAAGCCCCATGTCGACGCCGACGACAAGATCGGACTGCTTCATGTAAGACGCACCGGCGTCTTCCTTGTAATCCGGGTCGACCCAGCCATCGCGCGCCACCTGAATGTCGCCGAAACGGATCGCCAGCTTGTCGCGGTCCGCCTGCGCGCCCGACTTGCCGATCGCCATGACGATACGGCCCCAGTTCGGGTCCTCGCCCGCGATGGCGGTCTTCACCAGCGGCGAGTTCGCAATGGCAAGCCCGGCCTTCTTGGCGTCGGCGTCATCCGCTGCGCCGGTTACCCGGATCTCGACGAACTTCGTCGCACCCTCGCCGTCGCGCACCACCTGATGCGCGAGGTCCAGCATGACGCCGGACAGCGCCTCGCGGAACGGCGCGACACCGTCGCCCGCGACCTCGACGCCCGAGGCGCCGGTTGCCGCCAGCAACAGCGTGTCCGAGGTCGAGGTGTCGCTGTCGACCGTGATGCAGTTGAAGCTGCGGTCGGTCAGCGACGAAAGCATGCCCTGCAAATCCGCCTGACCGATCTTCGCGTCGGTGAAGATGTAGACCAGCATCGTCGCCATGTCCGGCGCGATCATGCCCGAACCCTTGGCGATACCGGCGATCTTCACCGGCTTGCCGCCGATCTTCACAGTGGCGAACGCGCCCTTGGGATAGGTGTCGGTCGTCATGATCGCCCGCGCCGCCGAGGCGATGCCAGCGGACGAAAGCCCGGCCTTCAGCTCTTCGAGCTTGGCGATGATCCGGTCATGCGGCAGCGGTTCGCCGATCACCCCGGTGGACGAGGTGAACACCCGCTGTTCCGGCACGCCGACGATGCGCGACACGCCGGCCACCAGTTCCCGCACCGAGGCCATGCCATGACTGCCGGTGAAGGCGTTTGCGTTGCCCGAGTTCACGACGATGGCGGCACCGCCCTCGGCGCTGCCCCCGATTTTGTCCTGACAGTCCAGCACCGGGGCCGACCGCGTCGCCGAGCGGGTGAACACCCCGGCGATCTCGGTCCCCGGCGCCAGTTCGGCCAGCATCACGTCGGTCCGGTTGGCATAGCGCACCCCGGCTTCCACCGTGGCGAACCGCACCCCCGCGATCTCTGGCAGGTTCGGGAACCCGCCGACGGGCGCGAGGGGCGAGACGGGAAGCGGCTTCTTCGTCCGCGGTGCGGCCTCGGGCGTGGCGCCCGACGCATCAAGATATGCCTGCAGCTCTTTCAGCTTCTGCTTGAGCTTGCGGATCTTCTTTTTCTTCCCGGCCATGGCCCAAGGACCTTCTTATTCGGTGATCAGGGAGGTGTCTTTGAGAACCGCCGGGTCGATGCCCGACAGGTCCGGACGGTCGATCTCGGTCGCGTCGACCAGACCCGCGATCTCGTCGCGCAGGCGGGTCTCCCACAGCTCGGCTTCGATGGTGTCGCGCACCTCGTCCAGCGCCGGGGCTTCCGGCAGGCGGGTCTCGTTCAGCTTGATGACGTGCCAGCCGAACTGCGTCTGCACCGGCTCGGACACCGCGCCGTCTTCCAAAGCCATGACCGCCTGTTCGAATTCGGGCACCATCATGCCGGCGCCGAACCAGCCAAGGTTGCCGCCGTTCGGACCGGTCGGGCCGGTGGATTTCTCTTTCGCCAGTTCGGCAAAGTCGGCGCCGCCGTCCAGTTCCTCGATCAGCGCCTGGGCTTCTTCCTCGGTCGCGACAAGGATGTGGCTGGCGTTGAATTCCTTCACCGGCTCGTAGTCGGCGTATTTCGACGCATAGGCTTCCTGCAGATCCTCGTCGGTGATCTCGATGGACTCGGCGATTTCGGTGACCTTCGTGCTGGCCAGGATCGCGCTTTCCTCGTTCTCGATCGCCAGTTCGGCGGCAAGGCTCGGCTCGGTGACCGACCCGCCCACGGCGCGCTGTTGAACCAGACGCTCAAGCAGGCCTTCGAAGATGACGTCGTCGGGCAGCGTCTTGTTCTGATCCGACAGGGCTTCACGCATGACGATCATGTGGCCGATGGTGATGTCCACGCCGCCCACGGTGGCGACGACGGTATCTGCGGTGACCTCTGCCGGCGTCTCGGCATCCTGCGCGGCGACGGGGGCCGCGAGGCTCAGCGCAAATGCCGCCGAGGCCAGAAGGGTCTTCGAATATGCCATAAGGTGATCCTTTTTGAACTAAGCCGCGAAACCTCGCGACGTTGACACCATACCAACCGACCCTTACATCGCCACAAGGCGCGCAGGGCCGCTTTCTCCCCGCATTTCCTATGGGTTCGGGCGAGGGCGGGCAAGCACTCCTCTTACACGTTGGTTTGAAAACAGACTTCCAGGCGGAGTAGACATGCTGGGTATCGGAACAATCGCCAAGAAGGTCTTTGGCACGCCAAACGACCGCAAAGTGAAGGCGACCCGACCGATCGTCGAAAAGATCAACGCCCTGGAACCCGAGTTCGAGGCGCTGTCCGACGAGGGCCTGAAGGAAAAGACGGCCGAGTTTGTCGAGCGCGTCGCGAATGGCGAAAGCCTGGACAAGCTGCTTCCCGAAGCCTTCGCCAACTGCCGCGAAGCCGCAAAGCGCGCGCTGGGCCTTCGGGCGTTCGACGTGCAGCTGATGGGCGGGATGTTCCTGCATCAGGGCAACATCGCAGAGATGAAGACGGGCGAGGGCAAGACGCTGGTCGCCACCTTCCCGGCCTATCTGAACGCGCTGACCAAGCGCGGCGTCCACGTGGTGACGGTGAACGACTACCTCGCCAAGCGTGACGCGGAATGGATGAGCAAGGTGTACAACGCGCTGGGCATGACCTGCGGCGTCGTCTACCCGCAGCAGCCCGAGGCCGAGAAAAAAGAGGCCTACGCCTGCGACATCACCTATGCCACGAACAACGAGCTTGGCTTCGACTACCTTCGTGACAACATGAAGTCCGAGCTGTCGGACATGAACCAGCGCGACCACTACTTCGCCATCGTCGACGAGGTGGACTCGATCCTGATCGACGAAGCGCGGACGCCGCTGATCATCTCGGGCCCCTCGCAGGACCGTTCTGAACTTTACATGACCATCGACAAGGTGATCCCCGAACTGACCGAGGATCACTACAACATGGACGAGAAGTCGCGGAACGTGACCTATACCGAGGAAGGCAACGAATTCCTCGAACAGCGGCTGCACGCGGCAGGCATCCTGCCCGAAGAGCACACGCTGTATGACCCGGAATCCACCACCATCGTCCACCACGTGAACCAGGGCCTGCGGGCGCACAAGCTGTTCACCAAGGACAAGGACTATATCGTCCGCAACGGCGAGATCGTCCTGATCGACGAATTTACCGGTCGCATGATGGCCGGCCGCCGCCTGTCGGACGGTCTGCATCAGGCGATCGAGGCGAAGGAAGGCTGCAAGATCCAGCCCGAGAACGTCACGCTGGCCTCGGTGACCTTCCAGAACTACTTCCGTCTCTACGACAAGCTGTCCGGCATGACCGGCACCGCGTCGACCGAGGCCGAGGAATTCGCCGAGATCTACAAGCTGGGCGTGGTCGAGGTTCCGACGAACCTTCCCATCGCGCGGAAGGACGAACATGACGCCGTCTACCGCACCGCGAAGGAAAAGTTCGACGCCATCGTGGAAGAGATCAAGACCGCGCACGAGACCGGGCAGCCGGTCCTTGTGGGCACCACCTCGATCGAGAAGTCGGAATTCCTGTCGCAGCTTCTGACCGCCGCGAAGATCCCGCACAACGTCCTGAACGCGCGCCAGCACGAGCAGGAAGCGCAGATCGTCGCCGACGCCGGCAAGCTGGGCGCGGTGACCATCGCGACGAACATGGCCGGCCGCGGCACCGACATCAAACTGGGCGGCAACTTCGAGTTTCAGGTGATGGAGGCGATCGCCGCCAGCCCGGACCGCGACCCCGAAGAGATCCGCCAGGAGATCGAGGCAAGCCACGACGCCGCAGAGGAAGCGGTGAAGAAGGCGGGCGGCCTGTTCGTTCTGGCGACCGAACGCCACGAAAGCCGCCGGATCGACAACCAGCTGCGCGGCCGCTCTGGCCGTCAGGGCGACCCGGGCCGGTCGGCCTTCTTCCTGTCGCTGGAAGACGACCTGATGCGGATCTTCGGGTCCGAGCGTCTGGACAACATGCTGAAAAAGCTTGGGATGAAGGAAGGCGAAGCCATCGTTCACCCGTGGGTCAACAAGTCTCTGGAACGCGCGCAGGCGAAGGTCGAAGGCCGCAACTTCGACATCCGCAAACAGCTGCTGAAGTTTGACGACGTGATGAACGACCAGCGGAAGGCCATCTTCGGCCAGCGCCGCGAGATCATGGAAGCCGAGGACCTGTCCGAGATCGTGCAGGACATGCGGCATCAGGTGGTCGACGATCTGGTCGACGAGTACATCCCGCCGAAAACCTACTCTGACCAGTGGGATACCGAAGGTCTGTACGCCGCCGCGCTGGAAAAGCTGGGCGTGAACGAGAAGGTCATCGCCTGGGGCGAGGAAGAGGGCGTCGACGCCGAGGTGTTCAAGGAACGTCTCGCCGCCGCGTCGGACGAACTGATGGCCTCGAAGGCCGCGCAGTTCGGGCCCGAGAACATGCGGTCGATCGAAAAGCAGATCCTGCTTCAGACCATCGACGGCAAGTGGCGCGAACACCTTCTGACGCTGGAACACCTGCGCTCGGTCGTGGGCTTCCGTGGCTACGCGCAGCGCGACCCGCTGAACGAGTACAAGACGGAATCCTTCGAGCTGTTCCACGGCCTGCTGGATTCGCTGCGTATCGAGGTGACCCAGAAACTGTCGCAGATCCGTCCGCTTAGCGAAGAAGAGCGCGAGCAGATGATGAAGGACATCATGGCCCAGCAGCAGTCGCTGCAGAAAGCCGCCGAATCCGCGACCGCCAAGCAGCCCGAGCCGGTCGGCGCAGGCGGCGAGGTTGCCGAAACGGAAACAGCGGCGGTCGCCGGTTTCGACGAGAACGATCCGTCGACCTGGGGCAATCCGGGCCGCAACGCGCCCTGTCCCTGCGGGTCGGGCAAGAAGTTCAAGCACTGCCACGGCGCGTTGTAATCTGACGCGTCCGGCACGGCTGCGCCGGCTTATCCACAGTCCGGCGCGGCCCCGTTCCGCCCACGGAACCCTTAATTTGTTTCCATTTTACAACACAATTTAGGCAGGCCGCCTTACTGTTTCCTCATTTCTGTGCCACTTATCCACACAGTGGATTGGGCAGGGGCAGAACCATGCAAATGGTCTTTATTCAGAAATACCGGAAGTATCTGACAAGCGGCGCGACCATCGCAGCCGTCGTCGCGACCGCGCACATGATGCAGCGGAACGGCGACGCCAACGCCCGCGACGCCCTGCCGGAACCCGAGATTGCCGCCGAAACGATCGCCGCCCCGATGACCGCTGGAGTGCTGGGCGTTCCCGCACCCGAGGTTGGCCCCGACGCCGCACCCGACGTTGGCCCCGACGTTGGCCCAGACGCTGCTCCGATGATCGTTGCCGAAGCGCCCGCACCGGATGTTGTCGTGCCCGAAGTCACCGCGCCCGAAGCCGACATGCCCGAAGCCATCATGCCCGTCGTTGACGTGGCAAAGCCCGAACCGGCCGACGCGGCTGATCCTGTCTCTAAGATGGAGATGCTGGCCGAGCTGGACGCCGCGGACCCGGAGACCCCCGATCTCGTCGACATCGCCAGCCTCGACATCCAGCCCGACGACGATGCGCCCGCCGCCGTCGTGGTCGAGATCCCGGACATGCCCTCTGACAGTGCGATCCCCGAGCCGCTGGAACTGAAGCAGCCCACGCCGCTGGACCGGATGGCGCCGGTGGAAGAAGCCGCGCCCGAGGAACTGCCCGAGGAGCCCGGCCGCAATGAATACGGTCTTGCCTGCGACGTGATCCTGTCCGCATCGGCCCAGACCGCCGGAATGGTGCGCCTGATGCTGACCGCACCCTGCGCCGCGGACGAACGTCTGACCGTTCGCCACGAAGGCCTGATCTTCTCGGACGAGACCGACGCGCTGGGCATGTACACCGTCGACGTGCCCGCCCTGTCGATCGACGCGTCCTTCTCTGTCACGCTGGCCAGCGGCGAGACCGCCGAGACCGCCGTCGACGTGCCGGAAGCGATGCGAACCGAACGCGTCGTGCTTCAGTACAACGGCGACAACGGCCTGCAGATCCACGCGCTGGAATTCGGCGCCGACTATGGCGATGCCGGCCATATCTGGTCCGGCAACCCTGGCTCGGTCGAGGCCGCGACCCGGACCGGCGGCGGCTTCCTGACGATGCTGGGCGACCGCAGTCAGCCCGATGCCTTTCTTGCAGAGGTCTACACCCTGCCCGAGGATGCGCGCGGACAGGACGGCGTCGTCCGCCTGAGCGTCGAGGCCGAGGTAACCGCCGCCAACTGCAACCGCGACATCGCGGGCCAGACGATCCAGCGCACCGCAGCCGGTGGAATGCGCCCTGTGTCCCTGACGCTATCCATGCCGGACTGCGACGCGGCGGGCGAGTTTCTGGTGTTGAAAAACCTCCTTCGAGACCTGAAGATCGCCTCGTACTGAGGCAGTCGCGGTAATCGGACATGAGCTATCGACGTGCGGCAGTCCTTGCCGCACTGTTTCTTTGGAGCCTCGGCGGAGCCGCGCGCGGCGACGATGTCACCCTGACCTCTCGCGATGGCAGCGTCGAAGTCACCGGCGACCTGCTGGGCTATGACGGCGAATTCTACCGCGTAGACACTGTTTATGGCGTCCTCACGCTGGATGGCAGCGGCGTCGTCTGCGAGGGTCCCGGCTGTCCCGACCTGACTGCATTTGTCGCCCGTTTCACCTTCTCCGGCGCCCGCACCATGGGCGAGGTTCTGATGCCCTCGCTGGTCGAGGCCTTCGCGGCAAGGTCCGGTTATGGTGTTGAACGGCGCATCGTTGACGACACTCATTTCGACTATGTCCTGACCGACCTTGCGTCGGGCGCGCTGGCCGCCGAAATCGGGTTCCGCGTAACCTCGACCGAGGAAGGCTTTGCCGACCTGCTGGCGAACGAGACGGACCTTGTGCTGTCCACCCGCCCCGCGAACGCGACAGAGATCACGCTGGCGCAAGAGGCGGGTCTGGGCGACCTGTCGGATCCGCGCCGCAGCCGGATTCTTGCGCTCGACGCCATGGCGGTGATCGTGTCGGCGGACAATCCGATGAAGGGCCTGACGCTTGACCAGATCACCCGCATCTTCGCCGGAGAGATCACCAACTGGTCGGCGCTGGGCGGCCCTGACGCACCGATATTCGTGCATATGCGGGGTGAACGGTCGGGCCTGTCTCAGGCTTTCGCCGACCGCCTTCTGACCCCGCGCGATCTTGCGCCCGCCGCTGCCACGATCCGCCACCCGGACAACGCCGCGCTGGCCGACGCTGTGGCCGGCGATCCGCTGGCCATCGGCGTTGCGCCCTATTCAGAGACTGGCAACGCGCAGGTGCTGGAACTGTACGGCAAGTGCGGCATGGTCTCTGTCCTCGACGACCTGACGGTGAAGACCGAAGATTATCCGCTGACGCTGCCGCTGTTTCTGTACACGCCGGTCCGCCGCCTGCCGCTTCTGGCGCGCGAATTTCTGTCCTTCGCCCGCTCGCCCGCCGCGCAGCTTGTCGTCGCACGCTCGGGCTTCGTCGACCTGCGGCTTTACAACGTGCCGGTCGCCGAGCAGGGGTTGCGGCTGGTCAACGCGATCACCGAAGCGGGCGACGAGGTCTTGCTGGACGAACTGCAACGGCTTGCGATGACGATGGACGGGACCGAGCGGCTGACGCTTGGGTTCCGCTTTGAACAGGGCGGGGCGCAGCTTGATCCGCAGTCCCGCTCGAACGTCGAGATATTGGCGCAGCAGATCGAGGCGGGCGCCTTCGACGGTCGACCGCTGATCTTCGTTGGCTTTTCCGACAGCGAGGGCCCCGCTGACGGCAACATTCGCCTTGCCACCCGCCGCGCGGAAGAGGTGCGCGACGCGGTGCTGAAAGCCGCGCCGACCGCCGACCGCGAGCGGCTGTCGATCTCGGTCGAGGCCTTTGGCGAGGCGATGCCGATGGCCTGCGATGACGAGGAATGGGGCCGTCAGGTCAACCGCCGGGTCGAGGTCTGGGCCACTCAAAGATAGCCTTCGGCCCGAAAGCTGAGTTCGGCGGATTTGCCGACGATCAGATGGTCGTGCAGGGTCAGGCCCAAAGCCCGCGACGCCTCTTCGACCTGGCGGGTCATGTCGATGTCCTGCTGCGAGGGGCTGGGGTCGCCCGATGGGTGGTTGTGTACCAGGATCAGCGCGCTGGCGTTCAGTTCCAACGCCCGTTTCACGACCTCGCGCGGATAGACGGGCACGTGGTCGACGGTGCCCTGCGCCTGCGCCTCGTCCGCGATCAGAACGTTCTTACGATCAAGGTACAGCACGCGAAACTGCTCGGTCTCGCGGTGGGCCATGGTGGTGTGGCAATAGTCCAGAACCGCATCCCAGCTCGAGATCACCGGCCGTTGCAAGACCCGCGACCGCGCCAGTCGGTGCGCCGCCGCTTCGACCAGCTTCAGTTCCCTTACCACAGCCTCTCCGACCCCGCTGACCGAAGTCAGGCGGGCGGGATCGGCGGACAGTACGCGGTTGAAATCGCCGAACGTGTCGATCAGCAGCCGCGCCAGCGGCTTGACATCCTGCCGTTCGATGGCGCGGAACAGGATGAGTTCCAACACCTCGTAATCCGGCATCGCCGCTGCGCCGCCCTCCATGAACCGGGCGCGCAGGCGTTTGCGGTGGTCCTTGATGTAGGACGGCAGGCGCTTTGGTGGAACCGCGGCCGCCGCCTCATCATCGGGGCTGAACAGGGGCAGGGGGGCTTCGGCCATCTCGCTCGTCATGCCGCCAGCCTTGCCGCATCCCGGTTAATGCCGGGTTAAGGCCAACGTTCCGGTTCCTGCGCAACCGGGCGCCGGACGACTGCATGGCGCAGGAACCGGATCGCTTGGCTGATCCTGGCACGGCACCAGACGTCTCGTGCAACAAGGAGATATCGCATGATCCTCAAGGACAAGACCGTCATCGTCACCGGCGCTTCCTCTGGCATCGGCGCCGCAAGCACCCGCCTGTTCGCGCAGGAGGGCGCGAACGTGGTTATCGGCGCGCGCCGGGAAACGCGCTTGCGCGACCTTGCCGACGACATCTCTGGCAGCGGCGGACGCGTGGCGTATCTGGCGGGGGACGTTCGAGACGAGGCTTTCGCCCGCGCGCTGGTCGCCCTTGCCAAAGATCGCTTCGGGGGTCTTCACGCGGCTATGAACAACGCGGGCACCACCGGCCCGGCCGTGCCGATCCCCGAGTTGTCCGCCGACGACTGGCACGCGGTTCTGGATACGAACCTGACCAGCGCCTTCTACGGCGCCCGGTATCAGGTGCCTGCGATCCTCGAAAGCGGCGGAGGTTCCGTCGTGTTCACTTCGTCCTTCGTCGGCCAGACCGTCGGCTTGCCGGGCATGGGCGCCTATGCCGCCGCCAAGGCAGGGCTTGTGGGGTTGGCGCAGGTACTGGCGGTAGAGCACGGAGCGCAGGGACTGCGGGCGAACACGTTGATGCCGGGCGGAACGATGACCGAAATGGCAGGCGACGACGCGGGCTTTCACGAATTCGTCCGGGGGCTTCATGCGCTTAAACGGATGGCCGCGCCGGAAGAGATCGCAGAGGCCGCGCTGTTCCTGATCTCGGATCGTGGGTCCTTCGTCACCGGCACATCGCTTTACGCGGACGGCGGCAACTCGGTCTGCAAGACCTAGCTTTGCTTCCCCTGCCGCCGGTCGAATGTGATGACGCGCCAGACGTAGACGCCAAGCAGTCCCACCACCACGATGGTCGAAATCGGGTCCAGCCATGCGGCGACAAGGTCGTAGCCGCTTTCCAGCCAATAGCCGAGCATCGCCAAAGGCGTCGTCCACAGAAAGCTGCCGACCGCGCTAAGCAGAAGGAACCGCGCCTGCGACATGCGCTCGATCCCCGCGGGTACCGAGATCAGGGTTCGGATCGCGGGGATCAGGCGGCCGATCACCACGGCGCGACCCTCGTGGCGGGAAAACCAGTCCGCCGCGCGGTCCAGTTCCTCGGGCGCCAGCGACAGCCAGCGGCCGTGGCGTTCGGCCAACCTGCGCAGGCGGGCCTTTCCGTAGGTCCGGCCGATCCAGTACCACATCCACGCCCCGGCCAGCGTACCGACGGTTCCCCAGAAGATCACGATGGCCAAAGACATATCCCCCCGCGCGGCGTTGAAGCCCGCAAGCGGCATGATCAGTTCCGACGGGATCGGCGGGAACACGTTCTCGAGAAACATAAGCAGCCCCACGCCAAAGCCGCCCATCGCGTCGATCATTCCGGTGATCCAGTCGAACAAGTGTCTCTCCTGAAAAGAAAATCGCCCCGGGGGTTAACCCGGGGCGACGTGTCATTGTTCCGTCGGGATCACGGTCAGTTCTTCATCCCGTCCCAGAAGCTTTTCACCTTGGTGAAGAAGCTCGAGGACTCGGGGTTGTTGTCCTCGCCGATCTTCTCGAACTCTTTAAGCAGCTCTTTCTGGCGCGAGGTCAGGTTCACCGGGGTCTCGACCGCCAGTTCGATGAACATATCGCCGGTCCCACCGCCACGGAGGGCGGGCATGCCCTTGCCGCGCAGACGCATCTGGCGCCCCGACTGCGAGCCTGCGGGGATCTTCACCCGGCTGCGGCCGCCGTCGATCGTCGGCACCTCGATATCACCGCCCAGCGCGGCTGCTGTCATCGACACCGGGACAAGGCAGAACAGGCTTTGTCCGTCGCGCTGGAACAGCTGATGCTCTTCCACCTCGATGAAGATGTACAGGTCGCCTGTCGGACCGCCGCGCAGCCCGGCCTCGCCCTCTCCGGCAAGGCGGATGCGGGTGCCCGTCTCGACGCCCGCCGGGATGTTCACCGACAGCGAGCGGTCTTTCTCGACCCGGCCCGAACCGCCACAGGCGCGGCAGGGGTTCTTGATGATCTGCCCCATGCCCGAGCAGGTCGGACAGGTGCGTTCGACGGTGAAGAAGCCCTGCTGCGCACGGACCTTGCCCATGCCCGAACAGGTCGGACACATGGCGGGTTCCGCGCCGCCCTCGGCGCCGGTGCCCGAACAGGTCGAACACTGGACAGAGGTGGGAACCTTGATCGTCTTCTGCAGACCCTGATGCGCTTCTTCAAGCGTGACGCGCAGGTTATAGCGAAGGTCGGACCCGCGCGTCGCGCGCTGGCGTCCGGCGCCGCCGGCCCCGCCGCGGCCGCCCATGAAGTCACCGAACAGGTCGTCGAACACGTCCGAGAATGCAGAGGCGAAGTCACCTTGGCCTGCGCCGCCGGGACGCGGGCCACCGCCCATGCCGCCGTCGAACGCCGCGTGACCGAACCGGTCATAGGCGGCTTTCTTCTGCGGGTCTTTCAGCGCGTCGTACGCCTCGTTCACTTCCTTGAACTGGCTTTCGGCATCCGGGTTGTCGCTGTTGCGGTCGGGGTGAAGCTCTTTCGCCTTCTTGCGATAGGCCTTCTTCAGCTCTTCCGCCGTCGCACCCTTCTGGACGCCGAGAACATCGTAATAGTCGCGTTTTGCCATGGATGTACTCTCCTAACGCAAGGACCGGCCCCAGTAGTGACGAGGCCGGTCCAAACGCATCTGGCGACGCTTACGAGGCGCGCTTGTTGTCGTCGAGATCCTCGAAATCGGCATCCACGATGTCGTCGTCGACACCGCGCGGTTCGTCGTCGTCATCGGAACCACCGTCGCCCGATTCCGCTTTGGCTTGCTCGGCCTTGTAGATGGCCTCGCCCAGCTTCATCGCGGCTTCGGTGACGTTCTGGATGCCGCCCTTGATCTTGCCGGCGTCTTCCGTCTCGATCTGTTCCTTCAGGTTGGCAATCGCCAGCTCGATGGCTTCGATCGTGGTCGGGTCGACCTTGTCCGAATGCTCTTCCATCGACTTCTCGGTCGAGTGGATGAGGCTTTCGGCCTGGTTCTTGGCTTCGACCAGCTCGCGGCGGCCCTTGTCGGCCTCGGCATTCGCCTCGGCGTCGCGGACCATGTTGTCGATCTCTTCATCCGACAGACCGCCAGAGGCCTGGATGGTGATCTTCTGTTCCTTGTTGGTGCCCTTGTCCTTGGCAGCAACGTGGACGATGCCGTTGGCGTCGATGTCGAAGGTCACCTCGATCTGCGGCAGACCGCGCGGCGCGGGCGGAATGTCTTCCAGGTTGAACTGGCCCAGAAGCTTGTTGTCCGCCGCCATTTCCCGCTCGCCCTGGAACACGCGGATCGTCACCGCGTTCTGGTTGTCCTCGGCGGTCGAGAAGATCTGCGACTTCTTGGTCGGGATCGTGGTGTTGCGGTCGATCAGGCGGGTGAACACGCCACCCAGCGTCTCGATCCCCAGCGACAGCGGGGTCACGTCGAGAAGGACCACGTCCTTCACGTCACCCTGCAGCACGCCGGCCTGGATCGCGGCGCCCATGGCGACCACTTCGTCCGGGTTCACACCCTTGTGCGGCTCTTTGCCGAAGAAGGTCGAGACTTCCTCGATGACCTTCGGCATGCGGGTCATACCGCCGACCAGAACCACTTCGTCGATGTCGCTGGTGCTGAGGCCGGCGTCTTTCAGCGCGTCCTTGCAGGGCTTCATCGACTTCTTGATCAGGTCACCCACCAGGCTTTCCAGCTTGGCGCGGGTCAGCTTCATGACCATGTGCAGCGGCGTGCCGTCCTTGCCCATCGAGATGAACGGCTGGTTGATCTCGGTCTGCGACGAGGACGAAAGCTCGATCTTCGCTTTCTCGGCCGCTTCCTTGAGACGCTGCAGCGCCATCTTGTCCTTGGTCAGGTCGACGCCGTGCTCTTTCTTGAACTCGTCGGCGAGGTAGTTGACGATCCGCATATCGAAGTCTTCACCGCCAAGGAACGTGTCCCCGTTGGTGGATTTCACTTCGAACAGGCCGTCGTCGATCTCAAGGATCGTGATGTCGAAGGTACCGCCGCCAAGGTCGTAGACGGCGATCGTCTTCGAGTCCTTCTTGTCGAGGCCATAGGCCAGCGCGGCCGCGGTCGGCTCGTTGATGATACGCAGGACTTCGAGACCGGCGATCTTGCCGGCGTCCTTGGTCGCCTGACGCTGAGCGTCGTTGAAGTACGCGGGAACGGTGATGACCGCCTGCGTCACGTCTTCGCCAAGATAGTTCTCGGCGGTTTCCTTCATTTTCTGAAGGATGAAGGCAGAGATCTGCGACGGCGAGTAAGTCTCGCCCTTCACTTCGACCCATGCGTCGCCGTTGCCGCCGTCAACGATCGAGTAGGGGACAAGGTTCTTGTCCTTCTCGACCTCGGCGTCGCCCAGACGGCGCCCGATCAGGCGCTTCACGGCGAAAACGGTGTTCGACGGGTTGGTGACGGCCTGCCGCTTGGCGGGCTGACCGACAAGACGCTCGTCGTCAGTGAAACCGACGATGGACGGCGTCGTCCGTGCGCCTTCGGAGTTCTCGATCACCCGGGGTTGCGAACCATCCATGATGGCGACGCAGCTGTTGGTCGTCCCGAGGTCGATACCGATGACTTTGGCCATGCTCAATATCCTCTCTTTCGGCGATGTTGCGGGGCTCGGCCCTGTGAGGCACCGTGCCCCTATCCCATGAATTGCAAAGGGCGATTGGCCTACCCCTTGCGGCTTCTGGGCGTATATAGGGAGGGGGGAAATACGCTGCAAGCGAGTCCGCCCAGTTAAAATGACGGTTTTTGACAGTTCCGTGATGAAGTGACCGATACACCGCTGACAGTTCGGGGATTCAGGATTTTCAAAGGGTTTCTAGACGCCCCGGCGCAATCCGGCATGGCGTCAGATATCCGCCGCGTGGTGGCCGAAGCGCCGCTTTTCTCGCCAATGACGCCCTACGGGAAACCGATGTCCGTCCGCATGACCTCGGCGGGGAAATACGGCTGGTTCTCGGACCGGAAAGGCTATCGGTACGAGCCGCGGCATCCGTCCGGCGTGGCGTGGCCCGAGATTCCGGACAGTGTTCTGGACCTGTGGCGCACTGTGACCGGGCTGGGCCGTCAGCCGGACTGCTGCCTGATCAACTTCTATCCGCCCGGCGCCCGCATGGGGATGCATCAGGACAAGGACGAGGCGGACTTCTCGTTCCCTGTCGTGTCCGTGTCGCTGGGCGACGACGGGCTGTTCCGCATCGGTAACGACACCCGCGGCGGCAAGACGGAATCCATTTGGCTCAATTCGGGTGACGTTGTGGTGATGGGGGACGAGGCGCGGCTGACCTACCACGGCGTCGACCGCATTCGTCCGGGCACATCAACGCTGCTGGAAGCCGAGGGGCGGCTGAACCTGACGCTGCGCGTCGTCGACTGAAGGCCGTCCTAGTTCGCCGTGCCGGGGCCGTTCGGGCCGTACCGGTTAGAGATGTCGGCGGACAGGCTGTAGCGGATCGTATCCAGCGCCGTCCCCCGGCAGTCTGGGCAGACCGTGAAGGGCCCGCGCATCCACATCTGGTCGCCCGTGCGATAGGGATCGATCCAAGCATCCCCGACCTGATACCGGCAGCAGACCGAGCATCGGGCGGAACTGTCCTGTCCGTCATGCAGGCTGAACTGCGGCGGGTTCGGCGCGGTGATCCGTTGCAGCAGCCGGTGCTTCACGCCAACCTCGTCATCACCCGCGCGGCGAACCGACATGCGGTAATAGCGTTCTTCCTCCGGCGTGTCGCATCGGTAGGACATATGCAGCGTGATGTCGTGGCCGTGCGCCCAGTGAAAGATCGCCTGAAGATAGTCACGCGTGTCCCGCCCCGAGACGAAGTCCCAAAGAAGCCGTCCGATCACGCTGGATGAGGTCAACTGTGACGCGCCGTTGCGCGTCGTGCTCGCGTCCCAGTTTCCGCAGACCCAGGTGATGCGGGAATTCCGGTCGATGCGGTATTCCGTGAACATCACCCTCCTCCGGGGATACGTTCATTTGCAACGACTATACGGCGTGGGGCGGTCACGCGTAAATGTGTAGCTGCGATGCAGCAAATACCGCGCCGCTACTTCCCGGCGCCCCAGCTGCGAGAGGCATTCTTGCGGGTATAGAATTCGCCCATCATGCCGATCATGATCAGCACCAGCGACAGGATGACCGGGTAGGTCACGCTGCTGTAGTGCGGGTTGTAGTTCAGGAACACGAACCCCCGCGCCTGATCGATGCAGTGGAACAGCGGGTTCCAGTCGAACATCGCCAGCATGTAGGTCGGCATCGAGTTGGCCACGAACATCTTGCCGGACGCGACCATGTTGGCGCGGGTATAGATCTGCGACGCGATGTTCACGAAGTTCGGCGCCCACGGCTTCATCGCAAGGAAGACAAGCCCGACGGCGCAGCCCGAGAACCACGACAGCAGCACCATGCCATAGGCGGCGGCGGGATGCAGGATCTCGATCCGGGTAAAGGCCACGTGGTAGACGAACAGAACCACCACCAGCGCAAGTGTCTGAATGTAAAGCGTTCCCAGCGCGGCAGAAGAGATGGCGATGGTCGTGTTCATCGGGCCATGCTGCATCATCGGCGACGTCGGCCCTTCGGACCCGAGCACCGCGCTGACCGCCTTGTTGTGGGTCAGGAACAGGAAGATCCCCGACATGATGTACAGCAGGAAATCGCCCCGGATTGCGTTGCCGCGCAGGCCGAGGATCGCGAACATCACCCAGAACACCGCGACAAGGATCACGGTCTGCATGATCGACATCAGCAGGCCGACCACCGCGTTGCCGTGGCTTTTGCGGATATTGCGGACGGTTGCGTGATAGATCAGCTCGACAATGGCGATCGCCGACTGAAGCGTCGTCTGCCTTGTGCGTTGCTGGAACATCCCGGCCTTCCGCTGCCTGCCCGACGGCGCTTTCCCGGTCTTTTTCGCAGGGAATTGTTGCCGTTCCGTTGTCGGGGAAGCATAAGAGGCGCCGAGTTGTTTATCAATCGCAAGCTGCCGCCAGTGCAGCGAAGGAGAGGCCTTTGGACTTCGACAAACTCGTACCCGTGATGCGGCGCCTTGCGCTCGAGGCGGGGGACGCCATCCTCGAGATTTACCATTCCGACGACTTCGAGGTTCGGTCGAAATCCGACGAAAGCCCGGTGACCGAAGCGGACGAGAAGGCCGACGCGCTGATCTCGGCCGGTCTGCGCGCGGCGTTTCCGGACGTGGCTCTGGTGACTGAGGAACAGGCAGCCTCGCACGGGCAAGAGGTCTCGACCTTCCTGATCGTCGACCCGCTGGACGGCACCAAGGAATTCGTGAAGCGCCGTGGCGATTTCACCGTCAACATCGCCTATGTCGAGGATGGCGTGCCGCTGCGTGGCGTCGTCTACGCCCCGGCCCGCGAGCGGCTGTTCTACACGCTGGCCGACGGCACCACCGTTGAAGAGACCGGCACTTTCGACAAAGAGACCCCCGGCGCGACGACGCCGCTGAGCGTCTCTGATCCGGACAATTCGGCCCTGATGGTCGTCGCCTCGAAGTCGCACCGCGATCAGGCGACCGACGATTACATCGCCAAGTACGGCGTGAAGGACATGACCTCGGCCGGTTCGTCGCTGAAGTTCTGCCTTGTCGCCACGGGCGAGGCGGACATCTACCCGCGCCTTGGCCGCACGATGGAATGGGATACCGCCGCCGGCGACGCCGTGCTGCGCGGGGCGGGCGGCAAGGTGGTGCGCTTCGACGACCACAGCGTCTTCACCTATGGCAAGGAAGGCTTCGCCAACCCGTTCTTCATCGCCTACGCTCCGGGAGTAGAGTTGAAGGCTGCCGAATGAAGGTCCTGATCGTCATCCCCGCGCGCTATCCGTCGACGCGTTATCCGGGCAAGCCGCTGGTCGGTCTGCGCGGCGCTACGGGGGAATCCCGCAGCCTGATCCAGCGCACGTGGGAAGCCGGGATGGCGGTCAAAAGCGCCGACCGCGTCGTGGTCGCCACTGATGACGACCGCGTCCGCGAGGCCGCCGAAGCCTTTGGCGCCGAGGTCGTGCTGACCTCTGACAAGGCCCGCAACGGCACCGAGCGCTGTTCCGAGGCGCTGGCGGTTCTGGGTGGCGGCTACGACATCATCGTGAACCTTCAGGGCGACGCGCCGCTGACGCCGCCGTGGTTCATCGAGGAACTAGTGACCCAGCTGGAAGGGCATCCGACGGCAGAAGTCGCAACGCCGGTGCTGCGCTGCGATGGCCGGGCACTGAAGGACTTCCTGTCGGACCGGAAAGAGGGGCGTGTCGGCGGCACCACCGCCGTCTTCTCGCGCGACCGCCGGGCGCTGTATTTCTCGAAAGAGGTCATTCCCTATACCTCCGAGGAATACGGCGACGACGATCCGACCCCGGTGTTCCACCACGTTGGCGTTTACGCCTACAAACCCTCGGCGCTGGCATCCTATCCGCTGCTGAAGATGGGGCCGCTTGAACAGCTCGAAGGGCTGGAGCAGCTTCGGTTCCTTGAACACGAACACCCGATGCTGTGCGTTCAGGTCGAGGCGCGCGGGCACAAGTTCTGGGAGCTGAACAACCCCGGTGACGTCGCCCGGATCGAGGCGATGCTGCTGGCGATGGGGATCGAATGACGGCGACGGCAAGTGTCATCGTCGTCAGCCGAAACCGTCCCGATTACCTGCTGCGCTGCCTGACCGGCATCGAGCAACTGTCTCATCCCGCCTTCGAGGTCATCGTCGTCGCAGACCCCGCCGGTCTTGCCACGCTGCGCGATGCGGGCTTCGCCGACCGTGTGACCATGGCCGGGTACGACGAGGCCAACATCTCTGCCGCCCGGAATATCGGTCTGGGCCTTGCCGCTGGCGAGATCGTCGCGTTCATCGACGATGACGCGGTGCCCGAACCGACGTGGCTGGCCCACTTGACGCAGCCCTTCGAGGGCAGCGACATCGCGGCCGCCGGTGGTTATGTCATCGGGCGGAACGGCATCAGCTTTCAGCACCGCGCGCGCCGGGTCGACGGGACCGGAGCGCACGCGGACCTGCAATTGAACGGGACCGCCCCCGAGGTGTTCACCGCCGCGCCGGGGCAGGGGATCAAGACCGAAGGAACGAACTGCGCCTTCCGCAGCGGGCTGCTGCGCAAGATCGGCGGCTTCGATCCGGCCTATCGTTTCTATCTCGACGAAACCGACGTGAACCTCCGGCTTGCCGCGCTGGGCCACCGCACGGCGATCGTGCCGCTGGCGCAGGTTCACCACGGCGTCGCGCCCTCTGCCTATCGCCGCGCCGACCGGATGCCGCGCAGCTTGTCCGAAATCGGCGCCAGTCAGGTCGTCTTCCTGCGCCGCCATGCGCCCGACGTGCCGCAAGAGCCCGTCCTCGACGACATGCGCCGGGATCAGCGCGCACGCTTGCTGCGGCACATGGTGGCCGGGACCTGCGAGCCGCGCGACGTTTCGCGCCTGTTGGACACGCTGGAGACCGGCCTTGCCGAGGGGCGCGCCCGCGATCTGTCGCGGCTGCCGCCGCTGCCTGCGCCCAACCGCACCTTCGCGCCCTTCGTTCCCCGCACCCGCTTTGGCGGCACCGCGACCCTGTCCGGCCGGATCTGGACAGCGGGCCGCGCGCGCCGCGCCGCGATGGAATCGGTCAGGGGCGGCGCGCGGACGACTCTATACCTGTTCAGTTACACGACCCTACGTCACTCTGTGCGTTTCCGGGATGAGGGTTTCTGGGAACAGTCCGGCGGATTGTTTGGCAAATCGAAACGATCCGAACACAGCTTTCGCCTAATAAATTTCACGAATCGCCTTCAGAAGGAGCACGATCGAACGCACCTTGTCAGGATTGTGGCCTGAGCCCGGCGATTTATTGCAGCCTTCGGACATTTTCCGGCTCGGCGGTCGAAATCCCGGAAAATCGCGCCATCATGTCCCGAGACAATCTGGCACTCTCGTGCTAGGCAACCACGACAACAATTCTGAGGTGAGGTTATGTCTCGCAAAGTAACCAAGGCCGTATTTCCGGTCGCAGGCATGGGGACCCGCTTTCTCCCCGCGACGAAATCGATTCCTAAAGAAATCATGACGTTGGTGGACCGCCCGCTGATCCAGTATGCGATCGACGAGGCCCGCGCCGCCGGCATCAAAGAGTTCATCTTCGTGACCTCGCGCGGCAAAAGCGCGCTTGAGGATTACTTCGACCACGCACCGGAGCTTGAGTCCTCGCTGCGCAAGAAGGGCAAGAACGACCTTCTCGACGTGCTTGAGACGACCAACATGGATTCCGGCGCCATCGCCTATGTCCGCCAGCACAAGGCGCTCGGCCTTGGCCACGCCGTCTGGTGTGCCAACCGCCTGATCGCGCCCGACGAGCCCTTCGCGGTCCTGCTGCCCGATGACGTCATCGCCGCCGAGAAACCCTGCCTTCAGCAGATGACCGAAGCCTACGAGGAAACCGGCGGTTGCATGGTCGCCGCGATGGAAGTTCCGCCCGAGAAGGCGAAAGCCTACGGCGTGCTCGATGTTCAGGAAGACATGGGCTCGATGGTCAAGGTGAAGGGGATGGTCGAGAAGCCCGAAACGGGCAAGGCGCCGTCGAACCTTGCCGTGATCGGCCGCTACATCCTGAGCAACAAGGTTCTGCAGAACCTGTCCAGGAAGCAGACCGGTGCCGGGGGCGAGATTCAGCTGACCGACGCCATCGCGTCCGAGATCGGCTCTGATCCCGGTGTCTACGGCTACCGCTTCCGTGGCCAGCGCTTTGACTGCGGCTCCAAGGCCGGCTTCCTGCAGGCCACCGTGGCCTTCGGTCTGGCGCGCGACGAGCTTCGCGACGAGTTCGCCGACTATCTGAAGCACATGGTCGCGCTGCCCAAGGCCGCTCAGTAAACGAAAGACGGACACCGCCCGATGAAGCATGTTCTTGTCACGGGCGGTGCCGGCTATATCGGCTCTCACGCCTGCAAGGCGCTTGCTGCCGCAGGCTATGTGCCTGTCACGTATGACAATCTCTGCACCGGCTGGTCGGACGCCGTGAAGTTCGGCCCGCTGGAGCAGGGCGACCTGACCGACCGCGATGCGCTGGACAAGGTCTTCGCCAAGTATCAACCCATCGCCGTCATGCACTTCGCCGCCCTCAGTCAGGTCGGTGAATCCATGCGCGAGCCGGGGATGTACTGGCGCAACAACGTGATGGGGTCGCTGACGCTGGTCGAGGCCGCCATCGCCGCCGGGTGCCTTGATTTCGTGTTCTCCTCGACCTGCGCCACCTATGGCGACCACGACGGTGTCGTGCTGGACGAGGACACGCCGCAGCACCCGATCAATGCCTACGGTGCCTCGAAACGCGCGGTCGAGGATATCCTTGCGAACTTCGGCGAAAGCCACGGGCTGCGGTCGGTGATCTTCCGCTACTTCAACGTCGCGGGCGCCGACCCGGATGGCGAGGTCGGGGAATTCCACCAGCCCGAAACCCACCTGATCCCGCTGATGCTGGACGCCATCGACGGCAAGCGCCCCGCGCTGACCGTGTTCGGCACCGACTACGACACGCCCGACGGCACCTGCATCCGCGACTACGTGCACGTGATGGACCTTGTCGACGCCCACGTTTCTGGCCTGAAATGGCTGGAAGGCGGCAAAGGCTCGCGCGTGTTCAACCTTGGCACCGGCAAGGGCTTCTCGGTCCTTGAAGTGATCGAGCACAGCCGCGACGTCACCAACCGCGACGTGCCCTATCAGACCGGCGACCGCCGTCCGGGCGACTGCGTGAAGCTGGTGTCGGGCAGCACCCGCGCCGAAAGCGATCTTGGCTGGACGCCGCACCGGTCGACGCTGAAAAGCATGATCACCGACGCGTGGCGGTGGCACCAGAACGGTCACTACGACAAGTAAACCGCGCGGGATTCCCGGATCGGTCCCGCCGCGCTAATCTCGCGCAACGCCATCCGCAGAGTCCGCCACATGCCGCCCCCCGCCCGCTGTCTTGACCTGACCCGGCTTGTCTCGCGCCAAGGGCGCGGACCGCTGACCGGCGTCGACCGGGTGGAACTGGCCTACCTTCGCCACCTTCTGCGCGCGCCGCAGCCGCTGTTCGCACTGGTGCGGACCCGGTTCGGGTTCCTGCTGCTGGACGAGGACGGTGCGCGCGCGGCGCTGGAGCGGTTCGAGGGGCGTGCGCGTTGGGCAAAGGCCGACCTGCTTGGCAAGCTGTCCCGGCGCGCGCATCCGATGAAGCGCCGGGCCGAGGCGGACCTGCGCCGCCGCGCGGTCGGACGTTGCCGCCACAGTGCGCTGGCCCGGCTTCTGCGGGCGGAACTGCCGCCCGGAACGGTGTATTTCAACACCGGTCACTCCAACCTTGCCGAAGATACGCTGAGCGCATGGCGCGCTTTGCCCGACGCCCGCATCGCCGTTCTGATCCACGACACGATCCCGTTGGACCATCCGCAGTTCCAGCGCCCCGGCACCGTCGACAGTTTCCGCGGCAAGCTGAGCCGTACCGCCGCTCACGCCGACGTGGTGATCTGCACCGCCGAAGCCACGAAGACCGCTGTCACCCGCTGGATGAACGCGCTGGGCGGCGCACCGAAGACGCTGGTCGCGCAGCTTGGCATCGAACGGCCGTCGCCAGACCCGGCGCGGATACCGGGCGATCTGCACCTGACGCGGCCGTATTTCATCGCGCTGGGCACCATCGAGCCGCGCAAGAACCACGCGCTGCTGCTGGATGTCTGGGACCAGCTTGGCGCCGACGCACCGACGCTGCTGATTGCGGGGCGGCGGGGCTGGCGAAGTGAACAAGTGTTCAGCCGCCTCGACAAAATCGCCGCATCCGGTGGCCCGGTGATCGAGCGCGACGACCTTGACGACGCCGCCCTCGCGGCCCTTTTAGGCCAATCGAATGGCCTGCTTTTCCCAAGTATCGCAGAGGGTTACGGGTTGCCTCCGCTGGAAGCCGCCGCGCTGGGCATGCCCGTTGTCTGTTCCGACCTTCCCGTGACCCGCGAATTGCTTGGGGACAAGGTCGTTTACCTGCCACATGACGATGTGTATCTGTGGAAAAAAATCGTAACGGATTTGGCGGAAGATCGAGCGGATCACGAAAAGGCGGGCGTATCGGTGACGCTTCCAAGCTGGGAAGCACACTTCAATCGAGTGTTAAGCATCGCGTGATACCGGGGACATGATCGGGCCGGGATCCTGTCGGAGGGATTTGTTTGGGTGCCTGGATGTCATATCGGCTGCGGCTGCAGCGCAAACGCTGGCGGATCCGTGCGTTCCGCAAGCGGCGCGAGCTGTCCGAGGTGGCGAACCGTACCGCCCAGATCAAGCCCGGTGACATCGTCGCCTTCACCACCCTGCGGAACGAGAAGGTGCGGCTTGAGTACTTTCTGAAGTACTACCGCCGCCTTGGCGTCGATCACTTCGTCATGGTGGACAATGCTTCCGACGATGGCAGTCGCGAATACCTTGCCGATCAGCCGGACGTGTCTTTGTGGGGATCTGCCGGCAGCTACAAACGGTCGCGCTTCGGGGTCGACTGGCTGAACTGGCTGCAATGGCAATACGGGCACGGCCACTGGTGCCTGACGGTCGATCCGGACGAATTCCTTGTCTACCCGTTCTGCGACACCCGCCCGATCCGCGCACTGACCGACTGGCTGGATGCCTCGTCGATCAAGTCCTTCTCGGCGATGCTGCTTGATATGTATCCGAAGGGGCCGATCGACGCCTTCCCCTACAACTCGGGGCAGGACCCGTTCGAGATCGCCAGCTGGTTTGACAGCGGCAACTACACCACGATGCGGAACCACAAGTTCGGCAATCTCTGGATTCAGGGCGGCCCCCGTGCGCGCGCCTTTTTCCCGGACCGGCCCGAACGCGCGCCCGCGCTGAACAAGATCCCGCTGGTGAAATGGCACCGGCAGTACACCTACGTCAGCTCGACCCACATGCTGCTGCCACGCGGTTTGAACGCCGTCTATGACGAGTGGGGCGGAGAGAAGGCGTCGGGCATCCTGCTGCACGCCAAGTTCCTAGACACCTTCAGCCAGAAATCGGCGGAAGAACTGGAACGGCGCCAGCACTATGCCAACAGCCACGAATACCGCGCCTACCACGAGCGGCTGAAGGACAACCCGGACCTGTGGTGCAAATGGTCCGAACGCTACATCAACTGGCGCCAGCTAGAGATCCTGGGCCTCATGTCCAAGGGGAACTGGGCATGACCGTCGGCATCGTCATGCTGGTCCACAACGCGTTCGACCGGGCCGAGCAGGTCGCGCGGCACTGGTCGGCGGGCGGCTGCCCGGTGGTGATCCACGTCGACCGCAAGGTACCGCAGCCGGCCTATCAGGATTTCGTCAAGGCGCTGTCCAAGCTGGACAACGTCCGCTTCTCGAAACGCCATCGGTGCGAGTGGGGGACGTGGTCGCTGGTTGCCGCCTCGCAGACCGCGTCCGAGCAGATGCTGGCCGAGTTCCCGGACGTGACGCATGTCTACCTTGCCTCTGGTTCGTGCCTGCCGCTGCGCCCGGTCGAAGAGTTGCAGCAGTACCTTGCCGACCGGCCGCACACCAATTTCATCGAGTCCGTGACGACCGAGGACGTGCCGTGGACGGTGGGCGGCCTGAGCCTTGAACGCTTCACCCTGCGTTTCCCGTTCTCGTGGAAGAAACAGCGAAAGCTGTTCGACACCTACGTGAAACTGCAGCGCCGGTTCGGCTATCGCCGGCGTATCCCGCAGGGGCTGGAGCCGCACCTTGGCAGCCAGTGGTGGTGCCTGACGCGACAGACGCTGTCGGCGATCCTCGAAGACCCCGACCGCGCGGTTTACGAACGCTACTTCAAGCGCGTGTGGATCCCCGACGAAAGCTATTACCAGACGCTTGTCCGTTTGTACTCTGGCATGGTCGAAAGCCGGTCTCTGACGCTGTCCAAGTTCGACTTTCAGGGCAAGCCGCACATCTTCTACGACGATCACCTGCAGCTCCTGCGGCGGTCCAACTGCTTTGTCGCCCGCAAGATCTGGCCGCGCGCCAACCGCCTGTACGACGCCTTCCTTGCCACCGGAGAAGAAGCGCAGTCGTTGGCGGAACCGAACCCGGGCAAGATCGACCGTATCTTCGCCAAGGCGGTCGAACGCCGGACGCGGGGGCGCGCCGGGCTGTACATGCAGTCCCGCTTTCCCAACCCCGACTGGGAGAACGGCAAGACCTGCGCGCCCTATTCGGTCTTCGAAGGCTTCTCGGACCTGTTCGACGATTTCGAAGGGTGGCTGGGCAAGATGGTCGGCGCCCGCGTCCACGGTCCGCTGTTCGCCCCCGATCGTGTACATTTCTCGTCGCGCCAACGGATCTACGCAGGCGCCCTGTGCGACAGCGCGGCGCTGCGCGATTACAACCCCGTGGCGTTTCTGACCAACCTCGTCTGGAACACCCGTGGCGAACGCCAGTGCTTCCAGTTCGGCCCGCGCGACAACCAGGAACCGGCGTGGTTCATGGCGACAGACAGCAACGCGCAGATCTCGGTGATCACCGGCGCATGGGCGGTGCCGCTGTTCCACTCGAACCTGAATTTCAAGGACATCCGGCGCGAGGCTGCGCGGCTTCAAAAGATCGAGGCGGAACACCTGCACGTCCTGCGTTCGCCCCACACCAAGGCCCGCGTCCGCATCTGGTCGATGGCGGATTTCGTCGAAAGCCCGATGGAGCCTTTGCAGACCATCATCGACGAGATCGGCGTGCGCCACCCGCGCCGCCTGACCGAAGCGCCGCGCATGGTTGACCTTCAGGGCTTTGGCCACTTCCTGCAAAATCTCAAGAACCAGGGGATGCAGCCGCACCTGATGGGCGATTTCCCCGCCAGCGACCGTCAGGGGCAGGTCCCCGCCAGCCCGCGCAAACCGTACCTAGTGAAGAAGTGAGCCGATGGCGCAGTTCGACTATTTCATCGTCTTCGCCGAGATGCGCACCGGGTCGAACTTTCTTGAAGAGAACATCAACGACTATCCCGGCCTGACCTGCCACGGAGAGCTGTTCAACCCGCACTTCATCGGCAAGGCGGACCGGTTCTCGTATCTCGATGTCTCGATGGCCGAGCGGGAAGAAGACCCGAACCGCCTGCTGGCGCGCATCCGTGATCGCACAGAGGGGCTGGCCGGCTTCCGGTTCTTCCACGACCACGACCCGCGCATTCTGACACAGGCGCTGGCCGACCCGCGCTGCGCCAAGGTGATCCTCACCCGCAATCCGGTCGACAGCTACGTGTCCTACAAGATCGCGCAGGCCACCGGTCAGTGGCGGCTGGGTGACATGAAGAAGGCCAAGACCGCGCAGGCGCAGTTCGATGCCGAGGATTTCGTTGCCCATGTCGAACGCTTGCAGGCGTTCCAGTTGAAGCTGCTGCACGGGCTGCAGACCTCTGGGCAGACGGCGTTCTACATCGCTTACGAGGATCTACAGGATCTCGAGGTGCTGGACGGGCTGGCGAAGTTCCTTGGCGTCGACCACCAGAAGCAACGGACCTCGAAGGCGACCAAGGTGCAGAACCCGCAGCCCTTGCAGGACAAGGTCGCGAATTTCGACGACATGCAGGCAGCCTTGGCGCGGCTTGACCGCTTTGACCTGAACCGCACGCCGAATTTCGAGCCCCGGCGCAGTCGCGCGGTGCCCTCTTACGTCGCCGCCGTGAAAGCGCCGTTGATGTACCAGCCGATCCCCAGCGGACCCGAGGCGCAGGTGCTTCCGTGGCTTGCCGCGCTGGACGGGGCAGAGCCGGAACAGTTGTTGACCGGATTCTTCCAGAAGTCGCTGCGCCAGTGGAAACGCCAGCACAAGGGCCACCGCGTGTTCACCGTGCTGCGTCACCCGGTCCTGCGCCTGCACACGGCCTTCGCGCGCCACATCCTGCCGGTCGAGGGACCGGGCGTGTTCCACGAGATCCGCGAGACGCTGCGCAAGCACTACGGCGTGCCGTTGCCAGAGGACGGACCGGGCCGCGACTATGACGCCGCTGCCCAACGCGCCGCCTTCCTTGGGTTCGCGAAGTTCATCGCGGGTAACCTTGGCGGCCAGACCAGCATCCGGGTGGACGAGGCGTGGGCCTCGCAATTCGAGATCCTGCGCGGCATGGCAGAGGTGCAGTTGCCCGACATGATCTTGCGGGAAGAGACGCTGGCCGAGGGCCTCGCCCAGCTTGCCGTGCAGACCGGAGTGGACGCGCCCGCGCCGCCGCCGTTCTTCGACGACGCCCCGGTTCCACTGGCCGACTACTATGACGACGAGGTCGAGGCCGCGGTGCGCGCGGCCTATCAGCGGGATTACATGATGTACGGGTTTCGCGCCTGGCAGCGGGGCTGAACCGCCCCGCCTTGTCTCAGGCGGCTTCGCTGGTCGGCAGTTCGGTCAGAACCGCATGCAGCGTCGCGGCGTCGTCGTTTGCCCGCAGCTTGGCGCAGATGTCGGGATCGCGCAGCGTGCGCGACACCAACGCCAGTGCGCGCAGGTGATCGACACCAGACGCGGACGGCGCAAGCAGCGCGAAGACAAGGTCGACCGGCTGACGGTCGACCGAGTCGAAGTCCAAGGGCTTCTCGATCCGCAGGAACACGCCGCGAACCTGTTCCAGACCTTCCAGACGGGCATGGGGCAGGGCAATGCCGTGCCCCACGCCTGTAGGTCCAAGCGACTCGCGCTCCATCAGGCTTTCGACCGTGTCGGATTGCGGAAGATGGTAAACGGCCGCAGCAATCTCGCCCAGTTCATGGAACAGGCGTTTCTTGCTGGTCAGGCTGTTCAGTACCCGAACCGCTTCCGGCTGCAGAATGCTCGAAAGTTCCATTGACCTCTAGAATGTCTGTCCAAGACCGTTGGTCGATCCGTCGCTTAGCTTGCGTTGGCAGGATCGATCCAGCCTATGTTCCCATCATCCCGACGATAAACCACGTTCACGCCGGAGTTTCCTTCGTTGCGGAAAACCAGCACGGGCGCGCCCGCCAGTTCCATCTGCATCACCGCTTCCCCAACTGAAAGCGACGGGATCTTCGTCTGCATCTCTGCGACGATGATCGGCTGCAGGCTGTCAGGCTCTTCGCTGTGCTCGTCTTCCGATGCGGCGAGGATATACGAATTTGCCTCAAATAGTTCAACAGGCTGTGCACGGTCCTTGTGATGGTCTTTCAACCGGCGCTTGTAGCGGCGCAGTTGCTTGTCCATCTTCTCGGCGCAGCCCTCGAATGCTGCATAGATTTCGGTCGCATGTGCGCGCGCCTGAGCGGTCAGGCCGGTCGAAAGATGCACCACCGTCTCGCAGACATACTCGTGCGCGTTCTTCGAGAACGTCACCAGCGCGTCGGTCGGACGCTGAGAGTATTTTTCGACGATCTCGCCAAGTCCGTTCTGCACATGGATTTGCAGCGCTTCGCCGATGTCGATCTGTTTTCCGGTGATCTGGTAGCGCATGGTACCTCCTCGACTAATAGGCCATCAGGCCGCGCGCGCCAGTCGCGTGCGGATACAGATGGCAGGGATGATGTTCGTATTGCATCGTCCGTCGCTTCCGGCAGGGCCGGGCGTCTTCCGTGCAGGGCGTGTAAGCCCCTGCAAGAAGGGGAATTCCTGAGTCACGCATCATATCTATTGGCGCCGTCCACGACCTTCAAGTCAACAGGCCAGAAACTGCGGAACGCCGGAAAACGGCGAAAATGCCGGACATTTCGACGCATTTTCTCAGGTGATGCGGAAGGACTGGCCAAGATAGACCCGGCGCACGTTCTCGTCTTTCACGACCTCGTCGGTTGTGCCGCTCATCAACACCTTGCCGTCGTGCAGGATATATGCGCGATCCACGATCTCGAGAGTCTCGCGCACGTTGTGGTCGGTGATCAGCACCCCGATGCCGCGCGTCTTCAGGTCCGCCACCAGCCCGCGGATCTCGCCCACGGCGATCGGGTCGACGCCTGCGAAGGGCTCGTCAAGCAGCAGATACTTGGGATCGGCAGCCAGACAGCGCGCGATTTCGACCCGCCTGCGCTCGCCCCCAGATAGAGAAAGGGCGCTGGCGCGACGGATATGCGTGATCGAAAATTCCGACAGAAGCTCTTCCAGACGGTCCTGCCGGCGTTTCCGGTTGGGGATAGAAATCTCGAGAATCGCCAGAATGTTGTCTTCGACCGTCAGGCCGCGGAAGATCGAAACCTCCTGCGGCAGATAGCCGATCCCCAGCTTCGCGCGGCGATACATCGGCAGATACGTGACGTCGCGTCCGTCGATCAGCACCTGCCCGCCCTCGGGGCTGATCAGCCCGGCGATGGCGTAAAAGCTTGTGGTCTTGCCCGACCCGTTCGGACCCAGCAGCGCGACGACCTCGCCGCGGCCAAGCTCCAGGCTGACGTCCCGGATCACCGTTTTCTTGCGATAGCTCTTGCGCAGGTTCACCACCCGCAGCCCGGCGGCGCCCTCGGTCACGCTGAACGGCGTCACGGAGTCCATCAGTTGCTGCCCGGGTTCAGGATCGTCTTCACCCGCCCTTCCATCTGCCCGGCGCCGGACGCCAGGTTATAGGTCAGCCGGTCCGAAGACAGCGCCGTCGCGCCCTGGGTCACCAGCACGTTGCCGGTCAGCACGATGGTCTCGTCTGCAAGCGTATAGACCGCCTCGTCGGATTCCGCGGCCTCGGTCGGGCCGGCGAAGGTCACGCCGCCGAACATGCGGATGATCCGGATCTCGTTGCCGCCGGTATCGCCGGATCCGTATTCCACCACCATGCGCTCGCAGGTCATCACAAGATCGCCCTGTCCGACGATGACGCCGCCGGTGAAGGTCGCGGTGCCGCCCTGCTGGTTCAGCGAAAGCTCTTCCGAGGTGATCTCGACCGGCTGCGCGCTGTCGTGGTTCTCGACCCCCAGCCGGACCGTCGCCTGCCCGAAAGCCGGCGCCGCGGCGAGGAACGTAATAGCCCAGAGGGCTGCAAGAAAACGCTTTGCCGAAATCATCGGGGCCTCACTGTTTGGGATCGTATAGCAGCTTCACGCCGTCCTTGAAAACCAGCACGTAGGGGCCAGACCCGTCACCTTCGCTCACCAGTTCGGCACGTCCGGCGTCCAGCGTCATCTCCGGCCCGGTCAGCGCGACGGCGCTGTCGGTCCAAAGCCGAAGCGCGTCGAAGTCGATGGTCAGATCGCCAGAAGTCAGCGTCATGCCGTTGGACGACGCCACCTCGACATTCCCGGTCATCCCGGCGGTCCGCGCGTCGTTGTCGATCTCGGCGGTGTCCGAAGCGACGTCGACGCGGATGCCTTCCGGCAGATCGATCGCGGCGCGCACGTCGCTGCCCGACAGCCGGCCCGTGTTCTCGGGGTCGGGCACCGCGCGGTCGGCCGACAGCGAGAAGGCCGCGCCGCCCTCGGTCATCCCGGAAAACGTCGGCGCGCCGATGCGCGGTTCGTTCATCAACTCGTCGATGTCGATGTCCGAAAACGGGATGTCCTGCGCCGGGTCGATGGTGCGCGCGACAAGAAACAGCGTCGACAGGATCGCCAGCGCCAACAGCGGCAGCAGCACCTTCAGCCACGACACGATACGGGAATAGGCGTTGTCGTAGGCGCGCATGGCTTAGCCCACGCCGGCGCGAAGACAGTCGTGCAGGTGCAGAAGTCCGACCGCGTTCCGGCTGCCCTCGGGCTCGACCACGAAGAGCGAGGTGATACGGGCACCGTTCATCTCGGCCACCGCCTGCTCGGCCAGCGCGCCGGGGGCGATGGTGCGCGGGCCGACCGTCATGACATCCGCGGCGACGTGGTCCAGCAGCCCGGCCATATGCCGCCGCAGGTCGCCGTCGGTGATGATCCCGGCAAGCGTTCCGTCCGGGTCGGTTACCCCGATCACGCCGAAGCCCTTGCGGCTCATCTCGATCAGCGCCTCACCCATCGAGGTGTCGCGCGCGACAAGCGGCATGTCGGCATGCATCAGGTCGCGCACCTTCGTCAGCCGCGCGCCCAGCTTGCCGCCGGGGTGGAACTCGCGGAAGTTCTCGGGCGTGAAATGGCGGTGCTTCATCAAGGCCACGGCCAGCGCGTCGCCCAATGCCAGCGTCATTGTGGTCGAGGTCGTCGGCACGACGCCGGTGTCACAGGCCTCCTCGGCGGCGGGCAGAACAAGCTGCACGTCACACTGACGCATCAGCGTGCTTTCGGCGCGGCTTGCCACGCCGATCAGCGCGATGCCGAAACGGCGGGTGTAGGCGATAAGATCGGCAAGCTCGGGCGTTTCGCCGGAATTGGACAGCACCAGCACCACGTCGCCCCGCGCAATCATCCCGAGATCGCCGTGGCTGGCCTCTGCCGGATGCACGAACTGCGCAGGTGTGCCGGTCGAGGCGAAGGTCGCCGCGATCTTCCGCGCCACGTGCCCCGACTTGCCCATGCCGGACACGATCACCCGGCCCGGCGCGGTCAGGATGGTCTCGACCGCATCCGCGAACCGGTCGTCCAGCGCATCGGACAGCACCTTCAGCGCGTCGGCCTCGCGGCCGATCACCCGGCGTCCGGTGTTCAGAAAGGTGGTCTTGTCCATTCGGTCCAGCATCCGACCTATCTAGTGTGCGAAGACGTCGATTTCAGGCCACCCGGCAAGATCCAGCCGCGCGCGGGTCGGAAGAAAGTCGAAACAGGCCTGCGCCAGGTCCATCCGTCCCTCGCGGTGCAGCCGCTCGTTCAGCTTCTCGCGCAGCGCATGCAGGTACAGAACATCCGAAGCGGCGTATTCCAGCTGCGCCTTGGTCAGCTCGGCAGCGCCCCAGTCGCTCATCTGCTGCTGCTTCGAAACATCGACGTCCAGCAGCTCTTGCAGCAGGTTCTTCAGCCCGTGCCGGTCGGTGTAGGTGCGGATCAGCTTGCTGGCGATCTTGGTGCAATAGACCGGCGCGGCCAGCGCGCCGAAGGCGTGGTACATTGCGGCGATGTCGAAGCGGCCAAAGTGGAACAGCTTCAGCACGTCCGGATTCTCCAGCATCCGTGCAAGGTTCGGCGCCTCGGTCTGGCCTTTCTCGACCTGCACCAGATGCGCGTCGCCATCGCCGCCGGACATCTGCACCACGCACAGCCGGTCTCGGTGCGGGTTCAGTCCCATCGTCTCGCAGTCGATGGCCACGACGGGGCCAAGGTCCAGCCCGTCGGGCAGATCGTTCTTGTAGAGGTGGTTCGTCATGAAGGGCTCCGCGCGTCTCGCTGGCGTTTCCCGACGCGAATAGGCCTTTCCGCACGGCCTGTAAACGTATCGCCTGTGATGGGCGTGGCGCGGCGAGGGGCCAGCCCCTCGCGCTCCCCGGGATATTTGCCGACCAAAGAAGCGCGAAGCGTTGTCGACTTCTTTGGTCCGGAAATATCCCGGGGGAGTCACACGCAGTGTGACGGGGGCAGAGCCCCCTACAACGACGCGGTAATCCCGCCGTCGACATACAGCACGTGTCCGTTGACGAAGCTCGATGCGTCCGAGGCAAGGAAGACGCAGGCGCCGGTCAGTTCCTCGACCCGGCCCCAGCGACCCGCAGGGGTGCGCTTTTCCAGCCATGCGCTGAACTCGGGGTCGGCCACCAGCGCGGCGTTCAGCGGGGTGTCGAAGTAGCCCGGCGCGATCGCGTTGCAGTTCAAGCCGTGCCGCGCCCAGTCGGTCGCCATGCCCTTGGTCAGGTTCGCGACCGCCCCCTTGGTGGCCGTGTAGGGCGCGATGCCGGGGCGGGCGAGTGCGGACTGGACGCTGGCGATATTGATGATCCGGCCCCGGCCCCGGGCGATCATGTGCCGCGCGGCGGCTTGCCCGGCGTGGAAGACGCTGGCGACGTTGGTCTGCAAAAGCGCCTCGAACCGGTCGGCGGGGTAGTCCTCCAGCGGACCGCGAAACTGCATCCCGGCGTTGTTGACAAGGATGTCGATGGGGCCGGTATGCGCCTCGAACCCGTCGATGGCGCGGCGGACGGCGTCGTGGTCGGTGACGTCGAAGGCCAGTTCGTGCGGCACGTGGCCCTCGTTCCGAAGCTCTTCCGCCGCGTCACCCACCTTGTTCGGATCGCGCCCGCTCAGCACGACCTCGGCGCCCGCCTCGGCCAGCCCCCGCGCCAGCGCAAAGCCGATGCCCTGGCTGGAGCCGGTGACGAGCGCGCGCCGCCCGGTCAGGTCGAACAGCGCGGTTCCGGTCTTCATGATCTCTCCTCCCCGCCCGTCAGGGGCGTTCCCTTGCGGGAAACACACTCCGGAACGAAGCGGAGTTCAAGCCTGCGCCGGTCCGCCCAGCCCTTCGAGGATCGGGCAGTCGGGCCGGTCGTCCCCGTGGCAGCAGGCGACGAGGTGCGACAGGGTCGCGCGCATCGCCTCGAGGTCCGCGATCTTCTGGTTGATCTGGTCGAGATGGCCTTCGGCGATCCGCTTGACGTCGCCGCTGGCGCGGTCGTCGTCCTCGTACAGCGCCAGCAGGGCGCGGCAGTCCTCGATGGTGAAGCCCAGCGCCCGGGCGCGGCCAAGGAACACCAGCTTGTGCAATTCCGTCTCGCCAAAGTCGCGGTAGCCGTTTTCGCTGCGGGCGGGGCGGACCAGCCCGATGTCCTCGTAGTAGCGGATCGTCTTGGCGGGCAGGCCGCTGCGGTCGGCGGCGTCCGAGATGTTCATGCAGCGTCTCTCGTGTTGGCCCGGCGCAGGCGCAGGGCGTTGGACAGGACGAAGACGCTGGACAGCGCCATCGCGCCCGCTGCCAGCATCGGCGACAGTTGCAGCCCGAAGGCCGGGTACAGCACACCCGCCGCCACCGGGATCAGGGCGACGTTGTAGCCGAAGGCCCACATCAGGTTCTGGCGGATGTTTCGCATCACCGCGTGAGAGACGCCGAAGGCCCGTGCCACGCCGCCAAGGTCGCCGGACATCAGCACCACGTCCGCCGTTTCGATTGCCACGTCGGTGCCGGTGCCGATTGCGATGCCCACGTCGGCGGCGGCCAGCGCCGGGGCGTCGTTGATGCCGTCGCCGACGAAGGCAAGCTTCGCGCCGTCCTTGCGCAGCGTTTCGACCGCGGCGACCTTTCCGTCGGGAAGCACCTCGGCCACCACCTTGTCGATGCCGACCTCGGCGGCGATGGCCTCGGCGGTGGACTGCGCGTCGCCGGTGATCATCGCGACCTTCAGGCCCATGTCGTGCAGCGCGGCGATGGCGGCGCGGCTGGTGGGTTTCACCGGGTCAGAGACTGCGATGGCGGCGGCGAGTGTCCCGTCGACGGCGACATAAAGTGGTGTCTTGCCGGCGCCTTCGATGATCGCGTCGCCGACGGCGATGCCGTCACGCTCCATCAGGCGGCGAGCGCCGACGATGACCTTGCGCCCCGCGACCGTGCCTTCCACGCCGTAGCCGGTGATCGAGCGGAAGCCTTCGACCGTGGGCAGGTCCAGCCCGCGCGTCTCGGCCGCGCGCAGCAGCGCCTGCGCCACCGGGTGTTCGGACTGACCCTCGACAGCGGCGGCGAACCGCAGCACGTCGTCCTCGGACATCTCGCCGGTCACGGCGATATCGGTCAGTTCGGGGTGCCCCTCGGTCACGGTGCCGGTCTTGTCCAGCGCGACGACACCAACCCCTTGCAGCGCCTGCAGCGCATCGCCCTTTCGGAACAGCACGCCAAGTTCGGCGGCGCGACCGGTGCCGACCATGATCGAGGTGGGCACGGCCAGACCCATCGCGCAGGGGCAGGCGATGATAAGAACCGCGACGGCGGCGACTAGCGCGTGGCCGACGCCGGGGCCGAACACCAGCCAAGCGGCCAGCGTCAGCAGCGCGGCGGCGATCACGGCGGGAACGAACCACGCGGTGATGCGGTCGACGACGCTTTGGATCGGAAGCTTGGCGCCTTGCGCCTGTTCGACCATCGCGACGATGCGCGACAGAGTGGTATCGGCGCCGACATGGGTGGCGCGGAACACCAGCGCACCCGCGCCGTTCACCGTGCCGCCGGTGACGGGATCGCCGTCGCTCTTGTGAACGGGCAGGGGCTCGCCGCTGATCATGCTTTCGTCGACGTGGCTATCGCCGGACACGACCGCGCCGTCCACCGCGATCCGTTCGCCGGGGCGGACATGGATCATGTCGCCGGTCACGATCTCGGCGATGGGGCGGTCGACGGTCTTGCCGTCCCGTTCGACGCGGGCGGTGTCGGGTTGCAGCGCGATCAGCTTGCGGATCGCCGCGCCGGTGCGGCCCTTGGCGCGGGCCTCAAGCCAGCGGCCCAGCAGGATCAGCACCACGATGACGGCGGCGGATTCGAAATAGACGTTGGCCGCGCCCTCGGGAAAGATCCCCGGCGCGAAGGTGGCGGCGACGGAATAGAGATAGGCTGCCGCCGTGCCCAGAGCGACAAGCGAGTTCATCTCGGGCGCGCCGCGCAGCAGGGCGGGGATGCCGATGCGATAGAATTCGCGGCCCGGACCGACAAGGATGATGGTGGTCAGGACGAACTGAAGGATACGGCTGGTCTGCATGCCGATGGTGTTCATCACCAGCTCGTGCATCCCCGGGATCACGTGGCTGCCCATCTCGATCACGAAGACCGGCGCGGCCAGCACCGCCGCCAGCAGCGTCGCGCGCTTCAGGCGGGCCGCATCCTCGGCCTTGGCATGCGCCATGTGGTCGTGGTGCGAATGATCGTCACCGGCCCGCACCTTCGTCTCGTATCCGCTGTCCGACCCGAAGCCCGCCAGCGCCTGAGGCGTCACGGCACCGGGGAGATAGCGCACCAGCGCGGACTCGGTGGCGAGGTTCACGTTGGCCTCGACCACGCCGGGAGCGGCGCGCAGGGCCTTCTCGACCCGGCCCACGCAAGACGCACAGTGCATCCCGCCGATGTCCAGCGTCACTTCTTCGACCGAGGCGGGGTTTCCCGTCTTGATCAGCGCGGACAGGATGTCGTCCGCCGTCGCGGGGTCGTCGAAGCTGACGCGCCCCTGTTCCGTGGCTAGGTTGACGTTCGCCTCGCGCACACCGGGCACGGCGCGCAGCGTCTTCTCGACGCGTCCGACGCATGAGGCGCAATGCAGGCCCTGAATGTTGAGTGTGAGATCGGTCATGACGCCCTGCCGTTTTCTGTTCCGGCTAGGCACATAAGGTTTCCAGTGACTGGAAGGTCAAGAGGTCATGACAAGATTCGGCCTCTCTTGCCTACTCGGTCGCCAAGCGCTCTGCTTGCGACCGTTCCGCCTGCGCGTCCTGAATGCGTTCGGGCCACGTTGACTTGATGAAGGCGAGGATGTCCCAAATCTCCGCCTCGGTCAGCGTGTCGCCGAACGCAGGCATCGCGCTGGGCACGCCTTCGATCCCCATACGGCGCAGCGATTCCTCGCCGCCCAGCAGCGTGTAGGCGAACAGGTGGATGTCGCCGTGATGCCATGTGTGCCCGGTCTCGTCGTGCGGCGGGGCGGGCAGGGTGCCGTCCTCTTTGGCGGTGCGCCAGTCGGGCGCCTCGCCTTCCAGTTCGGCGCCATGGCAGCTGGCGCAGTTCTCGGCGTAAAGGGCTTCGCCCCGCTCCGGGTCGGCGTCGTCGGGCATGCGGGGCGCCTGTGCATGGCCCGCGAGCGGTATGCAGATCAGGGCGACGGGAACGATACGAAAAAGCTTGCCGGGCATCGGAGCCTCTGGTCGGTGACGGGTCCGACATGGCGTAAGGCTTCCAGCAGGGGGAAGGTCAACGGTGAAGCGCTGACAAGGGCGTGACCCCCGCCCGGCGGGCAGGGGTCGCGGGATGGCTCAGACGCCGCCCCAGATCGCTTCGGCGGTCTTCACGACCAGTTCCAGCTTGCGCTTCTGGTCGTCCGGCGTGATCGCGTTGCCTTCCTCGGTCGAGGCGAAGCCGCACTGGGGCGCGATGCCCAGCTGGTCGATGTCGACGTATTTGGACGCCTCGTCGAACTTGGACTTCAGCCAGTCGATGTCTTCCAGCTCGGCCGTCTTGGTGGTGATGAAGCCCGGCAGAACGCGCTGGTTGCCCTTCGGCAGCAGCTTGAGCGGTTCCAGCCCGCCGGCGCGATCGGTGTCATACTCCATGAAGAAGATATCGACGCCGGTCGAGAAGATCGACTCGGCCGCAAGGTCATAGGCGCCCTCGGCGGCATGGGTCGACCGGAAGTTGCCGCGGCACATGTGCATGCCGATGTACATGTCGGACGGTCGGTCCTTGATCGCTTCGCGCAGCATCCACGAATAGCGCTCGATCAGCCAGTCGGGGTCCTGCCCGTTGGCCTTTTTCTCGGCGCGGTGCTTGGGGTCGCAGAGGTAGGCGAAGAAGATGTCGTCCATCTGCAGATAGCGGCAGCCGGCCTTGTAGAAGGTGTCGACCGCTTTCTTGTACGTCGCGGCAAGATCCGCGAACAGCGCCTGCGGGTCTTCCTTGTACTCGGGGACGTGGATGTCTTCGAGAGCGGTGCGGAAGTGACAGCAGGACGGACCCGGGATCGAGATCTTCGGCACGACCTTGGTGTTGGCGGCGACGAACTTGAAGTGCTCGATCATCGGGTGATCTTCCGGGAAGTCGAGCTTTCCGGTGATCGTCGGGAAGATCGGGCGCAGCTTGACGCCGGCGAACTGCACGCCTTCGTCGCGTTCGTCCAGATCGAGGCCGGTCAGCATCCCCATGAAGTCATAGTGCCAGAACGACCGGCGCGCCTCGCCGTCGGTCACGGCTTTCAGGCCCACGTCTTCCTGCATCTTGATCAGGTCGGGGATCGCGGCGTCTTCGACGGCCTTCAGTTCGGCGGCGTCGATGGATTTCTCTTCATAGAATTTCTTGCGCGCGGCGACGATGGACGCGGGGCGCAGAAGGCTGCCCACGTGGTCGGCGCGGAAAGGCGGTTTGAGATCGGTCATTGAATGCTCCGTTGCGGTTCGTGCCGGGACCGGCACAGGCTCTGCGCACCCATTCAGCGACACATGCGCAGAAGACCGGCGGCACGCAGGACGCGCGCCGCCGGCAATTTCGTCACCAGGCGCCGATGACTTGCGGCAGCCACAGGGTGATGGCGGGGAAGGCGAACAGGATGGTCACGCGGACCAGTTCGGCCCCGAAGAAGGGCAGGACGCCCTTGAACGTCTCGGACATGGGCGTGTCCTTCGCCAGTGCCGAGATGACGAACACGTTCATCCCCACAGGTGGCGTGATCAATCCGAGTTCCACGACGATCAACGCCAGGATCCCGAACCAGATCTTCAGATCCTCGGTCGACATGCCAAAGCCAGAGCCTTCGGCCCCCATGTAGAGGCCGCCGTTGATCTCGACCAGCACCGGCCAGAAGAACGGGATCACCAGCAGGATCATCGACAGCGAGTCCATCAGGCAGCCCAGCAGGATCAGCGCCACCAGCAGGATCGCCACGACCACGAAGGGCGCAAGCCCCGAGTTGGCGATCCATTCGGCGGTGGCCTGCGGCAGACCGATGCGCGACATGAAGATCTTCATCAGCTCGGCGCCGATGAGGATCAGGTAGATCATGCCGGTGGTGCCCGCGGTTTCCTTCAGCGAGTCGAACAGAGCCGCAAGGTTCAGACGGCCTTTGATGGTGCCGTAGATCCAGACCAGCGCCGCACCGACTGCGGCGGCGGGGGTCGGGTTGAAGAACCCGCCATAGATGCCGCCGAGGACAAGGCCGAAGATCACCGCGACCGGGATCATCCCGATGGTGGCGTCGCGCCATTCCTTGAGGTCGACGCCGCTGTGGCGCGGACCCGCTTCGGGTTTGATCCAGACGTAGATCGCGATGGTCAGGATGAACAGGACCACGGCAAGCAGGCCGGGGATCATCGCGGCGGCGAACATCGTGACGATGTTTGCCTCGACGATGATGGCATAGATGATCAGCACGACCGACGGCGGAATCAGGATGCCCAGCACGCCGCCCGCGGCCAGCGAGCCCGTCGCCAGCGCGCCCGAGTAATTGTACCGCTTCAGTTCCGGCAGGGCGACCTTGCCCATGGTCGACGCGGTGGCCAGCGAGGAACCGCAGACGGCGCCGAAGCCCGCACAGCCGGCGATGGCCGCCATGGCGGTGCCGCCGCGCATCCAGCCCAGCCACGCATTCGCGCCCCGGAACAGCGCCTGACTTAGCCCCGCGCGCGAGGCCAGGGCGCCCATCAGGATGAACATCGGCACGACCGACAGGCCGTAGTTCGAGAACACGCCCCAGCCCAGCGTCTTGAGCTGGGACATCAGGATCAGCGGCCCGTTCACGATCATGATGCCGACGCCGCCGACAACGATCATCGAATAGCCGATTGGAATCCGGATCGCGATCAGCGCGACAAGGATGACAAGGCTGAGGACGCCAAGGGTGATCGGATCCATGTCAGCGCGCCCCTTTGGTCATGGCGTGAAGAGAGTCGACGACAGACGCGAAGCTGGCGACGACAAGCAGGGCGAGCGACAGCAGGCAGCCGGCGTAACCCCACCACATCGGGATCGAGAGGATCGCGGTGGTCGAGTCGTAGGTGCGCTGGTCGATCATGCCGTAATACATGCGCCACAAAAGGACGGCGCCGAAGCCAAGCGCGATCAGGGCGCCCAGCAGGGAAAACACGGAAAGCCAGAATTTCGAAGCGCGGGCGGTGAAGATGTCGGCCGACACGTTCAGCCCAGCGATCTGGCAGTAGGGGAGGAAGGAGAAGGCGGCGATGGCGACGCCCAGCTCGGTCAGTTCGAAGTCGCCGGGCACCGCTGCGTTGAACGCCATGGCTCCGACCACCGAGGCGACGTTAACCGCCACCACGGCCAAAAGCACCACACCGCCCAGGATCGCCCAGCCGGTGCAGATGCGGAGGACGAGGCCGTGAAGCCTCGTCCCGGATGCGTAATCGTCCGCCATTACTTGTCGGTATTCTCGGCGATCATGTCCTTGGCCGTCTGGACAAGGCCTGCACCGTCGATGCCTTTGGCGGTGACTTCTTCGATCCAGCGATCCTGCACCGGCTCGAGCGCGGTGATGAAGGCCGCCGTCTCGTCTTCGCTCAGCATAACGTGGGTCTTGCCCGCGTCTTCGGCCATCTTGATGCCGAAGTCGTCGCCGGCGCGCCAGACGTTACCGACTTCGTCCCACCAGTCACGGCCCGAGGCGTCCTTGAAGGCGGCCTTGATGTCGTCCGGCAGGCTGTCCCACTTGGCCTGGTTCATCGAAACCTGGAAGGTGGTGGTGCCGAAACGGGTCTCGTTGGCGCCTTCGATGAAGTATTCGATCTGGTTCTGCAGCTTGAGCGGCGGAATGATCTCCCACGGCAGGAAGGTGGCTTCGACGACCTTCTTCGACAGAGCGGCGGGAACTTCCGGCACCGGCATGGCCAGCGGCGACGCGCCCAGGGCTTCGATGACCCAGCCGCCGGTCCGCGACGGGATACGGACCTTCATGCCCGACATGTCGTCGGGGCTGCGGATCTCGGTGTCGACAGACATGATCGCCTGACCGGCGTGCACGTGCAGCCACATCACCTCGAGACCTTTGTAGTCCTCGGCGAGGTAGTCGTCGAACATGTCATACATCGCCTTGTTGGCGGCCGAGATGTCGTTCAGGTAGACGCCCGGCAGTTCGAACACTTCGGTGCGCGGGAACTGACCCGGGGTATAGCCGTTGACGGTCCAGATGATGTCGACCACGCCGTCACGGGCCTGCTGCACCAGTTCGGGCGGGGTGCCGCCGAGGGTCATCGCCGGGAAGATCTCGATCTTCACGCGGCCGCCGGAGTTCTCTTCGACCTGCTTGGCCCAGGGCTCGAGCATGTTGGTCTGTGCCGGGGCCTGAGCGCCCAGCATGTGGTGCAGTTTGAACGTGTATTCCTGCGCGGCGACCGAGCCGGCCATCGCGACCGACACGGCGCTGGCCGCGATCGTGGTAAGCAGAGTCTTGAGTCTCATGGTAACCTCCCTTGATGAGACAGAGCTAAACCGCCGGAGTAGCTTCCGCGGCGGCGATCATGGCAAAGCCGGGCGCGTTTTCAACGGACGCGCGTTCTTCGTACATTACGGCTTCGTAATCTTCCCAGGCCAGCCGGGCGTGTTCCCGGGCCAGCGCTTCGACCCGCGATCCCTCGCCGGCGCGGACTGCGCCGATCATGGCGCGGTGCTGTTCCTGCGCCCGGTGGAACGTGTTGCGGACCTTTGGGGTGTTGTAGCGGTGCGGAGGGAACGCGCCCGGAGACGCGAAAGGCAGGCGGATCGCCCGGTGCAGTTCCCGTTGCAGCGTGTCGGAACCGGCGACGCGCGACAGTTCGACGTGGAATTCCTTGTTCAGGCGCGCGTAGTCCTCGAAGACCCGCGTGGTGTCCCGGCTGTTCAGAGCGGTGTCGATCCGGCACAGGATCGTCTCGCAGCGCTCCAGCACCATCGCGTCGGGCCCGCGCTCGACCGCCAGCCGCAGCACGGTGCCTTCCAGCACGCCGCGCAGCACGATCGCGTCCTTCGCGTCATCGCGGGTGAACAGACGAACGGTGCAGCGGCCCGACGGGCTGCGCAGCATCAGCCCCTCGTCGACGAGGATGGCCAGCGCCTCGCGCGCGGGGGTGCGGGACACGCCCATCATCTCGGCCGCGGCGGCTTCGGAAATATGAGTATCCGGCTTCAACTCGCCCGCGAGTATGCGTGCGCGTAGCTCGCGCACCGCGCGGTCCACCAGTTGCATTTTGCCAGAATCACCCATCACTCCTCCCAAAGCTGCAGGCCTGGTGAGGGTTAACCGGTATACTGTTCGCGGTCAAATGAATTGCTGGGCCCTTCTGCGACGCCGCAACCGTATACAGATTGACCTCTCGTCAATCCTCCTGCTGGACTTCGGACAGGGCAAGAGAGACCGGCACCGATGCAAGGCTCATCGCTGCGAAGATCGCCAGCACCACCGAAGGTCCGGCGACGTCGGCGACCAGCCCGAAGGCGCCACCCGCAAGAAGCAGTACTCCGATCAACGTGTTAGACAGCGCGGTATAGGCGGCTTTGCGGCCGTGCGTATCCATATCGGCAAGATGCGTGCTGCGGCCCGCGCGAACGCCCTGATACCCAATCTGGGCGAAAAAGATGAACACCGCCGCCAGCCATCCCGGCCCGATACCGCCATAGAAAAAGCCCGTCGCCGCGACCGCGCCAAGCGCGACGGCGGCCGAGATCCCGGACAGGGCCAGCGTCCAGCGGCTCGACCGATCCGACAAGCGGCCCCAGATATAGGACGACGCGATTGCGGCAGCAGAGGATCCGATGATCAGGACGCCAAGGTTTCCAAGCCCGCCATCGTCTGTTTCGTGGCTGAGCATAACGATGAACGGCGGCGCAAGCGCGGTGGCGATCAGCAGCGCGCGCGACGCCACATAACGCCGGAACTCGGGATCGCCGCGCAGGGGACGCGTGATCTGGGACAACGAGAACCCTGCATCTTCCGACGTATCGGCATCCGGTTCCTTCAGCGTCAAAAAGACCAGCGCCGCGATGGTCCACAGGATGCCGGCGACGGCGACGGCCAGCGCAATCGCCCATGGCTCCAATGGGATGATCCCAACCGCAACAGAGACTGCAAAGGCGAAAACCACCACGGAAGCAATACTTCCGGCGGCGCCCTTGACGGTGCCGCGCGTGCCTTTCTCGACCGTGCGGGCCAGAACATCCTTGTAACTGGCGCTGCAGGCCGAGCGGGCGACGGCGAGAACGGCAAGCAGCGCAAGCACGACGACCCCGGCCGCAACACCCTGAAGCCAGACGGCGGCGGCGGCGATGCCAAGGGCCGCGATGCCCTGAATCAGAGAGCCGACGACCCAGAACCACCGACGCTGGCGGCTGCGCTGGATCCACTCGGCCAGCGCAACCTGCGGCAACAGCGCTCCGGATTCCCGCACCGGCACCAGCGCGCCGACAAGGTAGCCGGGCGCACCGGCCGCCGACAGCAGCCACGCCAGCACCAGCTTCGGATCCAATAGTCCGTCCGCCGTTTTCGTTGCGCCAAGCGACAGGAAGTGGATCGCGAAGTTGCGTTTGCGGCCCGCGTCGACAGTGTCGGCGTCGTCGTCCGTCACGGTGTCGTAGATACGCTCGCTGATCATCCCGCGTCCTCCGTCGCCCGTCCGCTTGGCGCGAGTTCCTCTTTCACCTGCCCCCATGCGAGGGCGGCGAAGATCGCGGTGCCGCCAAAGACGTTCCCGGCAAGCACCGGAAGGAAGAAATGGGTCAGCGCATGACCAGGTGTGATCTCACCCGAAAGCAGGACCATCCACATCTCGACCGAGCCGACGATGATGTGTGTGAAATCCCCGGCGGCGATCAGCCAGGTGAAGGTGAAGATCAGCAGAAAGCCCGACTTCTCCGCCTGCGGCAGCATCCACACGATTGCGGCGACAAGGATGCCCGCGGGGATCGCGCGGGCGAAGGCCACGAGCGGGTCGAAGCTCATCGCGTGCTCGGAAATCTCCAGCGCGGCGGCCAGAACCTGATCGGGCAGGGCGCTTGTCAGACTGAAAAACAGCGCGGCGGCCAGCGCGCCCACCACGTTCGCCGCCAGCACGATCGACCACAGGGTCGCGGTGCGGCGGAACTTGAACTTGGTCGGGTTCGCAAGGATCGGCAGCACGGTGGTGATGGTGTTCTCGGTGAACAGCTGCATCTTGCCCATGATCACGACAAGGAAGCCGAAGGAATAGCCGAGGTTCTCGATCAGATAGCGGCCCTGAAACCCGCGCAACTCGCTGCGCAGGATGGCTTCGGCGATCAATGAGAAGCTGATCAGCGAACCGGCGGCGAGACCCGACCAGATCAACGAGCTTTTCGGACGTTCAAGCTCTTCCTCGCCGTCGCGGCGGATCACCTCGTAGATCAGGCGTGGCGCCAGCGGGGTGGCTTCCTCGACCGCGATCTTGTCGGCCTCTTCTTCGGCCAGTTCTTCCTCGTGCCTGTTCATAGCCTTGCGATACCCTTACCCAACCACGAAAGGCGGCGCGCACCTCGCGCCACCCTTCTCCCGACGGATTAGAATAGTTCGAAGGTAGGCGTCGGCCAGAGCGGCGGGTTCGGGACTGGTCTTTGCCGCGCGTTTGTCGGAGTGTCGGCGCGCCGCAACCAAGGAGATCCCGGTATGGCTTTCGTGTTCGACCCCGCCCCCACACCTTCGGCCGCCGTGGCCGGCACCGCAGACCGCTTCCCGGTGCGGCGCATCTTTTGCGTGGGACGTAACTATGCCGAGCACGCGCGCGAAATGGGCAACGACCCCGACCGCGAGCCGCCGTTCTTCTTCACCAAGGCCCCCGACTCGGTCGTGGATGATGGCGCGACGGTGCCCTACCCGCCCGAAACCGAGGACCTGCATTTCGAGGGCGAGTTCATCGTCGCCATCGGCAAGGCCGGCTTCAACGTGTCCGAGACCGATGCGCTGGATTACATCTGGGGCTACGGCACCGGCAACGACCTGACCCGCCGCGACCTGCAATGGGCCGCGAAGAAGGCGGGGCGTCCGTGGGACTGGTCGAAGGGCTTCGACCGCGCCGCCGTCATCGGTGCGCTGTACCCGGCGTCCGAGGTCGGGCACCCGTCGAAGGGTTTCATCCGGACCGAGGTGAACGGCGAGGTCCGGCAGGACGCCGACCTGTCCGACATGATCTGGGCCGTGCCCGAGATCATCGCGTATCTGACCAAGTCCATCGAGATCCGCCCCGGCGACCTGATCATGACCGGCACGCCCGCCGGAGTCGGCGCGCTTCAGGTGGGCGACACCTGCACGGTCAGCATCGAAGGTCTGGGCGCGGTGACCACGAAAATAGGCCCTAAGGCCTGAATTAGGGACGCTGGACGGTCAGACGACCACGTCCAGCGCTTCTTGCTGGCCGACACCGAACACGCGCTTGTAGCGCTCGATCTCGTCCGCCGGTCCCATCGCCTTGCGCGGGTTGTCCGACAGTTTGACCGTCGGGCGCCCGTCCGCCGAGGTGGCCTTGCACACCAGCGAGAACGGCGCCAGCGCGTCGTCTGGCACCAGCCCGCGAAAATCGTTGGTCAGCAGGGTGCCCCAGCCGAAGGACACCCGGACGCGACCGGCGAACTGCGCGTGCAGCTCTTCGATCTTCTGCTCATCCAGCCCGTCCGAGAAGATCACCAGCTTCTTGCGGGGATCCTCGCCGCGCGACTTCCACCACGCGATTGCGGTCTCGGCCCCTTCGGCCGGATCGCCCGAGTCGATGCGGATGCCGGTCCAGTTCGCCAGCCAGTCCGGTGCGTTCTTAAGAAACCCCTTGGTGCCATAGGTGTCGGGCAGGATGATCAGCAGGTTGCCCTCGTGCTCTTCCTGCCAGTCCTCCAGCACCCGGTAAGGCGCGCGGCGCAGGTCTTCGTCGCTGTCGGCCAGCGCGGAATAGACCATCGGCAGTTCGTGCGCGTTGGTGCCCACGGCTTCAAGGTCGCGGCGCATGGCGATCAGGCAGTTCGACGTGCCGCTGAAGCTGTCGCCCAGCCCTTCCAGCATCGCCTGCACGCACCAGTCCTGCCACAGGAAGCTGTGGCGTCGGCGGGTGCCGAAATCGGCGATCTTCAGGCCGTCGATCTTTTGAAGCCGCTCGATCTTCTCCCACAGCTTCGCCATCGCGCGGGCGTACAGCACCTCAAGCTCGAACCGCTTCATCTGCGCCAGCACCGCGCGGCCGCGCAGTTCCATGAGCACGGCCAGCGCCGGGATCTCCCACAGCATGACCTCGGGCCACTTGCCCTTGAAGGTCAGCTCGTACTGGCCGTCCTTCTTTTCCAACTCGTAGGGCGGCAGGCGCAGGTTCTCGAACCACTCCATGAAGTCCGGACGGAACATCTGGCGCTTGCCGTAGAACGTGTTGCCCCGCATCCACGTGCTTTCGCCGCGGGTCAGAGACAGCGATCGGATGTGGTCAAGCTGCTGGCGCAACTCGCCCTCGTCGATCAGTTCCGCCAGTTTAATGTCCTTGCTGCGGTTGATCAGCGAGAACGTCACCTCTGTGTCCCGGTTGTTGCGGAACACCGACTGGCACATGAGAAGCTTGTAAAAATCGGTATCGATCAGCGAACGGACGATCGGGTCGATCTTCCATTTGTGATTGTAGACCCGCGTGGCGATGTCGACCATGTCCGGCTCCCTGTTCGGCATCCCGTTAGAGCAAGCGGGACCATGGATGTCAAAGACTAGGCCGCCGACGGGCCCGGAACAGGCGCGACGCCGCGATCAGGCAAGCGTGACGCCCGCCTCGGTCATGCCGTCGCAGGCCGCGGTCAGCGATCCGGCATGGTCGATGGCGCGGCACAGGTCCAGCCGGACGGTCACGCCGAAGCCAAGCCGCGCGGCGTCAACGGCCGAGAAGTTGACGCAGAAATCGGTGGCCAGCCCGACCATCGTGACCGTGTCGATGCCTCGGGTCCGCAGATAGCCCTCTAGGCCGGTGGGCGTAGAGTGATCATTCTCGAACAAGGCGGAATAGCTGTCGATCGCCGGGTTATAGCCCTTGCGGATGATCAGGTCGGCGCGGTCGGTTTCAAGGTCGGGGTGAAACGCGGCGCCGGGGCTGCCCTGAATGCAGTGATCGGGCCACAGGACCTGCGGGCCATAGGGCATCTCGATCAGTTCCAGCGGCGCACGGCCCTCGTGCTGGGACGCGAAAGAGGAATGCCCCGCCGGGTGCCAGTCCTGCGTCAGGATCACCGCGTCGAACTCGGTCATCAGCGTGTTGATGCCGGGCACGATCTCGTCGCCGCCCGCCACCGCCAGCGCGCCGCCGGGGCAAAAATCGTTCTGCACGTCGATGACGATCAGGGCTTCGGTCATGCGGTTCTCCGTAGGTTTCGGCTGAACAGTAGCGATGCACCGGCAAGAATCAATCGGACCCGACGCGCTGAATCCCGGACTTTTCCGCCGCTTGGCGGATCATGGGGCGAACCGCGTCGGTTTCGCCCCTTGTGCTGCGCCCGTCCCGGCCCTTAATGCGCCCCATGCTGATCGTTGCCGCACTGTACAAATTCACGTCCTTCCCCGACCCCGCCGCCCTGAAGCCGGGGCTGGCGAAGCTGTGTTGCCAGAACGGCGTGCGCGGCTCGCTTCTGCTGGCGCGCGAGGGGATCAACGGCACCATCGCGGGCACCCGCGAAGGGATCGACGCGGTGCTGGGCCACATCCGCGGCCTGCCGGGCTGTGCCGATCTTGAATGGAAGGAAAGCACCGCCGACGAGATGCCCTTTGGCCGCATGAAGGTACGGCTGAAGAAAGAGATCGTGACGATGGGCCAGCCCGACGTCGACCCGACCGCCTCGGTCGGGCGCTATGTCGATCCGTCCGAGTGGAACGACCTGATCTCGGCCCCCGACGTCGCCGTCATCGACACTCGAAACGACTATGAGGTCGAAATCGGGACGTTCGAGAATGCCGTCGACCCTGAAACCACCAGCTTCGGAGAGTTCCCCGCGTGGTGGGAAGCCAACAAGCACCGGTTCCACAACAAGCGCCTTGCGATGTTCTGCACCGGCGGCATCCGCTGCGAGAAGGCGACAAGCTGGCTGGTCGAGCAGGGCGTGGATGAGGTCTATCACCTGAAGGGCGGCATCCTGAAATACCTCGAAGAGGTGCCCGAGCAGGACAGCAAGTGGCACGGCGCCTGTTTCGTGTTCGACCAGCGGGTCAGTCTGGAACACGGGCTGCGCGAGGGCGGGCACGTTTTGTGCCACGCCTGCCGCCGCCCGCTTTTGCCAGAGGATACACAGCGGCCCGAGTACGAACCCGGCGTGTCCTGCCATCGGTGTATCTCAGAGATCAGCGACGCCGACCGCGCGCGGTTCCGGGAACGTCAGAAGCAGATCGCGCTGGCGCGTGCACGAGGCGAAGAGCACCTTGGCGCCCGCGAGCCGTCCAAGTGATCAGGCGGCGCGGTCGGCTTCGTCGGCCTCGGCGCGGATGAACACCGGCTGATCGGGCGTGCTGCGTTCGGCGTCGAAGCGGTAGCCGCCGGTGTCGAAATCGGCCAGCCCCTCGGCCCGGTCGATGCGGCGTTCCATCACGAACCGCGCCATCGCCCCGCGCGCCTTCTTGGCGAAGAAGCTGACGATCTTCGGCTCGCCCTTCTTCAGTTCGAAGAACGTCGGCGTCACCACCCGCAGTTTCAGCGCCTTGCGGTCGACCGCGCCGAAATATTCCTGACTGGCGCAGTTCACCAGCATGTCGGTCCCCGCCTCTTCCGCCGCCTCGTTCAGCGCCTTCGCGGGCAGGTCGCGCCAGAAGTCGTAAAGGTTGCCGCCGCGCCGGGTCTTCAGGCGGCTGCCCATCTCCAGACGGTGCGGCTGAATCGCATCCATCGGGCGCAGCAAGCCATACAGACCGCTGAGGATGCGCAGGTGGCGCTGGGCATAGTCCAGCGCGTCGGCGTCCAGCGTCGCGGCCTCCAGCCCGGTGTAGGTGTCGCCCGAGTACAGGAAGACGGCGGGCTTGGTCACTTGCGGTTCCGGCGCGGCGGCAAAGTCGCGAAAGCGGTCGCGGTTCAGTCGGGCAAGATCGTCGGACAGGTCCATCAGCCCCTTGAGATCGCCCAGCGTCAACTGCCGCATGTGGCTTGCCAGCCGGGCCGCTTCCTTGGGGAACATCGGACTTGTCGCGCCGGTCAGGTCCATCGGCGTTTCGTCGAGACGCTTTGCGGGAGAGATCACAGCAAGCATGGCAGGTCCTTTCGTTTGAAACGTCTCTATCGGCTGGCGCAGGGCCATTCAATCGCACTCAGGCGTCGTGCAGCACCGTCAGGAAGGCAGAGCCGAAGCGTTCCGCGCGGCGTTCGCCAAGGATGCCTTCCAGCGCGCGGAGGTCGGGCGACCGCAACGCCGCCACCTTCGCCAGAAGCGAGGCAGAGCAGCTCATTGGCTTGTCGGTGCCTTCCTCGCCATAGGCAAGCTCGGCCTGCACCTGCAACAGACGGTCATACACCTCGCCCTCTGCCCGGCCCGCCAGCTTCATGCGGGCTGGATGGACGGGGGCGGCGGCCTCTCCGGCGATGATCTGCAGGAAGTCGTTGCCGTATCGGTCCAGCTTCTTCGCGCCGACGCCACTGATGCGGGCCATCTGGTCCAGCGTTTCGGGGCGCTTCTCGGCCATCTCGATCAGGGTGCGATCGGTGAAGATCACGTATGCGGGCACGCGCGCGTCTTCGGCCAGCGCGCGGCGCTTGGCTTTCAGGGCCGACAACAGCGGCGCGTCTTCCTCGCTGACCAGCGTCTTGACGGTCGGGCGCGTGGTCGCGGTCTGGATGGTATCGCGGCGCAGGTCGATCGAGGCTTCGCCCCGAAGGATCGGTCGCGCGGCCTCGGTCATGCGGAAGGCGCCGTGGCGGGTGGGGTCGGGGCGGACAAGGTCGCGCCCCATCATCTGCCGGTACACCGCCTGCCACTGGCCCTTGGACAGATCGCGGCCGACGCCGAAGGTCGGCAGGTCCTGATGCCCGCGCTGGCGGACCTTGTCGGTCTCGTTCCCGGTAAGAATGTCGATCAGGTGCCCTGCGCCAAAGCTCTCGCCGGTGCGCAGCATCGCCGACAACGCCTTGCGCACCGACTCGGTCCCGTCGAACACCTCGGGCGGGGTGTCGCACAGGTCGCAGTATCCGCAAGGCTCTGCGGTTTCACCGAAATAGCCAAGCAGCTGCTGCCGCCGGCATTTCAGCGCCTCGGCCAGACCCAAAAGCGCGTTCAGCCGGGCGTGGTCGGCGGCTTTCCGGTCCTCGGGCGCAAGGCTTTCGTCGATCTGCGCGCGGCGCAGGCGGATGTCGTCGGCGCCATACAGCGTCAACGTTTCGGCGGGGGCCCCGTCGCGACCGGCGCGGCCGATTTCCTGATAATACGCCTCGATCGACTTGGGCAGGTCGGCATGTGCGACCCAGCGGATGTCGGGCTTGTCGATGCCCATCCCGAAGGCTACCGTCGCAACGACGATCAGCCCGTCTTCGCGGCTGAACCGGGTCTCGACCGCGCGCCGCGCGTCAGGGTCCATGCCGCCGTGATAGTGACAGGCGGTGTGCCCGGCCCCGTTCAGCGCGCCGGACAGGGTTTCCGTCTTGGCACGGGTGCCGCAATAGACGATGCCCGACTGCCCTTTGCGCGCGGCGGCAAACGACAGAATCTGCTGGCGCGGGCCGTTCTTGGGCGTGAAGGCAAGGTGGATGTTCGGGCGGTCGAACCCGCGCAGGAAGCTTTGCGGCGCTTCGCCATCAAACAGGCGCGCGACGATCTCGGTGCGCGTTTCCTCGTCCGCGGTGGCGGTGAAGGCGGCCAGCGGCACGTTCAGGCTGCGGCGCAATTCACCGATGGCAAGGTAGTCGGGGCGGAAATCGTGACCCCACTGGCTGACGCAATGCGCCTCGTCCACCGCGATCATCGACGTTCCGATCCGCCGCAGCAGAGACTGCGTTCCGCCCGAGGCCAGCCGTTCCGGCGCCATGTACAGAAGCTTCAGCCGCCCCTCGTCCAGCGCGCGGAGCACCTCGTCGTTCTCGTCCTGCGTATTGCCCGAGGTCAGCGCGCCGGCTTCGACGCCCGCCTCGCGCAGCGCGCGGACCTGATCACGCATCAGGGCGATAAGCGGAGAGATGACGACGGTCACGCCGTCGCGGCACAGGGCGGGAAGCTGATAGCACAGCGACTTGCCGCCGCCGGTGGGCATGATCGCCAGAACATTGCGGCCCTCGGTGACCGCCTGCACGATTTCTGCCTGCCCGGGGCGGAAATCATCGAATCCGAAAACGGTGCCGAGAAGCTGTGCCGCGCGGTCCATGTGTGTGCCGATTATTCTTCAAACTGCTCGTTTCACCAGAAACATCGCAGATGAAAATCGGCTTAACAACCCGGAAGCCGGGTCAGAAGGCGTACATGTTGTTCCGGATGATGATCCGCAGGGCATATATCGCGATCAGTGCCACCAACGGCGCCAGGTCCAGCGGGCGCGTGTCCGGCATGATCCGGCGGATCGGCCCATAGATCGGTTCCAGCAAACGGTTCAGCCCGACCCAGATCTGGTCAACGATCGGCTGTCGGCGGTTCAGGACCTCGAAACTCAGAAGCCACGACATGATGATGTGGAGGATCATGATGAACCAGACCACGTCGAGGATCAGAAGAAGGATTTGAAAGATCGAGGTCATTGCAGGCCGCTCTCCCTGTGCAGGTACGCAGGCTAGTTATGGCCTCGGACGGGGCCTGACAAGAAGAAGCAGCCCCGCCGCGACATGATGCGTGGGTTGAATTCCACTGTCCTGCCCTATTGCACGTTGCACTGTTAAGCTGTCATATCGCCCGTGAAAGCGGGGATGACAGGCATGGCGGACGTCAGCGCGCGCAAGCGGATTTGGGGCTGGATGATGTTCGACTGGGCAAGCCAGCCGTACAACACGCTGCTTCTCACTTTCATTTTCGGTCCCTATTTCGCGGAAATCACCGCCGGCCGCCTGCTGGACAGCGGGCTGGCGCCCGAGGCCGCGCGGGCAGAGGCGCAGGCTCTGTGGGGCTACGGGCTGACCTTCGCGGGCGTCATCATCGCCGTCTTGGCCCCGGTGCTTGGCGCCATCGCCGACAGCCGTGGCCGCCGGCTGCCCTATGTCTGGCTGTTCTCGGCGCTGTACGTGATCGGCGCGGCGGGTCTTTGGCTGGCCGACCCGGTCAGCTTCAGCATCCCGCTGCTGCTGGTGTTCTTCGGGATCGGCCTGATCGGCACCGAATTCGCCACGATCTTCACCAACGCCATGCTGCCCAGCCTTGGCTCGCGCGACCAGATCGGCGCGATCTCCGGCTCTGGCTGGGCGTGGGGCTATGTCGGCGGCGTCGTCGCGCTTGCGCTGATGCTTCTGCTGTTCGCCGAGAACGCGACCGGCGTGACCCTGATCGGGATCCAGCCCGTACTGGGCCTTGATCCCGTGGCGCGCGAAGGCACCCGCTTTGTCGGGCCGTTCACAGCGCTGTGGTTCATCGTCTTCATGATCCCGTTCTTCCTGTGGGTCCGCGAACCCAAAGACGCCGTCGTGCGCGGCGCATCGGTGCGCGAAGGGCTGCGCGATCTCGTGCAGACCGTCCGCGCGCTGCCGGGGAACACCTCTTTGTCGTCGTACCTCGGGTCGTCGATGCTGTACCGCGACGCGCTGAACGGGATGTATACCTTCGGCGGTGTCTATGCGCTGGGCGTGCTGGGCTGGTCGGTGGTCGACATCGGGGTCTTCGGTATCGTCGCCGCGATCACCGGCGCGATCTTCGCGTGGTTCGGCGGTCGGGCTGACCGCAAGTTCGGCCCGAAACCGGTGATCAGGGTCTGCATCGTGGTCCTGCTGCTGGTTGCCGTGACCATCGCCACGATCTCGCGCACGTCGGTTCTGGGCATCGTCGTGGCCGAGGGTTCGGCGCTGCCCGATATCGCCTATTACATCTGCGGCGCGCTGATCGGCGCTGCCGGCGGCGCGCTGCAATCCGCCAGTCGCACGATGATGGTGCGGCAGGCCAACCCCGCCCGCATGACCGAGGCGTTCGGCCTGTTCGCGCTGGCCGGGAAGGCCACTACGTTCCTCGCCCCCGCGCTGATCGCCATTGTCACCGACCTGACGGGAAGCCAGCAACTTGGCGTGACCCCGCTTATCGGCCTTTTTCTGGCCGGGCTTGTGCTGTTAGCATGGGTCAAACCGGATGGAGACCGCGCCGAATGGTCCGAAAGCTCGCCCTCGCTGGCCTGATCCTGTCGCTTGCCGCCTGCGGCGACCGCGTCGACAGCAACGAAGGTAATTCCGCCGACGCCGCGCTGACCTTCGCGGCGGCCAACCTTGATCCGAATTCCATCGCCAAGCGCGTTTTCGGGGCGGCCAAGGTCGCGTCGGCCCAGTCGCCGGCGCCCTATGGAAGTTATGCCAAGGGGTGCATGGCCGGCGGCGTACAACTGCCCGAGACCGGCCCGACTTGGCAGGCAATGCGCCTTAGCCGGAACCGCAACTGGGCGCAGCCCGAGACCGTGGCCTTTATCAAACGGTTGTCCGCCTTTGCCGCGACACAGCCGGGCTGGGCAGGGCTGTATGTCGGCGACCTGTCGCAACCGCGCGGCGGGCCGATGCTGACCGGGCATTCCAGCCACCAGATCGGGCTGGACGCCGATATCTGGATGCTGCCGCCCAAGCGGCTGGAGCTATCGGTGACGCAGCGCGAGAACATCTCGTCCATCTCGATGCAGCGCGACGCGGGCGTCGCGGTAAACTCCAGCTGGACGCCGCAGCACATGGCCGTTCTGAAAGCGGCGGCCAGTGATCCGGCGGTTGCGCGGATCTTCGTCTTTGCCGGTGCGAAGGTGCAGATGTGCAAGGACGCCACGGGCGACCGCGACTGGCTGCGCAAGATCCGTCCGTGGTACGGCCACCACTATCACTTCCACGTGCGCCTGAATTGCCCGAAGGGCGCGAATGGCTGCGTCGATCAAGCGCCGCCGCCTGCTGGCGACGGGTGCGCAGAGGCGGAGCAGTGGGTGCGCAACATCCAGAACCCGCCGCCGCCCGACCCCAACGCGCCCCCGCCCATCCCGAAGCGTGAAACCGTTCTGGCTGATCTGCCCGCTCAATGCGCCTCCGTCATCGCGTCGCAGTAGCCCTGTTTGCGCTCGCGGCCTGCGGTCCCGGCACGTTCGGGCCGACACGCGCGGCCGAGTTGATGGGCGAATACACATGGACCATGCCCGAAGCCCGGTTCGGCGGCTTTTCGGGGCTTGAGGTCTATGACGACGGCGCCGCCTTCATCGCGGTGTCAGATCGCGGCGGGGTGATACAAGGCCGGTTTCTGCGCGAAGACGACCTGATCACGGGGGTAGAGGCCGCGCCGGTGTTCCGCTTGCGCGACACCGACGGCAAACCGGTCGGCCGCTACATGAACGACGCCGAAGGGCTGGCGCTGGCGCAGGACGGGCAGATCTTCGTGTCGTTTGAGAACCGGCACGAGGTGCTTGCCTATCGGTTTCCTTCCGAAACGCCCGTGGCGCTGCCGCAGCACCCGGACTTTCCGGAAATGCAGATCAATTCCTCGCTTGAAGCGTTGGCGATCGGTGGGGACGGCGCGCTGTACACGATGCCAGAGCGGTCCGGCCTCAAATCGCGCCCCTTCCCGGTCTACCGATGGAAAGACGGCGCGTGGTCGATCCCGTTCAGCATTCCGCGCCGGGGCGAGTTCCTGATGGTCGGCGCCGATTTCGGGCCCGACGACCGGCTTTATGTCCTTGAACGCTACCTGACCGGCATCTTCGGCTTCCGCAGCCGCGTCCGAAGCTTCGCCCTGTCCGGCGACATCCTGTCCGACGAGCGGTTGGAGCTTGAGACGCCCACGGGCCGGCACGACAACCTGGAAGGGCTGTCCGTGTGGCGCGATGCGGACGGCTACGTCCGGCTGACGATGATCTCGGACGACAATTTCCGCCCGTTCCAGATTACCGAATTCGTGGAATACCGCCTGTCCGACGGGCTTGACGGGCCGCGCGCGCGGCGGTAGTGCCCCGCGTCCCCGATGGTCGGGGGCCAAGTCTCCGCTACCTTGTCAAAACGGACCATATACATGACCCGTCTTCTTCCCGGCGTAATCGCCATGGCCATCGTCGTGGTGGCCTCGAACATCCTGGTGCAGTTCCTTCTGGGCGACTGGCTGACCTGGGGTGCCTTCACCTATCCCTTCGCCTTCCTCGTCACCGACGTGATGAACCGCGTCTATGGCGTCGCGACCGCGCGCAAGGTCGTCTTCGCGGGCTTCCTGACCGGCGTCGTCTGCTCGCTGATCGGCACCCAGATCATGCTGCAGGGCGACGGCTATACCTATCCCGCCGTGACGCTGCGCGTCGCCATCGGCTCGGGGTTCGCCTTCCTGACGGCGCAGCTTCTGGACGTTGCGATCTTCGACCGCCTGCGCGGTGGCCAGTGGTGGCGCGCCCCGCTGGCGTCCACACTGGTCGGCTCGGCCGTCGATACCGTGCTGTTCTTCTCGATCGCGTTCTCGACCGGCCTGTCCTTCATCGAACCCGCCAACGACGTCTCGTGGGCGAACGAGGCGGTGCCGCTTCTGGGCGCCGGCCCGGTGGTGCCGCTGTGGGTCTCGCTGGCTGTCGCCGACTGGGGTGTGAAGCTGGCGCTGGCGCTGGTCGCGTTGATCCCCTTCCGCATGGTGGTCTCCAGCCTTCTGGGACGCCAGCCGGCATAGGGTTGGAACGGTCGGATTCACGCTCCGACCAATTTACGGGCAGTTTTGGCACACATCCCCAAGCGCTGGCGAAAAACGCCAGTGCTTGAGGAAAAGTTTTTGACATACACAAAATCTGTGCAACGCTGACCCTATCGAAACCCAGTGAAAGGAGGTGATCCAGTGTCTAGAGCGATGTTGGAGAGAGGTGTCGGAACAGTCGGAGGGAATTCCGTCTGAGGGCAGCCCCACAGGGGAATCCTCCTTTCGATTGGGCCGCGGAAGGTCCTAACCGAACTAATCTCCAAAGGACTCGAGGGGCCGCCGCAAGGGCGGCCCTTTTCGTGTTCCGCAACCCGAGGCGGGCGTTGCTTGACGTTCCGATCTGCGGCATCAGTTGGCCCATCATGCTGAGGATCAACGACTCCATCACCATCGAGGACTGGGAGCTGACGGAACAGTTCGTCCGCTCCAGCGGTCCGGGGGGCCAGAACGTCAACAAGGTGGCGACGGCGGTCGAACTGCGGTTCGAGGCGCAGCGCTCGCCGAACCTGCCCGACGCTGTGAAATCCCGGCTGAAACGGCTCGCCGGGCGCCGCTGGACTACGGACGGCGCCCTCGTGCTGAAGGTGGACGAGACGCGGCACCAGTCGCGCAACCGCGAGATCGCCAAAGAGCGTCTGGCGGACCTGATCCGCAAGGCGCTGGAACGCCCCCGCCGCCGCATCCCCACGCGGCCGACGCTGGGCTCGAAACGCCGCCGTCTCGACGCGAAAAAGCAGCGCGGCGAGGTCAAGGCGCTGCGCGGCCCGGTCGACCGCGACAGCTGACGTTACGTTTCAGGCGCGACGCGACCTGAAGCGGCGCTGGCCCACAAGCAGGAACAACCCAGCCCCAAGCAGCGCGTAGGACGCAGGCAGCGGCACCGCCTGAACCTCGACGCTTGTCAGGTTGAAGTGCTCGCAGTCGTTGTTGAAGGTGAAGATCACGCAGGTCGCACCAGGGAAGAAATTCGCCTGTGCCGTCTTCGTCATGATCGAGACCTTGTCGACGCCTTCCAGCCCGACGTTGATCGTCTTCGGCCCCAGACCCGCGGCATAGGCCAGATCGGCGATCAAAGACCCGTTCCGGTAGCCCAGAATGTGCACGTTCGGAAAGTCGATCCGCTGGAAGGTTTTGTCCACATAATGGCCGAACTGATTATTGTCGTCGTAAATGCCAAAGTATGTTTCAATTCCGTAAACAACGATTTGCGACAGGTTGAACAGCCCGTTTCGAGAAATCGTGACGACATCCGGTTGGTCAAGGTGGACACCCACCGAAGTTGAAACCGGGGCACGGACGTCCACATCAAATCCGGCTTGGGTCTGGGTAACCGGCGGAAATGAAACCGGATAGTCCCGAAAGTCTATCGTCGTGGCCTGTGCATAAGTTTGTGAGTAAAGCAGAAACACCAAAGTCGCGAGTATTGTCCGCACGGTTCCATCCCCCCTATTCCGGTACCAGATCGCAGCAAGCTATACTCAAATTCTAGCAAGGAAGGCGGGCGCAGATAAGCAAATTCACCCGTTTTCAAACGGCGTTACTTTTCCACAGATGGCGTGATGGTCGGGCAGGAAAAGGTGGCGATCCAGCCCAGACTCGCCCGCACGGGCGTCTCCCACGAAGCGTCGCCGTTGGCAGATCAACCGGCCAGGCAGACGCCATTCGCCTGTTGCGACAGGGGTGATACCGATGTCTAGGGAATGGTGCCCAGGAGAGGACTCGAAGTAATCGTCCAGTCAACACTAGGCTAGCAGCTAGTTCGCTACCAGTTATCCGCCTGATCACTATGGGTTAAACCCACGGTCTTCTTCGCTGTAGCGGGTGCTACGAGTCCCACCATTACTGTAATGGCGAATCGCTGGTCAACCCTTACATGTTCATGCAGCGCCCAAGGCGCAAAAGATTGAGCGCCTGCACCTGATGATATGAGGCACAGGATGGAATAGGTGTTTTGCGTAGTTCAGTGGATGAAGCCAAATTGCTTAGTAGCCTTGAATGAGTGCTACTACGATGAAAGCAAGGAGGACGACTGTTGCTGCGATCAAGACGATCTTTAACAGCCACGCAAAAAAACTTCCGAAAGCTGGCGCAATTATTGTGCCAGCATCCAAGGCGGCGTTGGCCACTTTCCGTTTTCGATTTGCCTTAATTTGTTCGACACGCAGCGATATATATTTGTATCGAATGAGACTCTCGTCGCCCTCGGCAATGACTTTGGCCTTGGCGAGTAGGTTTCGGTCAATTTTGCCATGCTCATACTCCTTTGTGGCAGTATGGAAGAGGTTCTCATCACCCATTTTTTGCCCAAGAACCTGCTATGATCACAATCCAGCCCCCTCGTCCGCCATCACTGTCGATGTGTCGTGACGCTCATAGAAGCAAAAAAACACATTCCTGCAAGTGAAGCTTCGGACGAGGGTGGTTGCCTCATGGGCGCTGTTCGGCTTGGGCGAAGCGAGTGATCTACAAGTGGCTATCGCAGCCGTCGATCACTCTATTCTGGCCCTCGCCGCACTCAGGATCGACCCGGCGTCCTCAGGGCGCATCTGACCATCCACCACCATCTTCGACAACCTACGGAGGCGAGCAACCTCTTCCGCTTGGAGACGGCTTCCATAAAGCGAGAGGAAGTCGTTGATGGCGATGAGTGCCCTCACGGGATTGCCGCCGGTCACACCTTCACCGGCCATTCTAGGTCGGCCTCGGGAATACCGTTGGCGTAACTGATGGTCCCCCTAGGTTCCTCGGGTTGCACCCGGTTGGAGATGATGACCTTCACCGCGTTGCCGATATCCGTTGCGGTGGCTTCGTCGGCTTCCAGCTTCTTGATCAGAGCGCGGACAAGGAGGCCGTTAAGGCGCTCCAAGTCATCGCGGGTTGCGTTGTGGCGGTCGTCTTCCTCGCTCACGAGCGGCCCTCATAGGGCTTGTGAAGCTGCGTGAAGTAGCCTTGCAGTTCGTCTTGGCTTAGCTTTCCCAAGGCCGCTGCGGTCCACATCTGGCGAACCAAACGTTGTTCGTCGGGGTGTCCATTCTGGTGACGTTCCACAAGGAAGTTCACCCGCTCAAGGCCGAGACCGTCCCCCGCATCAAGCGCTTCCATCAACCGCTCGCCGCCGAAGCGCTGCATGGCGGAGAATCGTTCCTCAACGGACTTCTCACCCATCCCAAGTTCCTTGGCTGCATACCGCATACCATCGTCACTAATTGTCCCGTTAGTTACGATATCGGAGGCGAAGGTGTTGAGAACCGCGTCGGAGTTTCCACCCGATGCCATGTCGAGTTGCGCCCTAAGAAGGTCGGCACCTTCTAGCGGACCATCGGTGGCCTCTTGAGCATTCTCAGCGTCGGCCATGAAATCCGCGTGGGGTGAGGAATGAGGTTCACCATCGGATGCAATGAGGCCCAGCGAGACCGCCGTTTCACAACCGACTTCCATTCCGTCGATCATGATCAGGTCGCCCGGTTGATAGGTCCCGTCGCTGTAGACGCGAGAGCCGTTGTGGATGACGGCGTTCGGATTGGATTGCATCTCCGAATCGGAGATCCAATTCGTGTGTTTGGTGAAGTGCCCCTTGGCGGCTTTCTCGTTCGCGTAATCGCGAGCGGTGAAGCCCATCTCATTGTCGGGCGCTAGGTTGTCGTGGGGCATGGCGACGTAATCGCCGTTGGCGTCAATAGCCTTGGTCATTTCTAATTCCTTGTTGTCTGTGAATGCTGGGGGTCAGTTCGGGAGGCCCGGCGCCTCCGCAGTTCTGGAAAGTAGGCGATGGTCGGAAGCCCAGCTTGAACCCATCGCTCTATCGACGGCTTCTCTGAGTTCCTTGCCTATGGCGCGGACAATCGGTCCCGCCTTGTAGTGCGAGAGCGTAACCGTCTTCTCGGTCGTCTCGGTGATAGGTATCGGTTGGTTGTGACGCGGATCGTCGGAGACGTACCACGGTTTCTGCCAACCAATGATTCGTTCCTCGGTCTTGGTCTTGGAGAACCCTGAGTTCCGAAGGACGAAGTATCCTGCCCAGGTATCCACGAAGTGGTTCCGCTCACGGCGAAACCCACGTCTACCCTCGGGCATCTGCCAGTGAAACTCAGCCCACAAGCGGCAAGCCATCTGCCGAAGCATGGCGTTCGAGAGGGAATTTCCTTGGCGGTGGAAGTAGTGGCTGAGGATCACCCAGCCCTTGGCCTGTCTGGTGAACCCCTCGTGCCCCTCTAAGCGGAAGAAGGGGAGCGCGAAGGAGGGTTGGTTGCGGATGGTCTGCTGAGCCGATCCCCACGCTGCCTTGAAGCCCTTGCGGTCACTCTCGGTGGAGAGGTGGTCATGCTCAAGCCAATCGCGGATAGCGCCTTCGATGGCCCTGAGTTCGCGTTGGGTCGGCAGGTCGCCGGTCGGGCGGCCGTAGATGCGGTGCCGCTTTCGGTGCTTGAGGCAGTAGGTGGAGAGGTTGTGTCGGGGATTGTCGCAACCCGTGATGGCGCAGGGCTTGTCACGGTTCACGGCTGCATAGGCGATACGCCGTTGTGAGCGATAGGCGCGGGAAGCAGCGCTTCGACCCCCGAAGGTACGCGGAAGGTCAGACTGTCGGTTCGCCTTGGGTGGCCTTGGTGAAGCGCGAGAGCCGCAGGTGTCTCCCGTTCGGCATGGACCGATCAGGTCCGTTGCTGGTGATGGTGACCCCGATCTTTGCCAGTTCCTTCCTCGCTAGGGACCCCTCGGGGTATAGCGCGTCACGGGCATAGCAGCGCCAGTCGTAGGTAGAGATTGCCAATTCGTGGCGGACAAATCTGGGGTTGTAGTCGCCGTCTGGATGATCAGCGAAGAAAGCGCAGAGCGCTGCCGTGGTGTATTTGTAATTCATGATCGTTCTTGTTCTGTCTCACGTTGGAACCTGTGGCTAAACAGGTGGTCGCTTAGCGTCCGAAACAGACGGACGGAGCGGGAGAGGAACCACGTAATCAGTGGTCCTGATAGGGCCGCTAGGTCCACTTCAGGTGAACCTTGGGTTGGTGCTTTTGATGGTAATCATCATCGTCGCTTCCTTCTCTTTCCTATTAAGGATGATCTCTGTAATACATTGATTTATATGTATAAATAGCAAACTTGAGGCCCCAACTGAGCCTCAAGCCTGTCGGATAACCCAAGCGGTCAGCGGGTTAACGTGAGTTCTTCGCCGGGAAGCGCGTCTTGGTTCACCCACTCCAAGAACAGGTTTCTCATCCGCTCCGAAGGGAGGAAGAGGGTGATGGTGGGGTAGTCGATCGAAGACCGGCAACGGATGCGGGAGCGGTAGATGAACTGCAGCAGTTCCGAAACGGCGTAGCGATCCTTGAAGTCGTTGTCCGCTTCTTTGCCAAGCCATTCGAGGATGGCGGGGTGAAGGTGGTAGTCATAAAGCGATATGACCACGCTGCAGTGGCGATACTTGTTCACGCCACGGACACCGGGTGCCACCCAGTTTGCTTCGAACATCTTCGAGTTCCGGGCAAACTTTCCCGGTCGCTTCTTCTTCGCTCCATGTCCGCCTTCCTCGATCCAGTTATCCTTGGCGCAGCCGATCATGATCTTGTCCAAGGCCGTTCCACGTAGCTGTCGTCCGCGAAGGTTCTTCAAGGCGTTCTGGACACGGCGGGTCGCGGAAGGTGCCATTTTGATCTGCTTGCTGTAGGACCACCGCATCCCCTTCAAGGCCGGAATGTCCCTCAGTTCCACCCAGCGTCGAATCTCGTTTCGCAGCTTGGCTTCCTCAAGAATGTCCCGGTTGACCACGTAGTCCACGCCAAGTCGATCAAGGTATCCCGTAAGAGTGGACCCTTGGGCCATGTAGGTCATGACCGTGGTGGAGTTTCCGCAGGTCAGGAGTTCGACGGGGATTGGAAGAATGAACATGTGGCGCTTCTGCGTCACGTAAAGGCGGCCAGACAAAGCGGCGGCCAGCAGTTCGGGCGTCAGGCTGTCATCCACGTCTTTCGGGTCATCTATCCACTTTGAAGTCGGAACGACCCTGCCGGTGTCCTCTACAGTGGCCCAGCCGTCATTGACGAGGGACTGCCATGTCCCCTTGTTTGGTCCGCTTGGCGTTTTGAGGGGGTCAAGCGTCTCATCAATGACGATTGCATACTCCGCGAGCCAGCCCTCCCTTGCCAGATCGACAAGACGCGGGAAGAGGGCGTGGGTTGTGACCACGTTCTTGCCCTGTCGGATCAGCGTTTCCAGGTGGCCCCCACGGGTTCGACCGTAAGCCTCCTTGGGCGTCTCGAAAGGCACCCCTGCGGCATTCTCAAGGACTTCATCGACCTGCGATAGGAACTCGTGGACAACGAGGTATTTGGTGTTCGGGTCGAACCCTCGGAGAAGTCTTTGCGTCTTTCCGGTTCCCATAGGGCGGTCGTAGAACACGACACGCTTATGAGGGGAATTTGTGTGCTTCGGTGGGAAGAAAAAATCTTGTTGTTTCATATCGTTATTGTCAATCAAAGGATGATAGGGACGCATGGTCCCGTGGTCCGACCAAGGGCCGGAACTCAGGCGAACGAATCGCCGTCGGAGCGAGGATCAGCGGATGTGGTGCTGTCGTCGCAGGTGTTGGTGGTGCGGGTGCCGGTCAGGGAAAAACTGAGAGCGCCCAAGCGCGGCAGACGGTGAACTCTGGGTTCAGCTTGGGTGGCCGTGTGTGGCGTGGTCTGTTCTATATGCGCAATCAATACCGCGGCTGACCGAATAGTCGCGAGAGATGGCTTATTCTCAATATGGCAATTTAATTCAAATCGCCACACAGCGACTCAGAGGGCACCCACGGCGCACCTAGGCCAAACCCTCTGTTCCCCATCGGAAAAGACCTAGACCCTCTCAGAGGCCGCCACATCGCTCCTAGCGGCTCATTGGCTGTCGTCTGTGATCACCCGTCGCATCGAAGGGCAGCGAGCGAGCGGCGCGGTAAGTTCTATATGACCAATCAATTCCGCGACCGACCGGAATGTCGTGAAAGGCGGATGCTCTATATGACGACCTTATCGGAACAGAGCGCGAACCCATCCCCTGAACACGTACATCACACGTACATCCCCACGGCCAACCCTCTGTAATCCCTAGGTCAACTGCGAGTACATCCACACGCACCATCGGTTTTCAGGTGTGGAGGGGGTGCCCTTCGCGCTACCAGCGGAGAGGCGAACGGACTTTGCATTGCCCTCGCTGTGATAGGAGGGTGGGCTGTCTGTGTGCCGTGGGTGAAGGAGGGGGCATGGGGGGTAAACGGGGTGGCCGCTAGGAATTCCCCCACACAAATCTTTCTTAGAAAACAGCCAGCTGAAACTAGTTGAACGCCTAAGGTTCGCCAAAAAACAGAGAGTATGCAAGAAGAGAAAAAACTCGAGCCGTAGGCACTGAGAGAAGAAAAAGTCCTGCTGCAAACATTGTCAGAATGAATATTCTTTTTGGGTGGCTGTTTAGGTTCAGGGTATCAAATTTTAAAAATGATATATCGACTGAATATTTTGGCGCCAGAAGATAAAATGGTTTTGTATATATCCAGGCAGCCTTGTAATCCTCAGAAATCATTACAATAAGGTCATTAAGGTCTTCGTAGCCTGCGCCGTTTGATTCCACGCCCGGTATGTCTCTCGGTCCGGCGAACTCGCTATCGGATAGCATCTCTCCAACTAATTCAGTGACCGCTGTGCGGATGCTGTAAGGATACTCTGGATTCTCAAATTCACGAAGTAGATAAGTATTTCGAGTGTAGCTATTTAAAATGAATCTAAAATTTGTTTTTGAGTTTACTGGGCCGTTTGAAGAATTCTCAACGAAGGAAAAGGCATTTCGATCAGGATTGGCCGCGATCTCACTAGGGCACAAGAGGGCAAAGCCCAAGGAGGCTAAGCCAAGCAGGCAAAGGCCAAAGTAAGTGAAGTATAGACTCCAATTCGAGAAGTTCTCTTCGGGTGAAATTTTGATTTGATCAATGAAGTAGTGAGAGAACGAGAATATGGGTTCTGTTTGCTGGCTGAATAGCAGGTAGATTCCGATAAACGGAATGAAGACAGTCAGCCGCATCGCTGGCAACTGCGCTAATTTGGCGATGCTGGACCATGAGGCCTTTTTTGAAATGGCGATGCAAATTCTTTCTGAGCCAATCTTAGGAACTGATCTAAAGGTGACCATGTTGTTAGCTACGCTTCCCCATTGAAATATCAAAGAGCTATGCGTGCTACAGACTAGGGGCCGTTTGGGGGTGGAGGGAAGTGGGAAAGGATGGAGGCGGCTAATTCGCCGCCCCACAGATATGTTCTCAGTCGGGGTTCAAGCTCCCCCCGAGTTCCGCAAAGAGCGCGTCGAAGGTCGCCCTGATGACCTCGCTCAGGTCCGCTCGCTTGGCGTAGACGTCCAAGCCGATATCGTCCCGGTTGGAGTGCCCCACAGCGAGGTTCAGAGCCTCACGGGAAACCCCGGCGTTGACCAGCGCGGACACGGCGTTTCGCCGGAAGCTGTGCATGTCCCATTCGCCGCGATGTTCGGGCAGCGCCTTCCGCGCCGCTTCCAGCGCCTTGCCGAGGTAGTGGCTGGGTCGCTTGTCGTAGCCGCCGAGTTGAACCCGAGGGAACAGTAGGTAGCGACTGTCGGGGCAGGACGGCTCAGACATCTTCGCCTTCGCTACAGCGGACCGCAGAAGTTCGCAGTCATCCTTACCCACGATCATCACCACCCGCTTCCCCGCGTCCGTCTTGGCCTCGGGGATCGTGATGCGGATGTGGTCGCCACGATCATCAATGTCGGACAGTGAGCGCCCACAGATTTCATTGAGGCGGCACCCGGTGACCCAAAGGAGGCGAACGGTCACTAGCATTTCCGACTGGTATTTGAGTCGGTGATTCCCCGCGATGTACCTCAGGAGGCTTTCGGCTTCCTTGCGCGACACTGGACGCAGTTCCTTGGCCCTTGGGTCTGCCTTCTTCCGCTGCCCTGCCACCCGGCGAAGGAGCGACGAGAACGGATTGCGCATGTCCGCGTCCACCATCCCCCAATGGTCGAGAACACGCCAATAGGAGGCGAGACAGGATTGGTAGGATTGGATGGAGCGCTGCGACAAAGGCTCGCCAGTTCGCTCTGAGCGGCTCTGCTGGATATGCTGGATGAACCCCAAGGCCATCGCGCGGTCGATCTGCGCGACAGGGGTATTCCCGCTGTACCGCTCGAATGCCTCTAGGTGCTGCCTGTATCTCGCGCGGGTGGACGCTTTGATGCCATCGGACTGCGTGAGCCAGCGGTGGGCCGTGTCGCGAACGGTGCTGCCCTCTCCTGCTTGCTTGGGCTTTGGGGCAGCGGGTGCAGTCTCGGGAACTCGACCGTTTCTTAGCTCGTTCTGGATTTCCTTGAGGACCTGATCGCGCTTCACGATGGCTTGTGCCAAGTCCTGCGTACCGAGACCGCGAACGATCTGCTTCTTGCCGATTAGAGCCTGATATTCGGTTGGGACGCTATAGCGGACTGCGTAGCCTTTTCCCCTCCGAAAGACGTAATCGGGGAGCGGAAATGTACGTGTCATGGGCTTCCTTTCGCCATTACATGAGGCGAAGAAAACCGTTTAAAATCAAGGGAATGGTGCCCAGGAGAGGACTCGAACCTCCACGTCCATACGGACACTAGCACCTGAAGCTAGCGCGTCTACCAATTCCGCCACCTGGGCCGGTGTCGTGAGAGGCGGATTTATACAGGGTGCGGACGGGTGTCAACACGGGATCGACAGATAAAACGCGACGCAATGGCGGGTTGTTCTGGCGGAGCGCCAAGGCTAAGGAAAAACACAGCTAAAGCGGAGGCTGGCCATGTCGAAACTCGTGACAATCTTTGGCGGATCTGGGTTCGTGGGGCGCTATATCGCGCGGCGGATGGCCAAGGAGGGGTGGCGGGTCCGCGTCGCGTGCCGCCGGCCCGAGCTTGCGGGATTCGTCCGGCCCTACGGTGTGGTCGGGCAGGTCGAGCCGATCCTGTGCAACATCCGCGATGACGCGAGCGTCCGCGCGGCGCTGCATTCGGCGGACGCGGTGGTGAACTGCGTGGGTACCTTCGACGCGAAGGGCAAGAACAACTTCTCGGCCGTGCAGACAGAGGGCGCTGAACGCATCGCCCGCCTTGCCAAGGCCGAAGGCATCAGCCGCATGGTCCACATCTCGGCCATCGGTGCGGATGCCGAGGGCGAAAGCGAATATGCCCAGTCGAAAGCCGGCGGAGAGGCTGCGGTGCTGGACCACCAGCCGCAGGCGGTGATCCTGCGTCCTTCGGTGGTGTTCGGCCCCGAGGACGACTTCTTCAACCGCTTCGGCAAGATGGCCCGCATGGGGCCCGTGCTGCCCGTGGCGGGCGGCGATACGAAATTCCAGCCGGTCTATGTCGACGACGTGGCGCAGGCCACCGTGAAGGGCGTGCTGGGTCAGGCCGCGCCCGGCGTCTACGAACTGGGCGGGCCCGAGGTCGCCAGCTTTTCGGAGCTGATGCACGAGATGCTGCGCGTGATCCGCCGCCGCCGCCTTGTGCTGAACCTGCCGTTCTGGGTGGCGGGGCTGATCGCAAGCGTGTCCGGCATCGTCAGCACCATCACCGGCGGACTGGTGAAGGGTCCGCTGACCAGCGATCAGGTGAAACAGCTGAAGGTCGACAACGTCGTCGCGGACGACGCGAAGGGGCTGGCCGATCTTGGCATCACTCCCACTTCGATGGAGGCCGTGCTGCCCGAGTATCTGTGGGCCTACCGTCCCTCGGGCCAGTACGCGGCCATCAAGGAATCGGCGCGCAATCTGAAGGTCTGACGTCGGTCCGGGGTCGTCGCCTAGCTATAGGCGATGACCAGCAGGATGACGCCAAGGATGACCCGGTAAATCACGTAGGGCGTGAAGCTGACCGATTTCAGCAGCTTCATCATGAACCAAAGCGCGAACAGCGCTGCACCGAAGGCGAAGACGGCGGCGATGGCCCCGTCGCGCGCGGCGGCCGCATCGGCGGTAACCGCGACCTCGGCCCCAAGCAGCACGCCTGAGGCGAGGATGGTGGGGATCGACATCAGCATCGCCAGCTTCGCCGCGCCGCGCCGGTTGTAGCCCAACCGCCGCGCGGCGGTGATGGTGATGCCCGAGCGCGAGGTGCCGGGAATCAGCGCGATGGCCTGCCACAGCCCCATGATGATGGCGTCGCGGATGTTCCAGAACTCTGCGGGCCGCCGCTCGGGGCTGTACTTGTCGGCCCAGTACAGGACGAGGCCGAAGATCAGCATGGTCCACCCGATCACCGCGGTGGACCGCATCATGTCGTCCAGACCGGTCAAGTTCAGGATCAGGCCAATGATGACGACCGGGATCGTCGCGATGACAAGGCACAAGGCCAGACCGGCGCCGGGAAAGTCGATGCGCCCGCGCAGAAGGTGCGGGATTCCGGCCACCGCAAGCTTCACGTCTTGCCAGAAATACAGCACGACAGCGCCCAGTGTTCCGACATGTACGGCAACATCTATGACCTGTCCCTGATCTTGAAGACCGGTAAGATTCGGTAAGAGAATCAGGTGCCCTGAGGAAGAAACCGGAAGGAACTCGGTCAGGCCCTGTATCAATGCAACAAGTAGGAGATGAAGAAGCGACATGGATTACACGTTCATGATTCGTGGACTCGAAGCTAACCGCTTGTCATCCAATTGAAAGGATCATTAAAGGTAAAACGTACTGACCTAAAAATTCTGACCGGCGGGTCAAAACCGACCACCAAAGCCGCGATGCAGCGAAAAAGGGTCAGTACTTTTGACTTTATTTCCGGTTCAACCTCTTTTATAGCACCGCCAACACCCATTCGTGGAGGTCTGCCTAGATGGCGAAACAGATGATGCTGAAGTTCGTGTCGGTCGAGCGGGACATGCCGGAAAAGCGTGCGCCCGATCTGCGCCGTCAGGACTTTCAGGAAATCTACGCGGAATACGCGCACGAAAAGGCACAGCAGCAGTCGAGCCGGTGCAGCCAATGCGGCGTGCCCTACTGCCAGTCGCACTGCCCGTTGCACAACAACATTCCCGACTGGCTGAAGCTGACGGCGGAAGGCCGTCTGCAAGAGGCCTACGAGGTCTCGCAGGCCACCAACACCTTCCCAGAGATCTGCGGCCGTATCTGCCCGCAGGACCGTCTGTGCGAAGGCAACTGCGTGATCGAGCAGTCGGGCCACGGCACCGTCACCATCGGGTCGATCGAGAAGTACATCACCGACACCGCCTGGGAGATGGGCTGGGTCAAGCCGATCAAGCCGTCCGAGGACCGTCCCGAATCCGTGGGCATCATCGGCGCCGGACCGGGCGGGCTTGCCGCTGCGGACGCGCTGCGCCGTCAGGGCGTGCAGGTCACGGTCTACGACCGCTACGACCGCGCCGGCGGTCTGCTGACCTACGGCATCCCCGGTTTCAAGCTGGAGAAGGACGTGGTCATGGCCCGCGTCGCCCAGCTGGAAGAATCGGGCGTCGAGTTCGTGCTGAACTGCAACGTGGGCGAGGACATCTCGTTCGAGGCGATCCGCGGCAAGCATGACGCCGTTCTGATCGCGACGGGCGTGTACAAAAGCCGCGGGCTTCAGGCCCCGGGCGTCGGCGCGCAGGGCATCGTTCGGGCGATCGACTATCTTACCTGCTCGAACAAGGTCAGCTTCGGCGACGAGGTCGAAGAATACGACTCGGGCGAGCTGAACGCCGCGGGCAAGCGCGTTGTCGTGATCGGCGGTGGCGATACCGCGATGGACTGCGTGCGGACCGCGATCCGTCAGGGCGCCGAAAGCGTGAAGTGTCTCTATCGCCGTGACCGGGCCAACATGCCCGGCTCGCAGCGCGAGGTGGCGAACGCCGAGGAAGAGGGCGTCGAGTTCGTCTGGCTGACCGCGCCCAAGGGCTTCAGCGGCGAGACCGTCGAAGGCGTGATGATCCAGAAGATGCGTCTTGGCGCGCCGGACGCGTCGGGCCGTCGCAGCCCCGAGGTGATCGAGGGCGCCGACTATCTGGAAGAGGCGGATCTTGTCGTCATGGCGCTGGGCTTCGAGCCCGAGGATCTGCCGAAGCTTTGGGGCGTCGACGGTCTGGAGGTGACCCGCTGGGGTACGGTGAAGGCCGACTTCCGAACCCATGCGACGAACCTCGATGGCGTCTATGCCGTCGGCGACATCGTGCGGGGCGCGTCCCTTGTGGTCTGGGCGATCCGTGACGGGCGCGAGGCGGCGGAGTCGATCCTCGACTACCTGAACGCCCCGGCGCAGGTCGCGGCGGAGTAACCGGCCAGGGCCGGAGGGTGACATGAGCGTGGAACCGGGACTGATCCTTTCAGATCCGCTGCCCGTCGAGGCGGCCGAACCGGTGCGCGCGTATGTCGTCCCCGGCCGGAACCGGCGTCTGGTGGTAGTGCTGGCGGGCAGCGCCCAAGGCGGTTTCGATCCGGCGTTCTACGGTCAGGCGGTCTCGTCCGGCGAGAACCACGCGATGTTCGTGCAGGACGAAAGCCGAAGCTGGATGAACGGCCCCGGCGTCGCGGACGAGATGGTGCGGCTGATCACGGAATACCGCGATGCCAACGGCATCGAGGAGATCGTGACGCTGGGCCATTCGATGGGCGGTTTCGCGGCCATGGTTCTGGCGCAGCTGATGCCGGTGAACACCGTCATCGCGTTCGCGCCGCAGTTCTCGCTGGATCCGGAACTGGTTCCGGACGAAGGCCGCTGGCCGGATGCGCAGATCGGTCCCGACGCGCGGTTCCGCGATGTGGGAGACCTGAAGGCCGAAGGCACGCGGTATTTCATCTTCCACGGCGATAACCCGTGGGAGGCGTGGCACTGGCTGCGGTTTCCGTGGCGGCGCGAGGGGTTCGAGCATTTCATCCTCGCCGGACAGGCGCACAACCTCGTTCGGGTTCTGGCGAAGCGGCGGATGCTGGGCAACGTGGTCGCGCAGGCGATCGGGCAGAAGTCGCGCGCGGTGCGGCTGGCGCTGGAGAAAAGCTTTCTGGGGCGGTCGCTGCTGGTGCAGCGGCGCGCGGCCTACCAGGCGGCGCATCCCGGGCTGGTGGTGACCGGCGGCGCGCCGATGGTCGTGCCCCCGATCGAGGGCGCGGCGTGAGAACGCGCGCTGGCGGGTGTCTGTGCGGAGCGGTTCGCTTCGTCGCGCGCGAGGTCCAGGTCAATGCCGGGATCTGCCACTGCGAGATGTGCCGCCGCTGGACCGGCTCGGCCTTTGTTGCGGTGACGGTGCCGACGGCGAATATCGAATGGTCGGGTGCCGGGCATATCCGGCGCGCGCAGACCAGCGGCTGGGCGGAACGCGCCTGGTGCAATGAATGCGGGTCGAACCTGTTCTACCGGATGACGGCGGACGATCAGGTGAACACGGAAATGCCGCTTGGCCTGTTCGACGACTCGAACGGCTTTCGGTTGGTGAACGAGATATTCATCGACCACAAACCGGACAGTTATGCCTTCGAAGGCAGCGACCGGACACTGATGACACGCCAGGACTGCATCGAGCGGTTCGGCGCACTGAACACGGAACCGGAGAATCGGGCAGGATGAACGAACCTGCCGATGTCCGGGCCGGACTATGGATCTACAGCCGTTCGCGGGGCGCCGCGGGCGGAGCGACCCTGCCGGGTGGGCCCGGCGGTGGCAGCCAGTAAGGAGGACGCCAGATGACGACCTATGATGAAGCCTGGGCGGCGCGTGAAGAAGCGCGTCGGGCGTGGATGGCCGAGAACAGCCTGTACCGCGACGATGACGAGAAGTCGTCCTGCGGCGTCGGACTCGTGGTGTCGATCGACGGCAAGAAAAGCCGCAAGGTCGTCGAGGCGGGCATTGATGCGCTGAAGGCGATCTGGCACCGCGGCGCGGTCGATGCCGACGGCAAGACCGGCGACGGTGCGGGCATTCACGTCCAGATCCCGCCTGCGTTCTTCTTCGAGCAGATCGAGCGCACCGGCCACAAGCCGAAGGAAGATCGCCTGATCGCCATCGGTCAGGTGTTCCTTCCCCGCACCGATTTCGGCGCGCAGGAGACCTGCCGCACGATCGTCGAGACCGAAGTCCTGCGGATGGGCTATTACATCTACGGCTGGCGCCACGTTCCGGTGAACGTCGAGGTGCTGGGCGAGAAGGCGAACGCGACCCGTCCCGAGATCGAGCAGATCCTGATCTCGAACTCGAAAGGCGTCGACGAAGAGACCTTCGAGCGCGAGCTGTACGTCATCCGCCGCCGGATCGAGAAGGCATCGGCCGCCGCCGGCGTCGGCCAGCTGTACATCGCGTCGCTGTCCTGCCGGTCGATCATCTACAAGGGCATGATGCTGGCCGAGCAGGTTGCCGAGTTCTACCCGGACCTGAAGGACGAGCGGTTCGAGAGCGCCTTCGCGATCTATCACCAGCGCTATTCGACCAACACCTTCCCGCAATGGTGGCTGGCCCAGCCGTTCCGCATGCTTGCGCACAACGGCGAGATCAACACGATCAAGGGCAACACCAACTGGATGAAGAGCCACGAGATCCGCATGGCCTCGGGCACGTTCGGAGACATGGCCGAGGACATCAAACCGATCATCCCGCAGGGATCGTCGGACTCGGCGGCGCTTGACTCGGTGTTCGAGGTGTTGGTGCGCGCCGGTCGGTCCGCGCCGATGGCGAAGACCATGCTGGTCCCGGAAAGCTGGTCGCAGCAGGCGATCGAGCTGCCGCAGTCGTGGCGCGACATGTACAGCTATTGCAACTCGGTCATGGAGCCGTGGGACGGCCCCGCCGCTCTGGCGATGACCGATGGCCGCTGGGTCTGCGCCGGTCTCGACCGGAACGGCCTGCGCCCGATGCGCTATGTCGTGACCGGTGACAACCTTGTCATCGCGGGCTCCGAGGCCGGCATGGTGCCGGTCGACGAAAGCACCGTGATCGAGAAGGGCGCGCTTGGCCCGGGTCAGCTGCTGGCCGTCGACATGCAGGAAGGCAAGCTGTTCCACGATTCCGAGATCAAGGACCGTCTGGCCAACAGCCAGCCGTTCGGCGACTGGGTCGGCAAGATCAACGAACTGGACGCAGAGCTGTCGCAGGCGAACGAGGTGCCGCTGTACACCGGCGGCGAGCTGCGCAAGCGCCAGATCGCGGCGGGCTTCAGCCTTGAAGAGATGGAAACGATCCTGTCGCCCATGGTGGAAGACGGGAAAGAGCTTGTCGCGTCGATGGGCGACGACACGCCGTCCGCCGTCCTGTCCGAGAAGTACCGGCCGCTGTCGCACTTCTTCCGCCAGAACTTCAGCCAGGTGACCAACCCGCCGATCGACAGCCTGCGCGAATATCGCGTGATGTCGCTGAAGACGCGGTTCGGAAACCTGAAGAACGTGCTGGACGAGGACAGCAGCCAGACCGAGATCATCGTTCTGGACAGCCCCTTCGTCGCCAACGCGCAGTTCGACATTCTGGTGAAGAACTTCAACGCGCCGATGGTCGAGATCGACTGTACCTTCCCGAAGGACGGTGACGAGGGCGTGCTGCGTGCCGAGCTGACGCGCATCCGCGCCGAGGCCGAAGACGCCGTGCGCTCTGGCGCCGGTCACCTTGTGCTGAGCGACATGCATCAGAACGAGGACAAGGTCGCGATGCCGATGATCCTTGCGACCAGCGCGGTGCATTCCTGGCTGACCCGCAAGGGCCTGCGGACCTTCTGCTCGCTGAACGTGCGCTCGGCGGAATGCGTCGACCCGCATTACTTCGCCGTGCTCATCGGCTGCGGCGCCACCGTGGTGAACGCCTATCTCGCCGAGGACAGCATCGCCGACCGCATCGAGCGGGGCCTGTTCGACATGTCTCTGACCGAGGCAATGATGAACTATCGCGCCGCCGTCGATGCCGGCCTGCTGAAGATCATGTCCAAGATGGGCATCTCGGTGATCTCGTCCTATCGCGGCGGTCTCAACTTCGAGGCCGTGGGCCTGTCCCGTGCGATGGTGGCCGAGTTCTTCCCCGGCATGCACAGCCGCATCTCGGGCATCGGTGTCTCGGGCATCCAGAAGAAGCTGATCGAGGTGCACAAGGCCGGTTGGATGGGTGGCCGCGACGTGCTGCCGATCGGCGGGTTCTACAAGGCCCGGAAGTCGGGCGAGACCCACGCGTGGGAAGCGCAGGCGATGCACATGCTGCAAGCCGCGTGCAACCGCGCGTCCTACGAGTTGTGGAAGCAGTACTCGACCAAGATGAAGGCGATGCCGCCGATCCATCTGCGCGACCTGCTGGACATCAAGCCGCTGGGCAAGGCGATCCCGCTGGAAGAGGTGGAAAGCATCACCTCGATCCGCAAGCGGTTCGTGACCCCGGGCATGTCGCTGGGTGCGCTGTCGCCCGAGGCGCACAAGACGCTGAACGTCGCGATGAACCGGATCGGCGCCAAGTCCGACTCTGGCGAGGGCGGCGAGGATCCGGCGCATTTCGTGCCGGAACCCAACGGTGACAACCCGTCGGCCAAGATCAAGCAGGTCGCCTCGGGCCGCTTCGGCGTCACCGCCGAGTACCTGAACCAGTGCGAAGAGCTTGAAATCAAGGTCGCGCAGGGCGCCAAGCCCGGCGAGGGCGGCCAGCTGCCCGGCATGAAGGTGACCGAGCTGATCGCGCGCCTGCGTCACTCGACGCCCGGCGTGACGCTGATCTCGCCGCCGCCGCACCACGACATCTACTCGATCGAAGACCTCGCGCAGCTGATCTACGACCTCAAGCAGATCAACCCGCGGGCCAAAGTCACGGTGAAGCTGGTGGCGTCTTCGGGCGTCGGCACCATCGCGGCGGGCGTGGCGAAGGCGAAGGCCGACGTCATCCTGATCTCGGGCCACAACGGCGGCACCGGCGCATCGCCGGCCACGTCCATCAAATACGCGGGTCTTCCGTGGGAGATGGGCCTGACCGAGGCGCACCAGGTGCTGTCGATGAACAACCTGCGCGGCCGCGTCACCCTGCGGACCGACGGCGGTCTGCGGACCGGCCGTGACATCGTCATGGCCGCGATGCTGGGCGCCGAGGAATACGGTATCGGTACCGCCGCGCTGATCGCGATGGGCTGCATCATGGTCCGCCAGTGCCAGTCGAACACCTGCCCGGTGGGCGTCTGCACCCAGGACCCGGCGCTGCGCGACAAGTTCACCGGCAACGCGGACAAGGTGGTGAACCTCATCACCTTCTACGCGCAGGAGGTTCGCGAGATCCTTGCCAAGATCGGTGCCCGGTCGCTGGAAGAAGTGATCGGCCGTGCCGACCTGCTAAGCCAGGTCAGCCGCGGTGCCGCGCATCTGGACGATCTGGACCTCAATCCGCTGCTTATCACGGTGGATGGGGCCGAGGACATCAAGTACGACCGGACCCGCCCGCGCAACGCGGTGCCGGACACGCTGGATGCCGAGATCGTCGCGGACGCCGCGCGTTTCCTCGAAGAAGGCGAGAAGATGCAGTTGTCCTACGCGGTGCGGAACACCCACCGCACCATCGGCACCCGCACGTCCAGCCACATCGTGAAGCGGTTCGGCATGCGCAACGACCTGCAGTCGGATCACCTGACGGTGAAGCTGGCGGGGTCCGCCGGTCAGTCGCTGGGCGCCTTCGCGGCGCCGGGCCTGAAGCTGGAAGTCGCGGGCGACGCCAACGACTATGTCGGCAAGGGCCTGTCCGGCGGCACCATCGTGGTGCGCCCGACCATGGCAAGCCCGCTGATCGCGTCCGACAACACGATCATCGGCAACACCGTGCTGTACGGCGCGACCGACGGCTACCTGTTCGCGGCAGGCCGCGCGGGCGAGCGCTTTGCGGTGCGGAACTCGGGCGCGCAGGTCGTGATCGAGGGCTGTGGTTCGAACGGGTGCGAGTACATGACCGGCGGCGTCGCCGTGATCCTCGGATCCATCGGCGCGAACTTCGGTGCCGGGATGACCGGCGGAATGGCCTATCTGTACGACCCGGAAGGCGTCGCGAAGAACTTCATGAACATGGAGACTCTCGTGACCTGCGCTGTCGAAGGCGAGTACTGGGAAGAGCAGCTGCTGAACCTGATCGGACGGCACGCCGCCGAGACGATGAGTCAGAAGGCGCAGGAGATCCTTCAGCACTGGGAAGCCTCGCGCGAGCATTTCGTGCAGGTCGTGCCGCGGGAGATGCTGAACAAGCTGAAGCACCCGCTGGGCATCGAGGACGTGCGCGTCCCCGCCGAGTAAGCCTTGCCCATTCCAAAACAGGAACCCGCCGCGCGCAATCGCGGCGGGTTCTTTCGTTTGCGGGGGCTCGGGACGGGTCTGTCACAGGCCGGCCACGTCATCCTCGCGCCCGCTTGACCGGTCCCGCGCCCCGTGCTTTTGGACTGTCATGGCAAAGCGCAAACCGGCGGCGAAAAAGAAGAAGAAGCCAATCCGGCCGGGCCGTTGGGTTCTGCGCCGGGCCGTCGTCATACTCGGGGGCATCGTCATGCTGCTGGTCGTGGTCATCGCGCTGTATGCCTTCGTCAATCCGCCGACGACGCCCTACATCGTCGGCGAGGGCCGCCGCCTTGGCGGGGTCGAGCGTGAATGGGTCGACATGGACCAGATCGCGCCAGCGATGGCCCGGTCGGTGGTGGCGGCGGAAGACGCCAACTATTGCCTGCACTGGGGCTTCGACATGAACGCGATCCGCGCCGCCATCGAGGAAGGCAGCAATCGCGGGGCGTCGACGATCAGCCAGCAGGTCGTGAAGAACGTGTTCCTATGGCACGGGCGGTCGTGGCTGCGAAAGGCGCTGGAGGCAGGCATCACCCCGGCGGTCGAGGCCATCTGGTCCAAGCGCCGCCTGCTGGAGATCTACCTGAATGTCGTCGAGTTCGATGCCGGGGTGTTCGGGGTCGAGGCCGCCGCGCGTCACTATTTCGGTGTTTCGGCACTGAATCTGTCCGACCAGCAAGCCGCGCTGCTGGCCGCGATCCTGCCCAATCCGAAGGAAAGATCCGCCTCTAACCCCTCGGCTTTCGTCCAGCGCAGGGCCTCTGCGATCCGCTCTGGGGCCGCGACCATCCGCGCAGATGGGCGGGACGATTGTTTCGAGAGTTGAATTCACGCCGTTAACGCGGCATTCATGCCGGTGCCTTGACCCGGACCGATACTCCAATGAACCGCCTGTTTCACGTGCCCCTGTCGCCGTTCTGCCGCAAGGTGCGGCTGTCGCTCGCCGAGAAGAAGATCGAGGTCGAGCTGGTCGAAGAGCGATACTGGGAACAGGAAGCGGACTTTTTGCGCCGCAACCCCGCCGGCAAGGTGCCGGTGCTGAAAATGGGCAGCCTGACGCTCGCCGAAAGCGGGCCGATCTGCGAGTACATCGAGGAAACCAACCCGGAACCCCCGCTGATGCCGCGTGACCCGCGTCAGCGCCACGAAGTGCGGCGGCTGGTGATGTGGTTCGACGACAAGTTCCACAACGAGGTCACCTCGAAGCTGCTGTACGAGCGGGTGAACAAGAAGCTGATGGGGCTGGGCTATCCGGAATCGAAGAACGTCAAGATGGGCGCCCAGAAGATCAAGTATCACCTCGACTACATGGGGTGGCTGCTGGATCAGCGGCGCTGGCTGGCGGGCGACTCGATGACGCTGGCCGATTTCGCCGCCGCCGCGCACCTGTCGTCGCTGGACTACATCAGCGATGTCGACTGGAATCGGAACGCAAGCGTCAAGGACTGGTACGCGAAGATCAAGTCGCGCCCCGCCTTCCGTTCGATCCTTGCCGACCAGGTGCCGGGCTTCCCGCCGCCGCAGCATTACGCCGACCTGGATTTCTGATAGGGTCGGCGGAAGGGGGCTCTGCCCCCGTCGCCCCCTGGGCGACTCCCCCGAGGTATTTGGAAAGAGAAGAAGCGCAGGCGTGTCCCCCGATCTGAAAGCGCGGCTGTTGGTGCAGGCGCGGTCCGAGGGCTTCGCGAAGTGCCGGATCACGACGCCGGACGCGGTGCCCGGGATTGCGGCGCGACTGGCGGATTTCGTCGATGCCGGGTACCACGGGCAGATGGCGTGGATGGCCGAGCGCATGAACTGGCGTGGCGATCCGGCGGCGCTTTGGCCCAAGGCGCGGTCCATCGTGATGCTGGCAGAGCCCTACACCCCCGAGACCGATCCGCTTGACGTGTTGCAGCACCCGGACCGGGGCGCGGTGTCGGTCTATGCGCAGGGGCGCGACTATCATGACGTGGTCAAGAAGCGGCTGAAACGGCTGGGGCGCTGGCTGATCGAGGCCGGCGGCGGTGCGCCCGAGATCAAGGTCTTCGTCGACACCGCGCCGGTCATGGAAAAGCCGCTGGGGCAGGCGGCCGGGCTGGGCTGGCAGGGCAAGCACACCAACCTGCTGGCGCGCGATCTTGGCAACTGGTTCTTCCTTGGCGCGATCTTCACAACCGCCGAGTTACCCCCCGACGCGCCCGAGGAAGAGAAGTGCGGCAGCTGTACCGCCTGTCTCGACATCTGTCCGACCGACGCCTTTCCGGCGCCGTTCCGGCTGGATGCGCGGCGCTGCATTTCCTACCTGACGATCGAGTACAAGGGCCCGGTGCCCGAGGATCTGCGCGAACGGATGGGTAACCGGATTTATGGCTGCGACGACTGCCTTGCGGTCTGTCCGTGGAACAAGTTCGCGCGGACAGGGCGGGACGCGAAGCTGGCGGCGCGGGACGATCTTGTCGCGCCCGACCTTGCCGAACTGGCCAAACTGGATGACGCGGGCTTTCGCAAGCGGTTTTCCGGTTCGCCGATCAAGCGGATCGGGCGCGACCGTTTCATCCGCAACGTGCTGTATGCGATCGGGAATTCCGGCCTTACCCGGCTAATCCCGTCGGCGCGGGCACTGGTTGAAGACCCGGACGAGACTGTCCGCGATGCCGCCCGCTGGGCGATTGGGCGTTTGCACAAAGTTTGAGTTTGCGCCGCGGGGGGTGGTTTTCCTAAGGTCATGAGACCTTACATCATGGGCAAGGCGAAAAGGAGGAGACTCGCATGTCCAGGAAACAACTTGACCACGAACGGGTTCAGACACCCGGCCGGATGAAGGCATTCACCAGGCTGGACCGCATCCGCGCCGGCGAGGCGTCGCATCCGAACATCCGGCTGCTGACGCGCCGGGGTCGCAAGGGACGCACCGACGCGTCGATCGTGAAGCAGTTCCTGCGGATCGACCGCGGCTACCTCGCCTGACGCCCTGCTGCCGACCGCCCGGAGCGCGACCGGGCGGGACGCTATGGGCATTCCGGAGGGCGTCTGCTAGCTAGACCGGGACTTGGCATTTTTCGGTCCCTATGCACCCTCTGCGCGGCATCCTACTGATGGTCTCGGCAATCTCGTGTTTTGCCGTGATGGCCGCGTTCGTGAAGGCGGCCGACCGCATCCCGACGGGTGAGACCGTCTTTTTCCGCGCCTTTTGCGCGCTTCCCGTCATTGCACTGTGGCTGTTTCTGAAGGGCGAATTGCCTTCGGGGCTGCGGGTCAACTCGATCACCGGGCACCTTGTGCGGGGCATCGCGGGGTCGATGGCGATGGGCCTTGGCTTTCTGGGGCTCAAGTACATCCCGCTGCCCGAAGCCACCGCGATCCGCTTCGTCACGCCGATCCTGATCGTCATTTTCGCCGCGATCTTCCTTGGCGAACGTGTGCGCCTGTTCCGTATCACCGCAGTCGCGGTCGGTCTGGTGGGCGTCAGCATCATCATGTGGCCGCAGCTGACCTTCGAGAGCGACAGCGCGGTGCGTCTGGGCGCGCTGGTCACGCTGGCCTCGGCGACGCTGGCCGCCTTCGCGCAGATCTTCATCAAGGCGATGGCGGGCACCGAGCGGACGGAAGCCATCGTGTTCTGGTTCTCGGGCACGGCCAGCCTGTTCGCGCTGACCACGATCCCCTTCGGCTGGATAATGCCCGTGGGCATGGAATGGGTCTGGCTGATCGGCGCCGGGCTGGTGGGCGGGGCCGGACAGATCCTGCTGACGTCCAGCTATCGCTTTGCCGACGCGGGGACGCTGGCGCCGTTTACCTATCTTTCGATGATCTGGGCGCTGATCATCGGTTATTTCATTTTCGACGAACTGCCGACGCTTGGGATGCTGGGCGGGGCCGTGCTGGTCATCGCGGCGGGTGTCGCCATCGTGTTCCGCGAACGGCAACTTGGACGCGGAAGCGCATCCGAGGGCAAACTGCGCAGCATGATGAAGGACCGCTGAGACTCGGTCCTACTCTCCGACCTTCTGGAACCTGTTGTTGCCACTGGCGTCCTTGAAGGCGCCGCCGCCATTGCGGATCACCGGGGCGTCGGGCTTGGGATCTTCCGCCGCCGCCGCGGCGCCGTTGCCCGAGAAATTCGACGCCATCGACTTGAAGAACCCGGTCACACCGTTGGCGGCGGACTCGGTCTCTAGCGAGGCGGTCATGCCAGACGACAGCGTCGGATCCTTCTTCAGCCATGCGAAGCTTGCACGCAGGTCGACCCTGTAGGTGAAGGCAGCGTTGGTGTTCCGGCGTTCGGTGATCGACAGGCTGGTGATGACGCAGGTTCCGGTGCGGTCGCGCAGCTCGTTGCAGTACTCGCGCGCCAGTCGGCGCAGTTTCCGGCGAACGTCGGCACGACTGGTTTCGGCGACGCTGGTGAGGTCAAGCGAGGCCACGCCGGACGACGTGGCATATTCGCGTTCCAGCGTCGCGCCCTCGGCGTTGGTCAGGTCGCCCACCGGGTCGGACGGCAGGAAACCGATCTTCATATCAAGCCGGTAGATCCCGTCGTCCTTCGGGTCGATCTCTGCCCCGGCGAAGCCACAGCCCTTGGCCATATCCTCGAGCATTTCGGCGCAGGCCCGCATGGCAAGCCGCGGCGCGCGGGCGAGGATGTAAAGCGGCTCGAGTTCCGGCTCGGGGCGCGGTTCGAAATCGACCAGCACATCGTCGATGGTGACATAGAGGGACCAGGTCACGCGGCGGTGCTTCGTCGGCGTGTCGGCGTCGAAGATCATGTCGATCTCGCGCGCTTCCTTGTGGCCTTCCACCATGTCGTAGAAAGACAGCCCGACGTCCCCCAGCGGGCCCGGCGGTCCGGCGGCGGCCGGGTTTCCGTCCGAGAAGGGTTCCATGATGCGCGAGAACTTCTCCCACGAACCAAGGGCATAGAGGTTGATCAGCAGCATCGGGATGCCGACGATCACCGACACCACAAGCGAAACGATCAGGCGGTTCTTCATTGCACAGCCTCCTCGGTCTCGCGCAGCATCGGTTCCGGCGTCAGCAGGCCAAGATCGCCACCGGCGGCCACGGTCAGCATGTCCAGTTGCGCCTGCATCAGGAACGGGTCCCGGACGTCTGGCGGGGCCACGAAAATATAGTCGAACTCGGTCACCAGCACGTCGGCGCCGGTCAGGGGGCGATAGGGGATCGGTGTTTCGGGCACGGGGCCGACCAGCGCGTGCTGGGTCGTGTCGAAGCCTACGACGTCGAACTCGGCGCTGCGCTTGAAGTACTGGCGGAACCAGAAGTCATAGGTCGTGAACGCGGTGCGGGCCTTCTGCTCGTACTCGGATTTGTCGACGCCATCCATGCGCAGGAACATGTCCCACGTCTGGCGCGGATTGCGCGCGACGACCGGTACGCAATCGCTGCCGCGGGTCGACAGGAACTGGACGTCATAGTCGCCCGGCGGCGGGCTGAGTGCGGCGCCGGGTCCGATGACGGCGATATGCGCGATCTCGACACCGGGGGCCGGCACGACGTTCCACAAGACCTTGCCCAGCCAGTGCTGCAGAACAAGGTATTGCGGCGCGCTGGTGTCCGTCACGATCACGTTGACGATGGGCAGGCCCTTGTGGTCGCCGATGATATCCTCGTCGTCGATGTAGGCGGATTTCTTGTAGTTCTGTTCCAGCCAGTAGAGGTTCGCCTTCACCAGAGTGGCGGTGCTGAAGGCGAGCATGCCGGATTCCAGATCGGCGCGCCCGACGCTGACATTCGCAAGCGCCTCGCCGTCGCCCAGCGGGCGCGGCGTGCAGGTGGGATCGAAGCTGGCGACGCGGTAGCTGGCCGGGTACTGCACCTCGCGCGGATAGCCGGTGACGATGTTCCGCAGCAGAAGGATCCGGTCGCCATAGGCGGCGACGCCGGGGTGCTTGGCCTTCCAGCCGTAGAATTCGGGGCGGCGCAGTTTCTCGGGGTCGCTGACCTTGTCAGGCGCTTCGCCCATCAGGTCGACCGGCCCGCCGAAAATCTGGCTCAAAGAAAACCCGCTGCTGTTCTCGACGCCGCTGTCGTCGGCGGCGGACAGACCGGTTTCGCCGGTGAAGGAAAGAAAAACGACCGCACCCAGCATGGCGGCAAATGCCAGAAACAATTGTGTCGGCGACATTGCGTCGAACCCCTGAAAATCACCCTTTGCCGAACAGCGCTAAGTTCTCAATCGGGCGACAATCTGGCGGGGTCGGCGTGTTTTCTTGACACGCGGCAAGAGTTTTACGGATGTCCTGAAAATGACAAGGCCCCGGCGGCGTCACGCGCAGCCGGGGCCCTGTTTTCGGAGAAACTTCAATGTTTTAGGCGCGGACCAGCTTTTCGTAATCCGTCGCGATCGACTTGGTCAGTTCGCCGACTTCAAAGTTGTAGTCGCCGATCTGGCCGACCGGGGTGACCTCGGCGGCGGTGCCGGTCAGCCAGCACTGCTGGAAGCTTTCCATCTCACCAGGCTCGATATGCCGTTCGTGAACCTTGACCTGACGATCCTTCAGCATGCCGATGACCGTCTGGCGGGTCAGGCCGTTCAGGAAGCAATCGGCCAGCGGCGTGTGGACCTCGCCGTCCTTCACGAAGAAGATGTTGGCGCCGGTCGCCTCGGCCACGTAGTTGCGGTAGTCCATGAACAGCGCGTCCGAGCAGCCCTTGGCTTCGGCCGCGTGCTTGGACGCGGTGCAGATCATGTACAGACCCGCCGCTTTCGCATGCACCGGGATCGTCTCGGCCGAGGGACGCTTCCACTTCGAAATGTCCAGCTTCGCGCCCTTGAACTTGGAGTCGCCATAGTAGGCGCCCCATTCCCACGCGGCCACCGCCATGCGGACCGGGTTCTTCGCCGAGCTCACGCCCATGTCCTCGCCCGCGCCACGCCATGCGACGGCGCGCACGTAGGCGTCGGTCAGGCCATTGGCCTTCAGCACCGCGTACTTGGCTTCCTCGATCTGGTCGACCGTGTAGGGGATCTGCATGTCCAGCTCGCTGCCGGAGAAGATCAGGCGCTCGGAGTGCTTGCGGCCAAGGAAGATCTTGCCGTTATAGCAGCGCTCGCCCTCGAACACGGAAGAGGCGTAGTGCAGCGCGTGGGTCAGAATGTGTACGTTCGCGTCGCGCCACGGCACAAGCTTGCCGTCCATCCAGATGAAGCCATCGCGGTCGTCGTAAGCGCCAGCCATTGTTCTATCCTTCCATTGCGCTGTCGGTTCGGAAATTGCGCTGGATACGTCCGCATCGGACATAAAGTTGCGCAAAATCTGCGATTCGGTACCAGTCGGCTCTTGGAATGTCAACAAGGCTGACATAAAATGCTCAGTCACAGAGCAGATTGTGAACGACGGACGGGACCTATGGCAGAAGGCGGTGGCGCGGCGGCGCCCGGGGGCGAAAGCCTCCTTTTCCTGACGGACGAACAGCTTCGCAAAGGGATCGAGGCGATGTATTTCGCCTATCGCGGCTTTACCGCCGACCCGGACCGCATCCTGGACGATCTGGAATACGGGCGCGCGCACCATCGCGCGATCCACTTCATCAACCGCGCGCCGGGAACCACGGTGAACAACCTGCTGCATATTTTGGGGGTCACGAAACAGTCTCTGAACCGGGTGCTTCGGACGCTGATCGAGGACGGGCTTGTCGAAAGCAGGATCGGCGCACGTGACAAGCGCGAGCGGCACCTGTACCTCACCGAGAAGGGCGAGGCGCTGGAGGCGGAACTGTCGACGGCGCAGAGGGCGCGGATGCGCGACGCTTTCCGGCACGCGGGGCCGGAAGCGGTCGCAGGTTTCCGCACGGTGCTGGAGGCGATGATGGATCCCGATATGCGGCGACACTTCAACCGGCTGAAGGATTCTGGCGCATGACGGCGCCCGACGCGCACCTGCTGATCGTCGATGACGACGAGCGGATACGGAACCTGTTGCAAAAGTTCCTGATCCGGCACGGCTTCCTTGTGTCTGCCGCTCGCGACGCCGCGCAGGCGCGGCGGCTGCTGGCCGGACTGGAATTCGACATGCTGGTGCTGGACGTGATGATGCCCGGAGAGGACGGCGTGTCCCTGACCCGGGCGTTGCGAGAGACCCTCACCACTCCGATCCTGCTGCTGACGGCCAAGGGCGAGACCGAAGACCGGATCGCGGGGCTGGAAGCGGGGGCGGATGACTATCTCGCCAAGCCATTCGAGCCCAAGGAACTGCTGTTGCGGATCAACGCGATCCTGCGCCGTGTTCCGGCGGCGCCGACCGAGAACGGCGACGGGCCGAAGTTCCTGAAGCTGGGCGACATCCGCTATGACGTGGACCGGGGCGAGATGTGGCGCGGCGAAGAGGCGATCCGCCTGACCGCGACCGAGGCGCAGTTGATGAAGATCTTCTCGACCCAGCCGGGCGAACCCGTCAGCCGCGCCAAGCTGGTCGAAGACCTTGGCCGCGACCGAGGTCAGGCGCAGGAACGTGCTGTGGACGTGCAGATCACCCGTCTGCGCCGCAAGCTGGAGGCAGACCCGAAACAGCCGCGATACCTTCAGACGGTGCGCGGCGCGGGCTACATGCTGGCGCCGGACTGACGCGCCGATCACGTTTTGCGGCATTCCGTTTGCAATGGATCAAACCACGCTAGGTCGCGCCTTGCATGGCGGGGAGCACTGAAATAGTTCGCTCCCTGCACGACAAGGAGCAGAAGAAATGTCGCAACTTTTCCCGGGTTACTATACCGGTACCTTTGACGGTACGTCATACACCCTATCCGGTACTTTCAATACCCAGAACCATAACTTCGGCGATACCCAAGACGGTGCCGGAGATTTTTCTACCGATGTGGGTGACCCGCTTGAAGACTACCTGTCCGGTATCGACACTTGGATTGTTGTCGGCACTATTCCGAATGTAGGCGTCGTTCTGCAACTTTCCGGCACTGACTATCTTTTCTCGGCAAATGACAGCCTGACCGACGGGCAGTCTTTCACCGTCGATACTGTTACACCCTACACCTACGACGTGACCTGCTTTGGTGCCGGCACAATGATCGCGACGCCCGAAGGCGAGCGCGCCGTCGAAGACCTGAAGACCGGCGACATGGTGCGCACGGCGGACGGCCGCGACGTTGCGGTGAAATGGGTTGGCCACACGACCATTCACAAGACCTTCGCCCCCGCCGAACGCCTGACCCCGGTGCGGTTCCGTGCCGGTTCGCTGGGTGACAACGTCCCCGCGCGCGACCTGACCGTGACCGCCGATCACGCGATGCTGCTGGACGGCGCGCTGTGCAACGCTTCGACGCTGGTGAACGGGGCCGACATCGACTTCGTCCCCGTCGCCGAGATGGAAGAGCGTACCACGTTCTACCACGTCGAGCTTGAGCGTCAGGAAATCCTGCTGGCCGATGGCGCCGAGGCTGAAAGCTACGTCGACCACGTCGCCCGCCGGTCGTTCGACAACTACGGCGAGTACCTTGCGCTGTACGGCGACGAGCCGGCGATCGCCGAACTCGACCTGCCGCGCATCTCTTCCGCGCGCCTGCTGCCGACCTCGGTGCGTTCGCGCATCGGTCTGGACGACGCGCAGGTCGCGTTCGCCTGAGATGCTCAGACCGGGTGCCTTGAATGGCGCCCGGTCATTTCATCATTTGGAGTGTGGAAGGCGTCGTGCGCGTCCGGATCGATTTCGTCGCGCAGTTTCGGTCCAGCTTTGCCAGATTTTTCCTCGGCAAAAGCGTGTTGGAAGCAATCTGGGCGATGACCTCAGGGAAGTTCATTGAATTTATCTTGTTAAAGTGTTTGCCGTGTTTAGCAAGAATCTTGCGAGCATAACACGGAGCAGAGATAATGCCTCAGACTTTAGCCTACTACGTTACTGGATCCCTGAGCGGCGGAACCTTCACGGTTAGCAGTTCCTCGGCCTCAATAAATATGACGTTTGCCGATACGCAAGACGGCACCAATGATGACGTCACTGCCGTTGGCGACAACATGGAAGACGCGGGTGTGGGCGTCTCTGGCTGGACGGTGATGGGCACGATCCCGAATTACGGCGTTGTTGCCCAGTACAGCGGCAACAACTATCTGTTCACAGACAGAGATGACCTGACGCCCGGCCAAGAGTTGACCGTCGACACCACGTCCCCCTACACCTACGACGTTACATGCTTTGGTGCCGGCACAATGATCGCGACGCCCGACGGCGAGCGCGCCGTCGAAGACCTGAAGACCGGCGACATGGTGCGCACGGCGGACGGTCGCGACGTTGCGGTGAAATGGGTCGGCCACACGACCATTCACAAGACCTTCGCTCCCGCCGAACGCCTGACCCCGGTGCGGTTCCGTGCCGGTTCGCTGGGTGAGAACGTTCCCGCGCGCGACCTGACCGTCACCGCCGATCACGCGATGCTGCTGGACGGCGCGCTGTGCAACGCTTCGACGCTGGTGAACGGGGCCGACATCGACTTCGTCCCCGTCGCCGAGATGGAAGAGCGTACCACGTTCTACCACGTCGAGCTTGAGCGTCAGGAGATCCTGCTGGCCGAGGGTGCCGAGGCTGAAAGCTACGTCGACCACGTCGCCCGCCGGTCGTTCGACAACTACGGCGAATACCTTGCGCTGTACGGCGACGAATCGGCGATCGCCGAACTCGACCTGCCGCGCATCTCTTCCGCGCGCCTGCTGCCGGCCTCGGTGCGGGCCCGCCTTGGCCTCGACGCCGCCGACGTGGCGTTCGCCTGAGGTGCTCAGACCGGGTGCCTTGAATGGCGCCCGGCCCCTTGGCCGGTTACTGTCCCGGTTCGGGCTGTCCCATGCGGTTCCACGCATCCAGCCCCGCGACCTTGTAGGCCTCTGCGAGGGTCGGATAGTTGAACGTGTTCTCGACGAAGAAATCGACGCCGCCGCCAAGGTTGATGACCGCCTGACCGATATGGATCAGCTCGGTCGCGCCCTCACCCACGATATGCGCACCCAGCAGGCGGCGGGTGTCGAGCGCGAAGATCAGTTTCAGAAACCCGGTATCGACCCCCATGATGTGCCCGCGGGACGTTTCGCGGAAGCGGGCGATGCCGCATTCGTAGGGCACGCCGGACGCGCGCACCTCGTCCTCGGACTGGCCGACGGTGGAAATCTCGGGGACGGCGTAGATGCCATAGGGAAAGGTCGCGGGCGCCGGAGGCGGTGCGACGTCGAAGGCGTGGCACGCGGCGACGCGGCCCTGTTCCATCGAGGTCGAGGCGAGCGACGGGAAGCCGATGATGTCGCCCGCGGCATAGATGTTCGGGGCCGAGGTCTGGAACGTCTTCGGGTCCACCTTGATCCGCCCGCGCTTGTCCGGTTCGACCCCGATGGCGGGCAGGTTCAGCGCCTCGACACTCCCCGACCGGCCGGCGGCGAACAGCAACACCTCTGACCGGACCTTGCGGCCATCGGTCAGCGCGACGGTGATCCCGGTGTCGGATTTTTCGATGTGATCCACGGTCGCGCCCAGCCGGATCACGATGCCCCGGTCCCGCATCTGGTGAATGAAATCGTCGACGATCTCTGTGTCGACGAAGTTCAGGATCGACTCCCGCGACTCGATCAGCGTGACCGGCACGTCGAGCGCCGAGAAGATGGTTGCGTATTCCACCCCGATCACGCCGCCGCCGATCACGGTCATGCTGCGCGGCAGATGCGGAATCTCGAGGATCGAGTCGCTGTCGAACACGCGGGTTTCATCGAACGGGACGTGATCGGGCCGGAAGGGATGCGTGCCGGTGGCGATCAGCGCCTTGTCGAACGAGACGTGAGAGATGTCGCCGTCGTCATCCGTCAGTTCGACGCGGTTGCGGTCGATGAACTTCGCCTCGCCACTGGCGGACTGCACCATGTTGCGCATGAACTGGTGCTGAAGCACTTCGACTTCGTGATCCAGCGTCTTGTGGAGCCGCTGCATCAGGTCGCCCGCGGTAATGTCCTGCTTGACCCGGTACCCGCGCCCGTAGAAGCCGCGTTCACGCCAGCCGGACAGGTTCAGCACCGTTTCGCGAAGAGTCTTCGACGGGATCGTACCGGTATGGACCGACACGCCGCCCAGCCGCCGACCCTTGTCCACCACAAGCACGGATTTCCCCAGCTTGGCGGATTGCACGGCGGCGCGGCGCCCGGCCGGTCCCGAGCCGATCACCAGCATGTCGACGTGCGCCATCACTTGTCCCCCGCGTTTTCGGTCACGTTGCGGTCTGAGCCTGCGTTTTACAACGCGGGGATTATCAAGGCGTTGTCACGGGGTTGCGACGAACAGGCGAAGGGGCGCGCCTGCACAGAATTTGTGCGGCACGCCCGTCAGGGCGCGAAGCAGACCTTCGGAAGCTCGGTGCTGTCGGTCCAGTCCACCATGCGCACCGCCTGCTGGTCATGGGTGATCGCGGTCTTTTTCCGGCTCCCGTGCCACGCGAACCCCTTGCTGTTCAGAAAGTTCAGATCGCAACCGCCGAACGCATCCATGTCCAGCGTGTCGTAATACTCGAACGTCAGCCCCGCGATCCGGTAGTCGCCATTGCGATACGCGATGGTCAGCGTCTGGTGCCAGCGGTTGCGCCCGATGCTCTCGTTCATCGACAGCACCCGGATCGACCCGTTCGGCGCGACGTCGACAGACGCGATGCGGCCCGGAACATCCGGCGAGTGAACAAGGTCATGCGCGGTGATGCGGCCGGTGCCGGTATCCTCGATGATCAGGTCGGCGGTATCCGCGCCGGGGTAATGCAGCAGCGTGAACCGCTCGCGCAGCCCGTCGCCGTTCAGATCGGACAGCGCGCTGTCGACCACGTCCTGCGCCACGGCCGGGCCGGCACAGGCAAGGGCTAGAAGGACGGCGGCAATTCTGGTTTTCATCGGGGAACACTCTCTTTGGGGGCACAGCATGGTTACCGCGCTTTTCACTCACGCGTCATCCCTCGATCACGAAACGCCGCCGGGCCACCCCGAGCGGGTGGCGCGGTATGAGGCGGTGATGCAGGCGCTGGACGCCGACCGCTTCGACGCGCTCGACCGGCGCGAGGCGGCGGTGGGTGACAGGGCCGAGATCCTTCGCTGCCATCCCGAAGATTACATCGCCGGTATCGAGGCGGCGATCCCGGCCAAGGGGCTGCGGTCGCTGGACCCGGATACGCATGTCTCTGCGGGCTCTCTAGAGCCTGCCTTGCGCGGTGTCGGTGGCATCTGCGCCGCGGTCGACGCGGTGCTGGCGGGCGAGGTTGGCAACGCCTTCGTCGCCATGCGCCCGCCCGGCCACCACGCCGAGACCGCACGCTCGATGGGCTTCTGCCTGTTCGGCAACGCCGCCATCGCGGCCAAGCGGGCGCTGGATCATCACGGGCTGGCCCGCGTTGCGGTGCTGGATTTCGATGTACACCACGGCAACGGCACGCAGGATCTTCTGTGGGATGAACCACGTGCCTTCTTCGCGTCCAGCCACCAGATGCCGCTGTATCCCGGCACCGGGGATGCGTCCGAAACCGGGGCGTCCGGCAACGTGATGAACGTGCCGCTGGCGCCCGGAAGCGGCGGGGCCGAGATGCGCCGCGCCTGGGGGGACGTGATCCTGCCCGCCGTCCGCAGTTTCGCGCCCGAGCTGATCATAATCTCGGCCGGTTTCGACGCCGATGCCGCCGATCCGCTGGCGCAGCTTGAATGGACGACCGAGGATTTCGCGTGGGTCACGCGGGCAATCTGCGAGACGGCGGCACAGGTCGCCGGGGGGCGCGTGGTCTCGACTCTCGAAGGGGGATATGATCTTCAGGCGCTGGCCGCCGGGGTGGCGGCGCATGTGGATGGCCTGATGGAGTTTTCGCAGTGACCGACAAGCCCGTTTCCGAGATGAGTTTCGAAGAAGCCATGCGCGAACTCGAAGGCGTGGTCGGGCAGTTGGAATCCGGCGACGTCGAGCTTGAGAAATCCATCGCTTTGTACGAACGCGGCGCGGCGCTGAAGAAGCGGTGCGAGGAAAAGCTCAAGGAAGCCGAGGAAAAGGTCGCGGCCATCACGTTGGATGAGACCGGCGCGCCGAAGGGGACGGCTCCGTTCGACCCGCAATGAGTTTCGACGACAGGCTGAAGGAATGCGCCCGGCAGGTGAACGCCTGCCTCGGCGCGGCCATGGACGGCTGGGCGGATATGCCCGTCGTCAACGGCATGCGGTACACCATTGGTGGCGGAAAGGGCCTGCGCGGCTTCCTCGTGATGGAGACCGCGTCGCTGTTCGGCATCCCCGATGCGCAGTCTGTCCACGCCGCCGCCGCGATCGAGGCGCTGCACGCTTACAGCCTTGTCCACGACGACCTGCCCTGCATGGATGACGACGACCTGCGGCGCGGTCAGCCGACCGTCCACGTGAAGTGGGACGAGGCGACCGCCGTGCTGGTCGGTGATGCGTTGCAGTCGCTGGCGTTCGAACTGCTGGCGCGTGACGCGCTGGGCGGGCCCGAGGTGCGCATCGCGCTGACCGGCACGCTGGCACGTGCCGCCGGGGCGCGCGGCATGGTGCTGGGGCAGGCGCAGGACATTGCCGCCGAGACCGCCGCGGCTCCGCTGACGCTGGACCAGATCATCGAGCTTCAGGGCAACAAGACCGGCGCGCTGATCGAATGGTCCTGCGAGGCGGGCGCGATTCTTGGTCAGTCCGATCCCGAACCCCTGCGACGCTATGCGCGCGCCATCGGCCTTGCCTTCCAGATCGCCGACGACATCTTGGATGTCGAGGGCGATGCCGCCGCCACCGGCAAGCGCGTCGGCAAGGACGCGGATGCCGGCAAGGCCACGTTCGTCTCGCTTCTTGGGCTCGACGGGGCCAAGGCCCGTGCGAAAGCGCTGGTCGAGGACGGCGAGGCGGCGCTGGAACCTTACGGTGCGGCGGCAGAGAACTTGCGGCAGGCGGCCCGTTTCGTTATCGCCCGCCAGAGCTAGGCGAACGGCCCCGGAGGGCCAGTGAACTGATGTCGAACCGACCCGAGACCCCGACGCTGGACCGCGTGCACCTGCCTTCGGACCTGAAGGCGCTGAGCGATGCCGAACTGCATCGCGTCGCCGACGAACTGCGGCAAGAGACGATCTCTGCCGTGTCCGAAACCGGCGGGCACCTTGGCGCGGGTCTGGGCGTGGTCGAACTGACGGTCGCGATACACTCGGTCTTCGACACCCCGCGCGACCGGCTGATCTGGGACGTCTCGCACCAGTGCTATCCGCACAAGATCCTCACCGGCCGTCGCGACCGCATCCGGACGTTACGCCAGAAGGACGGGCTTTCGGGCTTCACCAAACGGTCCGAGTCGCCCTACGACCCGTTCGGCGCGGCGCATTCGTCCACCTCGATTTCCGCCGCGCTGGGCTTTGCCGTCGCGCGCGATCTTGGCGGTGCGCCCGAGCCCGGGCTGGGCGACGCCATCGCGGTGATCGGTGACGGCGCGATGAGCGCCGGCATGGCCTACGAGGCGATGAACAACGCGGGCCACCTTGGCAAGCGGCTGTTCGTGATCCTGAACGACAACGAGATGAGCATCGCGCCGCCCGTGGGCGCCATGTCGTCCTACCTGACGCGCCTTTATACGGAAGGCCCGTTTCAGGAACTGAAGGCTGTCGCGAAAGGCGCGGTCGGCTTCCTGCCCGAACCGTTCCAGGAAGGCGCGCGTCGGGCGAAGGAGATGCTGAAGGGCATGGCCGTCGGCGGCACCCTGTTCGAGGAACTGGGCTTCAGCTACATTGGGCCGATCGACGGCCACGACCTTGACCAGCTTCTGCCGGTGCTGCGCACGGTCAAGGCGCGGTCCACCGGGCCGGTCCTGATCCACGTGATCACCAAGAAGGGCAAGGGCTATGCGCCCGCCGAACACGCCGCCGACAAGGGCCACGGCGTGTCGACCTTCGACATGGTGACCGGCAAGCAGAAGAAAGCCGCGTCGAACGCGCCGTCCTACACCAAGGTCTTCGCACAAGCTCTGATGGACGAAGCCGAGCGCGACTCCAAGGTCTGCGCCGTGACCGCCGCAATGCCGGACGGCACCGGTCTGAACCTGTTCGCCGAACGTTTCCCGCGCCGGTGTTTCGACGTGGGCATCGCGGAACAGCATGGCGTGACCTTCTCTGCCGCCTTGGCCGCGGGCGGGATGAAGCCGTTCTGCGCGATGTACTCGACATTCCTGCAACGCGGCTACGATCAGGTGGTGCACGACGTCGCGATCCAGCGTCTGCCGGTGCGCTTTGCCATCGACCGCGCCGGTCTTGTCGGCGCCGACGGCGCGACCCATGCCGGATCGTTCGATATCGCGTTCCTTGCGAACCTGCCGGGGTTCGCGGTGATGGCCGCCGCCGACGAGGCGGAACTGAAGCACATGGTCGCCACCTCGGTCGCGCATGACGAAGGGCCCATCGCCTTCCGCTTCCCGCGTGGCGAGGGTGTCGGCGTCGAGATGCCGGAGCGCGGCGAGGTGCTGGAGATCGGCAAGGGCCGCATGATCCGCGAAGGCAAGGGCGTCGCGATCCTGTCCTTCGGCGCCCGCCTGAAAGAGGTGCTGGAGGCCGCCGATGCGCTGGCCGCCAAGGGCATAACCCCCACCGTGGCGGACGCCCGTTTCGCAAAGCCGCTGGACCGCGACCTGATCCTGAAGCTGGCCGAGGATCACTCGGCGCTGATCACCATCGAAGAGGGCGCGGTCGGCGGGTTCGGCAGCCACGTCGCTCAGCTTCTGGCCGAGGAAGGCGTGTTCGACCGGGGGCTGGCCTATCGGTCGATGGTGCTGCCCGACACGTTCATCGATCAGGCGAGCCCCAAGGCGATGTACGCCGAGGCGAAGATGAACGCCGAGGACATCGAGGCGAAGGTGCTCGAGGTGATGGGCGTGGCGCAGCTGGCCTCGAAACGGGCGTGATCGGCGCGTTACCTACTCACTTACCAATTCGCGTCCCTATTCGGCCTCTTCGAGACGCAAGAGGTCTGCCAGACCGGCCCGGTAATCCGGATACTTCAGCACCACGCCAAGCTCGTCCTTGATCCGATCGTTCCTGACCCGCTTCGATTCCGCGTAAAAGCTGCGCGCCATCGGCGTCATCTCTGCCGTATCGAAATCCTCGGCGGGCGGCAGCGGCAGGCCCAGCAACTCGGCAGCGTGGCCGATCACGTCCTCGGGCGGTGCCGGGTCGTCGTCACACAGGTTGTACGCTGCGCCGGGATTGGGGCGCGCGATGGAGGCGGCCAGCACCTGCGCGATGTCGTCGACATGGATGCGGCTGAATACCTGACCCTTCTTGATGATCCGCCGCGCCGTTTCTGTCCGCACCTTGGCGAACGGCCCGCGCCCCGGCCCGTAGATCCCGGCAAGCCGGAAGATGTGCAGCGGCAGCCCGGTGTCGGCGGCCAGCGCGCGCCACGCCGTTTCCGCCTCGACCCGCATCCGCCCGCGCCGTGTCGAGGGGGTCAGCGGCGTGTCCTCGTCCACCCAGCCGCCGTCGTGATCACCGTAGACGCCGGTGGTCGACAGGTAGCCCGCCCAAGCAAGATGCGGTGCGGCGTCCGCCACCAGATCGCGATGCGCCGCCAGCAGCGGGTCGCCGTCCTCTCCCGGTGCGGCAGAGATCAGCAGGTGCGTGGCGCGCGCGAAGGCGGGGACAAGATCATCCCCCGGCCACACCAAAGCCTCTGTCACCTCGTCCGGCCCGCCGGCCTTCTCGGCCGAGCGGGTGGTCCCCAGGACGGTCCAGCCCTGCGGGATCAGAAGGCGGGCGAGCGCGCGGGCGGAATAGCCGTGGCCGATGGAAAGGAGCGTTCCGGTCATGTGGCGTAGTTAGAGCCTTCTTCGTCGAGGATCGCCCGAAGCTCCGACAGGTGCCGGTCGTTCTGCTCGGGGTACTCTTCGATTTCGTCGGCGGTCTTGGCTGCGATCTCGTCGGACAGCACGCGCAGTTCCTTGCCGGTCTGCAACGCCCGGACATAGGTCTCGGCGGCGCGCTCGAAATAGTAGAGGCGGGTGAAGGTCTCGGCGACGGTCTGGCCGATCACCATGACGCCATGGTTGCCCATGATCATCACCGATTTCTTCGGGTCCGCGAACAGCTGCGCGCAGCGCTCGCCTTCTTCCTCGAAGGCCAGCCCGCCGTAGTCCTCGTCGACCACCTGACGGCCAAAGAACATCGCCGCGTTCTGGTCTACCGGCGGCAGGATCGAATCTTTCAGGATTGCCAGAACGGTCGCGTGGATCGAATGCACGTGCATCGCGCAGCGTGCATGCGGACAGTGGCGGTGGATTGCGCCGTGCAGGCCCCACGCGGTGGGGTCGGGCGCGTCAGGGCCTTTCAGCGTCTCGGGGTCGTTCGCGTCGATCATCAGCAAGTCCGACGCGCGAACCCGGCTGAAATGCTTCTGGTTCGGGTTCATCAGGAACTTGGTGCCATCATCGTTCACAGCAAGCGAGAAGTGGTTCGCCACGCCCTCGTGCATGTTCAGACGCGCGGTCCAGCGGAAGGCGGCGGCGAGGTCGCAGCGCTCGGTCCAGTTGTCGATGTTCGGGATGCGGGCGGTGTCCATCGGAAGTCCTTTCGTGTTCGCGGCGAACCTATCGGGTCGAACCCCGGTGAGAAAGGGGGGCGGCGGGATCGGGCGCGCAAGACTTGCAATGCGGCGGACGGACCTTTAGGTCAGGCGCGTGCCGCAACGGCACCTGATGGAGTACTGAAGACATGGACATGAACCGCACCGCCGTCGCCCTGCCGAACTGCATTGCGGAGAAACTCCATGCCGACCTCCATAACCCTGTCCGATATCTCGTGGTCCGCGCCTGACGGACATTCCCTTTTCAACGGCCTGTCGCTGACGCTTGGCCCGGAACGCACCGGGCTGGTCGGACGCAACGGTGTCGGCAAAAGCACCCTGCTGCGGTTGATCTCTGGCAAGGCGTCGCCCGCTTCCGGTTCGGTGTCCGTCTCCGGACGCATCGGCATGTTGCGGCAGGAGGTGCAGGTCGCGCCCGAGGACACCGTGGCGGATCTGTTCGGCGTGACCGGTGCCTTGGCCGTACTGTCCCGCGCCGAGACCGGCGACGCGACGGTGGATGAACTCGCCAGTGCCGACTGGACACTGGAAGACCGCCTCGCCGCCGCGCTGGTCCGGGTCGGACTGGACGCATCGGCCGTCACCCGGCTGGCCGCCCTGTCCGGCGGTCAGCGGACGCGGGCCGGACTGGCGGCGCTGGTGTTCGATGCGCCGGACATCCTGCTGCTGGACGAGCCCACCAACAACCTCGACCGCGACGGGCGCGCCGCCGTGCTGGACCTCCTTGCCGGTTGGCGCGGGGGAGCGGTGGTGGTGAGCCACGACCGTGAATTGCTCGAGACGATGAATGCCATCGTCGAACTGACCTCGCTGGGCGCCACGCGTTATGGTGGCGGCTGGAGCCTGTACCGGGCGCAGAAGGCCCGCGAACTGGCGGCGGCGGCGCATGACCTCGACACCGCGGAACGGCAACGGGACGAGGTGCGCCGCGCGGCACAGGCGCGGGCAGAGCGGAAGGCGCGGACAGACAGCGCCGGGCGTCGGCTGAGGGCCAGTGGCAGTCAAAGCAAGATGCTGATGGACAAGGCGAAGGAGCGCAGCGAGGCCACTGGCGGCGCCAGCGCGCGGCTGGCCGAGGCGCGGATGGCCGACGCGGAAAGCGCCGTCGACACCGCGCGGGAGCGGATCGAGGTTCTGGAGACGGTGAAAATGGACCTGCCGCCAAGCGGGCTGCCTGCGGGGCGCGAGGTGCTGACAGTCGAGGGGCTGAGCGCGGGGTACGGCGCGCCGGTGCTGCGTGATCTGTCATTCTCGGTCGTCGGGCCGGACCGCGTGGCTGTCACCGGTCCGAACGGCGCGGGCAAAAGCACGCTGCTGAAGGTCCTGACCGGGGCGCTGCCGCCGCTGGCCGGCACGGCGCGAGTTCACGTGCCTTTCGCGATGCTCGACCAGTCGCTTGGCGCACTGGATCCGAAGCGGTCGGTGCTGGACAACTACCGCACCCGCAATCCGGGCTGCGACGTGAATGCGGCGCGGGCGGTGCTGGCGCGGTTCCTGTTCCGGGGTGATGCCGCGCTGGTGAATGCGGGGCGGCTGAGCGGCGGCCAGATGCTGCGCGCCGGACTGGCCTGCGCGTTGGGGGGCGAGCCGCCAGAGTTGCTGATCCTGGACGAGCCGACCAACCATCTGGATATCGAGGCGGTGGAGGCGTTGGAAGCCTGCCTGCGCGGCTATGACGGCGCGCTTCTGGTGGTCAGCCACGACCGCGCGTTTCTGGATGCGGTGGGGATCGGGCGGGAGGTGGCGTTGGGGTAGCGACCCTGCGCGGCTTTCCGAAGGTGGCAAAAGAAAAACGCCCGCGACGGCGGGCGTTTCAAAATGGCGCGAGGGGGCCGGCGAAGCGGCCCCGCCTGCGACCGGGATCAGCCGTTGACGCTGTCCTTCAGGGCCTTCGCGATGGTCATCTTCACCACCTTGTCGGCTTCCTTCTTGATCTGCTCGCCGGTGGCCGGGTTGCGGACCATGCGCTCGGGGCGCTCACGGCAATAGATCTTGCCGACGCCCGGCAGGGTCACGGCGCCGCCGCCAGCGACTTCTTTGGTGATCACCGAGGTGATCGCGTCCAGCGCAGCGGTCGCGGATTTCTTGTCGCTGTCCATCTCTTCCGCGAGGGCGGCGACGAGCTGGGTCTTGGTCATAGGTTTGGCCATGTATGGTCTCCTCAAACTTCCCCGTCCTAGCGGGTTCTCGGCAGAATTTATCGGAATATATGGGAGGCGCACAACCATTTGTGCGCCTCGAAGCCCTGTTTTCCTGCATTTTGTGGTGCTTTTTTGCCGGTTTTCCTAGAGGAAAGCGGTCTCTTCGAAGCTTCTGAGCTTCCGCGAGTGAATCCGCTCAAGCGGCATTTCGCGTATCAGCTCCATCGCCCGGATGCCGATCAACAGGTGAGAGGCGACCTGAGTGCGGTAGAAATCGGTCGCCATGCCCGGCAGTTTCAGCTCTCCGTGAAGCGGTTTGTCGGACACGCACAAGAGGGTGCCATAGGGCACGCGGAACCGGAATCCGTTCGCCGCGATGGTCGCGCTTTCCATGTCCAGCGCCACCGCGCGGGATTGCGACAGCCGCTGCACCGGACCGGACTGGTCGCGCAGTTCCCAGTTGCGGTTGTCGATGGTGGCGACGGTGCCGGTGCGCATGATGCGCTTCAACTCGTAGCCTTCCAGCTTGGTGACATCCTCGACCGCCTGTTCCAGCGAGGTCTGGATCTCGGCCAGCGGCGGGATCGGGGTCCAGACCGGCAGGTCGTCGTCCAGCACGTGATCCTCGCGCAGATAGGCGTGGGCCAGCACGAAGTCGCCCAGCCGCTGCGAGTTGCGCAGACCGGCACAGTGGCCAACCATCAGCCACGCATGCGGGCGCAGCACGGCGATGTGGTCGGTCGCGGTCTTCGCGTTCGACGGACCGACGCCGATGTTCACCAGCGTGATGCCTGCGCTGCCCTCGCGCTTCAGGTGATAGGTCGGCATCTGCGGCAGTTTCGCGGGAACCTCCAAAGGCTGGTCGCCTGACGTGATCTCTTGATTGCCGGGGCCGACGAACGAGGTGTAGCCGCTGTCGGGATCGTCCAGCATGCGCCGCGCGACCGTCTCGAACTCCTCGATGTAGAACTGGTAGTTCGTGAACAGCACGTGGTTCTGGAAGTGCTCGGGATCGGTCGCGGTATAGTGCGACAGCCGCGCCAGCGAATAGTCGATGCGCTGGGCGGTGAACGGCGCCAGCGGCGCCGCGCCCTCGCCGTAGGGAAAGCCGTAGCCGTTGACGATGTCGTCGTTCGTGGTGCCAAGGTCCGGCACGTCGAACACGTCACGCAGGCTGAAATCCATCACGCCATCCTGCGGCACGGTCACGCCCGACGCGCCGTCCATCGCGAAATGCACCGGGATCGGCGTTGCCGAAGGGCCGACCGACACCGGCAGGCCGTGGTTCTCGATCAGAAGGCCGATCTGCTGGATCAGGTAGTTCCGGAACAGGTCGGGCCGGGTGACGGTGGTGACATAGGTGCCCGGCTCGGCGACATGGCCGAAGGACAGGCGGCTGTCGATCTGGGCATAGCTCGAGGTGGTGAAGCGAACCTCGGGGTAATAGGCGCGGTACCGGCTGGCGGGCATCCCGCCGCCGATGGTTTCCGAGAACTTCTCGCGCAGGAACAGAACCGCGCCTTCGTACAACTCGGTCAGCCGGTCCACCGCGGCGACGGCATTGTCAAAACGTTCTGGGCCGGAAAGGTCGGGGGTCTGAACGGGCATCTGTCGGTGGGAAATCGTCACGTGGTGGCCTCGAAAACGTCAGTGGTGGTAAAGGTGGTCACATCGACCAGACCCATATCGGAGATCCGCAACTCGGGGATGACAACCAGCGCCAGCAGGGAATGCTGCATGTAGGCGTTGTTCAGGGTGCATCCGCAGGCGGCCATCGCCTCGACCATCGCCTGCGCGGTGCGGGCGACGTCTTCGGCGGGGCTGTCGGACATCAGCCCGGCGATGGGCAGTTCAACCAACGCCAGTTCCGCACCGTCTTTCCAGACGGTGACGCCGCCGCCGACCTCGGCCAGCCGGTTCGCGGCTTTTGCCATGTCCTCGCGCGAGGTGCCGACCACGATCATGTGGTGGCTGTCATGCGCGACGGTCGAAGCAATCGCCATATCGCCGGTATAGCCAAAGCCCGACACGAAGCCGTTCACGACCTTTCCAGTGGCGCGGTGGCGTTCGACCAGCGCGATCTGGCAGACGTCCTGCGCAGGATCGCCCTCGACGGTGCCGTCTGTCACCTCAAGCTCGGCGGTCAGCGCCTTCGTCGGGGCCTGGTTCTCGACCACGCCGATAACCTTAGCCTTCACGCGGTTCGCGCCATCCGGCGCGGCGACGATGAAGTCAGAGGCCACCTTCTCGGCCCCCATGTTCACCGAGTCCCGCGCGTGCGGCGGCCAGTCGCCATGGGGGAAGTCTACGGTGACCTTGCCGTCCTGCGCGACCAGTTCGCCGCGCGCATAGACCGCGTCGATCGGCAGGGTGGTCAGGTCCGAGGTCAGGATCACATCGGCGCGACGGCCGGGTGCGATAGAGCCAAGCTCTCGTTCCAGCCCGAAATGCGTGGCGGTGTTGATCGTCGCCATCTGCAACGCGATCAGCGGATCGCAGCCGCAGTCGATCGCATGACGCACGACGCGGTTCATATGTCCATCGTGAACCAGCGTGCCGGAATGGCAGTCGTCCGTGCACAGGATGAACCCGCGCGGGTCCAGACCCTTTTCGGTCACGGCGGTGATCTGCGCCTTCACGTCGTACCACGCAGACCCAAGCCGCATCATCGCGCGCATTCCCTGACGCACGCGCATGATGGCGTCGGATTCCTGCGTGCCTTCGTGATCGTCGGCGGGGCCGCCAGCAGCGTAGGCATGAAAGTCGGTCAGGTCGGGCGAGGCATAGTGACCGCCGACCGTCTTGCCGGCCTTCTGGGTCTCTGCGATCTCGGCCAGCATCTTGGCGTCACCGGCGACGACGCCGGGATAGTTCATCATCTCGCCCAGCCCGATGATGCCGGGCCATGTCATCGCCTCGGCGACGTCTTCGGGCCCGATCTCGTAGCCGGTGGTTTCCAGCCCCGGCGCCGAGGGCGCGCAGGACGGCATCTGGGTGTAGATGTTCACCGGCTGCAGCAGCGCCTCGTCATGCATAAGCCGGACGCCTTCCAGCCCCATGACGTTGGCGATCTCGTGCGGGTCGGTGAACATCGTGGTCGTGCCGTGCGGCGTGACGGCGCGCGCGAACTCGGCAGGGGTCAGCATGCCGCTTTCGATGTGCATGTGCGCGTCGCACAGGCCGGGGACAAGATAGCGGCCCTCGGCCTCGATCACCTCGGTCGCGTCGCCGATACAGTGAGAGGCGTCGGGGCCGACATAAGCGAACCGGCCATCGGCAATGGCGACCTGCCAACCGTCGAGCACTTCGCGGGTATGGACGTTGACGACCTTGCCGCCACGGATCACGCGGTCGGCGGGTTCCCGGCCAGCGGCGACGGCAACCAGTCTCGGTGCGGCCTCGGCCCAGGTCTTAATGTGTGTTGGGGAATCTGATGCTTTCATGTGCCGATAATCGTCAGATCGCGATGGGGCGCAACCCCTGACGGCGGATGGACGCCGCCAGCACCCGGTCGCGGGGTCTGAGGCAGACGCTCGGACCGCCGGTCCTTCGATGCCGGTGCAACGCCAAAAACAGTCCCTGAGAAGCGTTTCAGAGAATGGGACCCATCATCGCGATGGTGTTGTTCCAGACGCGGCGCGGCATGGTCCACGCGGCGACATCGGCGGCGGTGATCTCGGTCGATTGCGCGATATAGCTTTCCTGCCGGGCCATCAGGTCGGCGGTCAGGCCGTGGTCCTGAAGCAGGATGTTGTTCTCGTAATTCAGTTCGAAACTGCGCCGGTCGAGGTTCGCGGACCCGATCATCGCGATCTCGCCATCAAGGGTCAGCGACTTGGCGTGCAACAGTCCGGGCGCATGCTCGAAAATACGCACGCCGGCGGACAGCAGTTCGGGATAGTAGCTGCGGCTGGCGGCGGCGACGACCCACGAGTCGTTCTGCGCGGGCACCACCATTCGCGTGCGGACGCCACGGTGACCTGCGGCGCACAGCGCGGACTGCATCGACTCGGTCGGGACGTAGTAGGGCGTGGTCAGGGTCAGGTCGTTGCGCGCGGCGTGCAGCAGCGTTTCAAACATCTCGGGCATCGCGCTGTCGCGCACCGTGGGACCGCTTCCGTTGACCTGCGCCACGACGGTCCCGTCGGCAGAGGCGGCGTCGCCGGACAGAAGCGGGTGCAGATCCTCGTCGACATGCGCCATCCAGTCCTGCGCGAACAGCCATTGGTTCTGCCGCGCGATAGGCCCCTCGAACCGCACCATCAGATCGACCCACGGCGCGTATTTCTCTTTCACAAGGAATTCGGGGTCGGCGCAGTTCTGGCTGCCGCAGTAGGTAATGCGGTTGTCGATGACTACGATCTTGCGGTGGTTGCGCAAATCCACCCGGCCCTTCAGCGTGTGCAGCAGCGGGTTGTCCAGGGGCAGCGCGCGGGCAAGCTGTACGCCCGCGTCTTTCATCGCCTGCCACAACGGCGACCGGATGATGCGGCGCGAGCCCAGATCGTCCGCCATCGCGCGTACCGTGACGCCGCGCTGGGCGGCCCGCATCGCGGCCTCGGCCACCCGCGTGCCGGTGGTGTCGCCCAGCCAGATGTAGAACAGCAGGTGGACGTGATCCGTCGCCGCGTCGATATCGGCGATCAGCGCATCGACCGGCGCGGTGCCTTCCCCCAGCAACAGGGCGCGGTTTCCGTTCACCGGGGCAAGGCCGCTGATCGACTCGCCGGTGCGGAAGATGTGCCGCCGCCGTTCGGTGACATGCTCGAAGTCCGCCTCTGGCGCCGGGTCGAAGATGCTGTCCGCCTTGCCTGCCGTCTCGCGATAGCGCTCTTCGCGGTCGGTGCCGATGTTGGTCTCGCCGAACAGCAGATAGGCGATGATCCCGACCACCGGGGCGGACAGGATCACCAGTACCCACGCCAGCCGGGACGACGGGCCTCGGTGCGGCCGAAGCAATGCGCGCGTGATAAACCCGGCCTGCACCAGAACGTGCGCGACGACGAGCCAGAACGGCAGCGAACTCATGAGGACAATTCCGACATGGCGTCACTGTCGCCGCGCTGCCGGGCGGGGTCAATCCGCGCCTGCGGTCTCCAGCAGGCGGGTGTCGAACGCGATGGCGTTCTTCAGCGCCGGCCGCCCGGCGCACCGGTCGACCCAGTCCCTGATGTGCGGCACGTCGGGGGTGAACCCCTCTGCGAAGTGGAAGGCCGAGGCGCAGACAAGGTCGGCGACCGAGAACGTGTCGCCCATCAGATAGGGCCGGTCCTTCAGCGCGTTCGACAGGCGGGCGGTGACCTCGTCCATGCCTCGGAAGGTGGTGTGCACGACGGGATGCTCGATCTCGGCGAACTTCAGCACGATCACCGGTTCTAGCACATCGCCGTACCACGCCAGCCACGACAGCAGCACGCCCCGGTCCGGCGCGCCGACGGGGCGGCCCAGCCCGGCCTCGGGGAACAGTTCGGTGAGGTACAGCGCGATGGCGGTCGATTCCCAGATCACCGCGTCGTCGTGGACCAGCAACGGCACCTTGCCTTCGGGGTGCGGGTTGCGGGTGTCGCGCGCGCCGCTGCCATCCTGACGGGTCACCGAAACGGGGTCGATGGTGATCTTGTCCTGCGCGCCGAGTTCTTCGATCAGGGCGACGATGCGGGTCGAGCGGGTGCGGGGCGAATGATAAAGCGTCAGCATTTGGGGCCTCCTTGGCGGTCTGTGCTGAACCCACTATGGTGCAGCCATCCTGTCAGTTTCCGTCAGGAGGAGAATGCCCCGCACCGACCGCCTGTTCCGCCTGCTGGATCTTCTGCGCAGGTTGCCGCCTCCCGTCACCGCCACCCGGCTGGCGGAAGAAACCGGCGTTTCGGAACGTACCCTGTACCGCGACATCGACGCCCTGCGCGCAGCGGGGGCGCTGATCGATGGAGAGGCGGGCTATGGCTATCGCCTGACGGAAGATCCCGCGCTGCCCCCGCAAATGTTCGAACGGCTGGAGGTCGAGGCGCTGGTGCTGGGGCTGGCCGAGGTACAGGCAACGGGCGATCCGGCGCTGGCTGCCGCCGCCGCCGCGGCGCTGGACAAGATCGTCGCGCGGCTGCCCGACCGGGTGGCGCAGCAGGCGGTGCATGCAGTCTCTATGGTGCGGCGTTGGGAAGACAAACGCGCGCCCGAGCACCTTGACCTGATCCGCCGTGCGTCGTGGGACGAGCGCGCCGTCGACATCGCCTATGCCGACGCGTTCGGCCGCGAGACGACACGCCGGATCTATCCGCTTGCGACGGTGTTTGTGGACAATGCGCAGGTCATCCTTGCGTGGTGCTGCCTGCGGCAGGACTTCCGGCAATTCGTCATCGGCCGGATCGGGCATGCGGACGTGACCGAAGAGAGTTTCCGCCCGAGGCGCGCTGCGCTACTGCGCGACTACCTCGACCGGATGCGCAGGGAGGCGCGGACGTAATGGACCTTCGGGCAATCGCGATGGGCGTGGCCTTCGCGGTGATGTGGGCCTCGGCCTTTACCTCGGCGCGGATCATCGTGGCGGACGCGCCGCCACTGACGGCGCTGGCGCTGCGGTTCCTGTGCTCGGGCCTGATCGGCGTTGGCATCGCGACATGGCTGGGCCAGTCGGCCCGGCTGACGCGGGCCCAGTGGAGGGCGACGGTGGTGTTCGGAATCTGCCAGAACGCGCTGTATCTCGGGCTGACCTTCGTCGCGCTCCAGACCATCGAGGCATCGCTGGCCGCGATCATCGCGTCGACCATGCCTTTGCTGGTGGCGCTGGGCGGGTTGCTGGTGTTCGGCGAACGGGTGACGCCGCTGGGGGTGGGCGGTCTGGTCACCGGGATGATTGGCGTCGCGATCATCATGGGCGCGCGGCTGTCGGGTGGCGTCGATCTGTTCGGCGTCGGCATGGCGGCGCTGGGCGTTCTGTCGCTGACCGTCGCGACGATGGCGGTGCGCGGCGCGTCGTCGGGTGGCAACGTTCTGATGATCGTGGGGCTTCAGATGCTGGTGGGAAGCGCGGCGCTGGCGGTGACGGCCGCGATCCTCGAGGACTGGCAGGTCACGTGGTCGCTGAAGATGGTGCTGGCCTTTGCCTATACGACGCTGGTGCCGGGGCTGGCGGCGACCTTTGTCTGGTTCCGGCTGGTCAACCGGATCGGCGCGGTGCGGGCGGCGACGTATCACTTTCTGTCGCCCTTCTTCGGCGTGACCATCGCCGCGCTGTTGCTGGGCGAACGGCTGAGCCTGCTGGATCTGCTGGGGGTCGCGGTGGTGATGCTGGGGATCTGGGCGGTGCAGGTGGCGCGGCGGCGGACCACCTGACGCCTATTTGAACGGTTGAAACAAGGTTGTCGGGTGACAGGCGACGCTGCGGCAAGGCATCTTCGCCGCAATGGAACTGATCTTCGCATATGGCGCGGGGCTGCTGACGCTGATCAACCCGTGCGTTCTGCCGATCCTGCCGATCGTGCTGGCGACCGCCCTGCAGGCGGGCCGGCACGGACCGGCGCTGGTCGCGGCGGGGATGAGCCTGTCTTTCGTCGTGCTGGGGCTTGCGGTGACCGCGCTGGGGCATCTGGTGGGCCTGACCCCCGAGATGGTGGCGGACGCGGGCGCGGTGCTGATGATCGGTTTCGGGCTGGTCCTGCTGGTGCCGCAGTTCGGCGCCCGCTTCGAGACCGCGACCGCCGGTGTCGCCGCACGCGCGGATGCCGGTATCGACGGGCTCGACCGTACCGGCGCGCGCGGGCAGTTCCTTGGCGGCATGCTGCTGGGCGCGGTCTGGAGCCCCTGCATCGGTCCGACGCTGGGCGGCGCGATCTCGCTGGCCAGTCAGGGTCAAAGCCTGTTCCGCGCGGGCCTTGTCATGGTCGCCTTCGCCGCCGGTGTCTCGACCATCATCCTTGCGCTGGGCTACGGCGCCCGCAGCGTGATCCAAAGACGGCAGGCGTGGATGCGTGCCGTCGCGACGAAGGCGCGGCCGATCCTTGGCGCGGTCTTCGTTCTTGTGGGCTTGGGGCTTTTGCTGCGCGTCCATCATTACCTTGAATACTGGGCGTTGCAGACCCTGCCGCCCTGGCTGATCGACCTGTCCGTATCGCTTTAGGGAGGACCCCGCATGACCCGACTGAACCGCCGCGATTTCATCCTGTCCGCCGCCGCGCTTGTGGCTGCCGGACCGGCTCTCGCGCTGACCGAATACACCCCCGGCCTCGTCCAGAAGGAGCTGGCCGAGGGCAAGACCGTGTTCCTCGACTTCAAGGCCAGCTGGTGCACCACCTGCGCCGCGCAAGAGCGGGTGATCAGCGCGCTGAAGGCCGAGAACCCGGCCTATGAACAGGCGATCAGCTTCATCAACGTGGATTGGGACACCTATTCCAACGCCGACCTGACCAAGTCGCTGAAGATCCCGCGCCGGTCGACGCTGGTGGTGCTGAAGGGCGACATGGAGCTTGGCCGCATCGTCGCAGGCACCGGGCGGGACGAGATCAAGGCGCTGATGGACACCGCGCTTCAGGCCGCGACCTCCGCCTGATCTTTCCGCGAGGTTGGAACCTCTGCCTCGTCGCGCACGTTCTCTTGGAAAGGAGACCGCGCGCGATGGGCGAACAAGGCACGCTGGCCGACCGAACCGACATGACGACCAAGACCAAACCCCGCCGGCGCTGGAAGCTCTGGGCGGGGCTTTTCGTGCTGGTGCTTCTCGTTGGCGCGGGCGGCAGCGGTGCGGGGCTTTTGTGGCTGACAAAGCTTCCCGATCTCGAAGAGATGGAGGCCGAGGCGTCGCCCTTCATGCAGACGCAGGACGGCGCGGCGCTTGTTATGGCGGGCGGCACAACGTCAGAATACATCCCCTATGCCGAGATGCCCGAAACGCTGACCGAGGCGGTCATCGCGCTGGAAGACGTACGCTTCCGCGAGCATGGCGGGCTGGATATGCGGTCTATCGGGCGGGCTTTCGTCTCTAACATGCGGGCAGGCGGCATTGTCGAGGGCGGCAGCACCATCACGCAGCAGTTGGTGAAGATCAGTTACCTGACCCCCGAGCGAACCTACACCCGCAAGATCCACGAGGCGCTTCTGGCTCGTGAGATCGAAGCGAAATACTCCAAGGACGAAATCCTCGAACGGTACCTGAACCGCGTCTACCTCGGCAGCGGCGCAAGGGGCGTAGGCGCTGCGTCGCGGGTGTATTTCGGCAAGCCGGTGCAAGACCTGTCGCTGGCGGAAAGCGCGTTGCTGGCCGCGTCGATCCAGATCCCTTCCATCGTGAACCCCTACGGCGATACCGACCGTCTGCGGGTCCGCGCATTGCAGGCCATCGTCAACATGGAATGGACGGACAGCATCACCGCCGACGAGGCCGACGCCGCGCGTCAGGAAATCGAAACGCGCGCGTTCACCCGCAGCGCGCCGGCATATGGCGGCTGGTTTTCCGACTGGGTCGCAGCAGAAGCCGCCGAGCAGGCCGGCGGGCGGCCCGTGACGGTGCGCACGACGCTGGATCCCGAACTGCAGATGCAGGCCGAAGCCGCGATCGCCGAGGTGCTTGGCGACCGCCCGATGCAGGCCGCGCTGGTCGCGCTGCGCCCCGATGGCAGCGTCGCCGCGATGGTCGGTGGCCGCGACTATTCCGACAGCCAGTTCAACCGCGCGGTCGATGCGGTGCGCCAGCCCGGCTCGACCTTCAAGACCTTCGTCTACCTCGCCGCGCTGGCTGAAGGCATCACCCCGGACCGCACCATCACCGACCAGCCGATTGATCTGGACGGCTACAGCCCCGAAAACTACGGTGGCGGCTTCAACGGCATCGTCACCATGCAACAGTCCTTCGTGCGGTCGCTGAACGCGGCGACGGTGACGCTGGCCTATTACATCGGTTTCGAGAAGGTCGCGGTCGCAGCGCGCGCGCTGGGGATCGAGGCGGACCTGATGGAGACGCCGTCGCTGGCGCTTGGCGCATCCGGCGTCACGCTGCTGGACCTGACAGAAGCCTATGCCGCGATTGCCGAGGGCGACGGGCCGGTCGAAGCGTGGGGCCTGACCTCGATGACACTACCCGACGGCACCGAACAGGACATCGCACGGACCAAGCCTGAAAGCAGCGACGAGGCGCGGCGGTTGCTGGCCCATGCACCGGAGATGACGCAGCTGCTGCGGGCCGTCGTCACCTCGGGCACCGGCCGCGCCGTGGCGGGTGTGCCGGGCGCGGTTGGCAAGACGGGCACCAGCCAAGAATCGCGCGACGCGTTGTTCGTTGGCTGGAACGACGACTACACCGTTGGCGTCTGGGTCGGGAATGACGACAACTCGCCGATGCAGGGCGTCACGGGCGGCGGGTTCCCGGCGCAGATCTGGGCGAAGTTCCTGACAGCCGCCCCGGCCACGGACGAAACGTCCCTAAACACCATTACAGAGACGGTTGGCGGCACCTGCAACATTCAGGCCTGTAGCGAGGCATACCGTTCGTTCCGCGCGTCGGATTGCACGTTCCAGCCCTACGGCAACCGTCCCCGCCAGCTTTGCGAACGGTGATCAGAGCAGAAGCGCAAGCAGGATCGTGATCGTCACAAAGGACGCTGTCGTCGCCAGCAGCAGCGCGATCGAGGCCATGCCGTCGTGGCCGAACGGCTGGGCGAGGATGGCGTAGATCGCGACCATCGGCATGGCGCAGGTGAGGATCAGCGCGGTGCCCAGTTCGGGCGACAGGCCCAGCGGCAGCAGCAGGACGATCAGCGCGGCAATGGCGGGGTGCAGCAGCAGCTTGCCCGCCGCGACCAGCCCGGCAAGCCCCTTGTTTCCCTTCAGCGGCAGCCCAAACAGCGTGCCGCCGATCACCACCAGCGCGACGGCGGCGGCAGAGCCCGCCACCAGCGACAGCCCGCGTGCGACGGGTTCCGGGATCGGAATGCCCGACAGGGATACGGCCAGCCCAAGCAGCAGCGCGACGATGAAGGGCCGGGTCAGCACCTGCCACAGGATGCCCCCGATGATGCGGAACAGGCTTTTGCCCTCGGTCGGGCGCGACAGTTCGGCGACCGCCAGAGCGATTGGAAGCGCGACGAAGTTCTCGATCAGGAAATTCATCGCAAGCACCGCGCCCGCGATATCCGGCAGCGAAAGCAACAGCACCGGGTAGCCTACGAAGGCAGAGTTCGGCATCGCCATGCCCAAAGACCCCAGCGCGCGCCGCGCCGGGCCGCCGCCGAAAGCGCCGCCCAAAGCCGCTGTGACGGCATAGCCGATGGCCATCGTGGTCAGACTGGCCAGCGCATAGGCGCCCAGATAGCCGGGCACGATGATCTGCGACAGGTCGCGCGTCGCGACAGCCGAGAACATCAGCGCCGGCATCGAGATATTCAGGACGTAAGCCCCCAGCACCCGCATGTCGCCGGGCTTGAACAGCCCGCGCGCGGTGGTGCCATAGCCGATCGCGATCACCGCGAAGATCGGAAAGGTGATCCCGAGGACGTTCAGCATTCAGCCGATGGGCCCGCGAAACCCGCCCGTCTGGCCGCGATCCAGAAGGATGTGGTCCAGCAAGACGCAGGCCATCATCGCCTCGCCCACGGGCACGGCGCGGATGCCGACGCAGGGATCGTGCCGGCCCTTGGTGATGATCTCGGTCTCGTTGCCGTCAAGGTCGATGGTCTTGCGGGTCGTCAGGATCGAGCTGGTGGGTTTCACCGCGAAGCGCACGACGATCTCCTGCCCGGTCGAGATGCCGCCAAGGATGCCGCCCGCGTGGTTCGAGCTGAACCGGGGCTGGCCATCGTTGCCCATATAGATCTCGTCGGCGTTGGCCTCGCCCGTCAGTTCGGCGGCGGCCATGCCCTCCCCGATCTCGACGCCCTTCACGGCGTTGATCGACATCATCGCGGCGGCCAGTTCGGTATCCAGTTTGCCGTAGACTGGCGCACCGAGCCCGGCGGGGAAGCCGTTTGCCACGACCTCGATCACCGCGCCGACCGAACTGCCGGATTTGCGCAGCCCGTCGAGATAGTCCGCCCAGGTCCCGGCGGCGGTCGCGTCGGGCACCCAGAACGGGTTGTTGTCGATCTCGGCTGCGTCGAAATTCGCCCGGTCGATGCCGTGCGTTCCCATGCGTGTCATGTAGCCGCGGATCTCGGCACCGGGCAGCAGCGCCTTGATCGCCTCGCGCGCGACGCCACCGGCGGCGACACGGGCCGCCGTCTCGCGCGCCGAGGACCGCCCGCCGCCGCGATAGTCGCGGATCCCGTATTTCTGCCAATAGGTGATGTCGGCGTGACCGGGGCGGAACTTCTGCGCGATGTCGCCATAGTCCTTCGACCGCTGGTCCGTGTTGCGGATCATCAGCTGGATCGGGGTGCCGGTCGTCTTGCCCTCGAACACGCCGGACAGGATCTCGACCTCGTCGGGCTCGCGCCGCTGCGTGGTGTACTTGTTTTGGCCGGGTTTGCGCCGGTCCAGCCAGTGCTGAAGCATCGACGCTTCCAGCGGCACGCCCGGCGGGCAGCCGTCGACGGTCGCGCCAAGCGCCGGTCCATGGCTTTCGCCCCAAGTGGTGACCCGGAACAGGTGTCCGAACGTGTTGAAACTCATTGGCGTCCCTCCGCGTAAGCGCGGTTTAGACGCGGCGCGGCGGATTTGGAAGGGGCCGGATCAGGCCCCCGCCAGTTCGCGGCGCGGCCGCCGCAGGCCGAAGAACACCGCCGGGACGATGATCAGAAGCACGACCGCCGTCGCCTCGAACGCGATGTCATAGCCGAAGGTGTCGATCACCGGCTGGCTGACGATCGGAGAGATGAACTGCCCAAGGAAGATCGCGGTGGTGATCGCGCCGCTGACGGCGCCCCGGTGGTTCGGAGGCGCGACGTCCAGCGCGATGGCGACGAAATTGGGCATTACCAGCCCGACGCCCGCGCCAACCAGCAGCGCGCCGGCGCAGTAGACCGGGATCGCGTGGACGACCTGAAGCACGAAGAAGCCGACCGCCATGATCGCGAACCCCAGCGCAGGGGTGCCGCCACGGCCAAGCCGCATCCGGATCGGACCGAAGAACAACGAGGCGACGCCCGCCGCCAGCACGACGCAGGCCATCACGAGACCGGCCATCGACGGGTCGGTATGCCCGTTGGCGGCAAGGTAATAGGGCACCTGCGTGGGCATCACGTAGAACAGCACGAAAGCCAGCCCGCACAGGAAGATGACGAAACACAGCACCGCAAGCCAGTTCGCCTCGCCATCGCCCGAGGCGGGGCCGTGTTCCGGCGCGGGGCCGCCGCGCGTGTCGGGCAGCGCCTTCCAAAGGAATGGCAGGTACAGTGCCGCGACCGCGTACAGAGCGAAGGGATACAGCGCGTTCAGCCCGGCCAACCATCCCGCGAGGCTGATGAAGATGAAGCCACCGAAGTTCACCGCCGACATCTGAAGGCCCATGAACCGGCCCCGGTCGGGCCCCGAGAAGATGTCGCCAAGCAGCGCCGCCTGCGCGGTCATCACCGCAGCCACGGCAAGGCCAAGGATCAGGCGGCTTGCAAGCACGGCGTAGAGACTGTTCAGCCAAAGCCCGGCGCTGCCCGCGATGGCGAACAGGATGACACCCACCAGCAACTGCCGCTTGCGCCCGAACCGGTCCGCCGCCATGCCCGCGAAGGGCGCGGAGATGGCGATCAGCAACGCCGGCGCCGTCACCAGCAACCGGGTCAGCAGCCCCGCGTTGGGCGTGTCGGCGTACATCGCCTCGATCCCCGGCAGCGACGGGCTGATCGTGGCGTTGGACATGATCGTGATCGACGCTGCCAATAGCAGCGCGATCGCGCGCGGGTCGCGGAGAAGATCCATCAGGCGGCTTTCTGTCGGTATGGTCGCGCAAGGCGGGCGTCCCGCAGCGCATGCGCCCACCATGTAAGGTCGTCGGCGAAGGTGTCCATCGCGGCATCGGTTGACGCTGCGTCCTCTGGCGCGACGATCCGCGCCGCTTCGGAGAACCTGGACCACGGCGATGCGAAGCTGATCGTTTCGCGGATCGTCACCGCGCGCAGTTCCGCGAAGACCGGCCGCAGGCTTTCCACCGCGCGCAAGCCGCCCGATACGCCCCCGTACGAGACAAAGCCCACCGCCCGCGCGGCCCATTCGTCCTTGGTGCTGTCGATCAGCGTTTTCAGCGGTCCGGGCGCGGCATGGTTGTACTCGGGGGTCACGATGACGAAGCCGTCGATGCCGGCGATCCGGTCTCGAAAAACATCGGCGGCGGAGGTCTCGCCGATCTGGATCGGCAGCAACGCCGGGTCGCGGGGGTCGATGACCGTGGTGTCGAAGCCGTGACGCGACAGCCCGTCGACCGTCCAGCGGGTGACGGTGTCGTTGAAGCGGCCCTCGCGGATGCTGCCCTGAACTACGGCGATTCTCAGTGTGTCTTGCATTGTCGGTTCCTTCCGATTTCTGAATCGCTGCGCAGGATGCCGCCTCAACCTAGGTTGAGGTCAAGAACGGAGTTTCTTTCAGAACCAAGCAGTTGGCGGCCCGTTCGCGGTTGGCTTGCCAAACCCGTGCGTTGGCCCTAGGTCTGAGCGTACCTCGGGGTGCCCATTCGGGCTGAGACGCGACAGCGGACCCGTTGAACCTGAACCGGCTCATACCGGCGGAGGGAAGGTGAACGGCACAGCCTCTATCCTGACCCGCCCGTCACAGAGGAGGAATGCCATGAAACTTCCCGCCATCGCCGCGCTTGCGGTCCTTGCCCACCCCGCCATTGCACAGGATACGCCGGTGCTGCGTGTGCTGACCTACGACAGCTTCGTGTCGGAATGGGGCCCCGGCCCGCAGATCGAGGCGGCGTTCGAGGAAACCTGCGGCTGCGACCTGCAACTTGTGGCCTCGGGCGACGGCGCGTCGCTGCTGGCGCGGGTGAAGCTGGAAGGCGAGCGGTCGGATGCGGACGTGATCCTTGGCCTCGACACCAACCTGACCGCCGACGCGGCCGCGACGGGCCTGTTCGCGGAACATGGGGTTTCGCCGGACGGGCTGGCCCTGCCGGTGGCGTGGGACGACCCGCTGTTCCTGCCCTATGACTGGGGCTATTTCGCGTTCGTCTACGACAAGACCAAGCTTGAGACCCCGCCGGCCAGCCTGAAGGCGCTGGCGGAAAGCGACCTGACCGTGATCATCCAGGATCCGCGCACCTCGACCCCCGGCCTTGGCCTGCTGATGTGGGTCGAAGCGGCGTTCGGAGACGACGCGCAGGCGTGGTGGGAAGCGATGGCGGCGAACATCCTGACCGTCACCGCCGGATGGTCCGAGGCCTACGGCCTGTTCCTTGATGGCGAGGCGGACATGGTGCTGAGCTATACGACGTCTCCGGCCTACCACATCATCGCAGAGGGCGACGATACCAAGGCCGCCGCACCGTTCGCCGAAGGGCATTATCTGCAGGTCGAAGTCGCCGGGAAGCTGGCGAACACCGACGAGCCCGAACTGGCGGACGCCTTCCTTGCCTTCATGCTGACCGAAGGTTTCCAGTCGGTGATCCCCGAGACGAACTGGATGTACCCGGCGGTGATGCCCGAGGGCGGTCTGGCCGATGGCTTCGACGGACTCGTGACGCCCGAAACCGCGCTGCTGTTCCCGGCGGACGAGGCGGACGGCGTGCGCGAGACGGCCATGCAGAAATGGCTGGCCGCTTTGGCCCGGTGACCGGCCGGGCGAGACACCCGGTGATCCGGATCGCAGGCGGAGCCGCGGCGCTTGTCGTCGCGGCCTTGACGCTTGGCACGCTGGTCGCAGTGGCGCTTCGGGCCGACGGCGGGCCCAGCCTTGGCCCGGCGGACTGGGCCGCGATCCGGTTCACGCTGATACAGGCGGTGCTGTCGGCCGTGTTCAGCGTGCTGCTGGCGGTGCCCGTCGCGCGCGCATTGGCGCGGCGGCGGTTTCCGGGCCGTGTACTGCTGGTCACGCTGCTGGGCGCGCCCTTCATCCTGCCGACGATCGTCGCGGTCTTGGGGCTGCTGGCCGTTTTCGGGCGCAGCGGCATCCTGAGCACCGCGCTGGGCTGGGTCGGGCTGGGACCGATCCACATCTACGGGCTGCACGGAGTCGTGCTGGCCCATGTGTTCTTCAACATGCCGCTTGCGGTGCGCCTTATCCTGCAAGGCTGGCTGGCGATCCCGGCCGAGCGCTTCCGGCTTGCCGCCTCGCTTGGCATGGGCCCGCGCGAGGTGTTCCGGCGGCTGGAATGGCCGATGCTGCGCGCCGTGGTGCCGGGCGCATTTCTTGTAATCTTCCTGGTCTGCACCACCAGCTTCGCGGTCGCTTTGACGCTGGGCGGCGGCCCGCGCGGCACCACGGTCGAGCTGGCGATCTATCAGGCGTTCCGGTTCGAATTCGATCTTGGCCGCGCGGCGCTGCTGTCGCTGATCCAGTTCGGCATCTGCGCGGTCGCGGCGGTGGCGGTGTGGCGGGTCAGCCTGCCTTCGGGGCTTGGCGGCGGGCTGGGCCGGGTGGTCGAGCGCTGGGGCATTGCCACACCGGGATTGCGGGCGCTGGACGCCGCGGCGATCCTGCTGGCGGCGCTGTTCCTGCTGACGCCCTTGGCGCTGATCGTGATCCGGGGCGCGCCGGGGCTGCTGTCGCTGCCGCCCTCGGTGCTGCAGGCGACGTTCCGATCCCTGGTCGTCGCGCTGTGTTCGGTGGTGCTTACGCTGGCGTTGGCCCTGTCGCTGGCCCTGATGGCCCAGCGGGCGCGGGGTCTTGTGGCGGGCGGGACCGAGGCGCTGGCCTCGCTGTCGATCGCGGTGTCGCCGCTGGTGATCGGGACGGGGCTGTTCCTGCTGGTCTACCCCTTCGCCGACCCGGTGCGGCTGGCGCTGCCGATCACCGCGCTGGTCAATGCGCTGATGAGCCTGCCCTTCGCCTATCGCGCCATCGCGCCCGCGCTGGCCGAGGTCGAAACGGTACGCGGGCCGCTGGCTTCGTCCCTCGGGATACGGGGATGGGCGCGGATGCGGTACATGGTGCTGCCCGCGCTGGCGCGGCCCATAGGATTTGCCGCCGGGCTGGCGGCGGCGCTGTCGATGGGCGATCTTGGCGTGATCGCGCTGTTCGCCGATCCGGGGCAGGTGACGCTGCCGATGCAGCTTTACGCGCTGATGGGCAGCTACCGGATGGAGCAGGCGGCCTCGGCGGCGCTGTTGCTGCTGGCATGCAGCCTTGCGCTGTTCTGGGTTTTCGACCGCGGGGGGCGGATGCGTGCTGACGCTTGAGAATGTGTTGATCGAGCAGGGCGCGTTCCGCCTTGCCGCCGACTGGTCCGTCCGGGCCGGGGCGCTGGTGCCGGTCGTCGGCCCGTCCGGTGCGGGCAAGTCGACGTTGCTGTCCGTGATCGCGGGGTTCTTCCCGCCAACCTCGGGACGGGTGCTGTGGGACGGGAAAGACCTGTCACCGCTGGAGCCGGGCGCGCGGCCGCTGTCGATCGTGTTTCAGGACAACAACCTGTTCCCGCACCTGACGGTCGCGCAGAACGTCGGTCTGGGCCTTTCGCCGGGACTGAAGCTGGACGCCGCGGGATGGCGGCGGGTCGAGGACAGCCTTGGACGCGTCGGACTTCATGGCCTGGGCGCACGAAAGCCGGCGGCCCTGTCGGGCGGGCAGCAAAGCCGCGTGGCGCTGGCGCGGGTGCTGCTGAGGGCGCGGCCGCTGATGCTGCTGGACGAACCCTTCGCCGCCCTCGGTCCCGCGCTGCGCGCCGAGATGCTGGGACTGGTGCGCGACGTCGCCGCCGAAACAGGCGCGACGGTCCTGATGGTTACGCACGAACCCCGCGACGCGCTGCGGCTTGGGGGCGAAACGGTGCTGGTCGCCGATGGCATGGCCGCCGCGCCGACCGAGACAGCCGCGCTGTTCGACGCCCCGCCAGAGACGCTGCGGGCGTATCTTGGGGAAGGGTAATAACGGGCAGGGGCTCTGCCTCTGGTCGCACCTGAGGTGCGCTGATCGGTGGGGCGTAAGGGGGCTCTGCCCCCGTCGCGCCGTGCGCGACTCCCCCGAGGTATTTGAGAAGAGAAGAAGCGGCTTTGCAAAGAACCGGCGCCTTGCGTCCGGTGTCCGCCAAAACAAAACGCCCGCCGGTGAGGGCGGGCGTTTCGGTGTTTCGTGCGGGCCGGATCACTCGGCAGGCGTGGTGCCGCCCTTCTTGACCGGCTTCCACAGCCGCTTGTTGGTCAGGTACAGCAGCGAGGTCAGCAGGATCAGGAAGATCACGGCGGTGAAGCCGGCCTGCTTGCGGGCCATCATCTTCGGTTCCGCCGCCCACATCAGGAAGGCCGCGACGTCCTGCGCCTCGGCTGCGATGTCATTGGGCGCGCCGTCCTCGAAGTCGACATCCTCGCCGTAAAGCGGCGGGGCCATGCCGATCCAGCCGCCCGGGAAGGCGGTGTTCTCGTACAGGGTCACGCCGGCTTCGACTTTCTCCTCGCCGGTGTAGCCGGTCAGGAGCGAGGCGATGTACTCGGCGCCGCCCATGCCGTTGACGAACTGGCTGATGCCGGTGCCGTAGGGGCCGTGGAAGCCCGCACGGCCCTTTGCCATCAGCGACAGGTCGGGCGCGCCGACCGAGGTGTTCGCCGGGAAGTGGTCGGTCGGAGTTGCGGGACGGTAATCGTCCAGCTCGGCGTCGTAGACCTCGAAGTTCTGGGCCGCATAGGCACGGACCTGATCCTCGGGAAGACCGACACCGCCCTCGTCATGCAGGGTGCGCAGCGGCACGTACTGCAGCCCGTGGCAGGCGGAGCAGACCTCGGTGTAGATCTGTAGGCCGCGTTGCAGCTGGAACTGGTCGTAGGCGCCGAACGGGCCCTCGAACGAGAAGGCGTAGTCGGTCGTGTGCCCCTCGGCATGAGACGCATCCGCGTGCTCTTCCTCGGCGGCGTGGCTGTCCTCTTCCCCGTGGTCCTCCTGGGCCCAGCCGGCAAGCGGCGTCAGGCCCAGAAGCGCGGCGAGCGCGGCGGCGGAAAGGGTCTTGGCTTGGATCATCTTCATCGCCTTTCTCACTCGGCCGGTTTCACGTCGCCCGACGCATCGGACTGCGGGTAATGCTCGGCGAAGTCCTCTTCGATGGTCGCGGGACGCGCCAGCGGTTTCTCGATCACGCCGAGCAGGGGCAGGATCACCAGGAAGTAGGCGAACCAGTAGGTGGCCCCGATCAGCGAGATGGTCGAGTAGGGCGGTTCCGCGGGCATCGCGCCGGCCCACATCAGGACGACGAAGTCGATGGCCAGAAGCCAGAACCACCACTTGAACATCGGGCGGTACTTGCCCGAGCGGACCGACGAGGTATCGAGCCACGGGGCCAGCGCCATGACCGCGATCGCGCCGAACATCGCCAGCACGCCGAAGAACTTGGCGTCGACGATGCCGCCGGTGATCCAGCTTGCGAACATCACCACCCAGACGTCGCCGGTGAAGGCGCGCAGGATCGCGTAGAACGGCAGGAAGTACCATTCGGGCACGATGTGGGCGGGCGTCGCGAGCGGGTTCGCCTCGATGTAGTTGTCGGGGTGGCCCAGGTAGTTGGGCATGAAGCCGACGATCGCGAAGAAGACCACCAGGACCATCGCCAGGGCGAACAGGTCCTTGATCACGAAATAGGGCCAGAACGGCAGCGTGTCCTTCTGCGCCTCGGCTTTCGAGGTGCGGCGGACTTCAACACCCGTGGGGTTGTTGTTCCCGGTCGAGTGGAAGGCCCAGATGTGCACGATCACGAGGCCCGCGATGACGAAGGGCAGCAGATAGTGCAGCGAGAAGAAGCGGTTCAGCGTGGCGTTGTCCACGGCCGGTCCGCCCAGCAGCCAGGTCTGGATCGATTCGCCGATGAACGGGATCGCGCCGAACAGGCCGGTGATCACGGTGGCGCCCCAGAACGACATCTGGCCCCACGGCAGCACGTAGCCCATGAAGGCGGTGCCCATCATCAGCAGGTAGATCAGCATGCCGACGATCCACGTCACCTCGCGCGGGGCCTTGTAAGAGCCGTAGTAGAGACCGCGGAAGATGTGGAGGTAGACGGCGAAGAAGAACAGCGAGGCGCCGTTCATGTGAACGTAGCGGATCATGTGACCGCCGTTCACGTTGCGCATGATGTGCTCGATCGACGCGAAGGCGTTGTCGACATGCGGAGTGTAGTGCATCGCCAGAACGATGCCGGTGCCGATCTGCAGCGCAAGGCAGAAGGCGAGGACGATGCCCCAGATCCACATCCAGTTCAGGTTCTTGGGCGTGGGGATCATCAGGGTGTCATAGACGAGCGCGACGACTTTGAGGCGCTTGTCGAGCCACTTCTCGAAGCCGGATTTCGGCTCGTAATGGTCGTGGGGAATTCCGGACATGCTGTTCCTCCCTTATCCGAGCACGATGGTCGTCTCGCCGTCGAAGGCGGCGACCGGGACCGGCAGGTTTTCAGGCGCGGGGCCGCGGCGGATGCGGCCTGCGGCGTCGTAGTGCGAGCCGTGGCAGGGGCAGAACCACCCGCCGAAGTCGCCGGCGCCGTCGCCCAGCGGCACGCAGCCGAGGTGCGTGCAGACGCCCATCATCACAAGCCACTTCTCTTCGCCGTCCAGCGCGCGGTTGGCGTCGGATGCGTCGGCGTCAGCCGCGAGGTTGGCGTTCCGCGCGTTCGAGTCGGGCAGCGACGAGATGTCGACCGAGTTCGCGCTTTCGATTTCGTCCGCGGTGCGGTGCCGGATGAAGACCGGCTTGCCGAGCCATTTGACGGTCAACTGGGTGCCTTCCGCAACGCCGCTGATGTCGACACGGATCGAGCTGAGCGCCTGAACGTCGGCCGAGGGGTTCATCTGGTTGACGAGCGGCCAGACAGCCGCGCCGACGGTCACCGCACCGGCGCCGGCTGTCGCGTAGTACAGAAAGTCGCGACGCGTGCCTTCGTGGTCTTCTGCGTGGGACACGAGCGTTTCTCCATTCCTGGGCCGGGAGCCCGACCCGCATTACCGATCGAGGCGCGGACGGGCCGCACCTGCATGCCACGCCGTAATAGGCGGAAGCCCCAGACGCGTAAAGCGGCCATTCGCCGATGCATGGGGCGCATTGTCGCGGAACGCCACGGATTTTCCGACTTTCGCGGAAATTCTGTTCCCGACATCCCATATCGCAGAGTTTTGTAGCGATAGGGGTTTGAATTCCGCCGCGCGAAGCGTCACATGCGGAGAAACATCCGGATCGTGGCCGCACTCGGGTCCAAGGTCCGGGACACAGGAGCGAACACGTCATGAAAGCTGTCGGGAAGATCATCGGTGCGGTTGCCATCGCGGCGGGCTTCGGCGCCACGCTGGCGGCGCCGGCTGCGGCCGAAACCGAACTGAGCTTCTACACCGGCTATCAGACCGCGCCGCACAGCCGGGTCGAGGGTACCGATCCCGGCGGCGTGGGGGATTTCAGCTTCCTGTCGACGTGGGAAGGCCGCCCGTTCGAGATGCCGCCTTACTACGGCTTCCGTGCGACCTACTGGCTGGAACGCAATCCGAACCTCGGCTTCGGTCTCGATTTCTCGCACAACAAGGTCTACGCCGACGACGAGACGCTGGCGACCAACGGCTTTGACCGGCTGGAATTCACCGACGGGCTGAACACGATCACCGCGAACGTCTGGTACCGCTGGCCCGGCCAGTGGATGGACGGGCGGCTGACGCCCTATGTCGGCGCCGGCGCCGGTCTTGCGATTCCCCATGTCGATGTCGAGACCTCGGGCGGCAAGACGTTCGAGTATCAGGTGACCGGCACGGCGTTGCAGGCGGTTGCGGGCATCAAGTACAGCTTCACCGAGAACTGGGCGGTGTTCGGCGAGTACAAGGGCACCTACTCGATGAACGAGGCGGACCTTGCAAGCGGCGGCACTCTGCAGACCGACGTGGTGACCAACGCGATCAACGTCGGCGTTTCGTTCAGCTTCTAAGCCGTTTCCCGCGATTCCGGTCCTGGGGATGAAAGGGGGCGCTGCCCCCGTCGCGCCGTGCGCGACTCCCCCGAGGTATTTTCAAAGAGAAGAAGCCACGGTCGACCGGGTCCCATTCAGGGCGGGTCAGGTCTCGGGGCGGGTCGCCTGCATGGAGGCGCGGTTCGAGAAGCTTTCGTACCATCCGGCCAGCGCCTCGCGGCCCGTGCGCCATGTGCGGGCGTCGTGGCGGAAGTCGAGGTAGCCAAGCGCGCAGCCGACCGCGATCTGGCTCGCGTCCAGCGGGGCGCCGAATTGGGGCATCCAGCCGTCGTTCAGGGCATCCAGCGCGCGGGTGACCTTGAACCACTGGCCGTCGACCCATGCAGCCGACCGTTCCTGTTCGGAGCGCCAGCGCGATTCGTAGACCATGAGGATCGCAGCATCCATCAGGCCATCGGCCAGCGCTTCGAGCGTCAGCACCTCCCAGATCCGGTCCTCCGGGTAGAGCCCGGCCCCGAAACGGGTATCGAGGTACCGGCAGATCACCCGGCTGTCGAACAGCGGACCGCCATCGTCGGGGACGAGGCAGGGAATCTTGCCCAGCGGGTTCTCGGTGAAAGGTGCCTCGTCGGCGACCGGGTTTCCGGTTGTCGGGACAAGTTCCACGGCGTCCGACTGCCCGGCTTCGTGCAGCAGCACGCGGACTTTGCGGCAGAAAGGCGATGGGGTGCTGTCGTACAGTTTCATCATGGCGGCCGAGGTCTCCTGTTCCCTGCCCGAAGTCTTAGGCGGGGAAGGCCCGGCTGTCCAACACTGTGGCGAAACGTACCGCCGGGCGCGGAGATCCGGCCCGGCGGGGCCTTATTGCTGCAGCGATTCCAGGAACATGGCGAGCGAAAGGACACGCCCGCGTGTTTCGAGAACCGCGCTGACGTCACCCTGCATCGTGGTGCCGTGCTCTTCGTCGAACACACGGCCATAGACCGGCATCGGTCCGCCGTGCGCGCGAAGCCCGGTGCGGCCGTCGATGATGTGAATCACCTCGAGCATCGGGAACACGCCGTCGTTCGCCTCGGATAGCTTGGTCAGATCCGGGGCGCTTTGGGACATCAACTCGTTGAGCGGGCCGTCGCCCGTGCCGTCGATGCCATGACATGTCGCGCAGTACTGGGCGTAGATGCCCCCGCCAATTCCGGCGTCCTGTGCTTGTGCCTGTGGCCCGCCGAACATGGCGATGGCCGTGAGTGAAACAGCAAGAAGTGTCTGCCGCATGGTCTCCTCCCTAGCAGCGTACTCGCGCGTCTCGGGATCGAGTCTGGGACCGGGCGAGTCAGACCGCCTTGATATAGATCATTTTGAATGTGTGGGCGCGGGGCGACCTCAGTCGGCGGGCGGATGTCGCATCGCGTGGGCGAGCTGCTCGACCAGCTGCCCGATGCCGTCGCGCGCGACCGCTTCGGCGGCGCGCAGGCGGACGGCGTCGTCCTTGTTCTGGCCCAGCTTCCATGTGCCGTCGATGCTTTCGACATGAAGCACGAAGGGGACGATCATCCGCAACATGCGGTTCAGCGCGTCCGGCGGCATCTTGTCGGTGAGCCAGGCGGGCTTGGGCGCCAGCCGGTCCTCGAACTGCGCCGACAGTCGGTCGAGCATCGGGCGCAGGCTGTCCTGCGGCTGCCGCTGTAACCGGCCGCGCAGGTGAACGGCGATGTAGTTCCACGTGGGCACCTGGTCGTCGATGCCGTACCAGTCGGGCGAGATGTAGCTGTCCGGACCCTGCACGGCGAGCGCTGCGGGCAGATCGGTGGCGCAGGCCGCGGTGATCGGGTTCGAGCGGACAAGGTGCAGTTCGGCAGAGCCGCCGTCTTCGGACAGGACGAAGGGCACATGCGCCAGCAGCGGCGCGGGATCGCCGTTGACGGCCAGCGTGCCAAAGCCACGGTCGCGGGCGAAGGCCACGTTCCTGTCGCGGCCCGTTTTCCGGAAGGTCGGGTTCGGATGCATCAGCCCGCGATCAGGCGGGTGCCGTCGACGCCCACGATCCGCGTCGGCACGATGCTGCCCTCGACCTGCGGTTCGGCGAAGGTCACCTCTGTGAACTGTTCGGTCCGGCCCATGTGCGGGTTTTCCATCAGCACCGCATGGTCGCGGCCGATCTGGGCGGCCAGGTGCCGCGTCACAGCGAGGTCGCCGGCGGCGCGCAGGCGGGCCGCACGGTCCTTGATCGCCTTGCCGTTCACCTGCGGCATCCGCGCGGCGGGAGTGCCGGGGCGGGGCGAGTAAGGGAACACGTGCAGCCACGTCAGGTCGCAATCCTCGACCAGACGCAGCGAGTTCTGGAACATCGACTCGGTCTCGGTCGGGAAGCCTGCGATGATGTCGGCGCCGAAGGTCATGTCGGGGCGCAGGCGGCGGGCCTCTTCGCAGAAACGAATTGCGTCGTCGCGCAGGTGGCGCCGCTTCATCCGCTTCAGGATCATGTCGTCCCCGGCCTGAAGCGACAGGTGCAGGTGCGGCATCAGCCGGGGTTCCTCGGCGATGGCGCGCATCAGGTTGTCGTCGGCCTCGATCGAATCGATGGACGAGATCCGCAGGCGCGGCAGATCCGGCACCAGCTTGAGAATCCGCATCACCAGATCGCCCAGCCGCGGCGCGCCCGGGAGGTCCTGCCCCCACGAGGTCATGTCGACCCCGGTCAGCACGACCTCGTTATAGCCACGCTCGACCAGCCGCTTGATCTGGTCCACCGCCACCCCGGCAGGCACCGAGCGCGAATTGCCGCGCCCGAAGGGGATGATGCAGAAGGTGCAGCGGTGATCGCAGCCGTTCTGGATCTGGACATAGGCGCGGGACCGGGTGCCGAAGCCGTCGATCAGGTGCCCGGCGGTCTCGGTCACCGACATGATGTCGTCGACCTGCACGGGTTCCGTCTGGCCGATCAGGTCGGGCGCCATGTTGGCCCATGTTTGCGGCTGCATCTTCTCGGCGTTGCCGACGACCACGTCGACCTCGTCCATCGCGGCAAAGCTGTCGGGGTCGGTCTGCGCGGCGCAGCCGGTGACGATGACCTTGGCGTTCGGATTCTCGCGGCGCAGGCGGCGGATTTCCTGCCGGGCCTTGCGGACGGCTTCCGAGGTGACGGCGCAGGTGTTCACCACCACGGCATCCTCGACGCCATGCGCGGCGGCGAGTTCTTTCATCGCCTCGGTCTCGTAGGCGTTCAGGCGGCAGCCGAGGGTGGCGAAGACGGGGGCGCGGCGGTCCATCTACAGCGCCTCGAGAAACGCAGCCGTCAGGTGGCCGGAAAACACGTGGGCGGTCGGCCCGGTCATCCAGACCCCGTCGTCGCGCCAGTCGATGTCGATATCGCCGCCGTCCAGCGTGATGGTGACGTGGCGGCCGGTCAGCCCGCGCCGCGCCGCCGCCACCGCTGTGGCGCAGGAGGACGAGCCAGAGGCCAGCGTTACGCCCGCGCCGCGTTCCCACACCCGCATGCGCAGGTGGTCGGGGCCGATCAGATGGGCGAACTGGACGTTCGTGCGCTGAGGGAAGAACGGGTGATGTTCGATCTCGGGGCCGCGGGCCTCCAGGTCGATCTCTTCCGCGTCCTTCACGAAGAAGGTGCAATGCGGGTTGCCCATGCCGGTCGCGACCGGCGCGCCGGGCATCGGAAGATCCAGCGTGTCCATCTCGGACACCAGCGGGATCTCGGACCAGTCCAGCAGCGGCGCGCCCATGTTCACGCGGGTCAGGCCATTGCCGGCGTCCTCGGCGGTCAGCAGGCCGCGCTCGGTGCGCAGGGTCAGGTCGGCGCGGCCGGTGTCGTCCATCAGGAAGCGGGCGATGCAGCGGGTGGCGTTGCCGCAGGCCCCGGCGACGGAGCCGTCCGCGTTGAAGAAGGTCAGCCGCGCATCCGCCTCGGAATCGGTTTCGATGGTCGCCAGCTGGTCGAATCCGACGCCCATGTGCCGGTCGCCAAGGGCCCGCGCCAGCACTTCGGACACGACGGCACCGCCCGCGCGGCGGTCGATCACCACGAAGTCGTTCCCGAGGCCATGCATTTTCATGAAGGCCAGCCCGTTATGATGCCCGTTGTCGCGCATGGCGGCGCATATATCCCCGCAGCGATTACGAATCCAGAGGTCGTAACGTTACGTGTGCTTTTTGGCCTTGACCGGGGTTGGAGGGTTTCTTAGAGAGGCGCCTCGAGTGGGCCGTTAGCTCAGTTGGTAGAGCAACTGACTTTTAATCAGTGGGTCGCAGGTTCGAATCCTGCACGGCTCACCACTGAACCTCCGGACAGACAACGGACAGCCGTTCCCCTGCGAATCGCGTTCATGCGCGAGCGTCGGGTCGGGGCCGCGGTACAAAGCCGGACATTCCAACGATTCCCCTGCCTTGCGCCCCGTCGTGGGACCTGCTTGCGTGTCGCGCTATATCGACAACATGATTGTCATTAACGCGCGGCTTCGCGCGTTTTAGAAATGCAGGCGAGGGCAGGCACCGAATGCTGGATGGCGACAAGATCTTGATCGAGGGCAGGGCCCTCATCGCCTGTCCTCAGTGCGACATGCTGCATTTCGAGCCGGACATCCCGGAAGACCACACGGCGACCTGCATCCGCTGCGGTCAGGTGCTGGCGGCGCCTCGGACCAATGCGTATCTCCGGGTGCTGTCGCTGGCGACGACGGCGGTGATCCTGATGGTCGGCGCGGTGTTCTTTCCGTTCATCGAGCTGGAAGCCGCAGGGCTGCACAACACCACCTCGGTGATCGACGCGATCCTTGCCTTCTCGACCGGGCTGATGTTGCCCTTGTCCTTCGCGGTGGCGATGCTGATCGTGCTGATCCCGGTGACCCGGTTCGCCGCCATCATCTACACCATCTGGCCGCTCGTGCGGAACCGGAAGCCCTTTGCCGGTGCGTCCGAGGCGTTCCGGCTTGCGGAATTCCTGCGCCCGTGGTCGATGGCCGAGATCTTCATCGTCGGCGTCTCGGTGGCGCTGGTGAAAGTCGCGGGGCTGGCGACGGTCAGCTTCGGCCCGGCATTCTGGGCATTCGCGGGACTGGTGGTCGTCACCGTCCTTCAGGACAACTCCATGTGCCGGTACACGATATGGAAATCTCTGGAACAGAACCGCGCCTGAGCACGGCCCGCGCGCAGGGGCTTATCGCCTGCCAGCGCTGTGGGCTGGTGCATCTTGCGGGTACGGATTACTGCAGCCGCTGTGGCGGCCCGGTGCGCAGCCGGGACCCGCATTCGCTGCAGCGGGTCTGGGCGTGGCTGTTCGCTGGCATCGTCGTCTACATCCCGGCGAACATCTATCCGATGCTGCGCACCGCGACGCTGCTGGACAAGGAGGAAAGCACCATCGTCGGCGGCGCGATCGAGCTGTTCCATCACGGGTCCTACATGGTGGCGACCGTCGTGTTCGTCGCCAGCATCCTGATCCCGATCGGCAAGTTCATCGCCATCGCCTATCTTGCGCTGGGCGTGCGGAAAGCGGTGGTCATGAACGCCCATCAGCGTCACAAGCTGTTCGAGGTGGTCGAATTCATCGGCCGCTGGTCGATGATCGACGTCTTCGTGGTGGCTATCCTGTCCGCACTTGTCCAGCTTGGATCCGTAGCTATCATCAATCCGGGCATCGCGGCCGTCAGTTTCGCGCTGTCGGTTGCGTTTACGATGTTGTCTGCACAAAGCCTTGATCCGCGATTGATCTGGGACGCGGACGAGGAGTTCAAATGAGCGATCCGAAAACGGATCCGACACCCGGTGCGACTCCGGCAGAGCCCAATGTCCGGCGCCGGTCGCGCGGGCTGCTTTCGCGGCTTTCTTTCGTCTGGCTGGTGCCCCTGCTGGCGCTGGCGATCTCGCTTGCCGTGGCGTGGCAAAGCTATTCCGAGCGCGGCATCCTGATTGAGATCGGGTTTGAAAACGCCTCTGGCATCGGGGCCGACCGGACCGAATTGCGCTATCGCGACGTCGTCGTTGGTGCGGTGGAAGAGGTTTCCTTCTCTGAAGACCTCGGAGAGGTCATCGTGGCGGTACGGGTGGACCGGCGGCTGGCCCCCTATCTGGATGACGATGCAGAGTTCTGGGTTGTCCAGCCCGAGGTCTCGGTGCGCGGGATCAGTGGGCTCGATACCGTTCTGTCGGGGGTCTACATCGAAGGCAGCTGGGACAGCGAGGCGGGCGAGGCCCAGACCCGTTTCACCGGGCTGGAAGAAGCGCCGCTGGTCGACCCGACCCGTCCCGGCACGCCGATCGAACTGCGGGCGCGAGACGGCAATTCCATCGCGAACGGTGCGCCGGTGCTTTACAAGGGCATCCCCGTGGGCGAGGTCGAACGCCCCGAACTGGCGCCGAACGGCGAGGGCGTGGTGATCCGCGCCTTCATCGACGCGCCCTACGACCGGCTGCTGTCGTCCAACACGCGGTTCTGGGACATCTCCGGGGTGTCTGTCTCGCTGGGGCCGGGCGGCGTGTCGCTGGACTTCTCGTCGCTTGCGTCCCTTGTCGAGGGCGGTGTCAGCTTCGACACGCTGGTGTCGGGCGGCGACCCGATCGAGCCGGGCCAGGTGTACCAGCTGTTCCCGAACGAAGAGGCCGCGCAGTCCAGCCTGCTGACCGACGGCACCGCAGAGACGCTGGAACTGCTTGCCGTGTTCGACGGTGTGGTCAGCGGCCTGTCCGAAGGGACCGCGGTGCGGTTCCAGGGCGTGCCTGTGGGCGAGGTGACCGGGGTTGCGATGGTCGCCGAGGATTTCGAAGACCGCAAAGTGGTTCGCCTGAACGCGACGCTTGCGGTGTCACCTGCGCGGCTTGGGCTTGGGGACGAGGCGACGACCGAAGAAGCGCTGGCGCTGCTGGACGACTACGTCGTGCAGGGGCTGCGCGCCCGGCTTGCATCGGCCAGCATCCTGTCGAACCAGCTTGTCGTCGAACTGATCGAGATACCTGACGCCGATCCGGCGTGGATCGTGAACCGGCAGGGCCGGCCTCCGGAACTGCCGACCGCGGATTCGGATTTCGCCGACCTGAACGCCACCGCGCAGGGCGTGTTCGAGCGGATCAACGACCTGCCGATCGAAGAGGTCCTCGCCTCGGCGCAGACGATGCTGGATTCGGTGACCGACCTCGTGAGTTCGGACGATACCCGCGCCGTTCTGCCGGGCGTGACGCAGACGCTGGACGACATGCGCTCTGTCGTGCCCGAAGTGAACGAAACGCTTGAGACCGTGCGCGGGGCGGTGCCGGACCTCGAGTCGACGCTGGAGGAAGCACGTGCCATGCTGGACGAGGCGCGGCAGGTGGTGGCGGACATTCGCGAGGCCGGCATTTCCGAGTCGATCGACGGCGCGCTTGATTCCGCGGTCGCCGCGGCCGAGTCGGTGCAGGACGCCGCCGCCGGGCTGCCGCCGCTGGTGGCGCGTCTCGATTCGCTGGTGTTGCGCGCGGAAGCCACGCTAAGCACGTTCGGCGACGGCTCGCGGCTGGTGACCAGTACACTCTCGACGCTGCGAAGCATCAGCGAAGCGGCGGACTCGCTGCGCAACCTTGCGCGCACGCTGCAACGGAACCCGAACTCGATCATTCTGGGACGGTGACATGAAGACCCGAGCTATTGCGACCCTGATCACGGCCCTGACCCTTGCCGCCTGCGGCGAAGGCGGCCCGCGCTATCTTGTGGACTCGCCGCCGTCGAACCTTCGGGTGCGCGCCGCGGTGTCGACCCTGCTGGTGCGGACCGTGTCGCTGCCGACCTACGCGGCGGACGAAGAGATCGCGTTTCAGGACAAGAACGGCGTGGTGAAGACGTCGAACTCGGGCCTGTGGGCGGACGACCCCGAACGGGCGACGACGCTGACGGTGACGCGGCATCTGAACGCGATGACCTCGGCCAAGGTCGCGCCAGAGCCGTGGCCGCTTCCCGCGCCGCCGGATGGTGTCGTGGACGTGCGGATCGAGAACTTCATCGCCACCAATCAGGGCACGTTCCGGATCTCGGGTCAGTATTTCATCGGCTCGGAAGAACCGCCGCTGGAGGACAACTTCGACAACCCTGACTACCAGCCCAAATCGCTGCCCGCTCCGCTGCCGGACCGGGTGGGTGTCTTCGATATCGCCGTGGCGCTGGACGGGACCGGCCCTGCCGCCATCGCCAACGCGCAGGCTGCGGCGCTGACGCGATTGTCGGAACAGATCGCACGGGATCTTGTGCGGTGACGAATGAACGGGCGCGCGGCTTGGGCCGGGCGCCCGTTGACTTTAAGGGAAGCTGAAATAGATGAGAATGGTTCGCAATTCGTTTGACACTTGAGAATGATTTGCATTAACACGATGCTTGAAGCTGTCGCAGACTGGAGAACTAAATGCGCGCCCTGACGACCAACCTTCTTGCTGCGGTTGCCGCGCTTGCGCTGGCGGCGCCCGCCGCTTACGCCCGCGATGGCGAACCGATGAAGGTCGTGACCACTTTCACCGTGCTGGCCGACATGGCTCAGAACGTGGCCGGAGACGCCGCCGAGGTGGTTTCCGTCACAAAGCCGGGGGCAGAGATCCACGGCTACGAACCGACGCCCCGCGATATTGTCCGTGCCCACGATGCCGACCTGATCCTGTGGAATGGCCTGAACCTGGAACTGTGGTTCGAACAGTTCCTCGCCAACCTCGGAGACGTCCCCTCGGTCACGCTGACCGAAGGCATCGACGCGATCCCGATCGCATCGGGCGCCTACGAAGGGCAGTCGAACCCGCACGCATGGATGGGGCTCGACAACGCGATGGTCTACATCGACAACATCGTCGCCGCTTTCTCGGAGCAGGATCCCGACAATGCCGAGATCTACGCGGCGAATGGCGAGGCCTACAAATCCCAGATCCGCGAGACCATCGAGCCTTTGCGTGACCGCATCGCCGAGATCCCCGAGGGCCAGCGCTGGCTTGTGACCTGCGAAGGCGCATTCTCGTACCTCGCCCGCGACTTCGGCATGAAAGAGCTGTATCTCTGGCCGATGAACGCCGACCAGACCGGCACGCCGCAACAGGTGCGTGCCGTGATCGACGGGGTGCGGGAACACGACGTGCCCGTGGTCTTCTGCGAAAGCACCGTCAACACCGCCCCGGCCGAGCAGGTCGCGCGCGAAACCGGCGCTGCCTACGGCGGGGTTCTGTATGTCGACTCGCTGTCCGAGGCTGACGGCCCGGTGCCGACCTACCTCGACCTGCTGCGCGTGACCTCGGAAACCGTTGCGGAAGGGCTCGTGTCGACCACGAACTGATTGCGGTGCGACGACAAGACCTGCCCTGCGGCTTTCCGGGCCGCAGGGCCATGCTATTCTAAGGAAAGATGCAGGGACACCTGCCGAAAGGACATCCGATGCTCGACACCAGCCCGGCACTCGACGCACTCACGACGGAAGACGGTCCCGGCGGCGGCATCCTGGCACGAGACGTGACCGTCACTTATCGCAACGGGCACACCGCGCTCCACAACGCCAGCTTCCAGATCCCGCGCGGCACGGTCACGGCGCTGGTGGGGGTGAACGGCGCGGGCAAATCGACCCTGTTCAAGGCGATCATGGGCTTCGTGCCGGCCGCCGCCGGCGAGATCCGATTGCTGGGCCGCACCGTGAAGCAGGCTCTGCGCGAGAACCTCGTCGCCTATGTGCCGCAAGCGGAAGAGGTCGACTGGGGCTTCCCCGTGCTGGTTGAGGACGTGGTGATGATGGGCCGCTACGGCCACATGGGGTTCCTGCGCCGCCCGCGCGCGGCGGATCACGAGGCCGTGGATGCCGCGCTGAAGCGGGTGAACATGCAGGACTACCGCCACCGCCAGATCGGCGAACTGTCCGGCGGCCAGCGCAAGCGCGTGTTTCTTGCACGGGCGCTGGCGCAAGAGGGGCAGGTGATCCTGCTGGACGAGCCCTTTACCGGCGTCGACGTGAAGACCGAAGAGCAGATCGTCGCCCTGCTGCGCGAATTGAAGGACGAGGGCCGGGTGATGCTGGTCTCGACCCACAACCTTGGTTCGGTGCCCGAATTCTGCGACCGCACCGTTCTGGTGAAGGGGACGGTCCTAGCCCACGGCCCGACCGAGACGACCTTCACCCGCGAGAACCTTGAACTGGCCTTCGGCGGTGTGCTGCGCCACTTCACGCTGGGCGGTGCCGACCTGCACGACGATCACGACGACGACCCGCGCGAACTGACGATCTTCACCGACGACGAACGGCCGCTGGTTCACTATGGCGACCGGACGCGGGTGCGCGGAGACGACTCGTGATGGAACTGCTGCTGCAGCCGTTCACCTATGGCTACATGACCAACGCCATGTGGGTTTCGGCGCTGGTCGGCGGGGTCTGCGCCTTTTTGTCGGCCTACCTGATGTTGAAAGGCTGGTCGCTGATCGGCGACGCGCTTTCGCATTCGGTCGTTCCGGGGGTGGCGGGGGCCTATATCCTCGGCCTGCCTTTCGCGCTGGGCGCGTTCATCGCGGGCGGGCTGGCGGCGGGGGCGATGCTGTTCCTCAGCGACCGGTCGGGGCTGAAGGTCGACGTGATCATCGGGCTGATCTTCACGTCTTTCTTCGGGCTGGGCCTGTTCCTTGTCTCGATCAATCCGATGTCGGTGTCGATCCAGACCATAACGATGGGCAACATCCTTGCCATCACGCCCGAGGACACGCTGCAACTGGCGATCATCGGCTTCGTGTCGCTGGCGATCCTGTTGGCGAAGTGGAAGGACCTGATGGTCACCTTCTTCGACGAGAACCACGCCAAGTCCATCGGATTGCGCCCGGGCCTGCTGAAGGCGGTGTTCTTCGTGCTGTTGTCGGCGGCGGTGGTGGCCGCGATGCAGACGGTCGGGGCCTTTCTTGTCATTGCGATGGTGGTGACACCAGGCGCGACGGCGTACCTGCTGTGCGACCGCTTCCCGCGCCTGATCCTGCTGTCGGTCGCCATCGGCACGCTGACCAGTTTCGTAGGCGCCTACATCAGCTATTTCCTCGACGGCGCCACCGGCGGCGTCATCGTGGCGCTGCAGACGGCGTTGTTCCTTGCGGCCTTCGTCTTCGCGCCGAAACACGGCCTGCTGGCGACCCGCCGGCTTGCGGCAGAGGCGCTTGAGCCGACTGCGCCCGTCGCCAAACCGGAGCCTGCGGAATGACCCTCGACACCCTGCTGCTGCCGTTCCAGTTCCCGTTCATGCAGAACGCGTTCCTGATCGCCGCCATCGTCGCGGTGCCGACGGCGCTGCTGTCTTGCTTTCTTGTCCTCAAGGGCTGGGCGCTGATGGGCGACGCGATCAGCCATGCGATCCTGCCGGGAATCGTGTTGGCGTGGATCACCGGTATTCCCCTGATCATCGGCGCTTTCGCGGCGGGCATGACCTGCGCGGTCGCCACCGGCTATCTGTCAGAGAACAGCCGTGTGAAGCAGGACACCGTCATGGGTGTCGTGTTCTCTGGCATGTTCGGCGTGGGGCTGATCCTTTACACCTCGATCCACACCAACCAGCACCTCGATCACGTTCTGTACGGCAACATGCTTGGCGTAGGGCCGCAGGATCTGTGGACCGCCGGGCTGATCTCGCTGGGCGTGACGGCGGTGCTGCTGCTGAAATGGAAGGACCTGCTGCTGCATTCCTTCGACCCGGCGCAGGCGCAGGCCAGCGGGCTTCGGGTGAACCTGCTGCACTATGGCCTGCTGACGATCCTGTCGCTGACCATCGTCGCGACGCTTACCTCGACCGGCCTGATTCTCGCAGTCGGCCTGCTGATCGCGCCGGGGGCCATCGCATTCCTGCTGGTCCGCAGTTTCGGACGGATGCTGGTCACCGCCGTCGCCGTCTGTCTGATCGCGATGCTGGGCGGTGCCTATCTTAGCTTCTTTCTCGACAGCGCCCCGGCGCCGACCGTCATCCTGCTGCTGTCGGCCATGTTCCTGCTGGCCTTCGTGCGTCGCGTCCGGATGACGCGGCTTGCTTCGGTGAAGCGGATCGAAGCCAAAAGCTGACGCGGTCCGAAAGACACACCCCGGACGGGACGTCGAGATTTCTTCTCTTGTGCCCCCGCCTATATGTTGACACCACTCTGGCCGTCGGCCCAATATGGTGTTGCTTTGGTGCTCGCGGGGTGACTCGCGGGTGAAAAGGGAAACCGGTGAAAATCCGGTACTGCCCCCGCAACTGTCAGCGGCGAGCCAAGGCCCGAAACCACTGGTGTCAGGCAACACCGGGAAGGCGGGTCAAGGCGTCCGAGCCGCGGAGTCAGGAGACCTGCCAAGGCGACAAAAAACGACGACCGCGGCGGAGGGCCCGGGTGCGTAGGCAGGCGCGAAGCGCCCGCTTTCGTGTCCCCTTCGGTTCGCACCAAACAGACCAGAAGGGACAGAGCAGATGACTATCACCGTGTATTCCAAACCCGCCTGCGTGCAGTGCACCGCCACCACCCGCGCTCTCGAGGCCCGCGGCATCGATTTCGACATCGTAGACCTGACCGAGGACGCCGATGCGATGGAGATGGTGCAGGGTCTTGGCTATCGGCAGGCGCCCGTCGTCGTCGCGGGCGAGGATCACTGGGCCGGTTTCCGTCCCGACATGATCGGCCGGCTCTCCTGAGGACATGCCCGGGCTCGTCTACTATTCCTCGCGCTCCGGGAACACGGCGCGGCTGGTCGAACGCCTTGGGCTGCCCGCAGCCCGCGTTCCGGTCAGCCCGTCCGACCCGATGCCGGTGGTCGACGCGCCCTTTGTCCTGATCTGCCCGACCTATGCCGACGGCGAGGGGCGGGGCGCGGTTCCGAAGCAGGTGATCCGCCTGCTGAACGACCCCGCGACCCGGGCCCTGCTGCGCGGCGTGATTGCGGGCGGCAACCGCAACTTCGGCGCCACCTTCGCCCGCGCGGGTGACGTGATCGCCGCGAAATGCGGCGTCCCGGTGCTTTACCGCTTCGAGCTTGCCGGGACCGACACCGATATTGCCCGCATCCGGTCCGGACTGGACCGGATGGGGGACAGCCTCCGCCCCGCCGCCTGACGGCGCGGGCGTCTCCTCCTTATCTACCGTTTTACCACCAAGGACCGTCATGACCGATTTCCGCCCTCCGTTCCGTGCCGACCACGTCGGCAGCCTGCTGCGCCCCGCACCCGTCGCCGCCGCGCGCAAGGCCGGCGTAAAGGGAGCCGAGCTGAAGCAGATCGAAGACAGCGAGATCCCCGCGCTGATCAAGATGCAGGAAGACGTGGGCCTGAAGGTCGTCACCGATGGCGAGGCGCGCCGCGCCTTCTGGCACTATGACTTCATGGACGGTCTGACCGGCCTCGACATCATCGAGACCGGCGGCGACGCGCTGGGCTTCAAGGGCGCCACCGTCAGCCTTGCGCCGACCATCGACAAGGCACTGGATTTCCCCTCCGACCATCCGATGCTGGACCACTTCAAGTTCGTGGCCGCCAACACCAAGGTCTGCCCGAAAATCTCGATCCCCGGCCCGTCGGCGGTGCATTTCCGCGTGACGCCGGACCACAACCATCACGCGCCCTACGCCGATCAGGACCTGTTCACCGCTGACATCGCGGCAGCCTACAAGAAGGCCGTGCAGGCATTCTATGACGCTGGCTGCCGCTATCTGCAGCTGGACGACATTTTCTTCGCCTACCTCGGCGACGAGAAGCAGCGCGAGATCCGTCGCTCGATGGGGCAGGACCCCGACTGGATGATCCAGCGCTACGCGTGGATGCTGGAAGAGGCGATCAAGGACCGTCCGGAAGACATGGTGATCGGCATGCACATGTGCCGCGGCAACTTCCAGTCGACCTTCGTGGCGACGGGCGGCTACGACGCCGCGGCCGATGCGATCTTCAACCACACCAGCGTCGATGTGTACTTCATGGAGTACGACAGCGAGCGTGCCGGCGGGCTGGAACCCCTTGGCCTGCTGCCCAAGGGCACCAAGCGCGTCATGCCCGGTTTCATCACGACGAAGACCCCGGAACTCGAGAACATCGACGACATCAAGCGGCAGCTTGAAGCCGCCTCGAAATTCGTGGACATGGACCAGCTCGGGATCGCGCCTCAGTGCGGATTCGCCTCTACCGAGGAAGGCAACAAGGTCACCGAGGACGATCAGCGCCGCAAGCTGGAGCTGGTCGTGAAAGTCGCCCAGGACGTCTGGGGCGAAGCCTGACACAACACCGGGCCCGGACCGTTCCGGGCCCGTCATCGTTCAACGAGGACCGATCATGCTGGACAACGCCGCGACCGCTTCGCTTGACTACCACGCGCTGAACGCGATGCTGAACCTCTACGACACCGAGGGCCGCATCCAGTTCGAAGCCGACCGCATGGCGGCGCGGCAGTACTTCCTGCAACATGTCAACCAGAACACCGTGTTCTTCCACTCGCTGGACGAGAAGCTGGGGTATCTGGTGGACGAGGGCTATTACGAGCCCGAGGTGCTGGACCAGTATTCCAAGAACTTCCAGCGCGCGATCTGGGACGCCGCCTATGCCCGCAAGTTCCGGTTCCCGACCTTCCTTGGCGCGTTCAAGTACTACACCTCGTACACGCTGAAGACGCGGGACGGAAAACGCTTCCTTGAACGCTACGAAGACCGCGTGGTGATGAACGCGTTGACGCTGGCTCGCGGCGACGAGAAGCTGGCGATGCGGCTGATGGAGGAAATCCTCGACGGCCGCTTCCAGCCCGCGACCCCGACCTTTCTGAACGCCGGCAAAAAGGCGCGGGGCGAGTTCGTGTCGTGCTTCCTGCTGCGGCTGGAAGACAACATGGAAAGCATCGGACGCGGCATCAACTCGGCGCTGCAGCTGTCCAAGCGCGGCGGCGGCGTGGCCCTGATGCTGACCAACATTCGCGAGCATGGCGCCCCCATCAAGGGGATCGAGAACCAGTCGTCGGGCGTCATCCCTGTGATGAAGCTGCTGGAGGATTCCTTCAGCTACGCCAACCAGCTTGGGGCCCGTCAGGGCGCTGGCGCGGTCTACCTCAACGCCCACCACCCCGACATCCTGCGCTTCCTCGACACCAAGCGCGAGAACGCGGACGAGAAGATCCGCATCAAGACCCTGTCGCTTGGCGTGGTGATCCCGGACGTGACCTTCGAACTGGCGAAGAAGAACGAGGATATGTACCTGTTCTCGCCGCACGACGTCGAAAAGGTCTACGGCAAGCCCTTCTCGGATATCTCGGTGACCGAGAAATACGCCGAGATGGTCGACAACCCGAAGATCCGCAAGAAAAAGATCAACGCGCGCGCCTTCTTCCAGACGATCGCCGAGATCCAGTTCGAAAGCGGCTATCCTTACATCATGTTCGAGGACACGGTGAACAAGGCGAACCCCATCGCGGGCCGCATCGCCATGTCGAACCTGTGTTCCGAGATCCTGCAGGTGAACGAGGCATCCGAGTTCAACGACGACCTGTCGTACTCGGCGATGGGCACGGACATCTCGTGCAACCTCGGCTCGATGAACATCGCCCGCGCGATGGATGGCGGCGATCTTGGCGCGTCCGTCGAAACAGCGATCCGCGCGCTGAACGCGGTGTCCGAGATGTCGGCCATCGACTCGGTGCCGTCGATCCGCAAGGGCAACGACGAAAGCCACGCCATCGGGCTGGGGCAGATGAACCTGCACGGCTATCTGGCGCGGGAACGAATCCACTACGGCAGCGCGGAAGGGGTGGATTTCACCAATATCTACTTCTGCACCGTGCTGTACCACGCCTTGCGCGCGTCGAACGCGCTGGCGAAGGAAAAAGGTCAAAAGTTCAAAGGCTTCGAGACCTCGACCTATGCCGATGGAAGCTTCTTCGCTGACTATGTCGAGCAGGACTGGCTGCCCGAAACCGACCGTGTGAAAGAGCTGTTCGAGACCGCCGGCGTGACTGTTCCGACCCGCGACGACTGGGCCGCCCTGCGCGACGCGGTGATGGAACACGGGATCTACAACCGTAACCTTCAGGCTGTGCCGCCGACCGGGTCGATCAGCTATATCAACTACGCCACCTCCTCGATCCACCCGATCACGGCAAAGGTCGAGATCCGGAAAGAGGGCAAGATCGGCCGGGTCTATTACCCCGCGCCCTTCATGACGAACGAGAACCTGGAGTACTATCGCGATGCCTATGAGATCGGACCGGAAGCGATCATCGACACCTACGCCGCCGCCACCCGGCACGTGGATCAGGGCCTGTCGCTGACCCTCTTCTTCCCCGCCGAGGCCACCACCCGCGATATCAACCGCGCCCAGATCTATGCGTGGAAGAAGGGGATCAAGACGATCTACTACATCCGCCTGCGGCAGGCCGCGCTGGAAGGCACCGAGGTGGAAGGCTGCGTGTCCTGCACGCTGTGATTTTGGGGGGTGTGATGTGGAAATTCGGACGGTGCGCATGAATGCGCACCCTACCATGGACCAATGCGCTGCCACCCGTGGGCCGCGAATCCATGCGCAACACCCAACCCGGATCAATGCATCGCCCACCCGTAGGGTGCGCATTCATGCGCACCCTACGCACTCCTCCGAACCCGAAGGACCGACCCGATGAAAGACATGCACCACACCCGACCCGTCCCGCGCGCGATCAACTGGAACCGCCTGCAGGACGACAAGGACCTTGAGATCTGGAACCGCCTGACGGTGAACTTCTGGCTGCCCGAGAAGGTGCCGCTGTCGAACGACATCCAAAGCTGGTCGCAGCTGACCGAGGAAGAGCAGACCCTGACGATCCGCGTCTTCACCGGGCTGACCCTGCTGGACACGATCCAGAACACCGTCGGCGCGCCGTCTCTGATGCCCGACGCGGTGACCCCGCACGAGGAAGCCGTGCTGACCAACATCGCTTTCATGGAAGCGGTGCACGCGCGGTCCTATTCCTCGGTCTTCTCGACCCTTTGCCAGACCTCCGAGGTCGACGAGGCGTTCCGCTGGTCCGCCGAGAACGAGCACCTGCAGGCCAAGTCTCGCCTGATCCTTGATGAATACGACGCGACCTCGAACCCGCTGAAGAAGAAGATCGCCAGCGTGTTCCTGGAGTCGTTCCTGTTCTACTCGGGCTTCTACCTGCCGATGCACTGGTCCAGCCGGGCGCGTCTGACCAACACCGCCGACCTGATCCGCCTGATCATCCGCGACGAGGCGATCCACGGCTATTACATCGGCTACAAGTTCCAGCGCGGGATGGAGCGGCTGGCCGAAGCCGAGCGGCAAGAGCTGAAGGACTTCGCCTTCGCGCTGCTGTTCGACCTCTACGACATCGAGGCGCGCTATACCGAGTCGCTTTACGACCCGCTGGGGCTGACCGAGGACGTGAAGCACTTCCTGCACTACAACGCCAACAAGGCGCTGCAGAACCTCGGCTTTGAATCGCTGTTCCCTGACGAGGCGACCCGCGTGAACCCGGCGATCATGGCCGCGCTTTCGCCCGGCTCGGACGAGAACCACGACTTCTTCTCGGGCTCGGGGTCCAGCTATGTCATCGGCAAGACCGTGGCGACCGAGGACGACGACTGGGATTTCTGACCCCCGAAACGAACACAGCGGCCGCCTTGGCGACCGCTGCATCCGGGATGAGTCAAACAGGTGCTCACGGGACAGAGAGAGCCGGTTTGACGGGACGACTGGTTACTTGCCGGTGCACTTCAAGACGACGCCGGCGGTACGGAACAAGATGTCGAGGTCCAGCTTCAGGGACAGCTGGGCATTGTATTCGTTGTCAAAGCGGGCGCGGCCGGCAAAGCTGCATTCGTTGCGGTCAGAGACCTGCCAAGCGCCGGTGATGCCGGGGCGCAGGTCGTAATAGGCCTTGCCCGGGTAGATTTCCTGCTGCTCGACCATCATCGGACGCGGGCCGACCACCGACATGTCACCGGTCAGCACGTTCCACAGCTGCGGCAGTTCATCAAGCGAGCTGCGTCGCAGGAAGTGACCGACGCGGGTGATGCGGGGATCGTTGTCGAGCTTCTGCTTGTCGTCCCACTCGCGGCGCGCCTCGGGGTTGGACGCCAGGTAGGCGGCCAGCTGTTCGTCGGCGTCCGTCACCATCGAGCGGATCTTCACCAGCCAGAAGGTCCGGCCATGCCGGCCGACGCGGGGCTGGAAGTAGAACGGGTTATGTCCGTCAAGTGCGGTCAGCAAAGCGGCGACGGCGATGAGAATCAGCGCCATCGGTGCGACCAGCAGGACGAAGAGTATATCGAGGGCACGCTTGCCGAACGAGCGGTACAGGCCACCAGCCGGACCGCGGGTGTCGCGGGCCTGGAAATCGACCGCCGGATGCGCCTTGATGGGCGCACCCGAACGGCCCGCATCTGAAAAATGGATCGTCAAAACAGTCACCCCTCGGCGATTACCGCAAACTTCAGCAGTGATTCAAAAGCGTCCGTCCGATCCAAATGTTGCAGCAGCCGGATCCGGCGGATGTGTACCCAACACCACTTGTTAACCACGAGACGGAACATACGCCGGCTCGTTGCTGAGTAAACAGAATCGCCAAAAGAGAGGTCGGGAGGGGGGGCCCGCAACTTGCGCGATAACGGAGAGAGGGTGCTGTGCCGCTTCAGAAAAGCGCAACAATTCAAGAGCTTAAATGTCTTGATCGGCGGAATGCACGTTTAAGGAGAGTGTAGCTCAGCGCGCGGTCCTGTACAAAGGTATAGGAAATTGCACCGTGGGTAATCCGTTCGGATCAGAGACAACCTGAAGGCTTAGCCCCGATTGTTCTCAAAATGAGGTCAATTGCCTGAAGTGTGGCTTCGCCTTGCCACAATCGCGCCACGGTTGATGTCGCGTGGCCGATTCTCTTCCCGTCGGACAGGGATGTGCCAAAACCCGGTCATCCCCGGTCAAGGCTTCGTCGGTCGCGCCTGTCGGTATCTCTGGCCGCATTGGCCAGAGCCGCCGTAAAGAACCCCGTTGCGCCTCCCACGATATAGGCGACCGCAATCCAGAAGATGCCGCTCATGTCCCGTCCGTCCACTTTGTCCCTGTCGTCGTCCCACGACAGACGCAGAATGCTTGTCAGGAGCCTATTGGTCATCAAGACTCGCTGAATAACATTTATAATTACATTATTGTTGCCATTTGGCACACAATTATATTTTGGCCCCTGAATCCGGCGCCCGATCCGTTCGTTTTGTGCTGGCTTACGAGTGGCGATGCTTGGGGTGCGGAACGAAAGGCACGACGGTTCCGGAAAGGTCCGGCTCGGCCTGCGCCGGCCGCTCGTCGGCAAGGGTCCGCACGATGCCGGACAGTTCGGACGCGACAGTTTCGTTCCGGTCCATCACCGACATGCACCCGGGCTCGGACGCCGAGGCGAGCGCGGCAAGATCCAGCACAAGGTCCAGCGCTCTGCGGACCGGTGTGCGTGTCTGGTGCTCGGCCCATTCTGCGGGGCACAGCTGCATCGACAGAAGAAAGCCGCCGGTCCAAAGTTCCCAGGTCGGTTCACCCGGAACCGGCTCGCGGCTAAGCACCGCTTCGTACATCCCCGGGTTGTCCGCAAGCGCGGCGGCGACGCGGTCGTGATGGCCGACAACGGCCTGCGTCGCGGCGCGCTGAAGCTCGGCGCTTTCGAAGGAAGGCAGGAAGGCGTCGCCCCAGACCCAGGGCAGCCAGTCACGCGCGGCGATCTCGACGGGACCGACGGCCAGACCCGCGATGAACCCGTCCAGCTTGGACAGCGTCATCGCCTCGTTCTCCCACGGAACACGCCGCAACAGACCCGACAATCGGTCGAGTATCTCGCTGGAGTGAAGTTCTTTGGGCGCCATGGTCGAGGCATCCGGGAAAAATGGCTAAGTGGCTTACGCAGCGTAACCTGAGCGCGCTGCCTGACGTCAAGAACCCTTTGGCGTTTCAGAATGCAAGTTAGTTTGTAGAATTACTAATGATTATTTCGAAACCGGAAATTCTACCTAGCCCGCGACATGCGCCAGAAGCAGGCAGCTTTCACTGTTCCTGACGCCCGGAATCTCGCGGATTTCCCGCAGCACGCGGTCGAAGGCGGCAAGGCTGTCGAACCGCAGTTCGGCCACAAGGTCCCAGCTTCCGTTGGTGGCGTAGACATCCGTCACCTCTGGCACCCGCCGCAGCGCATGGATCACCGACCGCGACATGCTGCCCTGTAGCTCGATCAGGGAAATCGCCCGCATCTCGTCCCCGGCGTCGGCATCCGTCTCGATGGTGAAGCGGCGTATGCGTCCATTGGCGATCAAAGCATCCAGCCGCGCCTTGGCCGTGGTGCGCGAAATCCCGACCCGCAGCGCCAGTTCGGTCAGCGACATGCGGGCGTCGTCGCGAAGGGCGGCGATGATTTGGCGGTCAGTCCCGGTCAAAGGCACGGTCATTGATCGTTCCGTGTAAAAGGCTGTTCATTATGCGTAGAATATCTAGCGAATTGCGCAATATCGAGAGAGATTTCGACTGCGTATTGCCGCAGACTTCGTGGGGAACGGAGGGTGCGACATGCCGAAAACGATACTTCTGGGCGCTCCGGTGCAAACGGGCGCTGCGCAACCGGGGTGCCTGATGGGCCCCGCAAGCCTGCGCACGGCCGGGCTTGGTGATGTGCTTGCCGGCCTCGGATGGGAGGTCGAGGACCGCGGCGACGCTGCAATCAAGCCGACCGGCCCGATTGACTGCGCAAACCCCGCGGTCCGAAATCTGGCGGAAACGGCGGCATGGATCGACGTGCTGACCACGGCTGCCTACGAGGCCGCGCGGGACAGTGACCTGCCCGTGTTCATGGGTGGCGACCATTCGCTTTCGGCCGGGACCGTCGCAGGGGTGACGCGTCACGCCGCCGAAACGGGGCAGCCGCAGTTCGTCCTGTGGCTGGATGCGCATCCGGATCTGCATACGCTGGAGACGACCGAAAGCGGTAACCTGCACGGCACACCCGTCGCCTATTTTTCCGGCCAGCCGGGCTTTGACGCCTACCCGGAACTGACCCACGCGGTGCCGCCCGAGAACCTCTGCATGATGGGAATCCGGTCCGTTGATTCGGCTGAACATCGCCTGATCGCCGCCATGGGTGTCACCGTTCACGACATGAGGGCGCTGGACGAGACCGGCGTGCTTGCCCCCCTGCGCGGCTTCCTCGATAAGGTGCGCAGCGCGAACGGTCGGCTGCACGTCAGCCTTGATGTCGACTTCCTTGACCCCGACATCGCCCCCGCCGTCGGCACCACTGTGCCGGGCGGCGCGACCTTCCGCGAGGCACATCTGATCATGGAGACGCTGGGGGATTCCGGGCTGGTGAAGTCGCTTGATCTGGTCGAACTGAACCCCTTCCTCGACGAACGCGGACGCACGGCAAAGTTGTTGTGCGACCTGACGGCCAGTCTGTTCGGCCGCCGCGTTCTGGACCGCATGACACGGAGTTTCTGACATGGTGCCCGAACCCTCTGCGCTGGCCTACGTGCCCTTTGTTTCGGTCGAGAACATGATGCGGCTGGTGAACCAAACCGGGGTCGAGCCGTTCATCGCCGGGCTCGCGAAATACATCGAGGCGGACTTCAAACGGTGGCCCGAGTTCGACAAGACGCCCCGCGTCGCCAGCCATTCGACGGATGGCGTGATCGAGCTTATGCCGACCGCCGACGCCGAGAACTACGGCTTCAAATACGTGAACGGTCACCCCAAGAACATGCGCGAGGGATACCAGACCGTGACCGCTTTCGGGGTGCTTGCATCGGTCGCCACGGGCTATCCGCTGCTGCTGACGGAGATGACCGTTTTGACGGCACTTCGCACCGCCGCGACCTCGGCTCTGGCGGCGAAATACCTCGCTCCGGCCGAATCAGAGGTGATGGCGATGATCGGAAACGGGGCTCAGTGCGAGTTTCAGGCAATGGCGTTCCGGGCCATTTGCGGGATCACGAAGCTGCGGCTGTACGACGTGGACCACGCCGCGACCCAAAAGGCGGAACGCAACCTGATCGCCGAGGGGTTCGAGGTGGTCACCTGTACGACCCCGGAAGAGGCGGTCGAAGGGGCGCAGGTCATAACCACCTGCACCGCAGACAAGCAGTTCGCGACGATCCTGACCGACAACATGGTCGGCGCCGGGGTGCATGTGAACGCAATCGGCGGCGATTGCCCCGGCAAGACCGAACTGCACCGCGACATCCTTCTGCGGTCCGACATCTTCGTCGAGTACCCGCCGCAGACCCGGATCGAGGGCGAATGCCAGCAGTTGGACGAGGATCACCCGGTCAACGAGTTGTGGGAGGTCATCGCGGGCCAGCGCCCCGGACGCCGCGACCGGTCGCAGATTACGCTGTTCGACTCTGTGGGTTTCGCGATCGAGGATTTCTCGGCGCTTCGCTATGTCCGCGACGCGATCGAGGACACGCCCTATTTCGACCGGCTTGACCTGCTGGCCGACCCCGACGACCCGCGCGACCTGTTCGGCATGCTGCGCCGCGCGTCCGGCACCTAGCCCATCGCGGGACCGCGAAAGATCAGCACCGTGCCGGTATCCTTGCGGCGGGCCGCAGGGACGCCGCGCACGGTGATGAACAGCTCGCGCCCTTCGAAGTCGCCCGACAGCATCTGCTGGTCGCCGGTCTCGGTCACCTGTTCGGCAACGGCGCTGAGATCCGCGAACGACACGCGCGGTCCGATGACCGAAAGCCTGCGCGCGATGTCGTGGGTTTCCAGTTGGAACCGTTCGGCGATCAGCGCGCTATAGCGTTCGATCCTGCCGTCGGGCCCAAGAAAGATCACGCCGACCCCAAGAATACGCAGAACCAGTTCCGTGCTTTCGTTCAGGTCGGACAGCAGCGTGATCTTGCGTTCGTGCTCTGCGCTGACCGAGACGAGTTCCTCGTTCACCGCGTGCAGTTCCTCGTTCGCGCTTTGCAATTCTTCATTCGAGGCCTGCAGCTCTTCGTTGGATGCCTGCAACTCCTCGTTCGAGGCCTGCAACTCTTCTCCGCTGCTTTCCAGCCGCTCTGTCACGTGTTGAAGCGTCTCTTCCGTCAGCCGCAGATCGCGCTCCAGTTCCTGTATCCGGACGGTCAGAAGCGACCTGTCCTCGCCCCCGTCCTTGGCGATTTCAACCGCTGTTGCGATGGGACGCGGTGCGTCATCGGGGTGCAGGTCAAGCGTCACGAGCATCAAGGTGCCGCCAGCGGACCGGCCAAGGGACTCGATGCGAACGGTGCAATCCTGTGTCCGGTCGTGTCCACGGTCCAGAGACACCTTGCGGACATAGGCCTCTAGCTGACCCTGCCGCTGCCGTTCCATGGCGACATTGATCGGGAGATGCAGGTCGGGGTGTACGATGTCCTCGACCGTCCAGTCGGCAAGGTTGTTCATCGTGTCGATGACCGAAGACGCCGCGCCGAACCAGCCCAGGACGCGGCCGTCGCTGCCGATCAGGATCGAGGACGGCGCGTACCGCTTCAAAAGCGCGTCGTAGCCCCGGATCAGCAGGTCGCGATCGCGCAGTTCCGTGACTTCGCGCAGCATTGGCACGCGCGGGGGGCCGGCGTCGGCAGAGGGCACCGTGCTTGCCTGCGCCGCGCCACGGATCGGGGTCGTCAGCATGGAACGGTCGATGATTGTCCGGGCCGACGCCTTGCGAAACAGCCGCCAGCGGGCGTCTTCGACCTCGAACTCGCCTGCATATTTTCCCAGCGTTTCCGAAGGACCAAGGAACAGGTATCCGTCCCTCCGCAGCCCGAACAGGAACATCGAGATGACGCGGGCCTGCGGTTCGTCGTTCAGGTAGATTAGCATGTTTCGGCACGACACCAGATCCAGATGCATGAACGGCGGGTCCGACAGAACGTCGTGGACAGAGAATATGATCTTCTGGCGGAGGGCCGGGTCGACGATGCGCTGACCGCGGTGTTTCAGGAAATACCTCGACCTCAGCGGTTCAGGGATCTTCGCCAGCGCTTCGTCGCTGTAGACGCCGGCCGATGCGATATCGACCGAGCGGCGGTGTACGTCGGTGGCGATGATCCTGAAGCGGCGGGTCTGACCCGTCTCGCGCAGCGCCTCGGTCATCTCGATCCCGATGGTATAGGCCTCTTCCCCGCTCGCGCAGCCGGGCACCCAGATCCGCAGCGGCGTCGTCTCGTCGCCCTTGCGCACAAGCGTGGAAATCGCGGTCTCGCGCAGAAGGCGGATGGCATCCGGGTCGCGATAGAACTGGGTCACGCCGATCAGAAGGTCTTGGTACAACTCGTCCAACGCGGCTGGGCTGTCCGTCAGAAGGGCAAGATATTCCTCCGTGCTTGGCACCCCGCGAAGCTGTTGCCGCCGCTCGATCCGGCGCTGGACGTTCACCGGTTTGTAGGCTGAAAAATCCACGTGATGCTGATCTTCTAGCAACCGCAGGATTTGGGCGGACGCGGTGTCGCTGCCGCTGGCATCGCCGGCGGCGCCAAGCTTTCCGGTGGCGAACACGTCCCGGATGGCGCTTGGCATGTCCGAAGCGACCATCACGCGGTCCACCGCGCCCGTCGCCAGGACGGACCGGGGCATCGACGCAAAGGCGGCCTCGGCCGGCGACTGAACAAGCACGACGCCGCCGTTCCGGTGCAACGCATCGGCACCGCGCGCACCGTCGCTGCCGGACCCCGACAGGATAACCGCCACGGTCCTCTTCGGGTTGCGCCTGCTGACCGAGTTCAGAAAGGCGTCGATGGGCGTGTGCGGCAGCGCGTCCCCGGACTGATATTCGCGCGTCCGGAAGACTTCGCCATCCAGTTCCGCGATCGTGTTGGGCCGGTTCAGGAAGATCGTGTCCGGCTCTAGCGCCGCGCCATCCTCGATATGCCGGATGCGAAGTCGCGACTTGCGGCCCAGAAGCTCGTCCATCATCGACCGGTAATCCGGCGACAGATGCTGCACCACGACATAACACCAGCCCGCCGCAACAGGCGCATTCTCGAAGAAACGTTCAAGTGGCTCCAGCCCGCCTGCGGATGCCCCTATTGATACGAGGGGCAGTGTCTCTGAATGAGACGTCAGAGGAACTTCTTCCTCCAAGTATGCAGACTCCGTTGCGACCGGGTGCGTATTATTGGTACCATAAGTTTATGGCTTTTCAATGTGAGGGAGGCTCTGTTGGCGAAGATTCTTATCGCCGATGATGATCGCGATTACTTAACGGCATTTAGTGAGGGGATGGAATCGCTCGGTCATGTTGTTACTTGTTCAGCGAGTGGTGAAGATGTGAGCCGTTTTTTGGAAGAAGACGCCTTCGACATAATCTTTCTCGACGTCGTAATGCCGGGCGGCGGCGCAATATCTTTGGTGCATAGCGTCAGGCAACACGACAGCAGCGTTCCGGTGGTCGTGATCACTGGCCGGCCCGAATTGATCAGTTCGCCGCTGTTCCGTGAAGGCATGCGACAGGCACAGGCGAAGGTACACAAGACAGCCACTTTGCAAGAGCTCGATGCGCTGGTCCGGCGGTTGACGGGATGAGCCGGGCGCGGTCTCCATACGCGGCAGTTCGGGCCCCGCGCAGCAACAGGCGGGTCTAGATGGACGTCGCGCTGCCCGCCGCCCGCGCCGACACCCGCCGTCTTGCGGCGATCTGCGCGTCAGCGGTCATCGTCATCACGCTGGTGGTGCTGGTGGTGGGCTGGGGCATGGGGAACTCGATCGTGGTGCGCCTGCACCCGACGTTCCCGGCGATGGTTCCGGGCACTGCGGTCTCTTTGCTGCTTCTGGCCGTCGCGCAGCTTCTTGTGTTGCGACCGACAGAGCCCGCGGCCCGCACCGCGCGGATGCTTCAGATTGCTGTCGCTGGCTTCGCCTTGGTGAAACTGGCGCTTCATTTCGAAGAGCACGCCCGGTTGCCGGATGTGGCGGACCGCATGGCGTTCGCCACGCTGATCGGTCTTCCCCTTGTCGCGGCCTCCGGTCTTTGCGCCACGGCGTCCAATGCGGCGTGGCGCAGACATGCAACGATCCTTGCCAGCGCCGGGGTCGTCATGTGCACGATCGCGCTTGTCGGCTACCTGTTCGACCCGGCGGCTGTCAGGGGCATCGCCGTTTTTCTTGGCCTTGCAATTCCCACGGCGTTCTCGCTGCTGCTTCTGTTTACGGCCGTCCTGCTGTTCAACGCGTCAGGGAGTTGGGTCTCTGCCCTGACCTCTGACGGCGCGCCGTCAGAGGCGGCGCGCGCCGCGCTTCCCTTGGCCGTCGCCGCGCCGATCCTTCTTTGCTATCTCGCGCTGCTGTCGACCGAGGTTGGGATCATCAATCCGAATGTACGGCTGAGTACGCTTGCTGTCCTGCTGGCCGCGCTGTCGGTCGCGGTGGTGGTCCGGACCGCGCGCTTCAATGCCGAGGCACAGCAACGAAGTGCGGACGAGCAGGCCCGTCTGACCCGCATCTTCGACGGTCTCGCGGCAAGCGTTTTCGTCGTCGACGACAAGGGGACGGTCCTTTTGACGAATGACGCGGCACGGAAGATGGCGGGCAAGGGGGTGGTGGCGGAGGACTGGCTTCGCTCTGCGCCGTTTCACACGCTGGATGACCGCAGCGCGCTGGAGGGCGATCTGCATCCGGTGCGTCAGGCGCTGGACGCCCGAGGTGGACCAGAGCTTTTTGCGGGCTGGTTCGGGCCGGGCGGGTCCGAGCACGCGCTTCGGTTCTCGGCGACGAGATTGCCTGCGGATGGCGTCACGTTGATTGCCGTCAGCGACGAGACGCAAAGTTGGATGCTGCGAGAAACTCTGGGCCGGACCGAGCGGCTGGACGCGATCGGGCAACTGTCGGGCGGCATCTCGCATGAGCTTGCCAACATCCTTGGGGTCATCCGTCTGTCCAGCGACACGGCGCTTCTTGGCGACAACGTCGACGGCATGCGCCGCCAGCTGGAAGCGGTTCGCAAGGCCTGCAGTCGGGGCGCAGACCTGACAGAGCGGCTGCTGCATCTGTCGCGAGAGCCCAGCTATTCCGAAACCGCAGTCGATGCGGCGGAAATTGCCCGAAGTGCCGTCTTGCTTGCGAGCGGGTCGATGGCGGATCGGGTGGAACTTGTCGCGAAGCTGGACGACGTGCCGCCGTGCCCTGTCGCGGTATCCGGCGGCGATCTGGAAAGCGCCGTGCTGAACCTGATCCTGAACGCACGTAACGCGGTCGAAGAGGGCGGCGCGCCGGGCCGCATCGAGATCGAGGTGTCGGCGGGCGCGGACGAGGTCGCGATCATCGTTCGCGACACAGGGGTGGGCATGTCGCATGATATCCAGCGCAAGGCACGAGAGCCGTTCTACACCACCCGGCGGGCGAAGGGTGGCTCTGGGCTGGGATTGTCCATGGTCGACAACCTCGCGCGCCGGGTCGGCGGACGGCTTGATATCCGGTCCGCGCCCGGCGAGGGGACCGAGATCAAGATGGTGCTGCCCCGGTCCGGCGAAGCCCAGGCGTCAGAGCAGGACAAGGACGCGGACACACTGGCGGGGCTGACCGGTATCCGGGTGCTACTGGTGGAGGACGACCAATCATTTGCCGAAGCGATGGTGGGCACGCTGGAGCTTCTGGGGGTCGTGCCCTGGGTGGCGCAGGACGCATCGCAGGCGCTGAAAATGTTGGAAGACCGCGGTGCGCCGGACATCCTGCTGACCGACATCGCGCTTCCCGGCGGCATCTATGGCGACCAACTGGCCGTCGAGGCGGTGGCGCGCCATCCGGAGCTGCGGGTGATTTTCATGTCGGGGAACGCGGCATTGCTGAACCAGGCCGACCGCGAGGTTCCCGGCATCCGCCTGCGCAAGCCGGTCTCGTTGAAGGGACTTGCGAATGCGATCCGGCTTACGATGTCGGGGCGGCTAGACCCTCACTGACCGGGAGGCGCCGCCCGGCCAAACGGGCCGAAACACCGGCTGGCGTGCTTGGCGCTCATCGGTTCGGAAAACAGATATCCCTGACCTTTGCGGCATCCGCCCGCCTTCAGTTTTTCGACCTGCGCCGGCAGTTCCACCCCCTCGGCGACGACGTCGAAACCGAACTGGTGCGCGATGGTCAGTATCGCGTCGACGATTGCACCATTGCGCGGGTTCAGATGCAGGTCGCGCACGAAGGACTGGTCGATCTTCAGCAGGTCGATGGGCCAGTCGCTTAGATGACGCAACCCGCCATAGCCGGTGCCGAAGTCGTCCAGCGCCACCTTGGCCCCCCGGGTGCGCAATTCGCCCAAGGACCGGAACGCCTGTCCCTTGCGCTCGCCCAGCACCACGCCCTCGGTCACTTCGATCACGATGTGGTTCCAGTCGACATGCCGGTCGGCGAGATGGGTTTGAAGCTCGAACACGAACTCGGGGTTCATCAGGTCGAACGAGGTGACGTTCAACGCCAGCGTGGGCCGGTCGCCGGACGCCGAGGCCGGGAAGGTTGCCGCGTACCAGTCCAATGCGCGCTGGACGATGCAGCGCGTCAGCGTTTCGGCGCAGGTGTGGTCTTTCAGAACCGGCGCGAAAGCCTGCGGCCGCAGCAGGCCGCGCGTGCGTTCGTCCCAGCGCGCCAGCGCCTCATAGCCCACGCAGACCCCGGTCTCGAGATCGACGATGGGCTGGAAATAGGGCAGCACCTGCCCGTGCCGGACCGCGCGCAGGAACAACGGTCCCATCGCGCGCGCGTTGAACATATCGTGCTTCTCGGGGGTGAAGATGCGGTGCGTGCTGCGGCCAAGATCCTTGGCGGCGTACAGCGCGGTATCCGCCAGTTCGAACAGCGTGTCGAACTCTGTCGCCTGCTCGGGGTAGGTCGCCGCGCCCATGCTGACCCGGCCAAGGTCGGGTTTGCCGAGAAAGGCGGTGGTGCGCTGCACCGCGCTGCGGCAGCGCGACAGAAGCGATTCCAGATAGCTGGTGCCTTTCGTGGGGATCGACAGGAAAATGCCGAACTCGTCGCCGCCCAGCCGCCCGATGATCGCGGTTTCCGGAAAAGCCGACAGGATCGCCTGCGCGATGGCTTTCAGATACGCGTCGCCGAACCTGTGGCCGTACAGATCGTTGATGCTTTTGAAGTGGTCGATGTCGAGGATGATCAGCGCCGCGCTGCCGGTGGCATGGGCCAGCATCCGCTCTGCCTTTTCCTGAAACGAGGCAGAGTTCTCCAGCTTCGTCAGCGGATCGATCTGCGCCAGCCGGTGCAGTTGCGACGCCTGCCTGTTCATCGCGACATAATCTACTTCCAGCGCCACCCGCCGCGTTCCGGCGGACAAAAGGCTTTCGACCAGCCTGCCGATCATCGTGCTGATGCGGACCTGCCGAGAGTCGTCCCAGTTCTCGGGCGCGAAGGTCAGGCCCAGAACGCCAAGGTCCTGCGAGTCCTCGTCGTGCAGCGACATCGCGAACAGTACGAGGTCTTCGCCATCCACGGACAACCGTCGCACGGCGCTTCGCTCGGCGCGCGGCTCCAGCCCGGCACGACCGCCACCCAAGAGAGAGAGTGCGGCGTACAGAACAGTCTCGCGTCGTCCGGCGCCGGGGCAGGACTGCGCAGACGGGGCCGCACCAAGTCCCATGTGTAGCGCGGTGTCCAAGGCCACCACGCAGTCGCGCACATCCAGCCCCGCCAGCACGGCGTCGCGGACAAGCCGCTGCATCCTGTCCAGTTCAGCGCTGACGAAGGCGCGGCGATCGACGGCTTCAAGATCGGTGGGGTCCGATCCCGCAGGGGCGGCGTCCCGAGGGTACAGGGTGCCGGGGGACCTGCTTGCACTGCCGTCGATCGCGTCCTGCATCCCGCCTCCGTCCGTGGCCGCGGCAAAGCCGCATCGACCGACGGGCGCAAGAATTGCGCAACCTTCGTTAACAAATGATTAACGCGGGTTTCCGGTCAGAGGTCTGTCAGCACGTCCGCAACGTTTGCCTTTGAGATCGACACCGCCTTGAGAAGGGCGAACACGCTGTCGCCGGTGGTTAGACCCAGCGCCTCGACCGACCGCCGGGTGATCCGGGCCAGCAGCATGTTCTCACCCGCGCGAAGCTGCACCAGCGCGCCCGGTCCGCCGCCCAGCCGGATGCCGGTAATCGTACAAGGCAGGATGTTCAGGGCCGAGATGTCGGTGGGCCGGCTGCGTGACAGCATCACGTCATGCGCCGCGATCTGCACCCGCACCCGCGCGCCATCGGGCTGTCCGACGTCCGGCAGGAACAGGCGCAGACCGCTTGCGTCCAGTTCGCTGATGCCGTCCGGGTGAGTCCGCACCACGCGCGTTTCCAAAACCGCCCCGGCGGCCCGCGCGCCCAGCGGAGTGACGGCCGGGTCGCTCAGTACCTCGCCCGCAGGCCCCTGTCGCAGCACCTTGCCGTTGTCGATCGCGACGACGGTGGTCGCCAGCCGCGCCACCTCGGACGCCGAGTGGGTGACGTACAGCATCGGGATCGACAACTCGTCCCGGAGCCACTCGAAGTAAGGCATCACCTCGGCCTTGCGCGCCTCGTCCAGCGAGGACAGGGGCTCGTCCGCAAGGATCAGTCCCGGCGCTGACAGCAGCGCGCGGCCGATGGCGACGCGCTGCCGTTCGCCGCCCGACAGGGTGGCCGGACGACGGTCGAGCAGGGCCGAGATACCCAGCAGGCCAATGATCCGGTCGGGATCGGGCCGGGTGACTCCGGCTGGGGCAAGGCGGTGGCCGTACATCAGGTTGCGGCGCACGGTCATGTGCGGGAACAGGCGCGGCTCTTGGAAAATATAGCCCAGCCTGCGCCGCTGCGGCGGCAGGTTGGTGCCGCTGGCGGTGTCGCACAGCACCCGTCCGTCGATGGCGATCCGGGCCTCGTCCGGTTTCAGCAAACCGGCGACGGCGTTCACGATCGTCGTCTTGCCGGCGCCGCTGCGCCCGAACAGCACGGTGATGCCCGGCGGCGCCTCGAACGCGACATCCAGCCTGCGTTCGGCGAAGCGGTGCCGCATCCGGACCGACAGCGTCATCGGCCACCCACCCGCCGCGCCACCGCGCGGCTGACGTATTCGGACAACAGCAGCGCCAGCATCGCCACGGCGACCGAGACGGTCACCAGCTTCAGCGCGGCGTCTTCTTTCCCCGGCACCTGCAGGAAGGCGTAGATCGCCGAGGGGATCGTCTGCGTCTGGCCGGGGATATTCGACACGAAGGTGATCGTCGCCCCGAACTCTCCCATCGCCTTGGCGAAGGCCAGCACCGCGCCCGCCACGATGCCCGGCAGGATCAGCGGCAAGGTCACGGTGGCGAAGATCCGGATGCGCGTCGCGCCCAGCGTCGCCGCGGCTTCCTCGAGCTTGGGATCCACCGCCTCGACCGACAACCGGATCGCGCGGACCATCAACGGGAAGGCCATGATCGCGGCGGCCAAGGCGGCGCCGGTCCAGCGGAAGGCAAAGGTGATGCCGATGGCGTCCAAAGGTCCGCCCAGCGGACCGCGGGTGCCGAAAGTCAGCAGCAGAAGATAGCCGGTCACGACCGGCGGCAGGATCAGCGGCAGGTGTACCAGCCCGTTCAGAAGCTGCTTGCCGGGGAAGGACCAGCGCGCCAAGGCAAAGGCGCAAAGCAGGCCGAATGGCAGGCTGGCCAGCGTGGCCCAAAGCGAAACGCGCAGCGACAAGGCCACCGCCTGCCATTCCTCTGGGCCAAGCCAGTCCACCGCGCCGCTACTCCAGAACCTCGAAACCCATGCGGGCGAACACCTCTGCCGCAGGTGGCGAGGCGAGGTAGTCGAGGAACGGGCCGTTCAATGGGTTGTCGCTGTCTGCCACGGCGCCGGCGGGGTAGACGATGGCGGGATGGCTGTCGGGCGGGAAGGTCGCGACCGCGGACACGTTCGGTTCGGCGGCGGCGTCGGTGGCATAGACCACGCCCAAGGGTGCCTCGCCCAACGCGACCAGCGCCAGCGCCGCGCGTACGTTGTCTGTCTGAACGACGCTGTCCGCCACGCTGTCCCACAGGCCCAGCGAGGTCAGCGCCGCCTTTCCGTAGATCCCGGCCGGCACCGCCTCGACCAGCGCCATGGCCAGCCGCCCCCCGTCCAGCAGGGCGGGAAGATCGGTGTCAGGCGATAGCTCGATCGGTGCGGCCCCTGCGCCCGAGGCGATCAGGACCAGCGAGTTGCCAAGCAGGTCGCGGCGGCTGCCTGCGTCGATCAGGCCCTCGTCCTCCAGTGCGTCCATCCATGCGAGGTTGGCCGACAGGAACAGGTCCGCCGGCGCGCCGTTCTGGATCTGCCGTGCCAGCGCGGAAGACCCCGCGAACGAGATGACAACCTCGTGGCCTGCCTCTGCCTCGTAGTCCCCGGCGATTTCGGTCAGGGCGTCGCGCAGGCTGGCGGCGGCGAAGACAAGCACGCTGTCGGCCAGCGCCGGAACCGGCGCAGCGAGGGCGGACAGGAACAGAAGATTTCTGACAAGCTTCATCGAACGACCGGCGCCTTGATGCAGATGCTTCAAGGTATCGGGGTGCAAGGCCGGGATCGCAAGCGTTATTTCTTGTCAGACATATCGCCCAGCAAGGCCGACAAGGCGGCGATCTCCGCCGCGCCCTCGCGCCGGGAGATTTCTTCCAGCCGCCGGTAGCGTTCCAGCACCTCGGACCCCAGTTCCGTCAGCTGCGCGCCGCCGCCCTTGGTGCCGCCTCGGGTGCGTTCGACCAGCGGTTCGCGGAACGTGGCGTTCATCGTTTCAACCAATGTCCACGCGCGTTTATAGCTCATCTTCATGTCCCGCCCGGCCGCCGAGATCGAGCCGGTGCGCGCAATGCCATCCAGCAGATCGGCCTTGCCGGGCCCCAGCATCCCGCCGCCCGGAAACATCAGGCGCAGGCGCAGGCGGGTGTCGGTGGCATCGCGTGTCATGTCCGGATTTTCGACGTTGGCACGGGGACCTGCAAGGACCAGTGCGCGGGCAGATGCGCAAAAATGAGTCAGAATATTCGGAACAAGTTTTCGCGACTGACGTTCAGTTCCCGAAGGCAGTGCGGAGACCGCACCAGCCAAAACGACTTAGGGAGACTACTAATGCGTAAGCTTCTCATGACGACCGCCGTCGCCGTTGCGATGGCCACGCCCGGCATGGCCGCGACCCAAACCGAAGGCTTCATGACCCAGTCCGAAGCCGGTGATTTCTACGGCAGTGAACTGATCGGCAAGCGTCTTTACGTGTCCGAGGCCGAGGTGGATGCCGAAGCCGACTGGACCGAAGAACAGCGTGCCGAGTGGGACGATGTGGGCGAGATCAACGACATCATCATCGGCGACGACGGCGAAGTGAAAGCCGTTCTGCTGGACATCGGCGGCTTCCTTGGCATCGGCGAAAAGACCGTTGCCGTTGATATGAGCCAGCTGAAGTTCGTGACCGAAACGGCGGACGCCGAGGATTACTTCATCGTGATCCAGGGCAGCGAAGCGATGCTCGAGTCGGCACCTCAGTTCGATATGGCCGCCGTGTCGCCGGAAGGCGCGATCGACGAGACCATGGCGACCGAAGAGACTGCCGAGGCCGACATGGCCGACGCAGAGATGACGCCGGAAGACGAGATGGCGGAAGCCGAAGCGACCATGGAAAACGCCGCTGACGAAGCTGGCGAAGAAATGGCCGAAGCAGGCAACGAGATCGAGAACGCTGCCGAAGAGGCCGGTGACGAACTTGCCGAAGCTGGCAACGCCGTCGAGAATGCCGCCGAGAACGCTGCGGACGAAGCTGGCGAAGAGCTGGCCGAAGCTGGCAACGCGGTCGAGAACGCTGCCGAAAACGCCGAAGCCGAAGTGTCTGAAGAGATGGCCGAAGCTGACGCCGAAATGACCGACGAAGCGATGCCGGCAGAAGAAGAAATGGCCGAAACCGATGGCACCGCCGGCGGCTGGGCGACCCCGGAAGTCGAGCGTGACGGTTACGAGACCGTGCAGATGGTCGACCTGACCGCCGAAATGCTGCAGGGAACCTATGTCTACGGCGCTGACGAAGAGAACGTTGGCGAAATCGCTGACCTCGTCATGACCGAAGATGGTCAGGTCGAAGCCGCGCTGATCGACGTGGGTGGCTTCCTGGGTATCGGTGAGCACCGCATCGAAGTCGACTTCGAAGAACTGCAGGTGCTGCGCGAGCAGGAAGGCAATGGCGTCGAGGTGCATATCTCTGCCACGAAGGACCAGCTGAAAGAGCGTCCGGCCTACGACGGCTGATACGTCTCTCACCAAACAATCAGGGCCGCAGCAGTGCTGCGGCCCTTTTTCGTGCGTCGGTCATCCGAAGCCCGGACATCTTATTGCGGCGCGCACTCTCGCCGCGCCGGATGGCGTGAGGGTTCGTGGTGGTCAGAGGTGTGCGTGGTGGCGCGCGAGCGGACTGATCGTCAGACCATTTCCTCGGGCACGCCGGGAAGCGGCATCGCCGAATTCTCGGCGGCTTTCCGGTCGTAGGGCACAAGAAAGCCGCGCCGTTCCTCGGGCGGGTGCATCGCGTTGTGATAGATGACCGACCGCATTTCCTCGAACGCGGTTTCCAACCGGAACGCCGCTTCCGAGGCATCGTCCGGCAGCCAGTGGCGCAACAGCGCCTCGCGCATCATCGTGACGTCCTCGGGTTCGCGGAACGCCAGTCCGGCCTCGGTGTCCCAGCGCATCGACCGTCCGTTAAGGTTGGCCGACGACACGACGGCAAGCTCGTCGTCGAACACCGACGCCTTGGCGTGCAGATAGATGATCGGTGCGCCGTTCAGGCTGGCGCGCTCGGCGTCGATGTCGATGCCGTTGGTCCGCCGGGGCTGCGCCGGGCTTGCGATCAGAAGCCGCTTGCCGAACGCACGGCGGATCGAGCGGATACAGCGCGATTGCAGGAAATCACCGAACCGGCCATCCAGCTTCGGGTTCTCTTCGAACGCAACCGTATCGGGCGCGCCGGGCAGGATCAGGATCATCCGAAGCTTGGGATTTGCGCGGGCCCGGCGGGCAATCGCGCGTGCCAGCCGCCGGTCGCGGAAGAACTGCGTTTCGATATAGATCAGGCCACGCGCCTCGGCGGTCGCGCGGTGGTGGATGTCCGACAGTTCCTGAACCAGAGTCTTCGGCGACAGTGTCCAAGGTTTCTCGTGGCTCTGGTCGCACGACAAAGTCCGCAGCAGGCCCGGCGTGTCGATCACCTCGTGATGGCCGGCGGCAGTCTGGTTGTACGTCTCGATATGCCGCCGGGCGGCCAGCGCGGTCTCGGGATCCTCCACCAGCACCTGAACGTCGTGCCACGTCTCTTGCGCGGCTTGCTCGTGCTGCTTGGTGTCCCAGCGCCGCTCGTTCAGATCCAGCCCGCCGATGTACAGCCAACGGTCGTCGAAGCTTGCTAGCTTCTGGTGGTGAGAGGCGGGGAAGGCCAGCAGCGGCCGGCCTTTGAACTTTGCGCGCAGATAGGCGACGCCGGGCACATATTTCAGCGCGCGCCGCTTGTGCGATGCTTCGTTGCCTTCGTCCTTCTGCACGATCTGCCGCATCTTCCCGGCGACGATCGGCCAGAAGAAAATGCGCGAGATACGCCCGATCTTGGCGGGGTGAATATCCGCATGCAGCGTCAGGCGCCCGGCAGCTTCGGGAGAAATCATCTCGCGCATGCCGCACAACACGCGGACACAGTGCCAGCACAGCTTGTGCAGCGGCGTCGCGGCCACCGGATCGAAATCCGATACATGAAGCTCGATGTTCACCCCGCGCTCCAGCGCGTCGGCAAGCAGGTCGACCCATGTGTCGCCGACCTTGCGCGCTTCGGGCGAACGCAACTTGGTGCGCGGATCGAAGATGCGGAAGCCCATCGTGATCGACTTTTCCGCCGCAAGCACGCGCCGCTCGAACTCTGGATACGCCTCTTCGGCGGTGATCAGGATTTTCGGGCGTGCGGTGACCGGCTGAAGGGACGCATCTGACATATGGGCTTCGGTCCCTTCGCGGATCGGATCAAGTGGACCACGCGAGTTCCGTGGGCACATCGGTTTCATCGAAATCGGCAACCGGGAAACGCAGCACAGAGCAGAACTGTTCCGCGGTGCTTTCGTTTGTCGCATTACCTTCAAGCTGGTGCGCGAAGGCCGTTACCAGAGCCATGCCCAACCCGCTGCCTTGTGGGGCGTCCGCATGCTCGGACTGCCCGGCAAGGCTGTTGCAGATCATGACCTCTGCGTCGTCCGCACCGTCGCGGCGCAGGTGAACGGTCAGAACCGGCTTCTCGCCGTCGGGCGCGCCCAGATGCTTCAGCGCGTTGGTCAGCAACTCGGTGACGGCCAGCGAAAGCGGCACGGCCTGATCGGGATAGACGACGATTTCGTCGTAACTTTCCTCGAAGGTGATCGAGCTTTCATCGTCGATCGCGCTGCGCACCGTGTGGCCGACAATGGCCTTCAGCAACTCGCCGGCATGGACACGCTCGGCGGTCGAGGTCTCGTACAGTTCCTGATGTACGCGGGCGATGCCCATGACGCGCTGACGGATGTCGGTCAGGGCGTTGCGCACCTCGGGGTCGCGGGCCTTGCGGACCTTCATGTTCAGGATCGACACGATGAGCTGCAGGTTGTTCTTCACCCGGTGGTGGACTTCCTTCAGCAGAACCGTGCGCTGGTGGATGGTGTCGTAAAGCTCTGCCTCGTCGTGCAGGACGTTCTCGGCCAGCCGCATCCATGTGTCTTCCATGTCCCGCAGCTCGCGCGGGGTGGCGGCCTCGTGCTTTGGCTCGGAGATCCGGCGCGACCGCATGAACTGCAGCATCCGGGCGCGCAGGTTGCGGGTCGGGCGGATCACCATACGCTGCACGGCGAAGAAGGCGACGCCCAGACAGACCAGCCACATCGCGACGGGGAACAGCATGGACGAAGTGACGGACAGCCCCTCGATGAAATCGTTGCGGCTGTGTTCCCAGCTTCCCAGCGCATAGACCTGACCGGGGACAACCGGGATCACCGCGAAGACCCGAAGCAGCCCGTCACGGGTCTGGTCGATGAAGGCGCCTTCCTTGCTATAGCGAAGCTCGGCAAGGTCATAGTGCTGCGGCAGGTGCGGCTCGACATCGTCCAGCCCGCGGCTGGAGGTCAGAACCTCTGCGTCGTTGTTATAGGTGATCAGGTCCAGCGGGCGGTCGGCGGACACCTGATCCAGCGGGCGGAACAGCTTGCCGTGCGGCAGCGACACCACGACGTAGCCATTGTACAGACCGTCTTCGATGACTGGCACGGCGATCAGCACGACCGATGTGCGGCTGACCAGCGCGTCGCGGACCACGGTGATGCGGGTGCGCGGATCCTCGGTCATGTCGCGATAGATCTTGCGGTCGCTGGCGTTTTCACCCTGACCGCCCGAGGCACAGGCGATGGTGCCGTCCAGCGCGATGTAACCCGCGAACGAAAAGCCGTCGGACTGCTCGATGAAGCGCTTCAGCTGCCTTTCGCAGTCCCAACCCGTTTCGCGCAGCTGCGGGATCATCGACGCCAGCATGCTGGCCGCGCCGATGCCGGTACGGATGAACGACGCCTCAGGCGCCGCCGCTTCCGCGGTCAGCGCCATAAGGTTCGTTTCCGCCTTGCGGTCAGCCTGACTGAGAAGCTGGAAGGTGGTGGCAACCGAAATAAGGCCGATGGGAAGCAACGCGAGCGCAAGCAGCGCCGCGATCCTGAACGTCAGCGACTGACTTGCTTCCCGGATTCGCGTGATCAAGCGATGTTCTTCCTCGGCTGGAGGCTGCCGGTCACAACCGCCAGCGTCGCGCTGTCGGTCATCTCAAGCGCCTCGTCCTCGCGGATGCCAAGCAGCTCGACCAGCTTGGCCCGCCCACGGTTCACACGGCTTTTGATCGTGCCGATGGCCACTTCGCAGGTTTCCGCGGCTTCCTCGTAGGACATGCCCGACGCCCCGACCAGGATCAGCGCCTCGCGCTGTTCGACCGGCAGACGGGTGAACACCTTTTCGAAATCCGCCATCGCAAGCCGTCCGTCGTGCTGCGGTTTCTCCGACAGGGTCGCCGCCATGGCGCCATCGCTGTCGGAAACCTCGCGCTTGGACTTGCGAAGGTTGGAATAGAAGGTGTTGCGGAGGATGGTGAACAGCCAAGCGCGAAGGTTGGTGCCTTCCTTGAACTTGTCGAAATTCTTCCACGCCTTGACGATCGTGTCCTGTACCAGATCGTCCGCGCTGGCGGAATCTCGCGTCAAGCTGACGGCAAAGGCCCGCATCGCGGGAAGATGCTCAACGACCTCTTCGCGCGGGTCGCCCGCCGCACGGCCATCAGTCATCTTGCGTGTCCTGCTCCTTGAGCTGCTGCAATAGCGCCGCGAACCGATCGGGAACCTGTTCCTGCTCGGTCCTTTGAAAGACCTTGCGGAGGTTCTCGTCGATCTGCTGCTCCAGGTGGGTTTGGTCCCGTTCTTGATCCATATTCTTTCCTGTGCCGAGGCTTCGGTTTTTGTTCCCTGTAGCTTGCACTTTTTTCGACTCGGTGCGGAACCAAACGCGCGTTGCCGCGTTCGGTTCCATGAAAAATGCAAAAAACAGGACGGACAATGGCAAAGGACGAAAGCGACTATCTGTCGGTGAAGGTTGCGGGACTGCTTCCTTATCTCCGGCGGTACGCCCGTGCGCTGACGGGGAGCCAGACGACAGGTGACAGCTATGCGGCCGCGACGCTTGAGGCGCTTCTTGCGGACCGCTCTGTGTTCGACCAGGGCTACTCTGACAAAGTCGCCCTTTTCCGCGCGTTCCACATCATCTGGAGCAGCGCCGGCGCCCCGGTCGAGGGCGAGGACGAAGGCATCGCCAAACGCGCGCAGCGCCATCTGTCCCGCCTGACCAAGAACACCCGCGAGGCGCTTCTGCTGCGCACGGTCGAGGAATTTTCGGTTCAGGAAATCGCCGAGGTGATGGAACTGGACCCCGAGGACGTGGCGCATCTGATCGACGTCGCCCGCCGCGAGATGGAAGAAGCGGTCAAAGGCCGTGTCATGGTCATCGAGGACGAGGCGATCATCGCGATGGACCTGCAGGACATCGTCGCCGAGATGGGTCACGCCATCACCGGCGTCGCACGGACCGCCTCCGGCGCGGTAAGCCTTGCCGCGAAGGAAAAGCCCGACCTGATCCTGTCGGATATCCAACTGGCCGACGGATCGTCGGGCATCGACGCGGTGAACGAGATCCTTTCTGCGGCAAGCGATATTCCGGTGATCTTCATCACGGCGTTCCCCGAGCGCCTGCTGACGGGCGAACGCCCGGAACCGGCCTTCGTGATCACCAAGCCCTATTCCGAGGAACAGGTCCGCTCGGCCATCAGCCAGGCGATGTTCTTCGCCAGCACGGAAACGCTGCACGCCTGATCCGCATCGGTGTGACGCAAACGAAAAGGCCGCCCGACGCATCGGGCGGCCTTTCTTGTTGTCTGCCGTGGTACGCGGAGCGGGGTTTCCCACCGCTCCGCGACCGGCTCCATCTTACACTGGCGGCTTGCCTTGGACCGCGCGGGCGATAAGCGCGACCACGAACAAGACCAGGAAGATGAAGAACAGAATTTGTGCGATCCCGGCCGACGCCGAAGCAACGCCGCCAAAGCCGAAGACGGCTGCGATCAGCGCGATAACCAGGAATGTAAGTGCCCAACCAAGCATGTTGAGACCCTCCTTGAGTTTGGGTTCACCGCGTCGTCGTGACGCGTGATTTGGAATACAAACGCTTGGCCCCCGCCCCGGTTCCCGCTAATTTTTAAAGGCAGACCGGGAACATTTCTTCGACACCGCGCGTTTCACGGGCAACCGCACACGCGAGTGAAGGAGACGAAAGATGGCTACTGCCACGCCCAAGTCGAACGGAAACGGAAAAGCGAGCAACCAGGTCGAGACCATGGCGAAACCTACCGACGTCGACGAACTGAAAGCGCAGATCGAGGTTCTGAAAAAGGACATCTCTGCTTTGACCGGAACCATGAAGGACATCGGCAAAACCCGCGCCGAGGCGCTGAAGACGGCTGCAAGCGATCAGGCGACCGAATGGAAGCTTCAGGGCGAAGCCGCGGTGGACCACGCCCGGCTGAAGGGCCAAAACGCCTATGCGCAGGCGGAACAGTCGATCCGTGAAAACCCCGCCATGGCCGTCGGCATCGCCGCGGGCGTCGGCTTTCTGACCGGCCTTCTGCTGCGCCGCAAATGATGCTGCCCGGCGGACTGAACTATACCGCAAGAACAATGGCCCTGCGCTCTGCGCTGGGCCTTTTCGGTGCGGTCATGCTGCTGGTCGGGATCGGCTTTCTGACGGCGGCCGGATGGATCGGGCTGAGGCTGGTGGCGACGCCGCTGGACGCGGCCCTGATCATCGGCGGCTCTTTCGCGGGCCTTGGTATTCTGGTGCTGCTGATCGCACGCATCGCCCGCCCGCGCCGCCCCGTGGTCGCGCCGCCCGCGATGACGACGCAATGCGCGCAGGTGCAGGCCTTCGCAACGATCGCCGCTGCCTTCGTGCAAGGGGTCGGGGCCGGGATTGCCGCTCGACGCAAATAAGAAATTTCAAAAGTCATTGAAATATGATGCCGGCAGAGGGTCCCTCTCTGCCGGTTTTTCTTTAAGCCATTGGATATCGGAACTTTTTGCTCCGCTCGCGTGTTTTATCCACAACAGGACGAAACAAGAGAGCAGAAAAAATGCTGACACGCGCTTTCATCCTTGCCTCTGCGGTAATGGTTCAGGCCCCGGCCGTGATCGACGACTCGGTCGAGCCGGAACTGGTGCCCGCCGCTGCAAGCACCACCGCTATTCCCGAGATCGAATTCCTGCCCGAGACGGCGCTGACCTTCACCGGTCTGGACGTCGATGCGCTGATGCGCGCGGCGGTGATCGACCGCAACGACCGCGTGGTCGGATCGGTGGCCGAGCTGATGGTCAGCGGCACGGGGCGGATCACCGACGCCGTCGTCCGGCTGACGGGCGGCCCACTGAGCCTGACGAGTGAAAAGGTCGTCATCGGTTTCGACGATCTGAAGGTCGAGGATGCGGGCGACGCCGGGGTCGAGGCCTACGTTGTACACGCAGCCCTCGACAAGGCGAGCATTGACGCGATGCCGCGGTTCAATCCCTGATTATGCCGCCTTGGCGGCGTCGGCCTGTACCTTGCTGGGCGCGACGCCCGATGCGTTGTTGATCACCAGGATCCAGACCAGAATGGGGATTGCGACGATGCCGCCGATAGGTCCCCACAGGAAAATCCCGAAGACCACCGCCAGAAACACCACAAGCGGGTTCAGCGACAACTGGCGGCCGACCGCTGTGGGGGTTACGAACTGCGCTTCGATGAAGTTCAGCCCGACATAGCAGGCCGCCGGCAGCAATGCCTGTATCCCGTCGAAGGATGCGATACCCGCGTACAGCATCGCCACGAAGAACGCCGCCGGCCCGAGGTACAGAACGAAGTTGCACAGGAAGGCGACAAGGCCCCAGACCGGAGCGCCCGTGACGCCTAGCTGGGTCAGCGCGCCGAATACCGCCAATCCGAGGCCGGCGTTGATGACTGCGACCGTCAGGAAATAGCGCGACACCCGTTTTTCCGCTTCCAGCAAGCGCTGAAGCATCAGGGACCGATCAACATTCCACGGGATGTGGCGTGCGACCCAGCGATAGACATCGACCCGCGTGGCGAGAAAGAAGAACAGCGTACCGGCGAAAATCGCGGTCTGCGCAAGGATCGACGGGGCAAGCCAGACCACATCCGTCACCGAAGGCACCGCCGCATCGGCGGAAACGCCGCCGCCATCGTCCTCGCTTTCGGCTGGCGCCGGCGCGGGTTCGGGTACGGGTTCGGGGGTGTTCGAGCCGGTCAGATCCAAAGGCGACGGGGCGTCCTCGTCCTCCACGCCCTTCATGGCGTTGGCGACTTCTTCGGACATCTCATCGATCCCGCGCACCATTTCGCGCAAGTCCCGCACGGTGGATTCCACATCGGCCACCACCTTGGGCGCCTGCTCGATCAGGCGCATGGCGACAGGTTGCAGAAGGAAGATCGTCGCGCCCACGGCGGCAAGCGCGACCAGAAGGTTCAGGATCGCGCCGATCTTGTGGGGGATGCCGATCCGTTCCCAGGACACCGCAAGCGGCGACAGCACGATTCCCGTCACCAAAGCCAGCGTCATGGGTGCAAGAATGGATTCCGCCGATCGCAGAATGGCGCCGGTGGCAAGAATGCCAACGGCGCCGGCGGATAACATTATGATTGTCGGGAGCCTTTGGCCGGTCTTCTCGTCAGGCATGTCGCGCGCTACCGCGCGGGCCGAACAGCAGCCAGATGATGAAGCCCAGAAGCGGGAACACGATCACCGCCAGAGACCACAGAACTTTTTTCCCGGTAGAGGCGTTCGACGACACGATCGACACCAGCGCGTAGATGTCCAGCGCCAGAAGGATCAGCCCGCCGATTCCGGAAAGCTCGAACATGCTTAATTGCCCCATCATACAACTCCGCGTAATTCCAGTTCCGGGGTCAACGCCGCAGGTCCGCGTCTGGTTCCGTTGCCGCGGCGCAGAATTAATCGTGCAGTTGCCGCATTTGCACCACAATTACGCTATGTGCGCCTTTACCGAATCGTATCCACGGGTCATAAATCCTTCATGCTTATGGGGAGCGATATGGCAGATACAGCCAGGATGGGGTTGGCCCGCAGGATCAACGATCTTTCGGCCACCGAACTGCACGAGTTCGTGCAACATCGACTGAACTCGCGTGAGCTGCACCTAATTGTCCGGCAACTGAACGACATCGTAATGTCGAAGGCACCCGGTCAATCCGGCGTGGCGCGTAAGGCGCTCGACCGGCTTGGTTTCGTAGACTAAGCCGGCCACCTGCGTAAAGAAAAGCCGCCGCGCGATGGGGGTCGCGCGGCGGCATTCTTTTTTGGCGGAAGGCTCCGGGGCGGACCCGAAGCCGACCTTTCCTTACATATCCATGTCGACCTTGAAGAACAGCGTCTCGCCAGAGCTGTCGTCGACGCCGTCATTGTCGGTGGCGGCATAGGCGTTGCCCTCCGCGTCGATGGTGAAGCCCTCGATCTTGTCGACGACGAAACCGTTCAACGCCTGCAGGTCCGGCAGGAAGTCGTGCACCAGCGTCTTGGTCACGACCGGAAGCTCCTCGGTCAGCGCCACCGGCTCGAGATCCGACAGCGGCACCGAGTACAGCGCCTTGATCGCGGCATTCGCACCGATCTGGTTGTCGCGCTCGATGATGTAGACCACGTCGCCACCGGCGTAGGTGATGTCCGACAGGCCGACCCAGCCGCTTTCGACAGCTTCGGTCGGGTAGGCGACGCCGCCCCATTCCTTCGCTTCCAGATCGTAGGACAGCAGTTTCACCTGGTTCGCGGGATCGTCGTCGAAGCCACGCTGGATCGCGACCCACAGAACGTCGCCGATACGGGTCACGCCTTCGGCGGCCCAGCGGCGTTCCACGGCCATGATCTCTTTCGGGAAGGGGATCACTTCCTCGATCTCGCCATCGTCGGCGATGTGATAGATCGCATGCAGGATGCCACGGTCCAGACGGCCCTCGGAGGCGACGTAGAAGCTGCCGTCCTCGTTGGCGAACACGCCCTCAAGGTCGAAGCCCTGCGCCGGAACGCCTTCGCGGGTGATGACCGTCTTTTCGGTGATCAGCGCCGGGGTCTGCGTTGCGTCGATGGTGAAGATCGACGGCTGCATGCCGTAGAAGCTGTCCGACACGGCGTACAGTTTGCCGGCTTCGGACGGGTCGGCGGCAAGGCCCGACAGCGCGCCCCAGCCGATCGGGGTGTCACCGTCCATCGTCGACTTGATCTGCGGATAGGCGGCGGGACCGTCCCCCAGTTCGTACAGCATCACGTGCGCACGCACGCCGCCATCGGGGCCAAGGTCGGCCTCGTTCGCGGTGACCAGCAGGCCACGCGACGGGATCGCATAGGCGCCTTCCGGGCCGATGCCCGACGGCAGAAGCTGGATGAACTCGGGATCGGCGCCGGTGTCCTTGTAGACGCCGACCAGCGAAGCGCGTTCCAGCAGCAGGAAGATGTAGGTGTCGTCACCGAAGAAGCCGACTTCCATCCCCTCGGGCTCGACGCCCTTGTTGCCGGACCGGTCTTCCGGGTAGTGGCCCGCCATCACGGCTTCGTACTCGATGCCGGTGTAATTCTCGTACAGTTCGGTGCCATCCTTGTTGAAGATGGTGAAGCCGCGCGCGCCGCCGTTCCAGTCGCCTTCGTTGGCGATGACGATGCGGTCGTTGTCCAGCCACTGAACCGCGTCGGGCTCGCGCAGGCGGCCCGGCTGGCTGTCGGTGAAGACCAGCGCGCCTTCCTCTTCGGTGTCGATGCCTTCCAGGTCGACCGCACCGGCAGAGAAGTGGCTGGCGATGGTGCCGTCCGAGTTGATGATGACGATGTGGTTGTTTTCCTGCATCGTCACGGCGATCTGGCCGGCCTCGTTCACGTCGACGAATTCGGGCTCGGGATCTTCCGGGGCGATGTCGGCGATGCCGGTCACGTCCACGGTGATGATGCCGTCGCAGTTCATCGCGCCATCGGCGACGGGAACGATCTGCACCGCACCGGCGGGCATCTGCGGCAGGCCGCCGTCGCCAAGGTCTTCATCACGCTCGTTCTCGATGGCGATCACGACAAAGGATCCGTCCTTCGCGGGCGCGGTCGAGTCGGGCTGGCCGGCCAGCACGCATTCGCCGGTGATCTCGCCGGTCGCGGTGTCGATCGAGATCATCTTGCCCGAAGGATCGGTATAGCTTTCCGAGGTGTTCACCCCGGCGAAGGCGGTCGAGCCGATGACGGATACCGCGGTCGGCTCGCCGTCCACCTCGATCACGCCCTTGCCCTTCGGCGCGGCGGGGTCGGTGATGTCGATCATGCCGATGACGCCCAGCGGGCTGTCCGAGTAGACCAGCGTCATGCCGTCCTCGGTCGCCGCGATGATCTCGGGCGAAGTTTCGGTGTCGGCATCGGCGCCCGAGTTCTCGGACACCGGGTAGCTGGCGATGCGGTTGAAGACCTGAGCCTCGGCGCCGCCCGCGATCAGCGCGAGCGAGGAGGCTGCAAGGAGCAGTCTGCTAAGCATGGATTGTCCCCTTATTGGCAATATGCCGGGTCGGGCTAGCGCCGCGAGATGACAGCGGGGTGACAGCTGTATGACAGTGGCAATACGGTTGCGGCCGAAGGCTGTCAGGACCTCAGATTGGCCACGATCGGCTGCCGCAACAGGGCCAGCGCGGGGATCAGGGCAAGCACGCAGGTCGCCGAGAGGAAGGCCAGCGCAAGATGCACCTCGCTCCATCCCAGCGACGCCGTGACCAGGATGTCGGTCCGCTGCGTGACGATCCGCGACAGCGCGGCGGCGGCGGCAAAGCCGAAGGCCACGCCCAGCAGCGTTCCGACCGTCAGCAGCGTTGCGCCATACAGCCAGACCACCGCCATCACGAACCGCCGCGGTGCGCCAAGCGCGCGCAGCATCGCGACCTGTCGCTGGAACAGCCGGGTCAGGATGAACAGCCCCAGCAGCACGCTGGCCGCGACCAGGATCTGCGTGACGATGGACATCAGCGACATCGCCTGCCGCACGTCGCCCATGATGCGGTACAGGTTGGCCAAGACGCTTCCGGGGAAGAACGCCATCATCTCGCTGTCGCGGGTGAATTCGTTGCGCAGGGCATAGTTGGCCCACAGCGCAGAGGCGCGGACGATCACGGCCGGTGTGCCGGGGAAGAACTTGGCGTCGAAGGGCGGACCGATCCGGTCGCCCGCCTCGGGCGCGTGGCCGTTGGCAAGGCCATGGACTTCCCACACGGCTTCGACCGGGATCAGGATCGCACGGTCCCAAGGCGTGCCGGTGCGCGGCATCTGTCCGACCACGTGAAAGCCAACCCCCTCGTGCCCGTGCTCCTCGGCGCTGTCACCGATACCGTGCGACGGGGTGAAGCTGTCGCCTACGGCAAGTCCGACCGCAGCGCCCGCCACGGCCTCGTCGGTGGCTTCCCACAGCCGGCCTTCAAGCGCGCCGTCGGTCAGATAGGTCACGAACTCTGCCGTCGTCCCGATCACCGGCGCGTCGCCAAAGCTGTCGCCAAAGGCGATGGGCGCGGCGATCTCGACGTTCTCGTGCTCGGCGATCTCGTTATAGGCGTAGCCGTCCAGCAACCCGACGTTCGACGGCTGCAGGAATACGGCGGCCAGCATCATCGTCAACTCGCTGCCCGGTGCGGACACCACCATGTCGAACTTGTCCGCGGCATGCGCCATGCCCTGCCGCAGTCCGCGCTCTTGCGCGATCAGGCCGATGCCCATGCCGACCGAAACGGCGATCAGCAGAACGAACATGACGTTCGCCCAAAGGAACCGGCGCAGGATGGCGCGGGTCAGGCGGAACGGCGCGTAGCCACGGGTCAGAAGCGCCGCAATGACCACCAGCGGCAGCAGCAGCGCGCTACAGATGATCAGCTCTTGCGTCAGAACCGGCAAACCGTCCCAGCCATCCCGGATCATGCGCGCACCTCGACGTCGCAATCGACCCGCCCGTCGATGACCGAAACCACGCGATCCATCCGATCCAGCAGGGCAAGATCGTGGCTGACCGCGATCAGCGTCTTGCCGCTGTCGCGGACCAGTTTCACCATGTCGTCGATCAGCGCGTCCGCCGCCTCGCGGTGCAGGCTGGCGGTGGGCTCGTCGGCCAGCAGGACGTGCGGGTCATGCGCCAGCGCGCGGGCGACCGCGACGCGCTGACGTTCGCCGCCCGAGAAACTGGCGACGGCGCGGGGCGTGTCGGTCAGGCCAAGATGCGCCAGGCCCTGACGCGCGCGTTTCGTCACGCCCGCGCGGTCGCGGCGACGGCGGAACAGGCTGACCAGCCCGGCATTGCCGGCGGCCGACAGTTCCTCGAACAGCAGGAAATCCTGAAAGATCATCCCGAAATGATCGGCGCGAAACGCGGTCCGCCGCGCGTCGGACAGTGCAAGGATCTCGGTTTCGCCCCAGCGCACCGCCCCCTTCGCGCCGGACCACAGACCGGCGAGCGCGTACAGCAGCGTGGACTTGCCCGCGCCCGACGGCCCGCGAACACCCACCAGCGACCCCGCCGGGATGTCCAGTTCGTCGACGGTCAGGATCGCGCGGCCGCGCGGGTTGGGCACGGACAGGCCGCGCACGCTTAGGGGCAGGGTCATGGAACTTGCTTAGCGCGCGTAGGTGGCGTCGGAAAGACGGACGCGGCTGAGAAAGCCGGTGTCGGGGTCCTTGAAGCTGCCAAGCTCCAGCACGCCGCGCGTCTCGATCTTCACGTTGAACGGGATCACGTCGAGCGTTCGCTTGGTGTAGATGGCAAGGATGTCGTCCGGCCACTCCGCTTCCGTCTCGCAGAAGGGGCAGACGGACATGGGGATCTTGGTCAGGACGAAGAACTGGCTGTCCGCCTTCAGCGGCGGCGCCATGTAGCCTTCGACGGTCAAGCGCTGGCCTTCCAGCGACAGCGCGAGATCGGAAAAGCTGCGGTCCTTGTTGTAAAGCTCGCGCAGTTTCAGCGGGCCCTCGGTTGCGGCAAGCGACGGGGCGGCGGCCATCGGCATCGCTGCGGCGGCGGAAATCAGCAGGGTGCGGCGGGAAATCATCGGATCCTCCGAGTGCATCGAGTCGGTCGGGAAACGTGCCGTCAGATTAACGGCAGAAGGGGCCCGCGTCAGGGGCCCCTTCAACGTTCGTGAAGGCGAACCTTACTCCGCGTTCACGGCATGCAGCATGACGTGGAAGATCACGTTCTGCTCGATGGTGCCGTCGAAGAGATGCGCCCACGGACCCTTGGCGTAGACGGCAACGTCTTCGCCCGAGTGGGTTTCCGAAGACATCGGGATCATCGCCTGCTGGATAAAGTCGATGTCCATCGCTTCCTCGTTCGTCACCTCGGCGCGGCCTTCCGGCGCGGCGAAGGTGCCGTCGGCCTGCTCGGTCAGAACCGAACCAGAGCCGTTCAGGTAGCCGATGACGGTGTAGGGCTTGCCGTCGGCGGCGGTCAGCGGCTCGTCCGAGTGCTCGATACCGGTTTGGGCAACGTCGTAGCACAGGCCGGTGATCGGCGAGCCACGTCCGCAATAGCCGTTGAACGCGATGGCGTGCTCGTGGTCGGCGGTGACGATGATCAGGGTGTCCTCGTCATCGGTCATCTCGTCGGCAAGGGCCACGGCGTCGGCGAAGGCCTTGCCGTCCATCAGGGCGCGATAGGCGTTGCCGGCGTGGTTGCCGTGGTCGACGCGACCCGCTTCGACTTCGAGGAAGTAGCCGTCTTCGTTCTTCGACAGGTACTCGATCGCCGCAGCGGTCATTTCGGCGAGCGACGGCTCGTCGGCGCGGTCGGCCTCGTACATCATGTGGCTGTTTTCGTAGAGACCAAGGATCGGCGCGTCGGCCGACAGATCCAGACCGTCAAAGCCCGCCTGGTCGGTGACGAAGGAAGAGCCGAAGCCTTCCGCCATCTCGATCAGGTTGGTGCCATCGGCGCGACGACCGGCAAGGCCACCCATCTCGGTGCCGTCGGGCAGGAAGTAGCGACCGCCACCGCCCATGGCGAAATCGATCAGGCCGCTTTCCATGGCGTCGATCAGCTGGCTGGCGATGTCCTTCTGGGCGGTGCAGCCCTCGGGGACGGCGTCTTCCCAGTTGCGGTTCGCGGTCTTCGAATAGACGGCGGCGGGCGTCGCGTGGGTCAGGCGCGCGGTCGAGACGATGCCGACCGACTTGCCCATCCCGGTGACGATTTCCGAGAACAGCGTCAGTTCGTTGCCTTCAACGGTCGAGCAATCGTCGTGGATCGCGTCGCCGCCAAGGTTGATCAGGTTGAAGCGCTGCTTCACGCCGGTGTTCATCGCGCCAGCGGTCGGAGCGGAGTCCGGGGTCTGGGCGTTGATGTTGTAGGTCTTGACCAGCGCCGAGTAGAAGTCGGGCGTTTCGTAGGGCAAGACGTGATCCTCGCCCAGACCGCCTTCCATCTGGCCGACGAACAGGCGCGTGGCATAGTTGGTGCCGACGCCGTTGCCGTCCGCGACCATCAGGATCACGTTCTTGGCGTTGTTCTCGTTCATCAGCTTTTCGATCTGGGCCTGAATGGCCTCCTGGCCGGCGGCGTACCACTCGCTGTCCATTTGAACGATATTCTGGGCATTGGCCGCCGTCGCCGCGGCAAGCGCGACGGCAGAGATTGCGATAGTTCTCATTTTGGAAGCTCCCTGGCAGTGTTCCGAGGCGTTCCTTGGGTCCCCGGTGTGAGGATCCTGTAAAGTCTGCATGAACCTTTTGTGACAGGCCGCAACGGCAACCTGGCAACCCGGCGCTTGTCCACATCCGTCTTTCGCGAAGGGCTGAAATGGGGGATAGCTTGTCCCATGAGCCATAACCGAATTCGTATGCGGCATCTGCGCTGCTTTCTTGCCGTCGCGCGTCACGGCTCTGCCACCCGCGCCGCCGAGGTGCTGGGGACCGTGCAGCCCAGCGTGTCGAGGTCGCTGCGCGAGTTCGAGGAAGAGATGGGCTCGCCCCTGTTCGAACGCACCTCGACCGGGCTGGAACTGAACGAGGCGGGGCGCACCCTGCTGTCCTATGTCAGTGCCGGTCTCGGACAGGTGGACCGGGGCATCGAGACGATGCGCGGCCAGATGGGCGCGCAGAAGGTCACGGCCTTCGCGATGCCCAACGTGGTGCGTGTCGTGATGCCGGGTGCGGTGCGGCGGTTCAAGTCGCTGTACCCAGAGGTGGATGTCGAACTTGAGACCGTCGCCAGCGGCCTGCTGCACCACCGCCTGCGCGATGGCGACGTCGATTTCGGCTTTGGCCGCATCACGGCGGCCGAGAAAATGGCGGGCCTGAACTTCGAGCATCTCTATAGCGAGGGGCTCGTGTTCTTCGCCCGTGCCGGCCACCCGCTTGCCCAACGCGCCGGGGTGAAAGTCGCCGAGATCGACGGCTTCCCGGTCATCCTGCCCTCCGGGGGCACCATCATCCGCGACGAGATCAACCGCTTCGTCATCAGTCAGGGCGTCAGCGGTTTCAGCAACATGATCGAAACCGTGTGCTTCGAGTTCTCGCGCAACTACCTTCAGGCCTCTGACGCGGTTGTCTGCCTGCCCCTTGGCGCGATGCGGCAGGAGATCGCGGCGGGCACCGTCATCACGCTGGACGTGGATGCGCCGCAGCTGATGGGAGCTGTCGGCATCTCGAACGTCGCGGGGCGCAAGCTGTCGGCCCCGGCGCAATTGCTGATCCAGATGATCCGGGACGAGGTGGTGGCGCTCGGCCTGTCATAGCGGATCGGTTATGATGTTTCCGGAATTGCTATTTCCTTTGCGGACACCCCGTCGCTAGCGTGAAGCCCGAGGAAATGGGAGGAGGACCCCGGCGGCGCGACCTGCGCGACGCCGGATTTGCGCAGTATGGCCAAGCCGAAGAACATCCTGTTCATCATGTTCGATCAGCTCCGCTGGGATTATCTCAGCTGCTACGGGCACGAACACCTTCACACGCCGAACATCGACCGGCTAGCGTCGAAGGGCGTGCGGTTCACCCGCGCCTATATCCAGTCGCCAATCTGCGGATCGTCGCGGATGTCGACCTATACCGGGCGGTACGTCCACAGCCACGGCGCAAGCTGGAACTTCATACCGCTGAAGGTGGGCGAGATGACCATGGGCGACCACCTGCGCGAGGCCGGGATGGACGCGTGGCTGGTGGGCAAGACCCATATGGAGGCCGATGAAGAGGGCATGGCCCGCCTTGGGCTGGACCCGGATTCGAAGATCGGCGCGCGCGTCGCGGAATGCGGCTTTGACATCTGGGAACGTGACGACGGCATGGTGACGAAAGGGCCCGATGGCAGCTTTGCCGAGGGCGGCATCACCAACGCGCACAACTACACCAAGTACCTGAAAGCGCGCGGCTACGAGTCCGAGAACCCGTGGCACGACTTCGCCAACTCTGGCGTCGATGCCGAGGGGAACGTGCTGTCGGGCTGGTTCCTGAAGAACTCGACCGAGGCGGCGAACATCGCCGACGAGGACAGCGAAACGCCCTACATGACCACCCGCGCGATGGAGTTCATCGAGGGTCACGACGGCCCGTGGATGTGCCACCTGTCGTACATCAAGCCGCATTGGCCCTACATCGTGCCCGAGCCCTACCACGATATGTTCGGCCCGGAACACGTGCAGGCTCCGATCCGCAGCGAGGCGGAATACGAAGGATCGCACCCCGTGCTGAAGGGGATGATGGAAAGCCCTGTGGGCAAGGCGTTCTCGACCGACAAGGTGCGCAACGCGGTGATCCCTGCCTACATGGGCCTGATCAAACAGTGCGACGACCAGATGGGGCGTCTGTTCAAGTGGCTGGAAGACACCGGGCGGATGGACGAGACGATGATCGTCCTGACCTCTGACCACGGCGACTTCCTTGGCGATCATTGGATGGGTGAGAAGCAGTTCTTCCACGACACCTCTACCCGCGTGCCGCTGATCGTCTACGACCCCTCGCCCGAGGCGGACGCGACGCGCGGCACGGTGTCGGATGCGCTGGTCGAATGCATCGATTTCGCACCCACCTTCGTAGAGGTCGCGGGCGGCAAGCCGGCGACGCATATTCTGGAAGGTCATTCGTTGCTGCCGATCCTTCACGGCACCGCGACCGAGATGCCGCGTGACCACGTGATCTGTGAATACGACTATGCCGCCACGCCGCTGGCCGACAAGCTGGGTCTGAACGTGCGCGAGGCGGTGATGTTCATGGTCGCGGACAAGGACTGGAAACTGATCCATTGCGAGGGCGGCTTCCGCCCGATCCTGTTCGACCTTGTGAATGACCCGCACGAACTCGACGACCTTGGCGACCGGGCCGACATGGCTCCGGTGATCGGGCGGATGTACGACAAGCTGTTCCGCTGGGCCCGCCGCACGTCGCAGCGCACCACACGGACGGAAGAGCAGTTGATCGCGATGCGCACCTCGACCCGCAGGCGCGGCGTGATCATCGGCGTGTACGACGAAAACGACGTTCCGCTGGAACTTACGGTGCACTACCGTGGCCGCACGGCGAAGAACATGAAAAGCGGAAAGCAGACGGAAGAGACTTGAAGACCTGCGCTGCCGGGGAGGGCGGCGCGAAGCCAAATCAAGGGGAGGAGGACCCATGAAACATCTGACCAAGGCCTTTGCCGCGTCCGCGGTGGCGGCTGTCATCGCGACCGGCGCCAGCGCGCAGGCGAACCTGACCGCCGAGACTTCGAGCCCGGGCAACAGCCCGCACGTCTCGATCCTGCACATGGCCGAGATCGCGGCCGAGTATGGCATCGCGAACCTGCAGGTGCAGGAAGGCCAGACGCTGACCAACTCGCTGGTGAACCTTGCCGAGGGCAAGACCGACATCGCGGCCATGCCGCTGATCCTGCCGTTCCTGCTGGCCGCCGGGCGCGGACCGTTTTCCAGCATCGGCCCCGAGAAGGGCGCGGAACTGGCCGCCAACGTCCGGGCGCTGTACCCCTACAACGCCGGCGCCTACGGCCTGATCGCCTTGGAAAGCGAAGGCATCGATTCCTGGGATGATCTCAAGGGCAAGAATGTCTGGAACGGCCCGCCCCGCGGCGCCGCTCTGGTCAACGCGCGGCAGGCGATTTCCGGCGCCGCCGGCCTGACAGACGGCGAGGATTATACCGGCCATCAGGCGAACTGGGCGCAGCTTGCCACCCAGTTGGTCGACGGTTCGATGGACGCCTTCGTGGTGCCGCTGACCTTCCCCTCGGCCCGCGTGACGACGATGCAGGCCGCCGGTGATGTGGTGATCGTCTCGACGCCGAAGGACGTGTTTGAAAGCGAGGCCTACGGCAAGCTGTTCAACGCGCCCGGCAACGTCCCGATCTCGGTCGCGTGGGAAGACATGGGCTATACCGACGGTGTGCGCCTGATCTCGGAAGACGGCGTGTTCCGTGGCCTTGGAACCGCGTTCGCGGACGTGGTGCACAAGGACATGGACTTCGACACCGCCAAGGCGCTGACCGCCGCCTATATCGAGACGATGGACCGCATGAAGGCGAAGACGCCCTATGCCGGCAACATCAACGTCGGTGTTCTGGACCCCGAGCTAAGCGGTTTCTGCGGTGTGAACCCGTTGAAGTACCATCCCGGCGCCGTCGCCGCGTGGGAAGAGGCGGGCTATGAAGTGCCCGACTGCGCCAAGCCCGAGGGCTGAAGCCGTTCGGCCGGGCGGCGCACGCCCGGCCACCTCGCCAGGGACCTAGCCCGGGGATCAAGCCATGACCGATACCGTCGAACGTGACATCGCGCACCGGCTGGCGCGCGTGCTGGGGCTGATCCTTGTGATCATCGGCCTGCTGAACACGATGCCCGCACTTCCCGGACTGGACGCCGCGGTCGAGCAGGCGTTCGGCAAGGGCGTGGTGATCCGGCGCTTCCCTTACGAATATCTGTTTCCGCTGGTTTTTGTCCTGATGATGACCATCGTCGCGCTGGAACACTCGTTCGCTCGCGGCTTTGCCGGGCAGGCACCCGCCAAGCGCGGCTTCGGTATTTTCATGGACGTGGCATTGGTCACGATGGCGACGCTGATCGCGCTGGGCTATCTGGTCGAGATCGACGCCGTCTGCCTGATCGACCAGTTCACGGGCGAACGCGCCGAGCTGATCGCCCGAAGCCTTCAGGAAGAGAAAGACTTCGCCGAGATGATGGGGCTGCCCGCGCCCACCACGGTCGACGATCCCAGCTGCATCCGCACCCTCGGCCTGTGGATCTTTCCGCTGATCGCCGCGGCGGTGACGGTTTTTCTTGGTTATAACGTGCGGGTCTGGGGCGTTTCGCTGGTGGCGGTCGCCATCGTGATCGCAAGCTATACCCTGCTGACGGTGATCGTCTGGTACTTCTTCGGCGCCGACGACATGAACAAGTACCTCGTCACCAAGCTGGGCGGCGAGCCCCGTCAGCTGATCGACGGGCGGCCCAACGTCGAGGACATCCTCGTGAACAACGGGCAGGGTCTGCTGGGCCGGTTCATGGGCATCCTGATGAACACCGTCTTCCCCTATATCGTTCTGGGCGCGCTGTTCGGGGTGTCGGCGGGCGGCCGGTCTCTGATCAAGATCGCCTTCCTGTGGACCCGCCGCCTGCGCGGCGGTCCCGCGCACGCGGCCATCGTTTCGTCCGCCATGTTCGGCACGATCTCGGGCGGGCCGGTGGTGAACGTGCTGTCCACTGGCGTGCTGACGATCCCGATGATGCTGAAACGCGGCTTCCGGCGCGACTTCGCGGGCGGGATCGAGGCGGCGGCCTCGTCGGGCGGCCAGATCATGCCGCCGGTGATGGGCGTCGCGGCCTTCGTTCTGTCGGCAATGACGGTGGTGCCCTATCGCGACGTGATCATTGCGGCGGCGATCCCGGCGGTGGCGTACTTCGGCTGCCTGTTCCTGACCGTCGTATTCCAGGCCCGGAAGCAGGGACTCGAACCGGTCGGCGACGCCACCGACGACATGCGGCTGACCCGCGAGGACCGCATTCACCTGCTGATGATCTTTGCCCCGATCCTGCTGATCCTGATCCTGCTGCTGACCCCGAAAGAGGCGATTGGCTGCGGACCGTTGTCGGGCATCTGGGGTGTGACCAAGATCGTGACCGAGAACGGCTGCCGGGCCGAAAACCTGCCGTGGCTGCTGCAACTGATCCAGAACTCGGCGGGCGACGCAGGATCGGCGGGCTGGTGGGCGACGGCGCTGCTGATCGTGCTGTTCTTCCTCGACCGCGAGATCCGCCAGCGTCCCGGCCTGATCGTCACCGCGCTGGCCGAGGCGGGCACGCTTGTCAGTCGGCTTTACCTGATGTTCCTCGCCGTTTCGGTGATCGACTTCTGCCTGAACCTGACCGGGCTTTCCAACTACATCGCGGTGGACATCATCGGCTGGCTTCGAGCGTCGGGCGGCACCATTGGCGACAACAGCCTGTTCCTTGTGATGGCGCTTGGCGCGACGATGGTCATGGCGATCCTGCTGGGCATGGGGATGCCGACGGTGCCCGCCTATATCAACGTCGCGCTTCTGATGGGGCCAATGCTGGTGGGGCTGGGCATCGCGACCTTCACCGCCAACATGTTCATCTTCTACTTCGCCGTCGCCAGTGCGATCACGCCGCCTGTGGCGGTCGCGGCCTTCGCGGCGGCTTCGATCACCAAAGGCGACCCGATGGGCACCGGCTTTGCCGCCGTGAAGGCGGGTGTGGTGATGTTCGTCATCCCCTTCATCTTCGCCTTCTATCCCGAGCTTCTGCTGATCGAGCCGGCGCAGTTGAACCCGGTGCCGGGTGGCGACCGGTATCTGCCGGGGCTGGACGGGACGGTGCACTGGGGCGCGCTGGCCTTGGTCTCGCTGCGCGTTGCGGCGGCGCTGTACCTGCTGGCCAGCGTGCTGGCCCGGTTCGATGGCCGTCGCATGGGACGGATCGAGGCGCTGTTACGTCTTGCGCTGGCGCTGGCGGTGCTGGCCAAGGCGCCGCTTGTCTGGGGTGTGGCGGCGCTTCTTGCGGCAGGGGTCATCGCGTGGCACTGGATGGGAAGGGACAAGCCGGGCCGCCCGATCGCATCGCAGGCGTGACGGCCGAGGCCGGTGCCTGACGGAGGGCCCGAGATGAAACTGCCCAAGACGCCCGATATGCGGCTGGATGGCCGCCACGCGCTTGTCGTCGGCGGGACCTCTGGCATCGGGCTTGCCTGCGCCGCCGCCCTTGCGCGCGCCGGGGCAGAGATCACCGTCGCCGGACGCCGTGCCGAACTGGTGGAAGAGACCCGCGCCGCGCTGCAGGCCGAGGGCCATGCTTCGCATGGGCTGCCGTTGGACATCACCGATCTGGAAGCGACCGGCAAGGCCGTGGCCGAGAGCGGGCCGTTCGACGTGCTGGTGAACGCCGCCGGCACCGCGCGGCACAGCTTCGCGACCGAGACGCAGGTTCAGGACTTCGACGCGGTGATGTCGGTCAACCTGCGCGCCGCGTACTTCCTTGCGCAGTCGGTGGCGAACGGTTTGATCGCTGCGCGCCGGCCCGGATCGCTGATCACCATTTCCAGCCAGATGGGGCAGGTGGGCGGACCGAAGCGTGCCGTCTACTGCGCCAGCAAACACGCGGTGGAGGGCTTCACCAAGGCGATGGCGATCGACCTTGGGCCGATGGGAATCCGGGTGAACACGATCTGCCCGACCTTCATCCTGACGCCCCTGACCGCGCCGTTTTTCGACGAGCCGGAAACCCGGCGCTGGATCGGCCAGAACATCCCGCTGGGACGCGCGGGCGAGGTCGGCGATGTAGCGGGGGCCGCGGTGTATCTTGCGTCCGACGCCTCGGCGCTGGTGACGGGGTCGGCTGTCTCTGTCGACGGGGGCTGGACGGCGGGCTAGGCGGCGACGTTTCTCAGAATCACCCTAAGATGGTTCCGTCTGCGATATTGTATCGCAAAAAGAAACAGATGGGCCGAAGATAGGCGGCGGCTCGACGATGCGGGCAACCGGCCCAAGTATTGGCGTGTGGTAAACGTCGGCGCTGCCGGCAAATCGGCCGGGACAGGCCGAAGTCGGCAACCTCCCCTTTACACGTGGGGGAGTCCCATGCTGCAACGGCGGTTACGCCGGCTGCCGCTCTGGAAGCCTCTGCCTTGGCAGGGGCGGCGGGTGCGGCACATGAACCGAAGAACCCGCCTCGGCGTCGTCCGATCCGGCACGGGGCACAGCGCAGGAGGAGTCCGATGGCGGTACTTCGCGAACTGGCACAGGACATCACCCGGGCGACCGGCGTCAACGAGTTGTCGGTCGAACCGATGGCCCGGTCCGGCTCGAACATGACGATGCTTCTGCGGGGCGAGGGGCAGGTCTTCTTCGCCAAGATCTTCACCGATGCCGACGTGAACGCCGCCGACGCGAACCTGCGCTATGACCGCGAGAAGCAGATCCTGTCGAAGCGCTGGCCGGTCCCGATGCCGGTCATGGTCTATTCCGCAGACACCGAACGGGTGATCGTCACGCGCGAGGTACAGGGTCACGGGTTCAAGCATTTCATCGAGCAGGGCCGCGTAATGGACGCGCTGGGCATGATGGCGCGCTGGGTCGCCGGGTTTCACGCCGCCGTCGGGACACAGAAGCGCGACGAGACCCTGTGGGACCATTTCGGCCAGTACGACGAGATGGAGGGCAACCCGGCCTATGCGGTTCTGCGCGATTTGCTGAGCCAGGTGCCGCTGACCGAATACGTTCTGACCAAGGGCGACGTCTCGGCCCACAACTTCAAATTCAACGACAAGGGTGCCGTCGGCCTGGACTTCGAATCAGTCGGCTACAGGGCCAAGGAATTCGATCTGATCGGCATGATCCGGGGGCTTCACAAGCTGACCGGAGAATCCATTTCGGCGATGTCGGACACGGTTGTGCAACAATACGACACGGTGCGCCGGATTGATGATATCGAAACCACCGCCGCAGCGGTGGCGGTGTTAACAGAGCTTACCGATTATTGACGAAATTGTGGCAGCAAGCGCCTGATTTCCAAGGAAAAGGCCCTTTTCAATTCTGAATTGGGGCAAAATCTGGGCTTTGTTTAGATAACCTTGCGGCATATATTCTCCCCATACCTCTGTGGGGAATAGCTGCTGATGACATATTCGATTTTCGGGAATTGGTTCTGGTGGGGCCTTTCCAAGGGCTGGTGCGACGAGGATGGCAATCCCGTCGATCACGGCAGCGGCGTCTATCAGGCCGACATCAACAACCATGGCAAAGTCCTGATCGACAACCCGGGCGGTGCGTACGACAACAAGTCGATCCGCACGATGCAGGAGAACGTCGACAAGGACACCTACGTCTACCTCGACGGGACCGGCAAGGATTACGGCGACAGCCTGAACCTGCACTGGGACGACGGCGGTCACGACGTGGACATCGTCGAGGTTAACGCGGGCGATTTCGTCGGTGACTTCTGCATGAACGTGCAAAGCATCCAGACGATCGACAAGCTGTATATGTCGAACGTCATCAGCTTCACCGCAGTGGACAAGCACGGCAATCCGATCTCGCCCGTTTACACGGCATCCAACGTCTATGGCGGCGGCGAGACCGGCGACCAGAACGGCGACGACTTCGGCGACGGCACCTACAAGCTGAAAGAGACCGACGGTCACCACGGCGCGCCCAGCAAGTATGTCATCACCTATCTGGACCGCGACGGGAACGAGAAGACCATCTATCTCGAGGCCGACGTCGACCACGGTGACAAGGCGACCATCGGCATCGATTTCGTCGACGCGCCGATCTGCTTTGCCGGCGGTACCGAGATCCTTGTCAAAGGCGGCGTGAAGCGGGTCGAGGACCTGCAACCGGGCGACATGGTCCTGACCAAGGACAGCGGGTTCCAGCCGCTTCAGTGGATTGCGCACCGCCGCATCGGCGTGTCGGAACTGAACCGTGGCGACAACCTGCGCCCGATCCGCATCCGCGCCGGCGCGCTGGGCGAGAACATGCCCGAGCGCGACCTGCTGGTGTCGCCGCAGCACCGTATGCTGGTCTCCGACTGGCGCTGCGAGGCGCTGTTCGGCGAGACCGAGATGCTGGTGCCGGCGAAGGCGCTGGTCAACGACAGCACTGTGACGGTCGAGCATGACGCGGACGAGGTGGTGTACTATCACTTCATGTTCGCGCAGCACGAGATCGTCTATGCCAACGGCGTGGAGTCCGAAAGCTTCCACCCCGGCGAGCTGGGCCTGTCGACGCTGGACACCGCTGCGCGGGACGAGTTGTTCCGCATCTTCCCGCAGCTCGAGCGGAACGTGGACGCCTTCGGCGCTCCGGCCCGCCCGGTTCTGAAGAACTTTGAAGCGAAGGCGATGATGTCGGCCTGACACGGCCCATGACACCGCCTTGGGGATCGGTCGGCACGGGGGCGCCGGCCGATTTCTTTTTGGGGGATCGCGAAATGGGACGGCGACGGCGCACGCGCTGACGCGCATCGCCCCGCCCGCCGTCCCGTATCACCTCACGAAAGGTTCCCGAGCCGCGCGGCCTTACCCTGAGCCTGAAGCGCCAGTTCCATCGCCTTGAAGCACCGCGCCTGCGGCATCGCCGTCTCGGTCCGGTCGCGGATGTCCGCGATCAGCGCCGCGAAATACGGTAGGCCCGCGTCTGACGCGTCGATATGTTCGCAGCGGTCACCGTTCACGAGGAACAGGTGATCCTTGCCCTCGCGCCCGGTGATGTCGACGTATTTGCGAAGTTCGATATAGCCCTCGGTGCCAAGGATCGTCAGGCGACCGTCGCCCCATGTCGGCAGCGCGTCGGGCGTATACCAGTCGATCCGGATGTAGCCCTGAACGCCGTCGCCCCGGACGAGGATCTCGCCGAAATCCTGCAGCCCCGGATCTTTCGGGTTGGCGAAGTTGGCGACGCTGGAGGTCACGATCTCGGCGTCGTCGGTGCCGGTGAAGAACAGGAACTGCTCCAACTGGTGCGAGCCGATATCGCACAGGATGCCGCCGTACTTGCTTTCGTCAAAGAACCAGTCCGGCCGCGTCGGGCGGTTCAACCGGTGCGGCCCGAAGCCCGCCGTCTGGATCACCTTGCCGATGGCCCCCGCCGCGATCAGTTCTGCCGCCTTGGTGACGCTTGCGACCTGAAAGTGCTCTGAATAGTTGACCGACCAGATGCGCCCGGTCTCGGCTTGCACCTTCCTGATCTCGGCAAGCTGGTCCAGCGTGGTGCAGCCGGGCTTGTCGACCATCACGTCCTTGCCCGCCCGCATCGCGCGGATCGCGAAATCCGCGCGTTCGGATGGCACGCCGGCCAGCAGGATCATGTCGATCTCGGGGTCGGCGATCAGCGTTTCGGGGTCGTCGACACGGGGCAGGTCGCGGAAGCGCTCCACGAACCCTTCCTGCGTGCCGGGCTCTCCCTCGGTCCACCAGCCGCGGCCGGTGCAGCCGCGGTCTGTCATTAGCCCGAGCATTTCGTAGATGTGGCGGTGGTCGATACCGATCACGCCAAGAACCGGACCCGTCATTCAAGTGTCTCCCAGATGGATTGCGCGGCCCGTTTCCGAAGACCGCAGAATAGCGTCGATCAGCCGTTGCGCCGTCAGCGCGTCGGTGCCGGACGGATCGGGCGCGCGCCCGGCCCGCGCCGCCTTGACGAAACCCGCGATCAGGTCGCGGTGCCAGTCATGCGGGAATGCCATCGGATCGGCCCCGCCGCCGGTTCCGGTTTCCTCGCCGACCGTTTCCGTCCGCCCGTCGCGCCAGTCGAGCCGCAAAGTGCCGGATTGCAGCGTTGCAACGCATTTGGAACAGTCCAAACGTATCGATTCCGCGCTTCCGGGCCATGCTGCGGTGGTCGCGAAGACCGAGCCGACAGCACCGTTCGCGAACCGCATCCCGGCGGTGGCGAAGTCTTCGCACTCCATATCGTGCAACCCGGTCGTGGCGGCCAGCGCCTGCACGGTCGCGACCGGGCCGGTCAGCGACAGCATCAGATCCAGCGTGTGGATCGCCTGGCTGATCAGGACGCCGCCGCCGTCGCGCGCCATCGTGCCGCGTCCGGGGGCGTCATAATAGGATTGGTCCCGCCACCATGGAATGTCGGCGCGCGCCATCTGAAGCGCGCCCAGATCGCCGGCCTCAAGTCTCTGCCGCAGCGCGATGGAGCCTGCGCGATAGCGGTGCTGGAACACGACGCCAAGCTGTACACCCGCGTCGGCGCACAGGGCGGCGACCTCTTCCGCCTCTGCCAGCGTGCGGCCGATGGGCTTCTCGCACAGGACGTGCTTGCCGGCCCCGGCGAACAGCCGCACCGGATCCAGCCGCGCGTCGGGTGGGGTCAGCAGCAGCAAGGCGTCGACGGTCGGGTCCGCGGCCAGCGCCTCGGCGCTATCGGCCAGCGGAAAGCCGTACTCCGCGGCCATCGCCGCGCCGCTGTCGCCACGGGTCCAGACCCCGCGCACCGAGATGTCTGGCGCAAGGTCCGCCAACGCGCGGGCATGCGGCGTCGCGGCCATGCCGGCGCCGATGACGGCGATGCCGAATGGCTGTGTCATGCAGGTCTCCTCCCCTGTTCGCGAAGTCGTAGCACCCGGTGTCACGGGATGCCACGGGTTTGCCAAAACGCCCGACGCGTGCGAAAGCAGGGCAACCCATGGCGGAGGATCCGGGATGTGGAAATCGCTGTTGATCGGGGCCGGGTTGGCCCTTTGCGCAGCCGCGTCGCAGGCGCAGGCCGTGATCGACTGCAACGGCTGGCAAGGCGGCGCCCGCAACATCGCCGAACCGTGGGAGCAGAACAGCACCACCTTCGCCAACGGCGCGATCCGGGTGGCGTTGCTGGACACGGTGGAACCCGCGGCGGCGGCCTTCTACCTGCTTGTCATCCACCCGCCCTATGACGAGCTTGGCTCGCCCGGCTGTGGCATCATCGGGCTGGATGAGAGCATGGGCTTTTCGAGCATGGATTTCGGTGCGCTGTCCGCCAGCTACGACCCCGCGGCGGGGCTGACCCTGCGCGTCGGGGTCGAGATATTCGAGCCGGACACCGGCGGTTTCGATCCCGCCATCCTGGCGGTCACGGTGAACCAGTCCACCGGCGACCTTTCCCCACGGTTCGAGATTCCATGATCCTTGGCATCGGCACCGATCTTGCCAACATCGAGCGGATCGAGCGGACGCTGGAGCGGTTCGGCGACCGCTTTCGCAACCGTGTCTTCACCGAGGTCGAGCAGGCCAAGGCCGAACGCCGCCGCGACACCGCCGGCACCTATGCCAAACGCTGGGCCGCGAAAGAGGCGTGTTCCAAGGCACTGGGCACCGGTCTGCGCATGGGCATCGCGTGGAAGGACATGGCGGTGTCGAACCTGAACACCGGCCAGCCCGTGATGGCGCTGACGGGATGGGCGGCGGAACGCCTGCGCGAGATGACCCCTGAAGGGCACGAGGCGGTGGTGCATGTCACCCTGACCGACGACCATCCTTGGGCGCAGGCCTTCGTGATCATAGAGGCAAGGCCGTTGCCTTGACACCGCGGGCGCGCGCGCCCATGACGACAGACAAATCGAGGCGAGCGGGGAACCGGAATGTCCAGCAATTCCATCGGCAGCGGGATCATCGAGACGATCAAGACAATTGTCTACGCCCTGCTCATCGCGGGCGTGTTCCGCACACTCTTTTTTCAGCCTTTCTGGATACCGTCCGGGTCCATGAAGGACACGCTGCTGATCGGGGACTTCCTGTTCGTGAACAAGATGGCTTACGGATATTCGCAGTACAGCTGCCCGTTCGCCATGTGCCCGTTCTCGGGCCGCATCATGGGCGAGGAACCCGAGCTTGGCGATGTCGTCGTGTTTCGCCATCCGACCACCGGATCGGACTTCATCAAGCGGGTGATTGGCCTGCCGGGTGACAAGGTCCAGGTGCAGGACGGCGTGCTGTTCATCAATGGCGAAGAGGTTCCGCAGGTCGACGACGGCGTATTCGTCGAGACCTTCGAGCCGCAGGGCCCGGCCGGAAACCTGCCGCAGTGTTCCAACCCCAGCCCGGGGCTTGGCGCCGACTGCATCAAGCAGAAATATATCGAGACTCTGCCGAACGGGGTGGAGCACTCGGTGCTGGATATCGCCAACACACGTCTGGACAACACGCCGGTCTTCACCGTCCCGGAAGGACACTTCTTCTTCATGGGCGACAACCGAGACAACTCCACCGACAGCCGCGTCGCACAGGGCGCGGGCGGTGTCGGCTTTGTGCCCTTCGAAAACCTGATCGGCCGTGCCGACCGGATCATGTTCTCGTCCGCGGGCCGGTCGATGCTGTTTTTCTGGACGTGGAGGAGTGACAGGTTCTTCAAGGCCATCGAATAGGAGCGCTGGCCAGGGAACTGGCCACCGACTGGCTTGACTGGGACGGCGCGACAGATCGCACCCGGTTCGGGCTATTCTTTGCCCTGGTCGTGACGGTCTGGATCGCCGGAACGGCGATCCTGCTGGCCGGGGTGCTGCACGAGGTTCCCGCCGTCGTGCTGACCATCCTGATGGCGCTGCTGCTGTATCCCTTCGCCGGCTACTGCGTGCGGCGCTATCACGACGCGGGCGCCTCGGGGCTTTGGGCTTTTTTCGTCTTCGTCCCGGTGATCGGCCTGTTCTGCCTGTTCTACCTGCTGACCGCCCCCACCGACGCGCGCGGGGATGTCGAACTTTTCCCGATCGAATGGCCGGTGGCGGGGCTGATCCTGCTGAGCTGTATCGTCGGCTTCGCGGTGTCGCGCGTGTTCTGGCAGCCGTTCCACATCACCGACGCCGCGATGAAGCCGACATTCCTTGTGGGCGACTACGTGATCGGCACGCGGGTCATCGGCACGCCGGACCGCAACGCCGTCGTGTTCTTCCGTCACCCGTCGGACGGCGACTACAGCGCGGCGCGGGTGGTGGGACGGCCGGGCGACAGGGTACAGATGCAGGGCGGACTGCTTTATATAAACGGCTGGCCGGTCGAACGGCTTGCACTGCGCCCCTTCGTGGAAGAGTTCCGCGAACAGGGTCCGAACCGCATCTGGCCGATGTGCGCGGCCTTCGGTCCCGCGCCGGGCACTGAATGCATCAAGCGGATGTATGTCGAACAATTCGCGCAGGAAACGGGGCATACCATTCTCGATGTGCAGAACTCGCCCGGCGACCACACGCCGGTGTTCACGGTACCCGCAGACCATGTGTTCGTGATGGGCGACAACCGTGACAACGCCCGCGACAGCCGGTTCGCCCCAGAACAGGGCGGCATCGGGTTTCTGCCCACCGCGCGCATCATGGCCGAGGCGCGGTTCGTCCTGTTCTCCAGCGGCGCGCGCAGGCCGGTCGCCATCTGGGCATGGCGGCCCGAGCGTTATTTCGCCTCGATCGAGTAGGCGCGCGCCACCTTGCCGCCGCCGCCCGCCATCGGCTATGCCGACTGAAATATCGGCCCTAACCGAAAGCCTTCGGCGTGCTCCACGCAATCTCGCTTTTCCTGATGACGATCATGGTGTTCGAGCCCTACTGGATTCCCGCAGGCTCGATGAAACCGACGCTGCTTCCGGGCGACTACATTCTTGTCATCCCCGACCGCGCGCCTTTCGCGCGGGGCGATGTCTTGGTGTTCCTCCACCCGGTCACCGGTCAGGACTACGTCAAGCGGGTGATCGGCCTGCCGGGGGACACGGTGCAGATGCGGGATGGCGTCGTGATCCTGAACGGCGCCGAACTGCCGCAGACCCCGGACGGCGAATTCGTCGAACCCTACACCCCAGCCGGGATGTCGGGCGTGATCCCCCGCTGCGGCAACAATCCCGTGCCGCTTGGCGGTGATTGCCGCAAGCTGCGGCGGACCGAAACGCTGCCGGACGGCCAAAGCTATTCCGTGCTTGAGATCGGGCGCATGGCACTGGACAACACGCCGGCCTTCACGGTGCCGGCGGACCACCTGTTCGTCATGGGCGACAACCGCGACAACTCGACCGATAGCCGCATCGGTGCCGCCGCCGGTGGCGTCGGCTTCGTCCCGCAGGCGAATGTGAAAGGCCGCGCGGTGGCGGTCGCCTTTTCCGCCGCAGGCCGCTATCTGTGGAACCCCGCAGGCTGGCGGGAAGGGCGCATCATGGAAGGAATCCGGTGAGACTGTCCGCCGAACAAGCCGCCTTTGCCAAACGGCTGGGCCACAAGTTCGCCAATGGCGAGTTGCTGCAACGTGCGCTGACCCATGCCTCGATGTCCTCGGCCAACCGGCCCGACAACCAGCGGCTGGAGTTCCTTGGCGACCGTGTGCTGGGCCTTGTGATGGCCGAGACGTTGCTAAGCGCCGACACCGGCGCGACCGAGGGCCAGCTTGCGCCACGCTTCAACGCGCTGGTCCGCAAGGAAACCTGCGCCGAAGTCGCCGCCGAACTGGGGCTGGGCGAGGTCCTGCGCCTTGGCCGGTCCGAGATGCTGTCGGGCGGCCGCCGCAAACAGGCGTTGCTGGGCGATGCGATGGAGGCGGTGATCGCCGCCGTCTATCTCGATGGCGGGATCGAGGCCGCGCGCACGCTGATCCTGACGACCTGGGGCGCCCGGATCGAAACGGTCGAGGAAGACGCCCGCGATCCGAAGACCGCGTTGCAGGAATGGGCGCAGGCCAAGGGCCAGAAACCGCCTAGCTATCAGGAAATCGCCCGCAGCGGCCCCGACCACGCCCCGGTCTTCACCATCGAGGTCACGTTGCAGTCGGGCGAATCCACCCGCGCCGAAGCGCCGTCCAAACGGCGGGCCGAACAGGCGGCGGCCAAGGCGTTGCTGGATCAGTTGGGCGGGTAGGTACTGGTCGTAAGTACTGGTCGTAGGTACTGGTCTCTGGCCCCGGTCCGGTGGATCATGTAGGAACGCGCGATTCCCAGACTGGACATGACATGACCCAGAAAGCCGGCTTCGTTGCCCTGATCGGAGAGCCCAACGCGGGCAAGTCCACGCTTCTGAACGCGATGGTCGGCACCAAGGTGTCGATCGTGACCCACAAGGTGCAGACCACCCGCGCCCGGATCCGTGGCGTCGCGCTGGAAGGCGATGCTCAGATCGTGTTCGTCGACACGCCGGGCCTGTTCCGTCCGCGCCGGCGGCTGGACCGCGCGATGGTCGCGGCTGCCTGGACCGGGGCCGGGGATGCCGACGAGGTGCTGCTGCTGATCGAGGCGCAGCGCGGCCTGACCGATGGCGTCGAGGCGATCATCGCGGGGCTGGAGGAACGCGGCGGCGACCGTCCGGTCGCGCTGGTGATCAACAAGATCGACCGGGTGCAGGCCCCCGCGCTGCTGGCGCTGACCAAGAAGATGAACGACCGTTTCCCCTTCGTCGAGACCTTCATGATCTCGGCAGAGAAGGGCCATGGCGTCGATGACCTGCGGCACTGGCTTGCCGACCGCATGCCCGAAGGCCCGTGGCTGTACCCGGAAGACGAGATTTCGGACTTGCCGATGCGGATGATCGCGGCCGAGATCACGCGCGAGAAACTGACTCTGCGCCTGCATCAGGAACTGCCCTATCAGCTGACGGTCGAGACCGAGAGCTGGGAAGAACGCGACGACGGGTCCGCCGTGATCCACCAGATGATCTATGTCGCCCGCGACGGCCACAAAGGCATCGTGCTGGGCAAGCGCGGCGAGACGGTGAAAGCCGTCGGCAAGGCGGCGCGCGAGGAACTGACAGAGATGCTGGACCGCCCCGTCCACCTGTTCCTGCAAGTGAAGGTGCGGCCCAACTGGCTGGACGAGAAAGAACGCTACTCCGCGATGGGCCTCGATTTTTCGGACGGCAACGGCTGAACCCATGGCGCGCCTGACCTCGGACCTTTGGGTCTCGGCCTATCTGGCGCGGCTGCGTCTGGCGGATATCCCGGCCTTCGTCGTCTCGAAGGGCGATGCGACGGCGGGCGCGGTCCTGATCAAGCAAAGCCCGCTTGACGGAACGGCGACGCTGTACCAGCGGTCGGTCGACCTGATGACAGGCGAACGGCGCTGGGTTGTATTGGCAGAGGGAGACGAGGCTTCGGTCGACGCCTCTGTGACGAAACAACGATCGTTCGATCCGGACCTGTGGGTGATCGAGGTCGAGGACCGCGCCGGCCGGCACCTGCTGGATGAGGAAGGGCTCGACAGCTAGGCGGGTCTCGGCGACAGGCGTGTCGCGCCGAAAAGCAGGTACCCGGCGCCGACGAAGCCTTCCATCAGCCGGGCACAGTTCCACACCAGTTGCGGAGGGGCCAGACGGCCCGGGTCGAGAAACGGATAGGGATAGACCCCGTCCAGAGCGCCGCGCACCAGCGCATAGGCAAGATAGGCAAGCGGCCACAGCAGCCACCGCAAGGGGTCCAGCCACCCGATGTCGTTCTTCCGGGCGAAGATCACCCACCACAGGAACACCGACATCGGGACCACGGCGTGCACCCCCTGATCTGCAATCCGTTGCAGCCCCTGCGGCTCCCACAACTCGGCCAGCAACAGGCGATAGATCAGCCCGACCGAGGCGATCCACAGAACCAACCCGGCGATCAGCCGGTCGGACACCTGCCGGCCGGCCATCACCATCGCCATGAACAGGATTGCGACCAGCCCGTTGGTGAGGATCGTGAAGTACCGCGCCTGCGCCCACAGCACGCCCGCGATCCGGTCCCCCGTCTCCATCTGCGTGATCCCGAACTTCAGGCACAGCGACAGCACGGCCAAAGCCGCCACGATGGCGGCACAGGTGCGGGCGGGGGCGGACAGCAGCATGAAATTATACTGGTTCAGTTTCTTCGCGAGGCAAACACTTGCAGGCCGCCGTGACGCAGCGATATTTGGCGGATGGAATGGCGCGATCAGGGAATCCTGCTGACCTCTCGTCGCCACGGCGAGTCCGGCGCGATCATCGAGGTCTTCACCCCCGGCCGTGGCCGGCACCTTGGCGTCGTCCGTGGCGGCGCCAGCCGCAAGACCGCGCCGATCCTTCAGCCGGGCGCGCAGCTTGACGTGACATGGCGCGCGCGGCTCGAGGATCATCTGGGCGCCTTCACCGTGGAACCGCTGCAAAGCCGCGCCGCGTCGGTGATGTCCGACCGGCTGGCGCTGGCCGGGCTGAACGCGGTGACCGCGCTGCTGTCCTTCACGCTGCCCGAGCGCGAGGCGCACGAGCCGCTCTATCACCGCAGCGTCGCGCTGCTGGACATGCTGGATACGCCGGATCTCTGGCCGCTTGCCTATCTGCACTGGGAACTCGCGTTGCTGGACGAGATGGGCTTCGGCCTCGACTTCAGCGCCTGCGCGGTGACCGGGGCGACGCAGGGGCTGGACTATGTCTCGCCCCGCACCGGGCGTGCGGTATCAGAGGCGGGGGCGGGCGAGTGGAAAGACCGGCTGCTGCCGCTGCCGCGCTGTTTGCGCATTCTGTACGACGCACCGTCGTCCGAGGTGGCGCAGGGACTGCGCACGACAGGGCATTTCATGGAACATTGGCTGGCGCCCGCGCTGGGAGATCGGGCGCTGCCGTCGGCACGGCAGCGCTTTGTCGATCTGCAGGCCCGGCTGGACCGTCCCGGCGGTCAGTGACCGCCCGACAGCCGCATCAGAACCAGCCCGCCCACGATCATCGCGACCGCCGTCAGGCGCATCGGTGTGGCGGCTTCGCCAAGGAACATGACGCCGACAAGGAAAGCGCCCACCGCGCCGATCCCGGTCCAGACCGAATAGGCGGTGCCCAGGGGCAGCGTGCGCATCGCGACCGCAAGCAGCCCAAAGCTCGCAAACATCGCGACAAGCGTGACGATCGACGGGACAAGCACGGTGAAGCCTTCGGATTTCTTCATCGCCAGCGCCCAGACGATTTCAAGCAGGCCGGCGGCAGAGAGAATGATCCACGCCATGACAGAGTTTCCTTCCAGTATGTCCGGGCCGTCCCGGTCGGAATTACCTTGATGGCGAGGCCGTCCTCTGCCCGCGATCTAGCCCGCCCGGCCCCCGGTTTCAAGCCGCGCGGTCATTGCCAAACGCGGTCCGATACGCAACAACCTCGGGACGGCCGGAACAGGGAGGACAGCCATGCAGACCATCGCGGGATTTGACCGCATCGGCGAAGAAAACGCCTTTGCCGTGCTGGCGCGCGCCGGGGAACTTGCGGCGCAGGGCATGGACGTCATCAACCTCGGTATCGGCCAGCCGGATTTTCCGACGCCGGAGAACATCGTCGAAGCGGCCGTGAAGGCGCTGCGCGACGGCCAGCACGGCTATACCCCCGCCACCGGCATCCCGCCCCTGCGCGAGGCGGTGTCGGCCGACCTGCACCGGCGCTTCGGGGCCGAGGTGAACCCCGACAACGTGCTGATCGTCCCCGGCGGCAAGGTCACCATGTTCACAGCGATCCTGATGTTCGGCGAGCCGGGGGCCGAGATCCTGTACCCGGATCCCGGCTTCCCCATCTACCGCTCGATGATCGAATTCACCGGCGCGAAACCGGTACCGATCCCGATCCGCGAAGAGAACGGCTTTGCCTTCTCGGCCGAGGAAACCCTGTCGCTGATCACCGACAAGACGCGCCTGATCATCGTCAACTCGCCCGCCAATCCCTGCGGCGGCGTCACGCCGCGCGCCGAGGTGGACAAGCTGGTCGCGGGCCTCGCCGACTGGCCCGAGGTGGCGATCATGTCGGACGAGATCTACGACCAGATGCTCTACGACGGCGAAGAGCACGTCACCCTCCTGGGTTACCCCGAGATACGGGACCGCCTGATCCTGCTGAACGGCTGGTCCAAGACCTACGCGATGACCGGCTGGCGGCTGGGCTATTCGGTCTGGCCGCAGGACCTGTACGACAAGGCCCGGAAACTGGCGGTCAACGCATGGTCCTGCGTCAACACGCCCTCGCAATACGCCGCGCTCGAGGCGCTGACCGGCCCCCAGGATGCAGTCGCGAAGATGGTCGCCGAATTCGACGCCCGCCGGAAGCTGGTCGTCGACCTCGCCAATGACCTGCCCGGCGTCTCGTGCATCACGCCCAAGGGCGCGTTCTACGCCTTCCCGAACGTGTCGCAGACCGGCTGGAAGGCCAAGAAACTCGCGTTGTCCCTGCTAGAAGAAACCGGCGTCGCCACCGTTGGCGGCCCGGATTTCGGAACACTGGGCGAAGGCTACATCCGCCTGAGCTATGCCAACTCGCAGGACAATATCCGCGAAGCGCTGGGGCGGATGAAGGCGTTCCTGTCCAAGTGATCGGCCCTGCGGGCCGAGCCTCTGGCAGAGGTATTTAGAAAGAGAAGAAGCGGCTGTCCTTTTCTTCTCTTTCCAAAGTACCTCAGGGGGAGCGCCGAAGGCGCGGGGGACAGCGTCCCCCTGCGCGGTGGGTGTCGGGCGTCAGGCCAGAAGACGGCGCGCGATCACCTGGGCCTGGATCTCGGCGGCGCCCTCGAAGATGTTCAGGATACGGGCGTCGCACAGGATGCGGCTGATCCGGTACTCGGTGGCAAAGCCGTTGCCGCCGTGGATCTGCAACGCGTTATCCGCCGCCGCCCAGGCGACGCGGGCGCCCAGCAGTTTCGCCATCCCGGCTTCGAGGTCGCAGCGCTCGTCACTGTCTTTCCTGCGGGCGGAGAAGTAGGTGAGCTGGCGCGCCACCATGATCTCGACCGCCATCATGGCGAGTTTCGACGCAACCCGCGGGAAGGCGGCGAGGGGCTTGCCGAACTGCTGGCGTTCCGTTGCATATTGCAGGCCGGTTTCCAGAGCCGACTGGGCGACGCCGGTGGCGCGGGCCGCCGTCTGGATGCGGGCGCTTTCGAAGGTCTGCATCAATTGCTTGAAGCCCTGCCCCTCGACCCCGCCAAGCAGGTTGCCGCCTTGCACCTTGAAGCCGTCGAAGCCGAGTTCGTATTCCTTCATCCCGCGGTAGCCCAGTACCTCGATTTCGCCGCCAGTCATGCCGGGGGTGGGGAAGGGATCGGCGTCGGTGCCCGGCGTCTTTTCCGCAAGGAACATGGACAGCCCGCGGTGGTCGGTGCTGTCGGGGTCCGTGCGCGCAAGCAGGGTCATCACGTGGGCGCGGGCGGCGTGGGTGATCCACGTCTTGTTGCCGGTGATCTCATAGTCGTCGCCCGTTTTCACCGCGCGCGTGCGCAGCGATCCGAGGTCAGAGCCGGTGTTGGGTTCGGTGAACACCGCTGTCGGCAGGATCTCTGCGGCCGCGATCTTCGGCAGCCAGTGCGCCTTTTGCTCTTCGGTGCCGCCGCAGAGGATCAGTTCCGCCGCGATCTCGGACCGGGTGCCCAGCGAGCCGACGCCGATATAGCCGCGCGACAGTTCCTCGGACACCACGACCATCGAGGCTTTGGACAGGCCGAAGCCGCCGTGTTCCTCGGGGATGGTCAGACCGAAGATGCCCATCTCGGCGAGATCCTCGATGATCTCCATCGGGATGAGTTCATCTTTCAGGTGCCAGTCCTGCGCGTGCGGGATGACGCGTTCGTCCGCGAACCGGCGGAACTGGTCGCGGATCATCTCAAGCTCGTCGTCCAGACCGGTGGCGCCGAAAGTGGCGTGCCCGGCGTTGTCCTGCATCAGCGTGGCCAGCCTCATGCGCGCGGCCTGCGTGTTGCCGGACTGGGTCAGGGTCATCACCGACGGGATCATCAGGGTGCGCTGGTCGTCCTGCGTCAGGTACATGTCCTGCGGACGCGCGGTCTCGTTCTGGCTCATCGGGATGCCGCCGTAGATCTGCCAGAGGTATTCGCCGAACGCGATCTGGTGGATCAGCCGCTCCATCTCGCCGAACCGGCCCTCGGCCTCCAGCGCTTCGGCCCAATGCTGCATCTGCCGCAGCGATTCGACGTAGGTTGCAAGCCAGGCGAGCGCATGGGCGGCGGACTGGTGCGCCTCGATCCGGGCGGGCGACACCCGGTCGCCGTCGACGACTTCCGCGCGGACGCGCGCACGCGCCTTGTCCAGCAGGGCCTCGGCCGCCGGCACGGCATCGGCGGTCAGCGCCAGAAGGTCCGGCAGCATCACGGGGTCCGTCGACATGTCCTGTCCGTCATGGGGCATCGGGCATTTCCTTTTCCGCTACGTCGGGAGGAGATAGCGCCTTTGCAGTCGCAGCGCAACAATAATTCAAAAATGGTACGCAAGGGGATGTAAAATGACTTTACGGATTAACAACTAGGCAGCGCCGCACAAGCCTGTATGACGGTCGGGAACGGTCAGGAGCTTTGCCGATGTTCGAGATCTTCACCCAGATTCCCCCTGCGATTCTTGCTTTCGCGGTCGGTGTGACCCTGTTCGCGGGCTTCGTGAAAGGGGCGGTCGGCTTCGCGCTTCCGATGATCATGATTTCCGGTCTGGGGTCCGTGCTGGCCCCCGAACTCGCACTTGCAGCGCTGATCATCCCCACCGTGGCGGCGAACGTGTGGCAGGCCCTGCGCGACGGGGTCGCGGCGGCGCTGGGGACGGTGCGCAAGTACTGGCTGTACATGCTGATCGTGCTGGTCTTCATCGCGGGCAGCGCTCAGCTGGTGCGGGTGATCCCAAGCTGGGTGTTCTACCTGCTGCTGGGCATCCCGATCACCGGTTTCGCGCTGGTGCAGATCATGGGATGGAAGCTGCATATCCGCCCCGAGCACCGGACCCGGGCCGAATTGATGATCGGGGCGGTGGCAGGCTTCACCGGCGGGCTGTCCGGGGTCTGGGGGCCGCCGACCGTGGCCTATCTCACCGCGATCCAGGCGCCGAAGGGCGAGGCGATGCGGATGCAGGGCGTCGTCTATGCCGCGGGGTCCGTGGTGTTGCTGGCGTCGCACCTGCGGTCTGGCGTGCTGAACGCGCAGACGCTGCCGCTGTCCTTCGCGATGCTGATCCCCTGCGTGCTGGGAATGGTCGCGGGCTACTGGGTGCACGACCGGCTGGACGCGGTAAAGTTCCGCCGTGCGATGCTGCTGGTGCTGGTCGTGGCCGGGCTGAACCTGATCCGGCGCGGCGTGATGGGGCTGCTGTTCTAGCCCGGCGTCATTCCAGCGGGCGCGCCTCGTCGATCAGCATCACGGGAATGCCGTCGCGGATCGGGAAGGCAAGGTGCGCCGCGCGAGAGATCAGTTCCTGATGCGTGGCGTCGTAGCTAAGCACCGCCTGCGTCTGTGGGCAAACCAGCGATTCCAGCATCCGCCGGTCGAACGCGGGCGCGGGGGCCGGGACCGAAGCGTCGTCGCTGGGGGTAGGAAGCACCGGGGGGCGTTCGTTCGTATCGTCGGTCATTGCATGATCTCGTCGCCAGCGCCGCCTCTCAGGGCGAACTCGATCAACGTAACCAGCGTTTCCCGCCGGGTCGACAACGATGGTGCCTCTAGCAGCGCCTGCCGGTCTTCCGGTTCGAACGGGCAGAGCATCGACAGCGAGTTGATCAGCAGCTCGTCATCGGCTTCCCGCATCGCTTCCCAGTCGGTCTTGAGGTTCTCTTCCTGGAAATAGCGCGACAGCAGGCCCAGAAAGTCGCTGCGGTCGAAGCCGGGGTCGTGTTCCGCCGGGCCAAGATCGCGCGAGAAATCGTCCCAGCCGACTTCGCAGCGGCGATAGGGCGTGAAGCCGTCGATTTCCTCGCGGACGCGGAACCGGCAGATGCCCGTCAGGGTGATCAAATAGCGGCCGTCCTCTGTCTCGGAAAAGGCCGTCAGGCGGCCGGCGCAGCCGATGCGATGCAGCCGGTCCGGTGTGCCGCCGGGGCTTTCATAGGGCTGCACCATGCCGATCAGGCGCTGCGGGGTTTTCATGCAGTCGTCCAGCATCGCCAGATAGCGCGGCTCGAAGATGTGCAGCGGCAGTTTCGCGCGCGGCAGCAGCAGGGCGCCGGGCAGGGGAAACACAGGGATCGTGTCGGGCAGGTCGGCGGCTGAAATCATGTGCCAAACCTAGCCCGACGCATACCTCAGGCAAATATCATCGACGACAATTTGCGGCGGCCGTTCAGAGCGACCGGATCCTGTGGCTTCAGCGCCTCGAAGATGGTGAAAAGCTGCTGCTTCGCGGCGGCATCGTTCCACTCGCGGTCGCGGCGGAACAATTCCAGAAGCTGGGCGACGGCTTCTTCCGCCTCGCCCTTCGCGTACAGCGCCTGCGCAAGGTCGAACCGGGCCTGATGGTCGTCGGGGTTCGCCTCGACCTGCGCGGACAGTTCGGCGACCGGGCCAGCGTTCGACGCCTGCTTGGCAAGGTCAAGCTGGGCGTGCGCGGCTTCCAGTTCCGGTGCGGTGCTGATCGCGGCGGGTGCGCCGTTCAGGATCGCTTCGGCCTGATCGAGATCGTCCATCGCGATATGCGCGCGGACAAGCCCGGCATAGGCAGCGGCGTTCTCGGGCTCTTCGCCGAGGATCGCGGCAAAGGTCTGGGCGGCGTCGACCGCCGCGCCTTCGGTCAGCATCGCTTCGGCGGCCTCGAGGGCTTCGCCAAGGCCGCCGTCACCGGCCAGCGCGGCGACGCGGTCGACGAAGGCCTTGATCTCGGATTGCGGCACGGCGCCTTGGAACATGTCGACCGGCCGGCCCTGGTGGAAGGCGACGACGGTCGGGATGGACTGCAGCGGCAGGCCCTGCTGCGCCAGCGCCGCGGCAAGGCGCTGGTTTTCGTCGACATTCAGCTTGGCCATCCGGACCTTGCCCTTGGCGTCGGTCACGGCCTGTTCCAGCATCGGGCCCAGCGTCTTGCAGGGGCCGCACCACGGTGCCCAGAAGTCCACGATGACCGGGACCTCCTGCGAGCCTTCCATCACCTCGGCGACGAAGTTCGCCTCGGTCACGTCCTTGATCAGGTCGCCTTGCGGCGCGGCTTGGTCGGTGTTCTGGCCCAGTTCCAGCATGGCATATGCCCCATCATCTCGTGCAATCGGTGTCGTTGGGTTAGATGGAGCATGCCCGGCGGTCTTGCAAGTGCCGTGCGCGATGGTGCCGCTGTCGGATCAGTCTTTCGGCTCGATGCGCCGCTCGTGCGGGAAATCCCCGGTGGCGATATAGGCGTCTTCCTCGGGGGTGCAGGGACGGCCCAGAACGGGGTTCCGGTGCGGGTGGCGGCCAAAGCGGCGGATGATCTCGCGCACCCGGCGCGGCTGGTTGCCGGCCTCATCGTAGATGTTGCCGAAGTCCGGGGACATGGGAACGATCTTCGTGTCGGTGATGTCGATGATCAGGTCCATCCGCTGAAGGTGGTCCGGCCCTTCGCAGTGGCCGATGGCGATCATGTAGAACAGGCGATGCCACGGGGTCTTCAGCGCCTCGAAATGACCGTTGGCAAGTCCGTCAAGGCACAGGCGGCAGGACTTGATGTCCTGCGCAAAGGCGGCGGGGGTGTCGCGCCAGACCGAGCGCGGGAACTGGTCCAGCGTCAGCAACAGCGCAAGCCGTCCCTCTGGCGTGTCCGCCCAGCCGTCGAAGGCGCCGCGCGCGGCAGCGGCGGTGACGTCGGCATAGGTCTCGGCAATCGCCGCATCCATCCCGCCATGCATCCGGCTGTTCCAGAACGCCGCATGGTCCTCGGGGACGCCGTCGGCAAGGCTGTCCGGAAACCAGAACGACAGGATCTCGTCCGGCGTGACGGCGTCTACGGCGCGTTGTGGCATTGGCTGTCCCCTGTTCCCCTGGTTGAAGCGTTGCGCGGGGGACGGGGTCTGGCAAGCCTACAGATCGAACGTCGCGAAGACCGGGGCGTGGTCCGAGGGCTTCTCCCACCCGCGGGCGTCGCGCAGGACGCGGCTGGAGTGGCCCGCGTTCGCGATGTCGGACGTGGCCCAGACGTGGTCGAGCCTGCGCCCCTTGTCCGCCCCCGACCAGTCGCGGGCGCGGTAGGACCACCACGAGTACAAAAGCCCCTCGGGAATATCCTGACGGGTGATATCGACCCAGCCGCCAGCATCCTGCGTCTGCGCCAGATGCTCGACCTCGATGGGTGTGTGGCTGACGATCTTCAGAAGCTGCTTGTGGTTCCAGACGTCATCTTCGCGCGGGGCGATGTTCAGGTCGCCCACAAGGATCGCCTTCTGCGGCCGTTCGGCGTGGAACCAGTCGCGCATGCCGGTAAGATAATCGAGCTTTTGCCCGAATTTCTCGTTGATCTCGCGGTTCGGCTCGTCGCCGCCCGCCGGGACATAGAAGTTCTGGATCGTGACCCCGTTCTCCAGTTTCACCGCGACGTGGCGGGCGTGGCCCAGCGTTGCGAAATCCATGTCGCCCACGTCGACGATCGGGATCTTCGACAGCACGGCGACGCCGTTGTAGCCCTTCTGACCCCGCGCGACGAGGTGGTGATAGCCAAGCGCCTTGAAGTTCTCGACAGGAATCTTGTCGACCGGGCTCTTGCACTCTTGCAGACACAGGACGTCGGGCTGTTCCTCGGCCAGAAGCTTCAGCACCAGCGGTTCGCGCAGGCGGACAGAGTTGATGTTCCAGGTGGCAAGGGTGAAGGGCATGGGGGTCTCCGGTTCGCGGTGCGGCGGACCCTAGGCGGGGTGCGGGACAGGCTCAAGGGCGAAGGCGCGCCGCGCCCGGCGCTCTCCCTCTGGGTGCTTCGTCAGCGCAATCCGGTTTCTTCCAGCAGCCCCAGACGCTTCGCCTCGTAGTAATAGCCGCGCGCGTACCAGCCGATCGCCTCGTCCACGTCGCCGCCTGACACCAGCCACGCGCCGCGCAGGTATTTGACCGCGTAGCGCAGGTTCGTTTCGGCATCCAGAAGCGACTCGGGCGGGCCCCGGTGCCCCATGGTGCGCGCGGTGGTCGGGTGGATCTGCATCAGCCCCATGTAGGGGCCATTGCGCGCGCCGGGGGTATAGCGGCTTTCGCGCTGGACGACCCGATGCACCAACGCGCGCGGAACGTCGTAATAGTCGGCGTACTTGTTGATCAGCGCCCGGAGTTCCGGCGACTCGCCCTGGTTCAGCGGCACCTCTGCGGCGCGGCGTTCGCGCCCGCCGCATCCGGCGACAAGCGCAAGGCAAAGCCCAAGGATCAACATGCGGAGCATCGGCTGGTTCCGTCTGGTTACATCCCCCGCAGACTAGCCTGCACGCGGTCCGGCCAAAAGGCCCCCCGCCCGACCACGCGCATCACGTTTCGGCGGGCGGGGACCTGCGCGCTTGACCGGTCCGGCGTCCGCGCCAAGATGGGGCGGCCCGCTACGGACGACTCGGTGAATGTCACGAATGCTGCGCCCTGCTTCATGCCTTTTCATAGCGTTGACGCTTTTTCCACAAGGCCCCGCCATGGCGGAAGGATGGGAGACGTTCAGCCACGACCTTGGCAAGGGCGCCGCCGTCTGCCCCTATGACGACGCCGACACCGGCGCCTTCTTCTGCTTCGCCGTCGCCTGCTTGCCCGAGGGCGGCAACCCGCTGATCCGGGTGGCGCTGGGCGGGCAGGACATGGCCCAGCCCGACGTTCCGCTGTCGGTACAGGTCGACGGCAAGATGGTCTCGCACCTGTTTCTGTCGCGCCTGCCGAACGACGGCCCGGACGAGGACATGGCCGATTTCGCCACTCCCTTCGACGCGGCCCGCGACGAGGCGATGATCGCCGCCCTGATGGCGGGAAGCCGGGCCCGGCTGATCTTCGGCACCGGGCTGGCCGCAGTGATCCAGGAAATCAGCCTGAGCGGCAGCCACGCGGCGCTGGACGAGGTTTCGGCGATGTGCGGCGTGCCCGCACTGGCGCCCGAGGAGCACTGAACGCGCGACCGTTGCCGCGAAAAAAAAGCCCGGGCAAAGGTGCCCGGGCCAGTCCAACAGGGAGGTGCATGCCATTACCCGGACATGCGGCGGGGTCTCTTTGCGATATGGTGATCAGACTACGCGGTGACAACCTTTGCGATAGTCCGGAATACCTTACGCAGGGGCATCCTATGCCACCAATCTGTAGCCGCCGGATTCGGTCACAAGAAGGCGCGCATTGGACGGATCCGGTTCGATTTTCTGCCGAAGACGGTAAATGTGTGTCTCGAGCGTATGGGTCGTGACGCCCGCGTTATAGCCCCAGACCTCGTGCAGCAGCACGTCGCGCGCCACCACGCCTTCGGTCGCGCGATACAGGAACTTGAGGATGTTCGTCTCTTTCTCGGTCAGGCGGATCTTCCGGTCGTCCTCGGTGATCAGCATCTTCATCGCGGGCTTGAAGGTGTACGGCCCAAGCTGGAAGACAGCGTCTTCCGACTGTTCGTGCTGCCGCAACTGGGCGCGGATGCGGGCCAGCAGGACGGGAAACTTGAACGGCTTCGTGACATAGTCGTTCGCACCGGCGTCGAGGCCGAGGATCGTGTCGCTGTCACTGTCATGGCCGGTCAGCATCAGGATCGGGCATTTCACCCCCTGTTTGCGCATCACGCGGCACAGCTCGCGGCCATCCGTGTCGGGCAGGCCGACGTCGAGGATCACGAGGTCGTACAGACCTTCCTTGGCCCTTTCGAGCGCGTCGTGGCCGTTCCCGGCCTCGAACACATCGAAATCCTCGGTCATGACCAGCTGTTCGCTCAGCGCCTCGCGCAGGTCGTCATCGTCGTCGACAAGCAGGATCTTCTTCAAATTCGTAGACATGGACGGCGATCTCCTTCGTTCGTGATCAACGACTTGAGCGCGAAACCGGTTCCCTGCAAGATTTGCTGCAACGATTTCACGCGCTCGTGTCGACACAGGCGGAAATGTTTCATATCTCAGGCTACCCGTAACAAACGGCACCGAAACAGCCGGATTTCGTAAATGGCCCTGGACCCCACCATCGCAGAACAGCTGTCGCGCGCCCGCGCCGATCTGCGCATGGGGTTGCCGGTCGTCCTGTTCGACGCGGGCGGCGCGGCGCTTGCGGCCTCGGCCGAGACGCTGGACGCCGCGCGGCTTGCGGATCTGCGGGCGCTGGGTGTGCCGCACCTGGCGATCACGGCGCGGCGGGCCGAGACGCTGAAGGCCCGCGCCTACGACGGCGATCTGGCGCGGGTAACGGTGCCGGACGTTGCGGACATCGGCTGGATCAGCGGCATGGCCGACCCGGCCGACGATCTTGCGATGCCGATGAAGGGGCCGCATGTCTCGCTGCGCGGCGGAGGCGCCGGGCTGTCCCGCGCGGCGATCGCGCTGACGAAATCCGCCCGCCTGCTGCCCGCCGCGGTGCTGGTGCCGGTCGAGAACGGCGCGGCGCTGGCGGCCGCGCACCACCTGACCCTGATCGACGCGGCGGCGGCGGGCCCCGAGATGGAAGCCGCAAGCCCGATGCGTGACGTCATCTCGGGCCGCGTGCCGATGGCCGTATCCGAGGCAGGGCGTGTCCACGTCTTCCGCCCCGACAACGGCGCCGAAGAACACTATGCCGTCGAGATCGGCCGCCCCCCGCGCGACAAGCCGGTGCTGGCACGGCTGCACTCGGCCTGCTTCACCGGCGATGTGCTGGGGTCGCTGAAATGCGACTGCGGTCCGCAACTGCGCGCCGCGATGGCGCAGATGGGAGAGGAAGGGGCAGGCGTTCTGCTGTACCTCAACCAGGAAGGGCGGGGCATCGGGCTGGCCAACAAGATGCGCGCCTACTCGCTGCAGGATCAGGGCTTCGACACGGTCGAGGCGAACCACCGGCTGGGCTTCGAGGATGACGAGCGCGATTTCCGGATCGGCGCGGACATCCTGAAGCGCATGGGCTTTGGCGAGGTGCGGCTGCTGACGAACAACCCGAAGAAGGTCGCGATGATGGAGGGCCACGGCGTTGCGGTGACCGAGCGTGTGCCGCTGCAGGTCGGGCTGAACCCGCTGAACGCGAAGTATCTCGATACCAAGGCGAAGAAGTCGGGGCATATCCTTTGAAGGGGCTCGCCGCCTTCGGCGTCGATCCGTCGGGGGCGCTGCCCCCGAACCCCCGGGATATTTCAGGACCAAAGAAGCAGAGAATGGTGCTGTGCCCAAAGGGTCTGCGCGTTGGGGCGCGGCTGTTTCCCTGCGCCATCGGACGGGGCGGTGTCCGGGCGGACAAGCGCGAGGGGGACGGCGCGACGCCGGTGGGCATTCACCGCATCGTCGGCTGTCTTTACCGGGCGGACCGGATCGCTTGTCCGAACGGCTGGGCCGTTCCCATCGGGCCGCGCGACCTGTGGTCCGACGACGACGGCGACGCGGCATACAACCACCTTGTCCGCGCACCCTACGCGCCCAGCCACGAACACCTGCGCCGGGCCGATCCCTTGTACGACCTGATCCTGATAACCGACTGGAATTACCCGGACGCGACGCCGGGGCGTGGGTCCGCGATCTTCATGCACCAGTGGCGTATGCCGCGGTATCCGACCGCGGGCTGCGTGGCGTTGCGGCGCGATCACCTGCACGCGCTGGCGGCGTGGCTGAAGCCGGGTGCGGAACTGATCGTCCCGCGCACCCTTGCTTCTTCTGGGTAAAAGATCGCGGCGGAGGCCCGCCGTATAGCGGTGGTCAGTAAACGCGGTCGCCGAAAATGGCTGAGCCCACGCGCACGCTGGTCGCCCCCTGTGCGATGGCCGTCTCGAAATCCGAGCTCATGCCCATCGACAGCTTCTCAAGCCCATTACGCGCCGCGATCTTCGCCAGCAGCGCGAAATGCAGCGCCGGTTCCTCGTCGAACGGGGGGATGCACATCAGGCCGACGACGGGCAGGCCCAACTCGCGGCACTCGGCCACCAGCGCGTCGGTTTCGTCGGGCGAGACGCCTGCCTTCTGCTCTTCCTCGCCGGTGTTCACCTGCACGTAGAGGTCCGGGCAGGTCCCCAGTTCGTCCTTCAGCCGCGCCAGCGTGCGGGCAAGCTTCGGGCGGTCGACGGTTTCGATCACGTCGAACAGATCTATCGCCTGCCGCGCCTTGTTGGTCTGAAGCGGTCCGACAAGGTGCAGCGTGACGCCGTCGAACCGTTCGCGGAAGCCGGGCCATTTGCCTGCCGCTTCCTGCACCTTGTTTTCGCCGAACATCCGGTGCCCGGCCTTCAGCACGTCTTCGACCCGCTCCAGCGGCTGCACCTTGGAGATCGCGATCAGATCCACCGAGCCGGGCGCGCGGCCCGCGTCCTGTTCGGCCTTGCGAACACGGGCGGTGATGTCGTCGAGACCCATGGTCAATCCTTCCTGGCGTAATCGCCGCCGAGCGCGTCAAGCAGTTCGTCGATCTCTGAGCCGTAGCGCTCCCACGCTTTCAGCGAGCTCTTGTAGATCGGCTGACGGACCTGGTGAACCGATAATGTGTCGACCCGGCGCTTGTTCTCGTGGAAGTTCAGGCAGGCGTCTTCCCATTCCAGCCCGCAGGCCTCGATCAGGGCGCGCGACTGCGCTTCGGGATCGGCGATCAGGTCTTCGTAGCGGATCTCGTAGAACCAGCCGGGGGCCTCGGCGCGCCAGAAGGCGAGGATCTCTTCGTAAAGGTGGTAGTAGGCCGCGAGATCCTTGAGATCGTAGCTGTAAAGATGCAGGCCCGGCGCGAACATGTTGCGATAGATCGACAGCAGGTTGTCGCGCGGATCGCGCTGCACCACGACAATGCGCGACTTCGGCAGGGCCATCCGGATCGGGCCGATCATCAGGTAGCTTTGCACGCTTTTGTCGGTGACGATATCGGCGCCGGGGTGAAGCGCCAGCATCCGCTCGGCCGCGATCTTGCCGGCGCGGGCGATGTCGGCGTCGGAAACCTTGTCGATGTCGTGGAACACGTGGTCGGGGCCTGCGAGAACGCGCTCGACCTCGGAGGGCAGGTAGCCCAGTTCGCCACCGCCGGTGACGCGGGAGTGGCTGGCGATGATCTGCTCGACCAGCGTCGTGCCGGACCGGGGCAGGCCGGTCACGAAGATCGGGGCGAAATCGCTGGTGCCCGCGACCTTGCGCGCGGGCAGGTCGCGCCCGCCGAACGCTGTGCGGATCGCGTCGATGCGGTCGCGCCGCTCAGCGATATCATAGGGGTGAAGCTTGCGCGTCAGGTCGTTGGCCGGGCGGAGATAGGTGAAGACGCGGTCGTATTGCTTCGTGTCCTCCATCGCTTTCGCCAGCGCGAACCCGATGTTGGCGCGCGAGAACTCGGTAACCGTTTCGTCTTCGACCAACGTCTCCATCTGCGGAATCAGCGGATCGTCGGCCGAGATCTTCTCGGCCAGCAGGAAAATCCGGTAGCTTTCGCCATTCTTCGGCATGATCTCCAAAGCCTTGCGAAAGTCGGCGTGGGCCTCGTCGAAGCGGCCAAGGGTCTGAAGCGTGCCGCCGCGCGCGGTATAGGCGGGGCCGAAGTCCGGATTCGCGGCAAGAAGCGCGTCGAACTCCGCCAAGGCGCCGGTCTCGTCGCCAAGTTCGGCCAGTGCGCGGCCAAGACACAGGCGCGCGACTTCGGGGTCCGCACCTGCCTTCAACGCGGCGCGTACGGTTTCGACCGCCTGTTGGGCCTGGTGTTCCTGCAATTGCAGCTGCGCGAGTTCCAGAAGCGCCTGGGGATGTTTCGGGTCAAGCGCCAGCGCCTTGCGCAACGCCGCTTCGGCCTGCGGGCCGGGGCGATCGGCGGGGACCATCGCCGCCCCCAGCGCCACCCAAGCGCGGGTCATTCGGGGCATCAGCTTCACCGCGCGCTGCAGGTGCGGAATAGCCTCGGTGGGCCGGCCGGTGCGTTGCAGGAATGCGCCATAGTTCGCCAGCCCCTCGGCATAGTCCGGGGCAAGGCGGATCGTGTCGTGGAAGGCGGCATCGGCCTCGGCGGTATTGCCAAGCACGGCCTGCGCATTGGCCAGGATATCGGCAAGCAGCGCCACGTCGGGATGCGACCGGCGCAGGGCCGAGACGACGCGAACCGCACCGGCGGGGTCGCCGGTCTCCATCATGCGGATCGCCTTTTGCACCTCGGCCGGCGGGGCGCCGCCAAGGTCGACGCGCGACTTGGTGCGGCTTCCGGTCAGCGCGTCCTGCATCGCGACCACGAATTTCGGCGGCAGGGGGGCCGCCTTGGCCCGTTCAAGAAAGCTGGCGGTGCGCGCGCGGTCGTCCAGCTTTTCCAGAACGCGGACATACAGCCCCCAAAGCGCCTGCTCGCCGGGCTTGAGCTTCAGCGCCCGGTCCAGAAGACCGGCGGCGCTGTCGAACCGCTGCAGTTTGAAATCGATCTGCGCCATCTGGAACATCGCGGGCGCAAGCCGGGCGTCGATGGCAAGCGCGTTCGCATATTTCGCGCGGGCCTGTTCCAGTTGACCTGCGCCCTCAAGCGCGCGGGCCTGTTTGATCAGTGCGGGAATCTGGGCAGGACCAAGTGGAAGCATGGGGGCAAATCGCTGTGTGAACCGGCGCTGTGGGCCATCGGGCCCTTCGGCGATCAGCTAGCACGGTCGCCGGTGCATGTCGAATGCCGTTCAATAGGAAAAATGGTGCCTGAAAATGAAAAGGACGGGTCGATTGACCCGTCCTTTCCGGAACAAATGATCCTGATGGATCAGAAGCTCATCGCAACACCCAGCGAGAACTGGTCCGCGGTGGTGTCGGTCAGCTGATCTTCCGAGTAGCCGTAGCCGAACTGGATCTCGGCGCCGCCGCCCAGATCGTAGCCAGCCTGCAGGCCGTAGCCCATCGCGTCGCTGTCCGCGGCAACGCCGGTGAACACACCGTAGTTGGCCGAGACCGAGATCGCGCCGGTGGTGTAGCCGAGGCCGATCGCCATGTGCGAGTCGACTTCGCGAGCACCAACGCCGCCCGGGTTGTAGAACAGGCCGTCGATCGAGGTGTAGTTCACCACAGCCATGAAGCCGCCAGCGAAGGTCACGTCGACGCTACCACCGATGCCTTCGGCAGTGCCGTTGACGTCTTCGGAGGTGACGTAGGCCAGGCCGAAGCCCAGGTCGACCGAGCCGAACGAGGTCGAGTACTTGGCACCGATCGCGAGGGTCGGATCGTAGGTGCCGGTGTCGTCGAGTTCAGCCGACACGGCGAAGGCGAAGTCGCCGAACGAGTAGTCGTAACGAGCAACCTGGCCGTCTTTGCCGCCGAAGCCGTCGAACGAGCTGTTGCCGCTGTAACCCCAGTGCGAGGTGTGCGCGTCGTCGATCGAAGCGCCCATGCCGACTTCGGTCAGAGCCCAGTCGAACGCACCGTCGGTGTCACCCATGGTCAGGGTGCCGAACGCGCCGGAGATGAAGATGAATTCACCGCCCTGCGTGGTGCCCGAGAACGCGGTGTTCTCGTCCAGGTCGACGCCGGCGCCGAAGGTCAGGCCGTTGTCGGTTTCACCGGACATGCGGAATTCGATGTCGACGTCGGTCCAGAACTGAACTTCGTCGCCGTAGACGCTACCGCCGACGATACCCATTTCAGCCCAACCGGAGATCGACACGCCCTGAGCGGACGCGATACCGGCGGAGGCCACGAGGGCGGTGGTCGCGAAGAGAACCTTTTTCATTGGTTTTCCCTCATTCATTAAAAGGTGCACCTCAACCCGGTATTCGAATTGAGTATGTTGGGTGTGTCGCTCCAACTGTCTTCGAATGCAACGAAGACCGGACCGGCTCAGCCAAAGCGGAAAGGATTGATGCACCTATGCCACAGTGAGTTTTCGCCGCCCGGAAGCCACTGAAATGAAAATGCCTTGTCGCTCGCATGTGTGTCCGTTACACCCCAGCAGACAAAGGGCACGGGGCACTCTGGCATGACCTATTTCAAACCGTTGAAAGCTCTCGGCATTCTTGTCGGTGCGCCGCTTCTTGTGGCGTGCGGCGGGACCGCGGGCGTCGGCAACGGTGTGTTCGGGGACGGCGCGGACGGTCCCGTCAGCGACGCTGTAATGGAGCAGCGGCAGAATTCTCCGATCGAGATCGAGAATCGGGAGCGCGAAGAGCGTGGCACCATCTGGGACCTGTTCGGCGCCAATTCGGACGATCCCAATGTCACCGTCGAGGTGAACAAGTATATCTGGAACGCCGCGCTGGATGTTCTGTCCTTCCTGCCAATCGAGGGTGCGGACCCGTTCTCGGGCGTGATCGTCACCGGCTATGGCCGCCCGCCCGGCGGCGGACGCGCCTATCGCGCGACGATCTACGTGCAGGACCCGGCGCTGGACGCCCGGTCGCTGACCGTCGCGCTGAACACCCAGTCGGGCCCGGCCGATCCCGCAACGGTGCGCGCCATCGAAGACGCGATTCTGACCCGTGCGCGGCAGCTTCGGGTGCGCGACAGCAACCTCTGATCCGCCCTAGACCCCAGAGTCTGACCAAAGTATCAACGCCGGGCCGGATCGCCCGGCGTTTTCTTTGGTGAACAGGAAGTCCCGCGCAATGTCCCGCTATGACGCGAGCGTAATCGAACAGAAATGGCAGGCCGCCTGGAACGAGGCCGGCAGCTTCACCGCGACACGCGACGAGTCGAAGCCCAAGTATTATGTGCTCGAGATGTTTCCCTATCCCTCGGGCCGAATCCACATGGGCCACGTGCGGAACTACTCGCTGGGCGACGTGATCGCGCGCTACAAGTCCAGCTGCGGCTTCTCGGTGCTGCATCCGATGGGTTGGGACGCCTTCGGCATGCCGGCAGAGAACGCGGCGATGGCGTCGAACGGGCATCCCAAGGAATGGACCTATAATAACATCGAGACGATGAAGGATCAGCTGCGGCCGCTGGGCTTCTCGATCGACTGGACCCGTGAATTCGCCACCTGCGATCCGGAATACTATGGTCAGCAGCAGTCCATGTTCTTGGATTTCCTTGAAAAAGGCATGGTCTACCGCAAGGCCGCCACGGTGAACTGGGACCCGGTCGACATGACCGTTCTGGCCAACGAGCAGGTGATCGACGGCAAGGGCTGGCGGTCGGGCGCCGCGGTCGAGCGGCGCGAGCTGACCCAGTGGTTCTTCAACATCTCGGATTATTCCGAGGACCTGCTGAACGCGCTCGACGGGCTGGACGACTGGCCGGACAAGGTGAAGTCGATGCAGCGCAACTGGATCGGCAAGTCCACCGGCCTGCAATTCGCCTTCTCGCTGGTCGACGGTCCGCACGGCCATGACCGGGTCGAGGTCTACACGACTCGCCCCGACACGCTGATGGGCGCGTCCTTCGTCGGCATCTCGCCCGACCACCCGCTGGCCAGGCAGCTGGAGCGCGAGAACGAGGACGTCGCCGCCTTCTGCGCCAAATGCCGCCAGATGGGCACGTCCGAGGAAGAACTGGAAACCGCCGAGAAGCTGGGCTTCGACACCGGGCTGACGGTATTGCATCCCTTTGATACCGCTTGGGAACTTCCGGTCTACATCGCCAACTTCATCCTGATGGACTACGGCACCGGCGCGATCTTCGGCTGCCCGGCGCATGACGCACGCGACCTCGAGTTCGCGCGCAAGTACGACCTGCCGGTCAACTCGACCTTCGAACCGGTCGAGGCGGAAGACCACGTGGCGCCCGAAAACGGCGGCGAGGCCTATGTCCCGCCCAAGCCGCAGCCGGTGCGCTATGTCCGCGGATTCGCGGGCGACGAGATCCAGACCGGCGACGCGGGAATCGCATCGGCGGTGGCCTTCTGCGAGACGAACGGCGTCGGGCAGGGGATCACCAAGTACCGCCTGCGCGATTGGGGCCTGTCCCGCCAGCGTTACTGGGGCTGCCCGATTCCCGTGGTTCATTGCGAAGATTGCGGCGTGGTGCCCGAGAAGAAGGAAAACCTGCCGATCCGCCTGCCGGACGATGTGACCTTCGACGTCCCGGGCAACCCGCTGGACCGCCACCCAAACTGGCGCAACTGCGACTGCCCGCGCTGCGGCAAGCCCGCCCGGCGCGAGACCGACACGATGGACACCTTCGTCGATTCGTCGTGGTACTTCGCCCGCTTCACCGCGCCGCGCGCCGACACGCCCACCGACCGGGCCGAGGCGGACTACTGGATGAACGTCGACCAGTACATCGGCGGTATCGAACACGCGATCCTGCACCTGCTGTACTCGCGATTCTTCGCCCGCGCGATGAACGAATGCGGCATGCTGCCCGACAAGGCGCGCGAACCTTTCGACGCGCTGTTCACGCAGGGCATGGTGACCCACGCGATCTACCAGACCACGCGGGAACAGGATGGCCGGCCGGTCTATCACTATCCCGAAGAGGTGGACCTGAAAGACGGCAAGGCCTTCCTGAAAGAGGATGGCCGAGAGGTACAGATCGTGCCGTCGGCGAAGATGTCGAAGTCCAAGAACAACGTGGTCGATCCGCTGGCGATCATCGAAAGCTACGGCGCCGACACCGCCCGCTGGTTCGTCCTGTCCGACAGCCCGCCGGAACGCGACGTGGAATGGACCGCCTCGGGCGCCGACGCCGCCTTCAAGCATCTGGGCCGGGTCTGGCGCCTGACGTCCGAGATCGCCGCGCTGGACGACGGCGCCGGCAAGGGCGACGCGGATCTGACCCGCGCCATGCACCGTGCGATTCACGACGTCACGATGGGAATCGAATCCTTCGGCTTCAACGCGGCCATCGCCAAGCTTTATGCCTTCACCAACACGCTGGCGAAATCCGACGCCGGCGGCGCGGCAAAGCGCGCGGCGGCCAAGGTGCTGGCGCAGCTGATGTCGCCCATGACCCCGCACCTGTCCGAGGAATGCTGGCAGATGCTGGGCGGCGAGGGTCTGGTCACCGGCCACCCGTGGCCCAAGGCGGACGAGGCGATGCTGGTCGAGGACACGGTGACCCTGCCGATCCAGATCAACGGCAAGCGCCGCTCCGAGATCACGGTCGCCAAGGACCTGCCGAAAGACGCGGTCGAAAAGCTGGTGCTGGACGACGCCGCCGTTCAGAAGGCGCTCGACGGCGGCGCGCCGAAGAAACTGATCGTCGTGCCGGGCCGGATCGTGAACGTGGTGGTCTGACCGGCCCCTTCTTCTCTTTCCAAGTACCTCGGGGGAGTCGCGCGGCGCGCGACGGGGGCAGAGCCCCCGCCCCGGTTCCCGCAAGCGCCGCGCCACCGGCTGGCGCGGGTGAAGCAACCGCTTGTCATTCGCCCCCCGCAGGGCGATTGTGACCGCCACCGGCCCTGCCGTCCGGGCTCGGCGAGACGCATGACAATCAGGACTGACCGACCGGACCCTGCGATGACGCTTTCCCCGAACCAGACCGCTTCCCGCCGAGGCATGATCGCGCTTGTCGGCGCGCTGGCCCTCTCCGCTTGCGGCTTTACTCCGGTGTTCGGTCCCGGCGGTCAGGCGGAAGGACTGCGCGGAGAGATCCTTGTCGCCGACCCCGGAGACCGGAAGGCCTTTGTCTTCGTGGCGCGGATGGAAGATCGGCTGGGTCTGCCAGAGGCCGCACCCTACCTGCTCGACTACACCATCTCGGTGCGCGAGGACGGTGTCGGCATCACCACCGAACGCGCCACGACCCGCTACAACGTGCTGGGCCGCATCGACTATACCCTGAAGGACCGCGTCACCGACGCCGAACTGGCGAAGGGCAAGGTCGAAAACTTCACGGGCTATTCCGCCACCGGCTCGATCATTGGCGAGATCTCGGCCACCGAGGACGCTTATGAGCGGCTGATGGTCATCCTTGCCGACCAGTTGGTGACCGAACTGATCGCCACCGCGCCGGACTGGCGGAAATGAAGCTTTCCACCCGGGACGCCGCCAGCCATTTCTCGAAACCCGACCCGAACAGCTGCGCCACGCTGATCTACGGGCAGGACGCGATGCGCGTCGCGCTGAAGCGCCAGCAGCTTGTCGCGTCTCTCGTCGGTCCGCAGGGCGAGGAAGAGATGCGCCTGACCCGCATCCCGGCGTCCGAGTTGCGCAAGGACGCGGCCCTTCTGGCGGATGCGGTCCGCGAGACAGGGTTCTTTCCGGGCCCCCGCGCCGTGTTCGTCGAGGAGGCCGGCGACGGGCTGGCCAAGACCATCGCCGCCGCGCTGGAGGACTGGCGCACCGGGGACGCCCATGTCGTCGTGACAGCCGGATCGCTGACCGCGAAGTCGGCGCTGCGCAAGCTGTTCGAAGGTATGAAGTCCGGCTTTGCCGTCGGCATCTACAACGACCCGCCCAGCCGCGAAGAGCTGGAGGCGGAGCTGTCCAAGGCCGGGCTGGGCAAGATCGGCGGCGATGCGATGACCGACATCGTCGCCCTGTCGCGGGTGCTGGACCCCGGCGACCTGCGCCAGACGATCGAGAAGCTGGCGCTGTACAAGCTGGACGACCCGGACCCCGTGATGCCCGAGGATGTCGCCGCCTGCGCCCCCGCCACGACCGAGGCCGCGATGGACGATGTGCTGAACGTGGTCGCCGAGGCCCGCACGCGCGAGATCGGGCCGTTGATGCAGAAGCTGGAAGGGCAGGGCGTGCAGCCCGTCGGGCTTGTGATCGGCGCGACCCGTCATTTCCGCACCCTCTACGCCGCCGCGTCGGACCCGGGCGGCCCCAGCGCCGGCATCGCCCGCGCCCGCCCACCGGTGTTCGGGCCCCGCCGCGACAGGATGCAGCGGCAGGCGCAGGGCTGGGGCGCGGCCCGTCTGGCGCAGGCGCTGGAAATGCTGACCGACACCGACCTGCAACTGCGATCCGCCCAGCAGCGCGCGCCCGCGATGGCGCTGGTGGAACGGACGCTGATCCGGCTGTCGATGCTGGGCGCGGCGCGCCGATAAAACGGGAACAGGGGGAGGACGCAGGATGTACACGGTGATCGGATCGGTGCGCAGCCGCGCGCTGCGGGTTTTGTGGATGCTGGAAGAGATCGGCCAGCGCTATGACCGGATCGACGCCGGGCCGCAGTCCGAAGAGGCGCGGCGCCATAACCCCTCGGGCAAGATCCCGGTCCTGCTGGTGGACGGCGCGGCGGTGACCGATTCGACCGCGATTCTGCAGTTCCTTGCCGACCGCCACAACGCCCTGACCTTCCCTCCCGGAACGCTGGAGCGCGCGCGGCAGGACGGCGCCACCCATTTCGTGCTGGACGAGATGGACGCGCTTCTGTGGACCGCCGCGCGGCATTCCTTCGCCCTGCCGGAAGAACACCGGGTTCCAGAGGTGAAAGAGAGCCTGCGATGGGAATACACCCGCTCGCTGGACCGTCTTGCCGCGCGCATCGCCGGCCCGTTCCTGATGGGCGACACGATGACGGTGCCCGACATCGTCGCGGCGCATTGCCTGAGCTGGGCGCGGGCGGCGAAGTTCCCGGAACCGGACGGCGCGGTTGCGGACTACCGCGACATGATGCTGGGGCGCCCCGCGTTCCGGCGCGCGCTGGGATCCTGACCGGGCAGGGTCTGGGGCGCTGCCCCCGCCGCGCTTTGCGCGGCTCCCCCGAGGTATTTCGAAAGAGAAGAAGGGCGGTCCGGGGTCAGGTGTTTCGGCCGAGCCAGTCTGCCGCGGCGCGACCGGCATGGCGTCCGGTGGCGAAACAGGCGGTAAGAAGGTAGCCGCCGGTCGGCGCCTCCCAATCCAGCATTTCACCCGCGGCGAAAGTGCCGGGTAGGGTGCGCAGCATGAGGCCGTCGCCCAGTGCCGACCTTGCGATGCCCCCGGCGGTCGAGATCGCCTCGTCCAGCGGGCGCAGGCCCGCATGGGGGATCGGCAGCGCCTTGATGGTTTTCGCGAGGTCGTCACCGGATGGAAGGTCTGGCAGCGCCTCGCGCAGCAGGGCGATCTGCACCGGCGAAAGGCCCGCGTCCTTGCGGAGCCGGTTCGAGGCCGAGGCTTTCGAGGGCCGCGCGAGCCGGGCGGAGAGGCGGTCGCGCGCTACGTCGGGCTTCAGGTCGGCCACCAGCGGTACGCCGTCGCGCAGGGCGCGAGAGAGGGCATAGATTGCGCCGCCTTCGAGGCCGCGTTCCGAGATGACGAACTCGCCCCGCGTTTCGGTGCCGCCGGCGGTCAGGCGCACCCCTTTCACCGGTGTGCCGAAGTGGCGCGCCATGTGCGGTGACCAGTCCATGCGAAGACCGGCGTTGGCGGGGGCGAAGGGCACGAGGTCGACGCCCTTGGCGTCCAGCCACGGCGCCCAGGCCCCGTCCGAGCCAAGCCGCGACCAGCTTGCACCGCCCAGGGCAAGCACGGTTGCGTCTGGCGTCAGGCGCTGCGGGCCGTCCGGCGTGTCGAAGGTCAGCGCGTCGCCTTCCCAGCCGGTCCACCGCCAGCGGGTTCGGATCGTGATGTCTTGCGCGGCAAGGTCTGCAAGCCATGCGCGCAGCAGGGGCGAGGCCTTCATCGCCTTGGGGAACACGCGCCCGGTGGAGCCGGTGAACAGATCCTGTCCCAGCGCGCGTGCCCAGTCCTGCACCGCGTCAGGTCCGAAGGCGTCGAGCATCGGAGCCAGCCAGTCGGCGGCCTCGCCATAGGCGGCGTGGAAGCTTGCCGGGTCCTCGGCCTTGGTCAGGTTCAGCCCGGACTTGCCCGCCATCAGGAATTTCCGTGCGACCGACGGCTTCGCCTCGGCCACCGTTACCGCGATGCCTGCCGATGCCAGTTCGCCAGCCGCCATCAGCCCGGCGGGGCCGGCGCCGATCACGAGAGCGGTGGGTTTGGTCATCACGCTTGCCTGTCGCTGGTTTCGCGCCATCCTCTGGCACCGTGAGCGACGAAGGACAAGACAACTGGCCGGTCTGCGCCCTGTGCGGGCGAGTGGTTCCGCCGTGGGCGAAGCAAAGCCTGCACCATCTTGTGCCGAAACTGCGCGGCGGCAAGGGGGGCGAGACGGTGTTGCTGCACCAGATCTGCCACAACGAGATCCACGCCACCCTGACCGAGGCCGAACTGGCGCGCAGCTATGCGACGCCCGAGGCGCTGCGGGCGCATCCGCGTCTGGCGAAGTTCATCGCATGGGTCGGCAAGCGGCCGCCGGACTTCCATTCAAAGACCCCCGGAAAGCGCCGGGCGCGGCGCTGAGGGGTTGCGGATGCGGCGAAGGGCTGCATGGTGACATCAAACACGGAGGCGCGCATGGCTCATGCCACGATGGACGACTTGCAGGCGGCGCTGCCGCGGATAGAAGCCGCTCCGGCAGAGGGGACCATCCGCGCCATCGTGGTTCGCCCCGAGAAGGGCGCGCGCGAGATGCCGGGGTCGAACGCGATGAGCCTTGCCGCCGGTATGCACGGAGATCACTGGTCAAAGGGCTGCTGGCGCGAGACCGAGGACGGCGCGCCGCATCCTGACGTTCAGATCTGCCTGATGCCCGCCCGCGTGATCGAGGCGTTCGCCGGGCCGGACACGGCGGACTGGGGCCCCGCGGGAGACAACCTGTTCATCGATATGGACCTGTCGCCGGGCAATTGCCCGCCGGGAACACGGCTGGCGATGGGCTCGGCCGAGATCGTGATCACCGAAGAGCCGCACAACGGCTGTCAGGGCTTCATCGACCGCTATGGGCGCGATGCCTGCGTGTTCGTGAACACCGGGCGCGGCAGGGATCTGCGGCTGCGGGGGATATACGGGCGGGTGGTCCGGGACGGCACCGTGTCTGTCGGCGACAGCGTAAGAAAGGTGGAAGCATGAGCGTAACCTGTGTCGAACACCCGGACGCCGGGTATTTCGAGATCGTGGTCGACGGGACGGTCGGCAAGGCGGACTTCGACGAGGTCATGCCGCGGCTTGAAGCGTTTATCGCCGAGCAGGGCGAGATCTCGGTGATGAAGGTCGTGCGCGGAATCGGGTTCGTGAACCTTCCCGCCGCTGTCGGGCATGCGTGGACCGGGTTGCAGACGATGAGCAAGCTGCGCCGCGCCGCGCTGGTGACCGACCTGCCCTGGCTGGCGCCGTTTGCCGGGGCGGCTTCGGTGATCTCTCCGATCGAGACGCGGGTGTTCGGTCTGGCCGAGGTTGCGGATGCGCGGGAATGGGTCTCGGTGAAAGCTCCGACCGCGCAGCAAAGCGTCTGACCCGAAGTCAGATCATCCCCTTGATCGCGGCGGCATGCGCGGGCGTTGCCGCCAGCGCGTCGGTCGCCAATTCCCGGGCGCGCGGCAAAAGCGCGTCCGGCTCTGCCAGTTCCTCGACCAGACCATAGGCCAGCGCCGTGTCGGCGGTGATCTTCTGGCCTGCCATCAGGATCATCTTTGCGCGGGCCGGACCGATCAGTGCGGCCAACCGCACCGGGTCCGACGGTTGCGGCAGGAAGCCCAGCTTCATTACCGGGTAGAAGAACTTGGCCGACGGCACGGCAATCCGCAGATCGCAGGCCAGCGCCATGCCAAAGGCGCCGCCCGCCAGCGTTCCGTTCAGCGCGGCGATGGTCAGGCAGGGCAGCGCCGCGATGGCGCCCGAGACCTGTTCCCACACCGGATCGGTGGCCAGCCCGGCGCGGGCCGCGTCAAGATCGGCGCCGGCGGAAAAGACCTTGCCGGTGCCGGTCAGGATCAGCGCCTGCGCCTTCCCAGCGGCGTCCGAGGCGATGCCGGCCAGGTCCCCCAGCATCGCGCCGGTCAGCGCGTTCGCCTTGTCGGGCCGGTCGAGCGTGACCGTCCACAGCCCGCCGTCGCGATCCAGCCGGATCACGCGGTCAGGCCCAGACGGGCGCGGATCGTGTCGTCGCGCAGCGAGATCTCGTCGCCCAGCCAGTCGTCGGATTCGGGTGTCGCCATCCACATCAGCGCCTTCGCGGGCCATTCGGGCGGGATATGCGCCGACCAGTCCAACTGGCTGACCGCATTGATGCCGCTGGCCTTGATCTCACGCTGCATCTGGGTGGCGACGGTGCCCGGCGACAGCCCGATGGCGCGGATGCCACGGCCCCGGTACTCGGCATCGGCGGACCGGGTCAGCATCGCCGCGCCTGCCTTCGACGCGCAATAGTGCGACCACGCCTCGACCGGGTGATGCGCCGCGCCCGACGATACCGTCAGGATCGAGCCGCCACCGGCGGCCAGCATCACCGGCAGCGCCGCGCGCATGCCGTGGTAGACACCCTTCAGGTTCACGTCGATTGCGTGGCTCCAACCTTCCGGGTCGGACTTTGCGATATGCGCGATGGGTTCGATGACGCCGGCATTGTTGATCACCACGTCGAGGCTGCCGAAGGCCTGCACGGTGGCCTTCACCGCCGTCTCGACCTCCCAGTAGCGGCTGACGTCGCAGGGGATCGCGATTGCCGACGGTCCGATCTCTCCGGCAAGCACGCCGATCTCTGTCTCGGTGCGCGCAAGCAGCGCCACTTTGGCCCCGGCGCCCGCGAAGGCCCGTGCTGCAGCGGCGCCGATGCCGCGGCTTGCGCCCGTGATAAGCACCGCTTTTCCGCTGAAATCCATGCTATCACCTCCTTGTCATGCGTTTTTTGAGCAGGTCGGGAATACCTTGCCTCAAAAAAGACCTAGCTTGACCCCGATTGCCAGCCAAAGGAAGTTGGCATCATTCAAATTATTCCTGGAAGGAAACAAATGAAACACTGGCATCTCCTCAGCGGCACCGCATGCATTCTGGTTGCGGCCGGCACGTCCGCGGCGCAGGCCGATGTGACCAGCGCCGACGTCTGGGCCGCATGGCAGTCGATGGCGACGCAGATGGGCGAAACCCTCACCGCCGGTTCCGAAACTCAGGACGGCGGCACGCTTACCGTCACCGACATGGCCGTTTCGATGGAGACGACCGACGCAAGCGCGACGGGCACCATCCCCGAGGTCGTCTTTACCGAGAACGGCGACGGCACCGTGTCGATCACGATGACGCCGAGCTACGACGTCATGCTGAACGTCACGCCGGAAGAAGGCGGCGAGACCGTCGAGATGTCGTTGAACATCGCCTACGAGGGTCTGAACCTGACCGCGTCGGGCGACCCGGACGCCGTGAACTACGACTTCGATGCCAGCAGCGTCACCATCTCGGTCGGCGATCTTGTCGTCGATGAAGAGCAGATGGAACTGGACGTGGACGTCACCCTGTCCGACGTGGCCGGTTCCTACGAGACCGGCGCGGATGCATCCGTCGTGTCCAAGGTAACCGCGGCAACGATGAACCTTGTCGCGCATATGGACGAGCCGGACGGCGGCGACGGCACCTTCGACATGACCGCCGAGCTTGCCGATATCAGCATGGAATCCGAAGGTTCGGTTGCGCTGATGGCCGGGGGCGTGAAGGAACTGTCGACCGCTCTTGCCAATGGCCAGTCGAGCATGACCACCGTGACCCACGGTGCCGGCAGCTACGAGGTTGTTCTGGACAACAAGGACGACAGCTTCGACCTGAACGGCTCGGCCGAAAGCGGTGCGCTGACGGTTGGTCTCAGCTCCGAGGCGCTGACCTACGACGTGTCGAACACCGGTATCGCGATGAACCTGTCGGGCGCTCAGATCCCGCTGCCCGAGGTCGCGGTGACGATGGCGGAAATGGGCTTTGCCCTGACCACGCCGGTCTCCAAATCCGAAGAGCCGCAGGACTTCGCCTTTGCCCTGACCCTGAACGAGCTGGGTGTAAGCGAAATGATCTGGGGTCTGATCGACCCGTCCGGCGCGCTGCCGCATGACCCGGCGACGCTGCGTCTGGATCTGGCCGGCAAGGCGAACTTCCTGTTCGACCTGTTCGACCCGGAATCGATGGAAATGGTCGACGCCGAAATGCCTGCCGAGATCCACGAACTGGACGTCAACGAGCTGAAGCTTGAGGTCGCGGGGGCGGATCTGACCGGCAACGGCGGTTTCACCTTCGACATGAACAACCTTGAAACCTTCGACGGTGTTCCGGCTCCGACCGGCCGTCTGAACCTGCAACTGACCGGCGCGAACGCGCTTCTCGACAACCTCGTCGCGATGGGCCTGCTGCCGCAGGATCAGGCGATGGGCGCGCGCATGATGATGGGTCTCTTCGCCCGTCCCGGCGAAGGCGAGGACTCGCTGGTGTCCGAGATCGAGATTGACGGCGCTACCGGCGCAATCTCGGCCAACGGGCAGCGCCTGCAGTAAGGCTTTGTCGGTATAACAAAGACTTGCGTTTTTCGTGCCGTCGCGTTTCATCGCGGCGGCACGTTCGTTTTGAGGAGATTACGGATGAAACACGCCCCCCTTTCGCTGGCCGCGTTCACGCTGTTCCCGCTGGCCGCCGCCGCCGACGTGACGCCTCAGGATGTCTGGGCCAACATGTCCACCGCGATGAACGCGATGGGCGCGGAAGTCACCGCCGACGTTGCCGAGGATGGCGCGACGATGACCGTCTCGGACATGGTGGCCCGCTTCACGTTTCCGAACGACACCGGCAGCTTCGAGATGCACATGGGCGACATGGTGCTGACCGGCCGCGACGATGGCACCGTCCTGATCGAATTGCCCGCGTCGCAGGACATGACCTTCGGCGGTGAACTGACGGGCGAGGGCGGGTTCAGCGCCACGATGCGGATGGATACGCCGAACTACCTGACCACGGCGACGGGCGAACCCGGTGACGTCACCTATCACTACGAACTCGATGAGTACGATATGACGTTCACCGGCCTCGAACTGACCGGCGACGCCGCCGAGGAGATGGGGACGCCCGGGATCACCGGCACGATGCGGTTCGAGGGCATGAAGGGCTTCTATCGCATCTGGGGCGAGGACGTGGTCCGTATGTCGATGCGCGGCACCATGGAGACCGGCGCATTCGACATGGGCTTTTCCTTCACCTCGCCGGATGGCGATACGGTCACGCAGACCAACACCGCTACGATGGGCGCGATGGAAAGCTCGGCCGAGGTTGCGATCCCGCAGGGCACCTCTGTCATGGCGCTTGGGCAGGCGCTGCGCGACGGCCTTATGGTCAGCTACGAGTACCGCCTTGAAAGTCAGGAGTCCCGGCAAGAGCAGACGATGAACGGCGAGCCGATGGGGTCGCAAAGCGCGGTCTACGGCATGACCGACGGCTCGCTTGGCTTCAGCGCCGACGGCCTGAACCTGACCGGTCGAGTCGAAGGCTACGAGATGGAGATGTTCCAGCCGATGATCGTACCAATGCCGCTTCAGTTCGCGATCGCAGCGGCCGACGGCAGCATGTCGATGCCCGTGCTGAGCAGCGAAGAGGCGGTGGATTCGCATGTCCGGCTCAATTTCGAAGGCCTGACCATCGGCGACTCCCTGTGGGGTATGTTCGATCCGGCCGGTCAGTTGCCGCGTGACCCGGCGCAGCTTGTCGTCGACATGACCGCCAAGGTGAAACTGCTGTTCGACATGGTCGACTACGAACAACTCGTGGCGTTGGAAGACTCTGACGAAGTGCCGGCAGAAGTGTCCGAGGTGGGCATTTCCGAAATTCGCCTGAACGCCGTTGGCGCCGACCTGATGGCGACCGGGGGCTTCACGCTGGACAACTCCGATCTCGAGACCTTCGGCGGTTTCCCTGCCACGGATGGTGCGGCCACGGTAACGTTGAAAGGTTTCGACGCGCTGCTGGACACGTTGATCGGCATGGGGCTGGTGCCCGAGGATCAGGCCGGCATGGCGCGGATGATGCTGGGCGGCTTCGCGCAGAAGGATGACGAGGGGACCTATTCCTCGGAGATCGTGATCGACGGCGAGACCGGGCAGATCAGCGCCAACGGTCAGCGTATCCGCTAGCGACAAAGCGGCGCGCGGGGTTGCCGCTCCGCGCCCATCGGATCATGTAGAAGGCGCGGGCCGATTGCCCGCGCCGAAATTTTTCGCCCCGTTCAGGGGTTACGAAAGGGAGATGTCATGGGACTTCGCATCAACGACACCGTGCCGGATTTCAAGGCCGACACCAGCCAGGGTCAGATCAGCTTTCACGACTGGATCGGCGACAGCTGGGCGATCCTGTTCTCGCACCCGAAGGATTTCACCCCCGTCTGCACCACCGAGTTCGGCGCTGTCGCGCAGTTGTCCGATGAATGGGCCAAGCGCGGCACGAAGGTGATCGGCATCTCGGTCGACGGGGTCGAGGACCACAAGAAATGGATCGGCGACATCGAAAGCTATGCGTCCTCGGACGTGGGCTTTCCGATCATCGCGGACACCGATCTGGCTGTCGCCAAGGCCTTCGACATGCTGCCGGCGGAATACTATCTGCCGGACGGCGCGACGCCTGCCGACAGCGCCACCGTGCGTTCCGTCTTCATCATCGGCCCGGACAAGAAGCTTAAGCTGTCGATGACCTATCCGATGAACGTCGGCCGTAACTTCGCCGAGGTGCTGCGCGCTCTGGACGGTTTGCAGACCGCCGCGAAAGAGACCATCGCGACCCCGGCCAACTGGGAAGTCGGTCAGGACGTGATCATCCCGACCTCTGTTTCGAACGACGACGCCAAGGCCAAGTACGGCGATTTCGAAACCGTGTTCCCGTACCTCCGCAAGGCCAAGCTGCCGTCGTAAAGGGTACGACCCGAACAAAAGAAGGCCCCGTCCATTCGGCGGGGCCTTTTTCATTCACGACTGCACGGTTTACGCGGTGGGAGCCATCTTCGGATGCAGCACCACCTTGGTGTCTTCCGCGACGCGGTCGTACAGGTGCGCGACGTGGCTGTTCACCAGCCGCACGCAACCGTTCGAAATCGCCTGCGCCACTGTCCAGGGTTGCGGCGTACCGTGGATGCGCAGCGCGGTGTCGTAGCCGTTGGCGTTGTAGAGATACAGCGCGCGCGCGCCCAGCGGGTTGTCCGGGCCGCCCGGCATGCCGTCTTCGTACTTGGCATAGCTCGCCGGATCGCGCTCGATCATGTCCGGGGTGGGTGTCCATGTCGGCCATTCGGCTTTCCGGCCAACGGTGAAGGTGCCGGACTCGTAAAGGCTGTCGCGACCGACGCCCACGACATAGCGCAGCGCCTCTCCGTCGCCTTCGGTCAGGTACAGGTAATAGCGGTTCGGATCGACGTGGATTTCACCTGCCGGATAGTCCTTGGACACGCGCACGCGCATCGGCATGTGTTCCTGCGGAACGGTGTAGGTCTCCTGCGCAAGGGCAGGGGCGGTGGCCAGCGCGGCAAGGGTGGCCGAACCGCTGGTGAGGAAAGTGCGACGGGAAACCATTATGGATCCTTTCTTTGGGTACCCCGCGCAGGGTCGCGGGAATGCTCGTGTTCCTTGCTCTGTCCGGGGAAGAACGCGGAACCCTTGGAAAAGGTTCAAAAATGCTTTCGTGGCCCATCCCAGGCATCGGGCCAAGACATGGAAAGGCCGCCCCCGAACGCTGTCTGGGGCGGCCATGAAAGACCGGGTTGAACGGCTTCGGATCAGTTCTGATCGAGGTAAATCAACTCGATCCGCGACGCGTGCATCCAGCCTTCGGTTCCGCCGTAAGTCCGGACTTCCCACCAGTCCTGATTGGTCGGGATCGCCTGCATGTCCAGTTCGTCGACATAGACGCGGCCGACGATCGGATAATTCGTGCCGGGGCCGCTGCGGATGTTGGTGTAGCCGTCGGGATCGACCACGACGGCATCCATGTACTCGCCATAGCCCTGCTCTTCCTCGTAGTACTCTTCGCTCTGCTGATAGAGGCTGGAGCATAGGACATAGGCGCCGCCGCCGTACAGGCTGTCGATCTGGACGCCATAGCCAGAGGGCGACAGTTCCAGTGCCCATGCTTGCAGAAGACCGACCGACGCCTGCGTGCGCAGTTCAAGGAAAGTGCCGGGGCTGGTGCCGGGGCCGCGCTGGAAATAGCGGGACCAGTCCGGAACGCTTACGTCTTCGTCAAAGGCGCAGATTGTGTCGAAGGTCACACCGTTGATGGTCAGTCCGCCGCGGTTGAAGGGGATGCAACTGCTGCTGTCCTCGTACCGGGTGGCGGACAGGTTCAGGATACCGCCGGTCGCCATGTCCGCGATGGTCTCTGCCGCGTCGGGCTCGGAATAGCACTGGATGAAATCAATGACGGCTTGCTGCACGTCCTGCGCCTGCGCGGCGCCCGAGGCGGTAAGCGTCGCTGCGAAAAGAAGGCCGGTCAGCGGCCGCTTGAACGGATGTGTCACGGTACAGGTCTCTTTACAGTTGCGGTGGTAAGAAGGTGAGGGGGCGCCCGGCCAAGACTTCCGGGCGGTTTTGGTCGATTTGGCGTTCCGGCCGGTCATTTGGGCCGATCAGGCTATACAGCGGGAGTCGGGTTTATAATCCGTTGATTCAGATGTTTCCAAATTTAAGATTCCGTATTCTTGCATTAATGCTTGTTGCGGGTCGTATTCGGTCTGAATTTACTTTCTCAGCGCGGAGAGTTTGTTAGGTTTCATCAATCAGCGCCGGAAAGAATGGTCTGCCTTGCCCTCGTATAGCTGGAATGCTTCGGAACGCAGGGCCGGATAAAGGCCAGTTCCGGAAACCGATCAAGATTCACCGTACGGAAACCTGCGATCATGGTTTACGAATGCTTATTAAGTTAGCAGAAATACTGTCGTGAAAACGGGTGTATTTCATATTCGTGACAGGCTCATGCTTTTGGGGCGCAAATTACGACGCGCCAAGCCGGTCTTGCCAGGCGCGACACCCGGAAACGAAAAAGGCCCCGGACGATGCCGGGGCCTTTCGATCTGTGAAGAAGTCGCGCCTTAGTCGGCGGCTTCTTCCTTTTTCTCTTCCGCGATCTCTTCGCCGGTGTCCTGATCGACGACCTTCATCGACAGGCGAACCTTGCCGCGATCGTCGAAGCCCAGAAGCTTGACCCAGACTTCCTGGCCTTCCTTCAGAACGTCCGACGGATGGTTCAGGCGCTTGGGCAGGATCTGCGACACGTGGACAAGACCGTCCCGCTTACCGAAGAAGTTCACGAAGGCGCCGAAATCGACGATCTTCACGACCTTGCCCTTGTAGACCTTGCCCTCTTCCGGCTCTGCCACGATCGAGTAGATCATGTCATAGGCCTTCTGGATGGCTTCACCGTTCGGCGAGGCGATCTTGATCACGCCGTCGTCGTTGATGTCGACCTTGGCGCCGGACACTTCCACGATCTCGCGGATGACCTTGCCGCCCGACCCGATGACTTCGCGGATCTTGTCCTGCGGAACAGTCATCGTCTCGATGCGCGGAGCGTGCTCGGAGAAGCCCGAAGCCTCGCTCAGGGTCTTGGCCATCTCGCCGAGGATGTGCATCCGGCCCTCTTTGGCCTGCGCCAGGGCTTTCTCCATGATCTCGGGTGTGATGCCCGCGACCTTGATGTCCATCTGCAGCGAGGTGATGCCGTTCTCGGTACCGGCCACTTTGAAGTCCATGTCGCCGAGGTGATCCTCGTCGCCAAGGATGTCGGTCAGGATGGCGTAAGAGCCGTCTTCTTCCAGCACGAGGCCCATGGCCACACCAGCCACCGGAGCCTTCAGCGGAACGCCCGCATCCATCATCGACAGCGAACCACCGCAGACCGACGCCATCGAGGACGAGCCGTTGGACTCGGTGATCTCGGACACGACGCGGATGGTGTAGGGGAAGTCGGTCGCGGCAGGCAGAACGGCCTGCAGGGCGCGCCATGCCAGCTTGCCATGGCCGATCTCGCGGCGACCCGGCGAACCCACGCGGCCCACTTCACCGACCGAGTACGGGGGGAAGTTGTAGTGCAGCAGGAAGTTCGACTTGTAGGTGCCGTTCAGCGCGTCGATCATCTGCTCGTCGTCGCCGGTGCCGAGCGTGGTGACCACAAGGCCCTGCGTCTCGCCACGGGTGAACAGGGCCGAGCCGTGGGTCCGCGGCAGCAGGCCGGTTTCACACACGATCGGGCGCACCTCGTCGGTGGCGCGGCCGTCGATGCGGCGGCCGTTTTTCACGACATCGCCACGCAGAACGCCGGATTCCAGCTTCTTCAGCGCCGAGCCAAGGTTCTCGTCCGACTGCTGCTCTTCCGTCAGCGCGGCGATGATCTCTTCCTTGACGGCGGCAACGGTGTTGGTCCGTTCCTGCTTGTCGGTGATCGCGTAGGCGGCGCGCATCTTCTCTTCGCCGGCAGCCTTCACCGCGCCGTACAGAGCGGAGTAATCGGGCGGCTGGAAGTCGAAGGGCTCTTTCGCGGCGTCTTCGGCCAGCGCGATGATCAGGTCGATGACCGGCTGGATCTGCTCGTGCGCGAAGGTCACGGCGCCCAGCATTTCGGCCTCGGTCAGCTCGTAGGCTTCCGATTCCACCATCATCACGGCGTCCTTGGTGCCGGCGACGACGAGGTCCAGACGCTGGTCCGGGTTCTCACGCAGCTTGTGCATGTCGTCGACTTCCGGGTTCAGGATGTATTCGCCATCCTCGTAACCCACGCGGGCACCGGCGATCGGGCCCATGAAGGGCGCGCCAGAGATCGTCAGCGCGGCCGAGGCGGCGATCATCGCGACGATGTCGGGGTCGTTGACCAGATCGTGCGACAGCACGGTGCACATCACCAGAACTTCGTTCTTGAAGCCGGGGACGAACAGCGGACGGATCGGACGGTCGATCAGGCGGGCGGTCAGCGTTTCCTTCTCGGTCGGCCGCGCCTCGCGCTTGAAGAAGCCGCCCGGGACTTTACCGGCGGCGTAGTATTTTTCCTGATAGTGGACGGTCAGGGGGAAGAAGTCCTGCCCTTCCTTCTGTTTCTTGGCGAACGTGACGTTCGCCATGACCGACGTCTCGCCCAGGGTGGCGATAACGGTGCCGTCGGCCTGACGGGCAATCTTGCCCGTTTCCAGCGTGAGCGTTTCCTCGCCCCACTGCATCGATTTCTTCGTAACGTTGAACATATGCGTATCCTATGAGGGAGCCCTCCCAGGCGTATCCCGGGTCTCCCGTTTGATTGGCGGCCCCATTGCCGCCGTCCCCTGTCATCCATTTCGCGTGCCGGGGACTGGTGCACATCGTCTCAGATGCGCGGGCCATACAGGAGAATGGCACATTTTGAAACCGGTTTCTCTGACGGTACGTCGCCTGTTCAGGATTTGTTAAGTCTGTCGGGACGAGGATGCGGCATGGTTGTTCCGTCTCACAGTCGCCCCGAGGAATGGATCGCGCTCGTCTTCTCCGCAAAGGCGGTCGAGAAGGGCGGGGTGGTCCGGCGCTCGGTCGCGTGGGTCGAAAACGAGATCGGCCGGGCACGCTTCGTGGCCGAAGTGCAGGCGCGCGGCTTTCATCTTCTGGAGGCGGGCGGACAGTTCATCGTGATCTGCAGCCACGCCCCGATACGCCGGCTTGTGTGACGCCAGGCGGGCGTGAATTTTCGGCGAAAATTCGGGACCCGAGATGCGGGACCCTGAAAACTCAAACGCCCGCGCGGCGGACCGTGCGGGCGTCGAAGATCGGGCTGGGCCGTCGCTTAGCGGCGGATGCCGAGGCGCTGGATCAGGTCCTGGTAGCGCTTCTCGTCCTTCGCCTTCGTGTAGTCCAGCAGCTTGCGGCGCTGGGCCACCAGCTTCAGAAGGCCACGACGCGAGTGGTTGTCCTTCTTGTGGGTCTTGAAGTGCTCGGTCAGGGTCGAGATGCGGCTGGTCAGGATCGCAACCTGGACTTCCGGCGAACCGGTATCACCGTCCTTGGTGGCGAATTCCTTCATCAGGCGGGTCTTTTCTTCGACAGTAATCGACATCGGGGTCTCCTTTCGGATTGATGGCGCAAGCCGGGATGTCGTCCAGCAAGGCCCGTGGAGAGAATCCGCCCGGATCGTCCGAACGGAAGCCGCGCGTATAGAGGATCGCCTTCGCTTTGCAAAGTGCGAATCTCACGGCGCTGTCTTCAGCGTTTCCCGGAAGCGGTCAATCCAGCCATCACGGTGGGACAGTGGCGCGTGCATGTCCCGTGCTTGACGAAATCGGGCAGAACTTTGTCGAAGTCATGGCGAAACGGTACCGTTCCGATGCTGCTGTCACGAGAATTCGGGGTTACGGGTATGATGAGTCTCGCATTGCTGCTGGGCATGATGTTGTTGGGCATGTCGCTTGACGCGTTGTCCAATGACGACGAACCGGCTTCCGAGGATGAAGAGGTCGCCAACGGCGACTCTGGCGACACGCCGGTGACGGACGTCGCGGCGCTGGTGGGCGACCAAGAGGACGCCGCCGCCGGGGACTCGGTGTTGATCGAGGAATTCGATGCAGAGCAGGACGTGGTCGTCGTAGAGGTCGCCGGCGGCTCCACCGACCCCGATGTCACGGTCGAAGACGACAACGGCACCTCCGTGCTCGCGCTCGACGGGGCCGAGGTCGCGCGGGTGCAGGCGGTGAACGGCGCATTGACCGCCGACGCGGTGCGGCTCGTCGAAGCCGGTTGATCGCGGGCCGTTAACTTCAAACCCAAAAGGTAATTGCGACTCTTCCTTCAGGTCTGGTCCTTACAACGCACGTGGGGGACACGGCCGGAGGTGGGATTTTGCTTGCCGCTTTGCTTTTGCTCGGGCTGCTGCCGTTCGCAGCGATGCCGATCCTTGAAACCGGGTTCGGCGGGGGGAATTCCCCTGAACGGGACCCGGACCCAGACACCCCGAACGGAACGGAAGACACCCCGCTGGACGAGGTGGCCAGTGACGCCGAAGACGACTTCGCTGGCGGCACGCGTCACGCGGTGCCGCCGGGCCCGGGCGCGCATGCCTTCCCGGATTTCCGGCCGGGAGAGGACAGCGTCCTGCTGGACATGACGGATGTCGGCGACGACCTGTTCTTCGACACCGCAAGCCTGCCGGACGGGGCCAGGCTTTCCATCGCCTTCGACGACGACGAGGTCATGACGCTGGATTTCCCCGGGCTTCAGGACGTCCCGGTTGCGGACATATTCCTTTCCGTCTCGGACGGGTCGGGCGACGATCCCTACCAGATCAGCCTCGGGGACGCGGCCGAGATCCTTGGCGACGGCGTGCTTGATCCGACCGACCCGGACACCCCGGACGCCCCCGGCCCGGACGGCGAGGCTGATGTGACCGACCCGGTCGACCCAGAGACGCCGGACACACCCGGCCCAGAGGTAGACGGCCCGGTTATCGACCCCGTAGACCCGGACATCGCCGATGATCCTGACACTGCCTCGGACCCGCTTGACCCCGTGGACCCCGATGCGCCCGACACGCCGGGGCCCGAGGTGACGGGCCCGGTGCTGGACCCGGTCGACCCTGAAACGCCCGACGTTCCCGGGCCGGCGGGATCGGGCGATGTCATCGACCCGGTCGATCCCGATGCCGAAAGCGGCTGGCTGGACGGGTCCGCCGCCGCACCGGCCGAGGTTACAAGCTTCAGCCCGGGGGAAGAACTGCTGCGCGTGCAGGTCGGGGAAGGCTGGGCGCTGGACGGTCCGCCCTTGGTGCAGGTGACGCCATCCGATGACGGGCAGGACGCCGAAGTGTCGCTGAACGGTACGCGCGTTGCAGTGCTCAAGGGCGCGCCGTTCGCGACTGCGTCGGATATCCGGCTGGACCTTACGCCCTAGCCCTGCCGCGGCAGAGGCACCACCGCGCGGTCGCGGTCCGGTTCCAGCTCTTCGAAGTCGAAGTTGTCCAGCTTCGCCGCCCGCTTGCCCGCCCGCTCGGCGGCGGTGCCGATACCCTCGACATCCTCGCGGGCCTGCCGGAAGTGGGTTTCTAGCTTGCCGGCGCGTTGCAGAACCAGTTCCACGTCGCGGTGCAGCAGCCGAAGCGTCTGCCGGATCGCCCCGGCCTGCGCCCGCATCCGCGCGTCCTTGAGGATCGCGCGCATCGTGTTCAGCGTGGCCATGCAGGTGGTCGGCGACACGATCCAAACCCGCGCGTCGAACCCCTCGCGCACCAGTTCGGGGAAGTTCGCGTGCAACTCGGCATAGACCGCCTCGGACGGCAGGAACATCAGCGCACCATCCGCCGTCTCGCCGTCGAGGATGTATTTCTCCGAGATCGCCCGCAGGTGCGCACGGACGGCGGTGCGCATCTGTCGCTGCGCCTCGGCCAGCGCCGCCTTGTCCTCGGCGGCACGCAAGCGCTCGTAGGCTTCCAGCGGAAACTTGGCGTCAATCACGATGGGGCCGGGCGGTTCCGGCAGGTGGATCAGGCAATCCGCGCGCCGTCCATTCGACAGCGTGGCCTGCAGCGTATAGCTGTCCGAGGGCAGCGCCTTGCCGACGATATCGTTCAGCTGGATTTCCCCGAACGCCCCGCGCGTCTGCTTGTTCGACAGGATGTCCTGCAAAGACAGCACGTCGCCCGACAGACGCGTGATGTTCTCTTGCGCCTTGTCGATCGCTTCCAGCCGCTCTTGCAATGCACCCAGCGACCGGGCCGTGCGTGTAGCCGACCCTTGCAGCGCCTCGCCCGTCACCCGGCTGACCTCGGCCAGCCGCTGTTCCATCAACTGCAGCGTTTGCGCCTGCTGCATCGCCTGCGCTTCCGAGACCGAGTTCAGCCCGCCGAACAGTTGCTGTTGCCCGTCCGACAGCATCTGCACCCGCTGGCCAAGGCCCGCCATATGGGCCGACACCTTCTCGGCCGCCGCCGCAGAACGGCCAGCGCGGCGGATCGAGACCATCAGCAGTAGAACCAGCAACAGAAGAAATGCGCCGCCACCAAGCGCGGCCCAAACAATCGGGTCTTCCAGCGAATAGGCGACGCCGCCGATCTCGATCATGTCCGCCCGAACAGCCGTTCGATGTCGGACAGCTTCAGTTCCACGTAGGTCGGACGCCCGTGGTTGCACTGACCGGAATGCGGCGTCGCTTCCATCTCGCGCAGCAGGGCGTTCATCTCGTCGCCGGTCATCCGGCGGCCCGAGCGGACCGAGCCGTGACAGGCGACGCGGGACAGCACCGCCTCGATCCGGTCCTTCACGGTCTGGCTGTCGCCCATGTCGGCAAGCTCGTCGACTATGTCGCGCAGCATGGCGGCCGCGTCGACCTGCCCAAGGATCGCGGGCGTTTCGCGCACCGCCACGGCACCGGCGCCGAAAGGTTCGATGGTCAGGCCCAGCCGTTGCAGGTCATCGGCTATGTCGAGAAGGGCCGCGGCGTCGCCGTCCGACAATTCGACCACTTCGGGGATCAGAAGCGCCTGCGCGGCGACGCCGTTCTCCGCCATCTGGCGTTTCAACTTTTCGTAGACCAGCCGTTCATGCGCCGCGTGCTGGTCGACGATGACCATGCCGTCATCGGTCTGGGCGATGATGTAGTTCTGGTGAACCTGACCCCGCGCCGCGCCCAACGGCAGATGCGCCGGTGCGATCTCGGGCGCGTCATCTTCGACCACGGGATCGACCCGCGCCTGTCGCGCCCCGGTTTCCGCGAAGCCGTACTGGGGCGGCGTGACGGGCGGAGCCTGCCACGACCGCGCTTCTGCCAACGCCCGGGACGAGGCGTATTGCGGCGCAGCGTAGCCGCGCGCGCGATCCATCTGATAGACGCGGGGTTCCGACCCTTCCGCCGGCTCGGGCCGCATCGCGCCCAGCGTCGCGCCCGCCACGGTGGTCGAGGCGCGGTGCCCGGCCTCTGCCAGCGCATGCCGCAGGCCCGACACGATCAGCCCGCGCGCCATGCCGGGCTCGCGGAACCGCACCTCGGATTTCGCGGGGTGGACGTTCACATCGACAAGGTGCGGATCGCATTCGATGAACAGCACCGCCGCCGGGTGCCGGTCGCGCGAGAGGTAATCGGAATAGGCGGCCCGCAGCGCGCCCAGCAGCATCTTGTCCCGCACCGGGCGTCCGTTGACGAACAGATACTGCGCCACGGCGGACCCGCGTGAATAGGTCGGCAGCGCGGCATATCCCGACAGCGCCAGCCCGCTCCGGTCGGCGCCGATGCGCAGCGCGTTCTCGGCGAACTCGGCGCCAAGGATGCGGCCAAGCCGACCGTGCAGCGCGTCGAACAGATCGCCGGTTTCCGGATCGGCGCGGAAGGTGGTGCGGCCCTCGCCGCCGCCGGTCACGTCGCGCAGGGTGAAGCCGACGTATGGCTCGGCCATCGCCAGCCGTTTGATGACGTCACTTACCGCCTGGCTTTCGGCGCGGTCGCTGCGCATGAACTTCAGTCGGGCGGGCGTTGCGAAGAAGATGTCTCGCAGTTCGACCACGGTGCCCCGGTTCAGCGCGGCGGGCTTCACCGGGTCCAGACGGCTGCCGGATACCGCGATGGTCGCGGCCTCGGATCCCGAACGCGAGGTGATAGTCAGCCGTCCGACCGCGCCAAGCGAGGGCAGCGCCTCGCCCCGGAACCCGAAGCTGTGGATGTTCAGCAGGTCGCTTCCGTCGATCTTCGACGTGGCATGCCGCGACAGGGCCAGCGGCAGTTCGTCCGCGGGGATGCCGTGCCCGTCGTCGGTGACGCGGATCAGCGTCTTGCCGCCATCGGCTATGGCGACGTCGATCCGGCTTGCGCCCGCGTCCAGCGCGTTCTCGACCAGTTCCTTCACAGCCGAGGCCGGACGTTCCACGACTTCGCCCGCCGCGATGCGGTTGATGGCCGCCTCGTCAAGCTGACGGATCGGGCTGCGGACAGTTTCCGCCGGGTCTATCTTGGGGTGCGCGCTGGACATGCCACAAGGGATAGCATGGCTCAGCGCGATTCTGCCACGGGGAAAAGCGCGCCGGTGGCCCGTGTGTCGCCCCCGAGCACCAATAGCGCGGCGACGATCAGGCCGCGCGCGCGGTAGCTTTCGGCGACGGCGACGCCACGGCTCAACGCCATGGCGCGTTCGGCGTCGGTCAGGGGCAGGACATCCACCGTCACCGGGCGCGGACCAAGGTCACTGTCGGGCGACAGGGTGTCCGCCGGGGTGCGCAGAATGCCGGGATGGCCGGGCAGGTCGACGGCACTCGCGATCAGCGTTGCCGCGGCGTCGGCCTGCGCGGCGCTGGCGGCAAGAACAGTCACGCTGTCCGCGATGCCAAGCGAGTGGCTGCGCCCCCGCCAGCCTGAGGTCGCCAGCCCCCGCACCGGACCCTCGAACGGCAGGTCGATCGTCGCCGGGACCGGACCCGCCAGAACGGCGCTCGCGCTTTCGCCCTCGGTCAAATGGAACGCGATGTCGCCGCCGTTGTTGGCATGCGCCTTCGTCACGCCGTCGATCGCCATGGCCGCCACGATCTCGTCGGCGACCGAGCCAGCGACGGCGGCCATGGGGGTGACGAACAGCGGTGCGAAAGGGGCGGTGGCGGCAAGCATTCGTCGGGCGATGGGGCCTTCGATGCCGGGCTTTTCCGTGATGGGCGTCCGCAGCATCGGCAGTTCCGTGGCCAGATCCTCCAGCACCCCGTCGAACCGCTTCGCTGCGCAGCGAAGCGCGTCGTCGCGGGCTGGGCCAGAGGCGTCGGCGATGATGTCGATGGGGCCATGATGCAGGTGCAGCCGCCCATCGGGCAGCATCGCAGCGGACGCGCGTTCCATCAGGGGCGACCCGTGCCTTTCGTCGCCGCGCCGTATTCGCCACCGGTGGCAAGGATGTCTTCGAGGCTTCGGATCGACCCCTCGTGCCCGCCCATCGCGGCATAGTCGTCGCGGCGCAGCGTGAACTCCAGCGGTGCGACCAACGCAGGCGTCGGGACCGAACCGAAGGCCCGCGCCGGCAGCGTCGTGACGTCGACCATCATCGTTATGCCGCCCCCCGGCCAGACATAGACCGGAGCGCCGCCACTGGTGACTGTGGTCTTCAGCGCCTGCACCGAGCGCGTCAGTTGCACCGGATTGCGCGTCACCCCGGCGCGCAAAGACCCGCCCGCGCCGCCCATGAACATAACGGTGCACAGCGCGGGTTCGCAGTTCTCTTCGATCAGATCGACCGTCGGCTTCAGCGCGGCTGGCAATGGCGCGGGCTCTGGGATGAGATCGTCGTTCAACACGTAATAGCCGTACTGCTCGCCCGTGGTGGACACCATCAGAAGCGTCAGACCCGGTCGCGCGCCCTTCTCCGGACGCCACGGACCAAGAATGGTCAGCGGGTCCTCGATATCGGTGCCGCCCCAGCCCAACCCCGGCTCGGCCACCTGGAAATACCGGCCGGGCGTAGACCTGCGGCCCTTGATGCGGATGCCGGTGTCGGGCCAATCGATCACCTTGCCCGCCTGATGCTCGCTGACGACGCCGGTGATGTGATCGTCCACGACGACCACCTCGTCCACCAGCCCCTGCCACTGGTCGGCGAACATGCCGATGGTCGCGGAGCCGCAGCCGACGCGCATCCGCTCTTCGCGCTGGCCGTCGACGATGGGCGGCTGTCCGGCCTGCACGACAACCTCGGCCCCGGTGTCGACGCTTAGCGTCACCGCCTCGCCATTGCACAGCGCCAGCATCGCCTCGCAGGTCGCACGGCCTTCGGATTTTGACCCGCCGGTCAGATGGTCGACACCGCCAAGGGACAGCATCTGGCTACCGTATTCGGCGGTGGTGACATGGCCGATGACCTCGCCCCCGGCGCGGACGGCGGCGGCTTCGGGGCCAAGGTGGCGGTCGGTGTCGATCTTCACCTTCACGCCGCAATAGCTGAAGATCGCCTCGGTCACGACGGTGACGAAATCGGCGCCGTCGATCTGGCGCGACACAAGGAACGGCGCGGGCTTGTAGTCGGGATAGGTCGTGCCCGCACCGATGGCCGTGGGGAACAGCTCGGCGTCGGGGGCGATCGTGCCGTCCCAGTCGCGGGCTAGGAAGGGGACAAGGTCCTCTCCGGCGGCAAGTCGGCTGTCGAGGATCGTCAGCGGATCGCAGCGAATGATCCGCCCGTTCTCGTTGGCATAACGGTCGCAGGCCCCGGCGCGGCCCTCGGCGATATAGCACATCACCGGGCACGCATCGCAGCGGATCTTGTCCGGTTTGGTGCGAGGCGTCTCGCCGGTCGAGGTATCGGCGCGGGTGGTCATGTGGCGAGTGAGGGGAATAGGGCAGCCCCCGGCCGCGGGTGGGGGTGAAGCCCCCGCCCGGGGGGGCGGTCGGGGGCTGCCCGGCGGTGCCGCCGGGCGGGCGTTGCTTTGATAAGGTCCGGCATCATCGGCCCGCCTCCCGGATCGCCGCGCGCACACGATGCGGCAGCGCCGGCAGCCGCGTGATCCGCGCGCCGCTGGCGTGGCGGATCGCGTTCAGGATCGCGGGGGCAGTGGGGATCAGCACGTGCTCGCCAAGCCCCTTCGCCCCAAGCGGCCCCTCGGGATCCGGCTTCTCGATGAAGAGCGAGCGGATCTCCGGCATGTCGCCGGTTGTCGGGATCAGGTAGTCGTGCAGGTTCTCGGTGCGGCCGGGGATGTATTCCTCCATCAGTGCCATCCCAAGGCCCTGCGCGATGCCTCCCTCGACCTGCCCCTCGGCCAGCAGCGGGTTCACCACGCGGCCAAGATCGTGCGCGGCGGTCATCCGTAAAACGCGCACCGTGCCCAGCGTCGCGTCCACCTCGACCTCTGCCACCTGCGCGCCGTAGCCGTAGACGGCATAGGGCTCGCCCTGTCCGTTCTCGTCCAGAGGCCGGGTCGGCGGGTCATAGGTTTCCTCGGCAGACAGGACATAGCCCAGCGGGTTCGCGGGCAGGTCGGCAAGGTGGATGGTCCGGATCGCACGCCCGTCGCTGACCGTCAGTGCGCCGCCTTCCAGCGACAGCTTCGCTGCGGCCCCGGCGTTGGTCAGCGACAGGATCTCGCTGCGCAGCATCCGTCCCGCCCGCAGCGCAGCATTTCCGGTCACGAAGGTCTGCCGCGAGGCCGAGGTCTTGCCGCAGTCGGGCGTCAGCGCGGTGTCGCCATCGACCAGCGCAACCTGCCCGACCGGCAGCCCGACCGCGTCCGCGAAGATCTGTGCGATCACGGTGTTCGAGCCCTGCCCGATGTCCGCCGCGCCTTGGTGCAAAACCAGCGCTCCGTCCGAACTTATCCCGGCGCGGATGGTCGAGGGGTTGGGCAGCCCGGTGTTGCCGCAGCCGTACCAGCAGGACGCGACGCCAACGCCGCGCAGCCTGCGCGGGTCCGAGGTGTCTGCATACGCCAGCGCGGCCTGCCATGCGGGCCGCAGGGCTTCGAGACATTCGGCAATGCCGATGCCGCCGGGTGTCTGGCCGCAGACGGTGGTGTCGCCGTCGCGCAGCGCGTTGATGATACGAAACTCCAGCCGGTCAATTCCGGCGGCAATCGCGAGGTCGTCGTACAGCGTCTCTTGCACCACCGCCGCCTGCGGCACGCCAAAGCCGCGGAACGCGCCTGCGGCGGGGCCATTCGTGTGCATCGCCCGCGCCTCTGCGTGATAGTGGGGCGTGCGGTAGGGGCCAGAGGCATGAACCGGCACGCGCACCGCGACGGTCGGACCCCAGCTGGCATAAGCGCCGGTGTTGAAGTCGCCGTCGAATGTCATGCCCGTCACCCGGCCTTCCGCATCGCATCCGGCGCGGCCGGTCATCTTCGCGGGGTGCCGCTTTGTCGTCGATGCCATGCTTTCGCTGCGAGTGTACACCATGCGGCACGGCCGCCCGGTCTTCAGCGCAGCAAGACCGATCAGCGGCTGTAGCGACACGTCGAGCTTCGCACCGAACCCGCCACCGGTTGCTGCGGGTTGAACGCGGACCCTGTCCAGCGGCAGGCCCAGCACCTTCGCCGTCTCGTCGCGGTCCATTACCGGGGCCTGCGTGCAGGCGCGGATAACCAGCGTATCGCCGTCCATCCACGCGATGCCCGCCTCGGGCTCGATATAGGCGTGCTCGACAAAGCTGGTGTCCACCTGTGCCTCGGCGGTGAAGGCTGACGTGTCCAGCACGGCTTCGGCATCGCCGCATCGGACAAGGCCCCGGATCATCAGGTTGCCGGGGCGGTTCGGGTGCAGGTCTTCGGACGGCGCGGATTCCAGATCGGTGACGGCGGGCGTCGGGGTCCAGTCGACCGGGAAGCGCGAAAAGTCGAGCGCATCCAGCACGGCGGTCTCGCCTGCGACGATGGCCACGGCTTCGCCCCGCTGGCGCACGAACGCCTCGGCCAGCACAGGTTGATCGACGAAATCCGGGATCGTTCCGAACAGGTTCGGTCCGGGGATGTCGGCGGCTGTGAAGACCTCGACAGCGCCGGGCGCGGTAGCGGCCCATGCCGCGGCATCGCCAAGCGTGAAGGCCGCAGCATGATGCGGCGAGCGGACCGCGCGAACCTCCAAAGTGTCGGGCAGAACAAGGTCCGCGCCATAGACCTCGGTCCCCGCAACCTTCGGCCCGCCATCCAGCCGTTCCAGCCGCGCGCCGACTGCCGCGCCGGCGTCCGGGCGTCCGGGTTCAGAGATTCCGGACAGGTCGCAGACCGCGTCGATGATCTTGGCATAGCCGGTGCAGCGACACAGCACGCCGCCCAGTGCATCCTCGACCTCGCGACGGCTGGGCGCGGCATTTTTCTGCAGCAATGCTGCAGCGGCGGTCAGCATGCCGGGGGTGCAAATGCCGCACTGAGCAGCGCCATGCCGCAGGAAGGATTGCTGCAGCATCGGCACGATATGCTGCACCCCCTCGACGGTCGTCACTTCGGCCCCGTCGGCGCGGATCGCAGGGGTCAGGCAGGCGCAGACAGGGTCGCCGTTCAGCAGAACGGTACAGGCCCCGCAATCGCCCGCATCGCAGCCGATCTTGGTTCCGAACTGCCGCAGATCCTCGCGCAGCACTTCGGAAAGGCGCCGTCCGGGCGTGGCGGCAAAGGGCGTCTCCGCGCCGTTCAGCCGCATCGTCATGGTTCCGAAGGGCCGGTTCATGCCGCGACCTCCGCGCGTTTTTCTGCGCAGCGAAGGATCAGCCGGCGGACAAGCTCGGTCGCCGCTTCGCTGCGGTATCCGGCGTCGCCACGGATGTCGTCGATGGGCGACAGGTGCGGCGCGACGGTGGCTGGCGAGACAAGCTTTGCTGCGGTCGCAAGGGGCGCACCTTCAAGCGCCTTCTCAAGTTCCGTCAGCCGGACGGCGGTCGGGCTGCACGCGCCGACCGCCAGCGCGGCCCGCGTGATCGCGCCGTCCTTCGTCTCGAACCGCGCTGCGGCCATCGCGATGGAGATCACCAGATAACGGCGCGCGCCGAGTTTCAGAAAGTCGCCCTCGCCCGATGCCGCGCGCGCCGGAATACGGATGGCGGAGACCAGTTCGTCATCGCGACGCGCCGTGCGCCGTGCGCCAGTAAGGAATGCGGCCAGCGGCAGCCTGCGGGTGCCGGTGGCGGACATCAGTTCGACCTCTGCGTCCAGCGTCATCAGGCAAGGCGCGCCGTCGCCTGCGGGCGAGGCGGTACACAGGTTGCCCGCGACCGTCCCGGCGGTCTGGATCTGCACCGACCCAACCTCGCGCGCCGCGCGCTTCAGGCCGTCGAAAGCAGGCGGCATGTGGTGACGGATGATCTCGGCCCAAGTCACGGCGGCGCCGATGCGCCAGCCCGCGTCGTCCTGGCTGATGCCTTGCAGATCGGGAATCGCCGTGATGTCGAGGATGTCGCCCGGCAGTGCCTTGGCCTGCGTCGCGGGATAAAGGTCGGTGCAGCCGGCAGCGAGCGTCACCGGATCCGACGCCAGAATATCCAGCGCGTCCGCAAGGGTGGATGGGCGATGGTAAGCCGGCAATCGGCGCTCCCTTTGACTGTCCGGTCAAAGCCTGCGCGTCCGATGGTTCACCTGTCAATGGGCGCGTGGCGCGGGCGCCGTCCGGTTCGCGGGATGCCGGGAAAACGGTCAGGGCGAAGGCGGGTTGCGAACCGCTGCGCCGCCGGCGTCAGACCCCAAGGTAGCGGTCGATCACCGCATGGTTTCCGCGCAGGTCGGCGGCGGCCCAGGTCTCGCGCGCATGGCCGTTCTCCAGGAACGTCACCCGGTCCGCCACCGCCAGCACAGCGTCGATGCGCTGTTCCACCAGCAGGATCGCGGTGCCTTCGCTGCGCAGTTGAACGATCACGTCGCGGATCGCCGCGATCATCGACGGTTGCAGCCCTTCGGTCGGTTCGTCCAGCAGCAAGACCTTTGGCTCTGTACACAGCGCGCGGGCGGTCGCCAGCATCTGCTGCTCGCCGCCGGACAGGGTCTGCGCCCGCTGGCCCATCCGCTCGCGCAGGCGTGGGAACAGGTCAAGCGCACGTTCCCGCACGGCGGCGGAAGACCGGCGCGTCATCAGCCCGATCTCAAGGTTCTGCGCCACCGTCAGTTCCCCGAACAGCCGCCGCCCCTGCGGGATATAGCCGACCCCGGTCTGCCCAACGCGGTGCGCGGGCAGCGCGCCGATCTCGGCGCCGTCAAGGTGGATCGTCCCGCCCCATAGCGGCAGCAACCCGGTGATGGCCTTCATCGTCGTGGTCTTTCCCGCGCCGTTGCGGCCCAGCAGGCAGTGAATCTCGCCCGCCCGAACGTCGAGCGAAACGTCGCGCAAAACCTGCGCCTCGCCATAGCCGGTAGAGACATCGGATAGCTCAAGCATCCTCGGTCCCCAGATAGGCGGCCTGCACGGCACGGTTCGCGCGGATCTCGTCAGGCGCGCCCTCGGCGAGGATTTCGCCGAAGTTCAGCACGGTGATGCGATCGGCGGTCTGCATCACGACGGCCATGTTGTGCTCGATCAGCAGGATCGTGGTCTCGGCTTTCAGCTCGCGGATCAGCGTGCAGAAGGCGTCGATCTCGCCGTCGGACAGACCCTGCGTCGGCTCGTCAAGGATCAGCAGGCGGGGTTTCTGCGCCAGCCCCATTGCGATCTCCAGCAGGCGCTGGTGGCCATAGCTCAGGTCGCCCGCAAGCTGGTCGGCGCGGTCGTCCAGACCGACGCGGGCCAGCGCCTCGATCACGTCGGACTGCGGGCCGTGGCGGCGGCGCACGGCAAGCGCGACGTTCTCGCGGCAACTGAGTTTCGCGAAGATGCTGGTGATCTGGAACGTATAGGCCATGCCCGCCCGGATGCGCCGGTGCGCGGGCAGGTGGGAAACGTCGGCACCGGAGAAACGGACGGTGCCCGACGAAGGCTCGATCCGCCCGCAAAGCATGCCGACGAAGGTGGTCTTGCCGGCGCCGTTCGGTCCGATCAGCGCGCGAACCTCGCCCTCGGGCAGGGCGAAGTCGACCTCGTGTACGGCGCGAAGGCCGGAGAAGCTTTTGGACAGCCCGCGGGTTTCGAGAAGGCTCATGGCAGCCACCTCCAGACACGGCGGCGCAACTCGCCGCCGATGCCCTGCCGCGCGAACAGCGTCAGCGCGATCAGAACCCCACCGACCACCGCCATGTAGGCCGAGGTGAAGCCGGACGCGATGTCGATCAGATAGAAGGTAAACAGCGCGCCGATGAACGGACCGACAATCGTTCCCGCGCCGCCCAGCAGGACCCACAGCAGCGGCAGGATGGAATACTGCACCCCGGCGAAACTGGCGCCCGCGTAGCCGAACAGCAGCCCATAGCCCGCGCCCGCCGCCGCCGACATGGTGCCCGAGGCAGTGACCGCCGCCAGCTTGTGCCGGAAGGTGTCGTATCCCAGCATCTGCGCGCGTGGCTCGTTCTCGCGGATCGCGATCAGCACCTTGCCGAAGGACGACCGGACGAGCCACAGCGACAGGCCAAGGCAAACGGTGAACAGCACCCACGCGGCGACGTAGCGGGTTGCGTCGTTGCTAAGGTCGAGCCCCCACATCATCCGTTCGGCGCGTTGCAGCACCAGCCCGTCGTCGGCGTTGGTCCACTCGCCGAAATAGAGGATCGTCAGGAACACCGCCTGTGCGAACATCAGGGTCACGATCATGAACGCGACCCCCGCCGTCCGCAGCGCCAGCGCGCCCACGGCCAGCGACAGCAGCAGGCCCGCCCCGATCCCCGCGACAAGCGCCGGGGCAGGGGCCCAGCCAAGGTGCTTCACCGTCAGCGCCATGCCGTACATGCCTGCGGCGAAGAACATCGCATGGCCCAAGGACAGCAGCCCGGTGTAGCCGAACAGCAGGTTGTACCCCATCGCGTAGGTCGCAAGCACCATCACCCGCGCAAGATTGCCGTGGTGATAGGCGGGCAGCACCCATTGCAGCACGAACAGCAGGACGACCAGCCCCGCGTGCAGCGCGATGGCCTTGCCGGTCTCGGTCATGCCGCGCGGGTTCCGAACAGGCCCTGCGGGCGGAACACCAGAACTAGCGCCACCAGCAGCGTCGCAAGGATCTTCGCCAGCGTCGGCGAGAAGAAGACAGAGATGATGCCGTCTGACATGCCGATCAGCAGCGCCGCGACGACGGTGCCGGGCAGGCTGCCGAGGCCGCCGATGATCACCACGATGAAGGACAGCAGAAGCGGGTCGCCGCCCATCAGGTAATGCGCCTGCTGGATCGGCACGATCAGCACCGCCGCCAGCGCGGCGAGCCCCGCGCCAAGGCCGAAGGTGAAGGCATAGACCCGCTCGACCGGGATGCCGAAGACCTGCGCCATCTCGCCGTCCAGCTGGGTGGCGCGCATGATCAGGCCGATCTTCGTGTGGCGCATCAGCAGCCAGACCGCAGCCAGCACCGCCGCCGCCGCGGCGATCACGAACAGCTTGTAAGACGTCGTCGACAGCCCCCACGGCCAGTAAAGCTGAAACCCGTTCTCGCCCCATTCGAACCACGGCAGCGCAAGGCGCGTGTTGAACGGCGGCTCGACCGGGCGCGCCTCGGGGCCGTAGGTCATCAGGGTGACTTGCTGGATCACGTAGAGAAGTCCGATGGTCACGACGATTGTGCGTTCGGGGTCGTAGTCGATCCGTTTCAGCAGGGTCATGTCCGCCGCCGCAGCCAGCAGCCCCACCAGCACCGGCGCGATCACCGCCGCCGCGATGAAGCCCACGGCGGCCGGGCCACCGAACCAAGACGACACCCACCATGCCAGAACCGCGCCCAGCATGAAGAACTCGCCATGCGCCACGTTCACGACGCGCATGATGCCGAAGACAAGGCTTAGGCCAACCGCCGTCAGCGCCAGCACCGCCGCGGTGACCGCGCCTTCCAGCGAGGCGAGCATCAGGTAGGGACCGAATTCCATGCTCGGGACGTTGCCCGGTAAGGTGCGGGCGGGCAAGCGCTTTCCCGCGCGCGGCGGCCACGCCGATGGACAGCGCCGTTTCGTTGGGCGACAGTATTGGCGATTGGCCGGAGGAGAGCGCCATGGGAGAGAAGAACCCGCGCTTCGAGACGTTCTTCGAGCGCGACACCGCTTGGAAGGACGAGAAGAAGGCGCTGCGCGAGATCGTGCTGGAGTTCCCGCTGACCGAGGAACTGAAGTGGCGGCAGCCGGTCTATTGCCTTGACGGCGCCAACGTCTGCACCGTCGACAGCTATGGCGGGCGCTGCGTGCTGTCCTTCTTCAAGGGCGTGCTGCTGACGGACCCGGATCGGCTGCTTGAGCCGCCGGGGCCGAATTCACGCTCGGCCCGGATCGTGCCGTTGCATTCGGTCGATGACGTGACTGGGAAGGCAGACGCTTTGCGCGCGCTGCTGGCCGAAGCGATCGAGAACGAGAAGGCGGGCAAGAAGGTCGACCTGCCGGCGGATGATTTCGAGTTGCCCAAGGAACTGTCCGAGGCGCTGGACGCGGACGCCACGTTCCGCGAGGCGTGGGACGGGCTGACACCCGGACGGCGACGCGGGTGGGTCTTGCAGATCGGCGGCGCGAAGCAGTCGAAAACCCGCGAGAGCCGGGTCGAGAAGGCCTTGCCGCTGATCATGGAGGGGAAGGGCATCCACGACCGTTAATGGGTCGCGTGGGATGCCCCGGGCGTGACCCGGGGCCCCGATAGGGTGGCACCCCCGGCCCGAAGCCGGAGGCACCTCGTCAGAACGACATTGTCGTGTAATCCACCTCGTCCGGGTACATCCCGTCCTCGATCGAGGCGGTGTGAACCACGTTCAGGCGGCCGCCTTCGACCTTCGAGATGTACTGGTGGCCAAAGACCTGGTGCGTCTTGCCGTTGAAGACCTTGGCGCCTTGCGGGTGCTCGTTCGATTGCGGCATGTCGGTCATCGCCTCGACCGCCTCGATCAGGGCCTGACGGTCGCCGGGGCCGGAATAGCCCGCAGCCTCCATACCCGCTTTCACGATGTGAAGCGTCTCCCAGCAGCCGAACATGTGCGCATAGGTCGACACGTCGGACGGGTCAGACACCGAGGCGCCATTGTCATCTACGCCGACCTTCTCGCGGTAGAAGGCGTCATACTCGTTGTTGCCCTGCGAATAGCGGGGCATGCCTTCCCAGAAGTATGTCCCGTCCAGGAACTCGAGCCCGGGCGAGGACAGGTCGACGGCTTCGAGCGAGTCGATGAAGCCGAAGATCGCGGGTGCAGAGGGGCCGAAGAACTCGCCCAGTTCCTTGACGAAGGTCAGGACGGCGGGCCCGATCATCACGTGATACAGCACCTCGGTGTCCCGCGGGATTTGCGGGAAGTAGCGCGTGAAAGACGTCTCTGTCGGCGGGATCGGAATCATGCCGATCACTTCGCCGCCTGCCGCCTCGATCGCGGGTTTCAGGTTGTCGCGGTGGTCGTGGCCGAAGGCATAGTCGGGATAGATCATCGTGACCTTCTTGCCCAACGTGCCAGAGATGAACGGCGCCATCGCCGTCACCTGGCTTTTCACGTCGGTGATGCCCGGCTGCAGGGTCCAGCGGTTCAGCGCGCCCGAGGCGACGTGATGGCCTTCGGAAACCACGAAATACGGCAGCTTCAGTTCGCCCGCACGCGGGGCCGAGCCCATGACGACGTGGCTGAACAGCGTGCCGAACCCGATGTCGCAGCCGTGCTGGTTGGCGAACTTCTCGACCACCTCGGCGCCGCGGCGCGGGTCGGTGCCGTCGTCCTCGGCGATGATTTCGACAGGGCGGCCATTGATGCCGCCCGCTTCGTTGATCAGCGCAGCGGCGGCCTCGGTGGTGCGGCCGTACCACCGGCCATAGGCGGCCCCGATGCCGGTGCTGTGGACCTGAAAGCCGATCTTGATCGGCTCGGCGGTCTGGGCGTGGGTGTAGCGGGCCCAGAGCGGCAGCGCCGCCGCACCGCCCGCAAGCGTTTTCAGCGCACTGCGGCGCGTGGTGGTGGTCTTGGTGTCGGTCATGTCTTGAACCCCCCGGTTTGGTCCCGTTCTGCGGTAACCATGCAAGGCAAGGGCCCCGCATGTCCACGGAAACGTTGAAAATCAGAAACGTGGCGACGAGAGCAGCCAGAGACCGAACAAAGTGTAGGCAATCATGAACACCGCCAGCGGGGCCTGGCTGAGCGCGGCGCGCCGGTGCCCGCCGAAGGCCCGTACGGCGATGGCGTGCGCCACCAGCACCGCCAGCACGTGCCCGGCCACCACCGCGCCCGCCTGCGTCAGGAAGATGCGCCGCACGCTGTCGGTCGTGTTGAAGAAGCCGGTAGAGACGTAGAAGTCGCCCAGCCCCAGCAGGTCTGCCCCGGTGAGAAACGGATCGCTGATCGCGACCAGTGCATATTGGCCGTCGACAAGGAAGCTCGTGAAATAATGTGCCACATGATAGCCCAGCGCGATCGGCAGCATCGACGGGGCGAACAGGATGAAGGCGCGCGTCAGGGTCATGCCGCTGCGCGCAAGGCGCAGACCCAGCCACAGTGAAAGCGCCAGCACCGCGTTCAGAAGCAGGTTGGCAAGGATCAGCCCCAGCAGCGTCTGCGGCACGATGGCGGAGCGGCCGGGGAACTCGAACGGGTTCAGGCCAAGGCGGGTCAGCCACCAGAACGTCTCGTTCACGCCGTCGAAGCTGCCGCTTCCCAGCAGCAGGACCGAAATCAGCGCCAGTCCTGCTCCTGCGCCCCGCGTCGCGATCTGCCAGCCCGGCAGCCCGGCCCGCAGCCGTCCGCCGCGACGTGCGAACACGCCCAGCCGCGCGTAGGCGGTCAGGGCCAGCGTCAGCCCCTCGCCCCGCCGCAGCCAGCGGGGACCGAAAACGCAGGCCAGGAAGAACGTCGCCAGCCAGTACAGCGCGACCATTGTCGCCAGCCGGTCGGGGTCCGACGGGGCCGGGTCCGCCAGCAGAAAGCCCGCGAAGGCGAGGAAGGTCAAAGCACCCGGCCACGTGCCCCGGATGCGGTAGACGGGCCATGGTCCCAGCACGCGCCGCAGCAGCAGAAGCGGCCCGGACCACGGGTTGAGCCAGCGCAATAGATCGCCGAACAGACCCTGAAGCGTGACCAGCGCCACCCAGAACACCGTCCACACCGTCAGCGGCAACGGGTTCGCCAGCGGGTCGCGCGGCCCAAGAAAGCCCGCGGCCACCACCACCGACAGGAAAAGGAACGACAGCGTGCTGGTGATCTCGGGCCAGACGCCCGGTCGCCATCGCCACAGAGGCAACGATGTGAACAGCCGCCGCATCAGGCCTGCGGGCGTGAAGGCCAACAGCAGAACCGTCGCCACCACCGCCGCGACCCCGGCGCCGGTGTAGACATCTGTCGGCAAAAGCAGCACCAGCCCCTGTTCCGAGGCATGCGCCTGCGCCATTACGGGCAACAGTAGCGGTATGGTCTTGTACAGCAGGGAACGGCGGCTAGGCTTCATGCAAGATGTCTAACCGGTGGAGCGCGTCTTGAAACCCCTTGCCTTGCTCGGAGCTTTCCTTGTTCTCGTGATGGCGGGCGGCGTCCTTGTGTTGTCCGGCCTGTTCAAGTCTGGAACGCCCCTGACCGTGACCAATGCGGTTCTGGTCCCCATGGGCGGATCGTTTGCCTTGACGCTGACCATCGACAACCCGGGTGGACCGGACCGTCTGATGCAGGTCTCGACAGAAGAAGGGCACCTGCACCTGATGGGCGCCATGTCCTCTGCGGGTCTGGCCATCCCCGCGGGGTCGGCGCCGTCGCTGGCGATGGACGGTGCGCATGGGATGCTGAGCGGCCTTGGCGAAGGCTCGGACGGCCGGCTGGTGCCGGTGACCCTGACCTTCGAGGTCGCCGGAGACGTGACCACCCGTGCCCGGATCGACAGCGCTGGCGGGATGTCGCATGACGAAAGCTATGTGGTTCCCGAGGGCGAGACCGCACCGACGGTCGCGCTAGAGGCGGAGCCGGGCGAGGGCGGGTGGCTGATCCGCATTGCCACCACGGATTTCACCTTTGACCCCGAGGCGGTCGATCAGGCGCATGTGCCCGGCACGGGGCACGGGCACGTCTATCTCAACGGGCTGAAGCTTGGCCGCGTCTACGGCGGCGAGTTCCGGATCGGCGCGTTGCCTGCCGGCACCCACCAATTGCGGGTCGCGCTGAACACCAACGATCACCGCGCCTATGCGACCGAAGCGGGACCGATTGACGCCACCGTCACACTGACGGCGGATTGACACCCGGCGCGGTACGGTCGTTCACTGGCGCGGCAGGGACAGCGGGCGAACGGGATGGCAAGTGACGGAACCGGGCAGGTGGCGGGTGTCGACGTGGGCGGCACGTTCACCGATCTTGTCCGCATCGACCAGCAGACCGGAGAGGTCCGGCTCGCCAAGGTCGCCTCGACTCTCGACAATCAGGCCTTCGGGGTGCTGAACGCGCTAGAGGCGGCGGGCAGCGATCTTGCCGCTCTGGACCTGATCGTCCACGGCACCACGACCACGACAAACGCGGTGCTGGAGCGCAAGCTGTCGAAGACCGGCCTGATCACCACGCAAGGTTTTCGCGATGTGCTGGAACTGGGCCGCCGCACTCGTCCCCAGCCATACGGCATGAAGGGCAGCTTCCGCCCGATCATCCCGCGCAACCTGCGGCTGGAGGTGCCCGAGCGAATGGACGCGTCGGGACAGGTCCTGATCCCGCTGGACGAAGAAGCGGTGCGCGACGCGGCGCGGGCGCTGCTGGATGCGGGCTGCGAGTCGGTGGTCGTTCACTTCCTGCACGCCTACGCCAACCCGGCACACGAACTGGCCTGTGGCGCGATCCTGCGCGAGGTCTGGCCCAACGACCACGTCACGCTGGGCCACGCGCTGCTGTCCGAAAGCCGAGAGTTCGAGCGGGGCGTGACGGCGGCGGTCAATGCCTCGGTCCAGCCCTTGCTGACGCGCTATATCCGGCGGCTCGAAGATGCGCTGGCCGAGGGCGGCTATGGCAGCGAATTGCTGGTGATGAACGGCAACGGCGGGATGGTGTCGTCGCGACGCGTGGCCGACGAGGCGGCCAAGACAGTGATGTCCGGCCCCGCCTCGGGCGTGATGGCTGCGGCCTATACCGGGCGCGCGGCGGGCATCGGAGAGTTGATCACCTACGACATGGGCGGCACATCGACCGACGTGGCGCTGATCCGGGATGCAGAGCCGCAGGTCTCGAACGAGACGGAAATCGAGTACGCGATGCCGATCCACGTGCCGATGGTCGACGTGCGCACCGTGGGCGCGGGCGGCGGGTCCATCGCGCGGGTCGATGCGGCGGGGCTGTTGCAGGTGGGGCCGGAAAGCGCCGGGTCGGTGCCGGGGCCGATCTGCTATGGCCGGGGTGGGACGCAGGCGACGATCTCGGACGCGAACCTGCTGCTGGGACGCCTCGACCCGGCGCGGCTGGCGGTAGAGGGCGGCGTGTCGCTGGAGACGGTGCGAGACGCGTTCGCCGCGCTGGGCGCGCCACTGGGACTGGACGCCGGGCAAGCGGCCGAGGCGGTGATCCGCGTGGCGAATGCGCGGATGGCAGGCGCGATCCGTATGGTGTCTGTTTCTCTCGGGGCGGACCCGCGCGATTTCGCGCTGTTCGCTTTCGGGGGCGCCGGGCCCTTGCACGCCTGCGCGCTGGCGAAGGAACTGGGCATCCCCCGCGTTCTGGTCCCGCCGCGCCCCGGCATCACCAACGCGATCGGTTGCGTCGTGGCGGACCTGCGGCATGACTACGTGCGTACTTTGGGCCGGGCGCTGGACACGCTGGACATGACCGACCTGCGTGCGGCCTTCGACGAACAAGCCGCCGAGGGAGAGGCGCTGATCTCGGCCGAGCGGGTTCGGCTGGCGGGTATCCGGCGGGTGCACTCCGTCGACATGCAGTTCATCGGCCAGACCCACCTGATCCGGGTGCCGGTTCCCGATCCGGGCCTATCCCGCGAGGATCTGCAGGCGGCGTTCGAGCGGGTCTATTTCGACCGGTTCCGCGTCGAGCTGTCCGAGATTCGGGCAAGCGTGGTGAACGTGAACACCTCGGTCATCGGCGAGCGGCTGCCGGTGGACCTGTCGACGCTGATCGACCCGGCGGGACGGAAGGGCTCTGTCGCCGAGGCGAACACCGGGGTGCGGCCGGTGCGGTTCGGTGACGCGGTATTCGAAACGCCGGTCTACCGGCGCGAGTGGCTGCCGCTGGACGCGGTGCTGAAGGGGCCGGCGGTGGTCGAGCAGATGGACACAACGGTGCTACTGGAACCGGGCGACGTGGCTCGGGGCGATGCACAGGGGAACTTGCTGGTGGAGGTGGGCGCGTGACGTTGGCAATGATCCACCGCCTGGCGGCACGCCGGGCAGCGCCGCCTCTCGGCGATTGCTTGCAATCGCCTGTCGGCAGGGCATCGCAAAGCGATGCCCGAGAGACCCGCCCCCATGGGGCGGCGCTATTGCGCCACCCCGCGGGCCGGCGCTGCCCTCTGTTGTGCTTGGGCCACGCATGACGCTCGACCCCATCACCCTCTCCGTCATTCAGGCGGGCTTGCAGCAGGTCTGCGACGAGATGGACCTCTCTTTCTCGCGCGCCGCCTTCTCGCCCGTCATCGCCGAGGCGAACGACCGTTCGGACGGGATCTACGCCGCTGAAGACGGCGCGCTGATCGCGCAGGGGGCGGGCGGGCTGCCGGTCTTCGTCGGCACCATGCAGTATTCGACCCGCGTCCTGACCGAGCGTATCGCCAGCGGACAGACCGCACCGCCCGAGCCGGGCGACGTCTATATCGTCAACGACCCCTACCTTGGCGGCACGCACCTGATGGACGTGCGCTTTGCCCGGCCGTTCTATCGCAACGGTGAACTTTATTGCTGGCTGTCCAACACCGGCCATTGGCCCGACACCGGCGGCGCGGTGCCCGGCGGCTTCTCGGCCAGTGCGACGGCGGTGGAACAGGAGGGGCTTCGCCTGCCGCCGGTGAAGCTGTTCAAGCGCGGCGAGATGGATCGCGAGATCTATCAGATCATCTGTTCCAACATCCGGGTGGCGGAGCAGCGGATTGGTGACGTCAAGGCACAGGCCGCCGCGCTGACGGTCGGCGAGGACCGTCTGAACGCGCTGATGGATCGCTATGGCGACGCCACCGTGACCGAGGCAATCGCGGAACTGCGCCGCCGTGCCGCGCAGCAGATGCGCGCCTTCATTGCGGGCATTCCCGAGGGCCGGTATGACTCGACCGCCTGGATCGACAGCGATGGCGTGGTGAACGAACCGCTTGCGATCCGGCTGGCGGTGACGCGCAAGGACGACACCTTGCAGTTCGACTTCAGCGGGTCCAGCGCGCCTTGCCTTGGTCCGATGAACTCGGTTCGCGCGACCACGCTGTCGTCGGTCTATCTCGCCATGCGTCACATCTTCCCCGAGGTACCGATCAGCGCGGGCGCGTTCGAGCCTCTGACGGTGACGGGGATCGAGGGCACGTTCCTTGATGCGCAATACCCGCGCCCGGTGTCGGGTTGCGCCGCCGAGGTCAGCCAGCGGATCGCCGAAGCGGTGTTCGCCGCGCTGGTGCAGGCGTTGCCCGACCGGGTGACGGCGGCGCCCGCCGGAACCTCGGGCAACTTCGCGCTGGGCGGGTTCGATCCCGAACGCGGGCGCGGCTATGTCATGTATCAACTGTCCGGTGGTGGATATGGCGGCAACGCGGATCACGACGGCCTGTCGAACGGCTGTTCTACCATCGGTATCTCGAAGGCGCCGCCTGTCGAAATCATGGAACAGGCCTTTCCCGTGCTCTACCACCACTACCGCATCCACGAAGGTTCGGGCGGCGCGGGCAAGCATCGGGGCGGGTTCGGTCTGGACTACATGGTCGAATTGCGCCGGGGCGAGGCGCGGGCGAGTTTCGTGATGGACCACGGGCGGTTCGGCCCGCAAGGGGCGCTTGGCGGCGAGGACGGCGCACCGAACGCGGTAACGGTCTGGCGGGACGGGTCGCCGCACGTGCCAGAGCATCTGTCCAAGGAACAGGACATTCCCCTGATGGCCGGGGACCGTGTTCACGTCAAAACGCCGGGTGGCGGTGGATACGGCAATCCAGCGGAAAGAGATCCTGAACTCGTGCAGGAAGATATTTTCCTTGGATACTATAGATCAGATGAATCTGATATCTAAATACTGTTAGATTAGATATTCAGCGATGCAAATCAATATTTTCGAGAGATATTGATGTGGTTGTATCAAATAACTTCCCTTCAATTGCTTCGGGTGCAATTATTCCGGAGGAGGCGCTCTCGTTTTGAGAGTTGAAGTATTTACCATGTTCCATTCCTCGTTTTATCGGGGGGAACGGCATTGCCCATTTTTTAGGGTGGGGGGAAGCCGTCGTGACCAGTACCGAACCCGCAACCTGCCGGGCGGCAGCGGCATCGGACAGAACGCTGCTTGCACGGAAGTTACTACTCGGAGCGTTGCTCGGCGGCTTGATCGTCGCACCATGGGCGCCGCTGTCCGCCGTCCCGGCGCCACAGGCCGCAATCCTGTCGGCAATCGGATTGGCCGCACTCGCCGCCGTCGCGTTCAGACACCGGGACCGCCCGACGCGCGCCGCCCCGGCAGAGACGCAGGCGGCAAGCGATGTCCTTGAACTCGCCGGGCGGCTGTCGGGGCTTGGCTATGCCGTCTGGAACGCCGACACCGGGCGTTGCGAGGCCTGTACGGCAGAGATGGCAGCGGTCTTCGGAATGCCGCGCGACGCTTTCCTCGCGCGCATGCCCCGGCCCCTTGACCTGTCGGACGCCCTGTGGCCTGCAGACCGCGAAAGCCTTCGCACGGCAATCGCGGGATCGGTGGGCCCTGAGGGTGAAACGCGCGAACTCTTCGTCCGCCCCGACAAGGCAGGACAGGTGCGTCGCGTCCGCCTGCTGATCCAGCGCCTTCCGGGCCCCGCCTGCCGCGTGATGTGCGTGGCGCAGGACGTATCGGGCGCAAACCGCGCCGCGCGCGACGACGCCGAGGCGCAGCGGATGCAAAGCATGGGCCGCCTGACCAGCGGAGTGGCGCACGACTTCAACAATTTCCTGTCCGTGATCCTTGGCAACCTCGACCTGCTGGACGTGACCCAGGACGACAGCCAGCGGCAGGCCCTGCTGGAAGAGGTGTCCGCCGCCGCGGGACGCGCGAGGGACCTGACCGGAAACTTGCTGGGCTTTGCGCGTCGCCCGCAGGACCGCACGGAACCGCTGTGGCTGGGCAATATCGTCGACGAGATGACGCCGCTGCTGCGCCGCGCGCTTCCACCCCGGGTCGACCTCGTCCGCCGGATGGAGGAGGTGACATGGCCGGTGCGGGTCGAGCGAGGGCTGGTCGACAGCGTGCTGATGAACCTTGTCCTGAACGCGCGCGACGCGATGCCCGGCGGCGGGGCGCTGACGATCTCGGGATCGGACCGCCGGGACGCGCGGGGGCGCTGGGTCGTGCTGGAGGTCACCGATACCGGCGAAGGCATGACCGAGACCGTCAAGGCCAACCTGTTCCAGCCGTTCTTCAGCACGCGCGGGGCCGATACCAATTCGGGGCTCGGCCTGTCGATGGTGCAGACAATGGTGTCCGGCGCGGGCGGGCGGATCGAGGTCGAAAGCGTGCCCGGGCAGGGCTCGACCTTCCGGGTGTTCCTTCCGGCGGATGACCCGCCTGACACGGCGTCGGACTACATCGACGAACTGCGCACGCCCGAGGGTGCCGCGCTGCGCATCCTGCTGGTCGAGGACGATCCGGCGGTGGCGCGCGTCCTGCTGCGCCAGCTTGCGCTGATGGGCCACCGGGTCACGCTGGCCGGCGACGCGGATGCGGCGGAAAAAGTGCATGCCAGCGACGGCCCCTTCGACCTGCTGCTGTCCGATGTGCGTCTGCCGGGGGCGGTGCAGGGCCCGGACCTTGCCGGTAGCCTGCGCGCTGTGGCTCCCGGTCTGGCGGTCATTTATCTGACCGGCCAGCACGAAGCGGGGCCGTTCAAACCGGCGGGACCGGTCCTTCGCAAACCCGTGGGGCGCGCCGAGTTGCTGCATGCGGTTGTCACCTCGCTGGCGCTGGCACGCAGCGACTAGGTCTTACTCGGCCGGCATCGCCAGACCATCTGCTTCGAGATCGGCGCGATAGGGCTTTGCGGTCGGCGGCAGGTTTCGCTGGATGAAGTAGTCGTCGTATCGAAGCTGCCGCTTCAGCGCCGGCCAGACCTCGCGGTAAGCCTGCACGATCGATGTGTTGGGCGCGGGCAGGTCATCCTTGATGCGGTCATGCAATTCCGGCAGCCGGTGATAGGGCACCATCGGGAACATGTGATGCTCGATGTGATAGTTCATGTTCCAGTAGATGAAGCGGCTGATCGGGTTCATGTAGACGGTGCGCGAATTCAAACGGTGGTCCAGCACGTTCTCGGCCAGCCCCGCGTGCTGAAGGTAGCCGGTCATGATGAAGTGCCACGCGCCGTAAAGGCGCGGCAAACCGATTACCATCAGCGGCAGGATCGAGCCCATGCCAACCGCCAAGGCAATGGTCGCGGCGTAGATCGCCACCCAGATCCGCGCGGTCAGTACGGCCTTGGGGCGCTCGACCTCGGGCAGATAGGTCAGTTCGTCGTCCGAGAAATGCCCCGTCGCGTTCACCAGCATCCGCCGCCAGCTGTGCCATGCATCGAGGCCGCCGACGAAATTCAGCAGCAGCTTGAACAGGTCGGGCGGCCGCATCACGGAAATCTCGGGATCGCGCCCCACGATGATCGTGTCGGTGTGATGCCGGGCGTGACTGTAGCGCCAGACGTAGGGATTCCGCACGATCATGAAACAGGCGATGTGATAGACGACGTTGTTCATCCACCGCGTCTTGAACGCCGTGCCGTGCCCGCACTCGTGCCAGCGGGAATCCGAGGCAGAGCCGTACAGCACCCCGTAAGCCAGCCAGAACGGCGCGGACCACCAGCTTGGCCACAACCAGATGCCGATTGCCGCAAGCACGATCATGGCGCCGTAATAGATCGCCGTGTCGCGCAGGGCCGGGCCATCCTCGCGCTTCATCAGCGCCTTCATCTCCTTGCGGGGGATGTCGGTGTGGTACCACTCGGCGGCGGCAAGCCCGCGTTCCACCGCGCGGCGGCCATCCTCGCCGGTCAGGCTGTAGTCGCGTTTCGTCATCGGCTCCTCCCTTCCGATGGGTCAACTTTAGCCGCGCGAGTTAGGCACGCAACCGTTGCCTTCCCAGTGATGCCGTAGAACGGCGGTGCCGGCCTTGACCCTGTCCCGCAATGCAGCGCCAATCGCGCGGCATCAGAAGGAGACGCCCCCATGACCGAGTATCACGCCGACACCTGCGCCCTGATCACCGGTGGCACGCAGGGGCTTGGGCTGGCCATCGCGCGCGAGATGATCGGGCAGGGCTGCAAGCGGCTGGTGCTGGCGTCGATCGACGCCGAGACCGGGCCCGAGGTTGCAGCGGATCTGTCGGTGGGAGGCGTGGAAGCGCATTTTCTTCACGTGGACATGGGCGACACCGAGGCCGCCGCGCGAATGGTCGACGACGCTGCCGGAAAGATGGGGCGCGTCACGTCGCTGGTGAACGGCGCGGCGATCATGGACCGGGGCTCGATCCTCGACACGACGCCCGAGCTGTGGGATCGGGTCATGGCCGTCAACGCGAAGGGGCCGTTCTTCGCGTTGCAACGCTTTGCGCAGCGCTGCGTCGACGAAGGCATCGCCGGGACGACGGTCAACATCCTGTCGATCACCGTACATGGCGGCACCTCTTTCCTTGCGCCCTACGGCGCGTCGAAGGCCGCGCTGCTGTTCACGACGAAAAACTCTGCCGCCACGCTGTCAAAGCACCGCATCCGGGTGAACGCGATCAACGTGGGCTGGATGGACACTCCGGGCGAGAATATCACCCAGCAGAAATGGCACGGGCGCGGGCCGGGCTGGCAGAAAGAGGTCGAGGCGAGCCTGCCCTTCGGAATGCTGGTAAAGCCCGAACACGTGGCCGGTCAGGTCGCCTTTCTGCTGGGGCCGCAATCGGGCGTCGTGACCGGCTCGGTCATCGATTTCGACCAGCAGGTGATCGGGGCCTACATGGACACCGACGCCACGTGAATCCGGTGCGTCCGGTAAAAGTGCCGGAATAATACATCATATTTCGTGATTAATGCGCACTTGATTTGCATCAATAACGGTTCCGCGACTCGGTGCTACTGGCATTTGAATGCCGTTATTCCAGGAGTCCGGCCGATGAGAATTACGAAGCGTACCAACCTTGCCATGCGCGTCCTCATGTTTTGCGCCGTGCACAAGGACAGAAACGTCACCAAGTCAGAGATCGCCGAAGGCTGCAATTCTTCGGAAAACCACCTTGGCCACGTCGTAAACCGGCTGGCGCAGTTGGATTTCCTGACCACGATCCGGGGCCGTCGCGGCGGGATCCGGCTTGGACGGGCCGCCAGCGAGATCTCGGTGGGAGAGGTGTTCCGCAAACTGGAGGCAGAGGTGCCGCTGGTCGAGTGCATGGTCGCGGACGAGAACACCTGCCCGCTGGTCGGCGCCTGCCGTCTGCGCGGGTGCATCCTTGGGGCGATGGAAGCGTTTTACGCCCATCTCGACAAGGTCATGCTGGACGAACTGGTCGAGGACAACGACGGCCTGTGCCGGATCTTCGAGCACGCCGAGGTCGCCTGACCTGTAACAATCAGCGCAGGTGATCGACCACCTGCAGGTGCTGCGCAAGACGATCCACTAGGCCCATCCACCGCGCCACCAGCTTCGGGTCTTTCGGCGCCGCACTGACGCCCGCGGGGATTTCCCGCGCGATAACGGCCTCGACCGCCAGCGCCACGGGTTCGGACACCAGTCGCGCCATCGCGGTGCCGCGCGCATCGCCCCAGGCATCCATGACGTATGTCTTGTGATAGACCGGTTTGCCGTGATCCTCGGCTTTCAGGTCGACGCACAGTACGACGCGGTCGGGTTCGTCCTCGTCGTAGGCGTTCTTCTCCCACAGTTCCGCCGACAGTTCGGCGATACGGGCATCCCCCTCGGGGCCTTTCAGCGTCTCGATCTCGGCGAAGATGTCGGACCACGCGTCCGCCCAGCCGTTCAGACGCAGGGTGCCGCGCACGAATTCCTTCACCGGCCAGCCCTGCTCGAACCCGTACTCGGCCATGAAGGGCAGCGAGTCGCGGTTCGGGTAGACTTCGAAACTCTCGGGCTGGGGCAGCGGCGCGGTGTAGCTGGTGATCGCATCCCACGGGCGTTTGACTTCAAGCTCGGTGAAATCGCGGATCGACTTCGACGGCGAGCGCAGGGCTTTCAAAACACCGGCGGGCGCCCACGAGAACTTGTAGCGGAACGCGTTGGAGATTTTCGGCACGCCGCCGCAGTAGGACAGGAAGGACAGCGTGTTCTTCGGATTGTACGCCCCCGACGCGCGGTAGTCGGCCATCAGCCAGTGCGCCATCACGTGATCGATACCCGGGTCCAGCCCCACCTCGTTCACCAGCGCCACGCCGGCGGTCCTTGCGCTGTCGTCCAGCGCCCGCATCTCGGGCGCGATGTAGGAGGACGAGACGAAATTCGCACCTTTCGCGATGGCCAGCTTTGCCAGCGGCACGTGCCAGTCCGTGGGCAGCATCGACACGATCACATCGCCCTTCGCGACCGCGTCCGTCACCGCGTCGAGATCGAAAGCGCGGATGTCGTCCGTCAGGTCGCCCACCGCGTCCTGCGCCTTGTCGACCGTGCGGTTCCAGACGGTGACCCGATGACCGTCTGCGATCAGCTTGCGCAGGCCGGGGATGGCGGAAAGGCCGGTGCCGCACCAATGGATGGTCATGCGAGGGCTCCTGTCGTTGCGCCGGAACATGCATGCCTCCGGCGGGGGTATTTTCGGTCAGAAGAAGATCAGGCGTGCCTGTCGAATTCCGCTTTTGCCCGTGCCCAGACACCCTTGTCCAGCGCATCGAGGGTCAGAAGCGACGGCAGAAGCTGGGCCGAGTAGTCCTCGGAGCTTTCGGCAGGCAGCAGGGACGGCAGGTTGTCGATGGCGGTGACATCCAGCGGCGGTTTGCCCGCCGTGCGGATCGCCGGATCTTCCCACATGGTGACGCGGTCGTAGACCTTGATCGGCGAAAAGTCCGAGGTCGGATCGCAGGCGATGTCGCCGATTACCGTCAGCTTGCGCTGCATCGTGACGGCAGAACGCGGCACGAAGACGGGGCAGCCCGGATTGGCGAGGATGCAGTTCAGGAAGATCTCGTGTTCCAGCACCTCGGGGAACGGGCCGCCATTCGCCGTTTCGGCCATATCCCATTTGGTGGTTTCCACGCCCATGGCGGCGCAGAGATCGGATGCGCCGGTTCCGACGCGTCCAAGCGCGCCGATCACGATCGCGCGGGGACGCGGCTGGCCGGTCGCGTCGAGTTCGCCCGACAGGTCCGCCTTCAGCGCGTCAGACGACGGGTAGACCCCGACCGGCCCGCAGATCGTGCCGCGCTGCTGGGCGGCCCAGCATTTCAGCGCGACCGCCGCGCCCGCGAAGCCGGCCCAATAGCCGAAAGCGGCGACCCGGCGGCCCGTTTCATCGGTCAGGTATTCAAGGTCGTACAGCGTGCCGCCGCCCAGCTTGAAGCGGTCCAGCAACATGCGGCCATCCGCCTGTCCCTTGTAGGCGTGGCCGAACATGATGTGCCGGTGAGCAAGCGGCGTATTCGCCTCGGGCAGTTCCTTCAGCCCGAACACGATGGCGTCGGCGGGCGCATCCGGCCACGCACCCTCGGCGGCAATCTCGCAGCCGGCGGCGCGGTAGCCGTCAAGCGGGATGGCGCGGCTGGCGCTGTCCTCGACCGTCACGCGGATACCCTTGGCGATCAGCGCCTTCGCCCCCTTGGGCATCAGGCCGACGCGCTGTTCGTGATCGCGCTGCTCGGCGCGGACCCAGAGATGTGTCATGGCTGGCTCCTAATAGGTGGTGCGGGCGAAGGCGCGGTCGGCGATGTCGAGATGCGGCGTCGCGTTGAACCCGGCAAGGATCGTGCCGTGCGGCGCGACCATCACGCGATGCACCGAGGAATTGCGGATCGGCATCAGCACATGGGCCATCCGGCGCGGGTCGAGTTGCAGCAGGTGCCGCATGACCATTCCGATCACCCCGCCCGAGGTGACGCACAGCACCCGCACACCGGGCTCGGCGGCGGCTTGCAGCACGGCGGCGACGCGGGTCTCGAAGTCGGCGAAGGTCTCTTGCCCACGGATCAGGGCCGCGTGCCACGCCTCCATCACCTCGACGATGTGGCTGGCGAAATCCTCGGGCCCGGCGGGCATCGGACGACCGGAATGGTCGCGCAGGGCGGCGCCGAGGTTGAAGTAATCCATCTCGTTCAGGCGCACGTCTTCCTCGGGGGCGGCGCCCACCTCGCCGATCGCCTCGGCGGTCTGCCGGTGACGGCGCAGGCTGCCCATCAGCACCCGGTCGAACGGTGCCTCGTGGTCCCGCAGCCAGTCTCCCAGCCACAGCGCCTGCTGGCGTCCGAGATCCGACAACCGGTCATAGCCGGCCTCGTCCTGCGACGCGGAATTTGCCTGTCCGTGACGGACAAGGATGACTTCACCCATCGTGTACTCCTTCCCCGGTGGCTTAGCGTGGGTGGCGCGGCAGGTCACGCCCGGATCGGCCCCGATTGGCCCAACGTCAGCGGGGCATGGCGAAAACGATCATGATAAATTATGCTCGGGTGGAATCCCGAAGCCCGAGGAGACCCCAATGATCCCCGTCCAGCCCGACCGTTTCCTTGCCGATCTGCACGCTTTGCGGCAATTCGGGGCCTCGGGAATCGGCAAGGGCGTGGTGCGACCGGCCTATTCCGATGCCGATATCGAGGCGCGGAAATGGCTGGCGGGACGCATGGCCGATGCGGGGCTCGAGCCGCGGTTCGATCCGGTCGGCAACCTGTTCGGCATCGCGGGCGAGAAGAGCCTGTTGATGGGCTCGCATTCCGACAGCCAGCCCGAAGGCGGCTGGCTGGACGGTGCGCTTGGCGTGATCTGCGGGCTGGAGGTGGCGCGCGCCGCGAAAGAGGCGGGCGGGCCGCCGGTGTCTGTCGTGTCCTTTCAGGACGAAGAGGGCCGCTGGGGCGTCACCACCGGCAGCACGGTCTGGCGGGACAAGCTGACGCTGGAGGCGGCCGACCGGCTGACGGACCACGGCGGGCTGTCCTTCGGCGAGGCGCGGGCACGGATGGCGGATCTTGCGGGCGACTGGGTGTCGCCGGAGATGTTCACCGGTTTCATGGAAGCGCATATCGAGCAGGGCCCGTGGCTGGAGCAGTCGGGCGAGAAGATCGGCGTGGTGAATGCCATCGTCGGTATCCGAGACATGCGTATCACCTTCACCGGCCAGCAGAACCACGCGGGCACCACGCCGATGCATCTTCGGAAGGACGCCTTTCAGGGTCTGGCGGACTTCAACGCGAAGATCGCCGCGCGGTTCGAGGGGCTTGTGACCGATGCTACCGTCTGGACCATCGGGCATGTCGCGCTGACGCCCTCGGCCTCGTCCATCGTGCCGGGGAAGGCCGTGTTCTCGATGCAGTGGCGCGACGGCGACGCGTCCCGGCTGGACCGGATGGAGACGATCATCCGCGACACCGCCGCAGAGGTCGCCGACGCGCGCGGGCTGGGGCTGTCGTTCGGGGACATGCTGGGGCTGGACCCGGTCGACATGGACGCCCGCCTGCAAAACGCGCTGGCGGAGGCCGCCGAAGAGGAAGTGCCGGGCAAGTGGCGGCGGATGCCGTCGGGCGCGCTGCACGACGCGACGAACGTGTCGAATTTCATGCCGGTTTCGATGCTGTTCGTCCCGTCCATCGGCGGCATCAGCCACGACTTCAGCGAGGACACGGCCGAAGCCGATCTGGTGTCCGGGCTGAACGTGCTGGCGCGGGCCGTGGCGAAGCTGTGACCTAGTAGCCGCCCGCCATCCCGCGCAGCACCGGCAGCGCGAAACTCGCGGCGATCCCGACCGCGGCGCCGACGGCCAGCCGGACAGGCAGGCGCGGCATCGCGGGCGATGCGGCGCTGAGGCCGCCGCAGATGATGGCGTAGAAAGCGATGGTCACCGGATCCATGCGGCAATGCTAGCACGTATGACGTCGCGGCAAAAAGTTTCCGTGGCGGTCGCCGCACCGGAAATCCGTTGACAGGTCGCATGCAAAAGAAACAATCTTTCGTACGTTCCGCCGTTGGGAGGCGGTTGGAGCGCGTGGCTGGGCCGGCCACAAGGGAGGAGCCGCGTGCCAAAACAGAGCAGCCAAAAGGCTGACTATCTATCCGTACCTGCGCTTCTGGCGCGAAACGTCCGAGAGTTCGGCGCACGCCCCGCTTATCGCGAGAAAGAGTTCGGGATCTGGCAATGCTGGACATGGGCGGAAACCGCTGAAGAGGTCCGCGCCTTGGCGCTGGGCCTGCTGGCGCTGGGTGTCGAGAAGGGCGACCACGTCGCGGTGATCGGGCGCAACCGCCCCGCGCTGTACTGGTCGATGGTCGCCGCGCAGATGTGCGGCGCGATCCCGGTTCCGCTGTATCAGGACGCCGTGGCCGAAGAGATGGCCTATGTGCTGGAACACTGCGGCGCGCGCTTCGCCGTCTGCGGCGATCAGGAACAGGTCGACAAGGTCATCGAGGTGCAAGAGCGCGTGTCCGCGATCGAGCACATCCTGTACCTCGACCCGCGCGGGATGCGGAAATACGACCACGCCCGCCTGCATGCGATGTCCGACGTCTCGGCCGAGGGCCGCGCCGCGCATGAGCGGTTCGAGAAGGAACTCGACGCCCGCATCGCCGCCATCGGCTATGACGACACCTGCGTGATGCTTTACACCTCGGGCACGACGGGGCGACCGAAGGGCGTGGTTCTGTCCAACCGCAACATCATCGAGTCTTCGAAGGCGTCTTCCGCGTTCGACCACCTGCGGTCGTCCGACGAGGTGCTGGCCTATCTGCCGATGGCGTGGGTCGGCGACTTTATCTTCTCGATCGGTCAGGCCTACTGGAACGGGTTCTGCGTGAACTGCCCGGAAAGCCCGGCGACGATGTACGAAAACCTGCACGAGATAGCGCCGACCTATTTCTTTGCACCGCCCCGCTATTTCGAAGAACGCCTGACGCTTCTGATGATCCGGATGGAAGACGCCAGCCGCTTCAAGCACTGGCTGTTCCACAAGTGCCTGAACTTCGCCAAGCGCGTCGGCCCGGACCTTTTGGACGGCAAGCCCGTCGGCACGTGGGATCGCCTGCGCTACAAGCTGGCCGAAGTGCTGATCATCGGCCCGCTGCGCAGCCGCGCCGGGATGAGCCGGGTGCGCGTGGGCTATACCGCGGGCGAGGCGATCGGACCCGAGATCTTCGAGTTCTACCGCTCGCTCGGGATCAACCTGAAGCAACTGTACGGTCAGACCGAGGCTTCGGTCTTCATCACCCAGCAGCCCGACAACGAAGTGCGGGCCGATACGGTGGGTGTGCCTTCGCCGGGCGTGGAGATCCGGATCGGAGACTCGGGCGAGGTGTACTATCGCTCGCCCGGCACCTTCGTGGAGTATTACAAGAACCCCGACAGCACCGCCTCGACCAAGGATGCAGAGGGCTGGGTCGCGACGGGCGACGCGGGCTTCATCGAAGAAGGCACCGGCCACCTGCGGATCATCGACCGCGCAAAGGACGTGGGGAAGATGGCGGACGGGCGGCTGTTCGCGCCGAAATACGTCGAGAACAAGCTGAAGTTCTATCCCAACATCCTTGAAGCGGTGGTGTTCGGCGCGGGCCGCGACCGGTGCTGCGCCTTCATCAACATCGACCTGTCGGCGGTGGGAAGTTGGGCCGAGCGCAACAACATCGCTTACGCAAGCTATCAGGAACTGGCGCAGCATCCGAAGGTCTACGAGATGGTGCAGGAGCATGTCGAAGAGGTGAACCGCTCGGTCGCCGAAGACGAGATGCTGTCAGGCTGTCAGGTGCACCGCTTCCTGATCCTGCACAAGGAACTGGACGCGGACGACGGCGAGATGACCCGCACCCGCAAGGTCCGCCGCGCGGTGATCGCCGAGAAGTTCGCGGACCTTGTGACCGCGCTCTACGATGGATCGGACGAGATCTATACCGAGACCGAAGTGACCTATGAAGACGGTCGCAAGGGCAGCATCAAGGCGACGCTGCAAATCCGCGACGTCGCCGTGGTGGGTGGCGAAGAACCCAAGATGGCGGCGGAATGACGGTGCGGCGCTCGCCTTCGGCTTCGCCCCGCCCGCCCTCGCGCGGTCAGGTCCTGCCATTCCGCGCAGGCGCCCGCGCGCTGCCGCCCGCGCCCTCGGACTGCAGTCAGTTCGTGTCCGACTATCTTGACCGGGTGCGCCGGTGCGTTTCGGCCTGCGAGGGGCGCGACCTGTTCGTCCGTCCCGTACATCCGCAGGGCGCCGCATGGTCCCTGACCGAAGCGATCCTGCCCGGCGACAGCGGACGCACGATGAAACTTGAACTGCGCGAGCGCTGCGTCGTTCCCCGCGCGTGGATCCGCGCGGCGGCGGCGCTGTTCGGCGACTGGGCGGCAGAACGCTTTCCCGGCGCGATCGTCTGCGCGGTGCCCCGCAACGGCGACATCGCGCGGACCGAGTGGAGCGTGCCGCCGGCCGAAGGGCGTGAGGGGATCGCCTTTGCGCAATCGGTGGACCTGCGCGAGGCCGCAGCCAACCGCCGTGCGCCCGCGCTGGTGTTCACGCTGCGCGCGGACGCGGTGCGCGGCAACGAACGGGGAGAGCCATGAAGGACACCGTCGAAAGCTATACCACTCCTGATGGCCGGACCATCGGCGGCGTGCTGATGGAGATGAAGAACATCACCCTTCGCTTCGGCGGGGTCGTGGCGATCAAGGACATTTCGTTCGACATCCGCGAGGGCGAGATCCGCGCGATCATCGGCCCGAACGGGGCGGGCAAGTCGTCGATGCTGAACGTCATCAGCGGTTTCTACAAGCCGCAGGAGGGCGAGGTCTGGTTCCGCGGCGAACGGCGCGGGCCGGTGAAGCCTTATCAGGTGGCGCGCGAGGGGATCGCGCGGACGTTCCAGAACATCGCCCTCTTCGAAGGGATGACCGTGCTGGACAACGTCATGACCGGGCGGATCACCCACATGAAGGCCGGATTGCCGGCGCAGGCCCTGTGGTGGGGCAAGGCGCAGAACGAAGAGGTCGCGAACCGCGCGCATGTCGAGCGGGTGATCGACTTTCTCGAAATTCAGGCGATCCGCAAGACGCCGGTGGGGCGGCTGCCCTATGGCCTGAAGAAGCGGGTCGAACTGGCGCGGGCGCTGGCGGCGGAACCGAAACTGTTGCTGCTGGACGAACCGATGGCGGGGATGAACGTCGAAGAAAAAGAGGACATGAGCCGCTTCATCCTCGATGTGAACGACGAGTTCGGGACCACCATCGCCTTGATCGAGCATGACATGGGCGTCGTGATGGACCTGTCCGACCGGGTGGTCGTGATGGACTACGGCAAGAAGATCGGCGACGGCACGCCGGACGAGGTGCGCGGCAATCAGGACGTGATCGACGCCTACCTGGGGGTGGCGCATGACTGACCGTCTTCTTGCTTTCATGCCCGGCGCGGCCCGGGGCCCCGGCGTTTTCCCGCAACCGACGGAGATGTGCGACCATGCCTGACCAGCTTCTCTTCGCCGCCGAGGTCACCCTGAACGGGCTGATGGCCGGGGTGCTGTACGCGCTCGTCGCGCTGGGCTTCGTGCTGATCTACAAGGCGTCGGGCATCTTCAACTACGCGCAGGGCGTGATGGCGCTGTTCGCGGCGCTGACGCTGGTGGGGATCATGGACGGGCAGGTGCCGTTCTCGCACCTGATCAACGCGATCTTCGGGACCGAGGTGCATCACTTCGGCTGGCACGTGCCCGCCGTCGCCGCTATCTTGCTGACCATCGTGGTGATGGTCGTGCTTGCGTGGGCTGTGAACCGATTCATTTTCCGCCACCTCGTGAACCAGGAACCGATCATCCTGTTCATGGCGACCATCGGGCTTGCCTATTTCCTTGAAGGCTTCGGCGACCTGATGTGGGGCTCTGACATCAAGAAGCTGGACGTCGGCCTGCCGCAGGGCATCAACCTGTGGATCGACGAGACCACCTACAACGCCTTCGGCTACGGCTTCTTCATCGACAATCTCGACATCGTCGCGACGGTGATCGCCGCGCTGCTGGTGATCGGGCTGGTGATCTTCAGCCAGTACACCAAGCAGGGCCGCGCGCTTCGGGCGGTGGCCGATGACCACCAGGCCGCGCTGTCGGTGGGGATCTCGCTGAACTTCATCTGGGTGCTGGTCTGGTCGGTCGCGGGCTTCGTCGCGCTGGTCGCGGGTATCATGTGGGGCGCCAAGTCGGGCGTGCAGTTCAGCCTGTCGCTGATCGCGCTCAAGGCGCTGCCGGTGCTGATGCTGGGCGGTTTCACCTCGATCCCCGGCGCCATCGTCGGCGGGCTGATCATCGGGGTGGGCGAGAAGCTGTTCGAATTCCTGATCGGCCCGCTGGTGGGCGGCGCGACCGAGAACTGGTTCGCCTACGTGCTGGCGCTGCTGTTCCTTGTGTTCCGGCCGCAGGGGCTGTTCGGGGAGAAGATCATTGAACGGGTTTGACCGGTCACGGCGCGCCGCGCCCGAGAGCGGCGATGCGAAATGGAGGACTGCGCGATGAACCACAGGGCTTTGCGCAAATGGATCGCGAATGGAAACGTGCTGGGCTGGTCGGTGTTCTGGGTGTTCGGCTTTCTGGCCCTCACCGCGCCGGCGGATGCGGTCGGGCAGATGATCGGCGCCGCTGTGCTGGCCTTCATGGGGCTGGTGGTCGGCGTGTGGTGCTATCTGCGGCTTGTCCGCGGGGACGTTTAGGACGTGAAGGCGGGGGAGGAGCCGATGAGCTTGCGGGCGATGGGAGACTACCTGAAAGACGGCGCGCCGTCCGGCGATGGCCTTTGGCCGATGCCGCGGCTGCTGGGCGTGGCGGCGATCACGACGGCGCTTTGGGGCGCAAGCGTGACGCTGCGGGCGCCGCTGGCGGCGACGCTGCTGTTTCTTGCGCTGGCCTGCGTGTGCTGGATCTTCGTCCTGCGGCGCTGGACGATGGGGAGACAGGACTGAATGTTCTACCGTGAAGCGGGCGAGTTCCGCACATCCTATACCGACGACGGCCAGACCTTCCCGATCGCCTTTGACCGGTGGCGGTACTACGCGGTGCTGGCCATCGCCTTTCTCGTCGTGCCCTTCGTCATCAACGACTACTGGGCGAACGCGATCTTCCTGCCGTTCCTGATCTACGCCATCGCGGCGATCGGGCTGAACATCCTGACCGGCTATTGCGGACAGGTGTCGCTGGGCACGGGCGGGTTCATGGCGGTGGGGGCCTATGCCTGTTACAAGCTGATGACCGCCTTCCCCGACATCAACATCTTCTTCCACGTCATCGGCGCGGGGTTCATTACCGCGGGTGTCGGTGTGCTGTTCGGGCTGCCCAGCCTGCGGATCAAGGGCTTCTACCTCGCCGTAGCGACGCTGGCGGCGCAGTTCTTCCTTGTCTGGCTCTTCAACCGGGTGCCGTGGTTCTACAACTACTCGGCCTCCGGCCAGATCAGCGCGCCCGAGCGGACCGTGTTCGGTTTGCCGGTGACCGGTCCCGCGACGGAACCCTGGGCGGCTTACCTGTTCTGCCTTGTCTTCGTCGTGGCGGTGGCGTGGATCGCGCGGAACCTGACGCGTGGGTCGGTGGGGCGGAAGTGGATGGCGATCCGCGACATGGACATCGCGGCCGAGATCATCGGGGTGAACCCGCTGACCGCCAAGCTGACCGCCTTCGCCGTGTCGTCGTTCTTTGTCGGCATCGCGGGCGCGCTGTTCTTCGCGGTCTACCTTGGCGCGGTCGAGGTGGGCGAGGCGTTCGGCATCCAGAAGTCGTTCCTCGTGCTGTTCATGATCATCATCGGCGGCCTGGGGTCGATCTTCGGCAGCTTCGCGGGCGCGGCCTTCATGGTGCTGATGCCGGTGCTTCTGAAGAACGTGCTGGTCGGCGGGCTTGGCTGGGCCACCGACCTTGCCGCGCATATCGAGTTCCTGATCGTCGGCGGGCTGATCGTCACGTTCCTTGTCGCCGAACCGCACGGGCTGGCGCAGCTGTGGCGCGTCGCGAAAGAGAAGCTGAGACTCTGGCCCTTCCCATACTAGGGCTGGGCAAGCGGGTGCCTGCGCGCGGAAGAGGAGACCGCGCGGGGCATCGAACAAGAACCAAGGGAGGAGAAACACGATGATACTGAGACTAGCAGCTCTGGCGCTGGCCGGGGCGGTCGCCGCCGGTCCGGCGCTGGCAGACCTGACATTCCCGTCGCTGAGCTATCGCACCGGGCCTTACGCCGCGAACGGCATTCCCTTCGCGGATGGCTATGCCGACTATTTCACGCTGATCAACGAGCGTGACGGCGGCATCGGCGGCGAGATGATCAACTTGATCGAATGCGAGACCGGCTATAACACCGAGAAGGGTGTGGAATGCTACGAGTCGACCAAGGGTCAGGGCAGCCTGATCTACCAGCCGCTGTCGACCGGCATCACCTATCAGCTGATCCCCAAGGTGTCCGCCGACGGCATCCCGATGCACTCGATGGGCTACGGCCGCACCTCTGCCGCGAACGGCAAGGTGTTCGAGTGGGTGTTCAACTATCCGGCCAACTATTGGGACGGCGCCTCGATCGCGGTCAAGCACCTGCTCGAGATCAACGGCGGTGACCTGAGCGGCAAGAAAATCGCGCTGGTCTATCACAACTCGGCCTACGGCAAGGAACCGATCCGGACGCTTGAGGAACTGGCCAAGAAGCATGGGTACGAACTCAGCCTGCTGCCGGTCGACCATCCCGGGCAAGAGCAGAAGTCCCAGTGGCTTCAGATCCGCCGTGACCGGCCCGACTATGTGCTGATGTGGGGCTGGGGCGTGATGAACCAGGTCGCCATTCAGGAGGCCGCGAACATCCGCTATCCGATGGAGAACTTCATCGGCATCTGGTGGTCCGGGTCCGAGAACGACGTGCTGCCGGTCGGCGAGGGCGCGAACGGCTACAAGGCGCTGAACATGCACCTGCCGGGCGCGGACTTCCCGATCTACGAGGATCTGAAGACCTACGTCTACGACACCGGCATGGCCGCCGGCGCGGGCGATCAGGCCGGTACGGTTCTGTACAACCGGGGTCTCTATGCCGCGATGCTGGCCGTCGAGGCCGCCAAGAAGGCGCAGGAGATCCACGGCACCTCGGCCATCACCCCCGCGATGATGCGCGACGGGATGGAAGCGCTGGTGATCGACGCCGCGCTGATGGAGAGCCTCGGCATCCCGAACTTCGGGCCCGAGTTCGAAGTGTCCTGCGACAACCACGGTGGGTCCGGTCTGGGCATCGTGCAGCAGTGGGATGCCGCTGCCGGTACGTGGACGCAGATCACCGACTACATCGCGTCGGACCGCGAGGTTCTCGATCCGCTGATCGCGGAAGACTCGATGGCCTACGCGGACGAGAACGGCGTGGATATGCGCTGCGAGTGACCGGTCGCGCGCCCCGGACCCGATCCGGGGCGCCGCACCATGGGCGCGGGCGGTGGATGCCGCCCCCGCCGATCCAACGGAAAGGTCCCGGCGCAGGTCCGGGACGGGGAGTGACGCGCGAAAATGCTGGACGCTGGACGCACCGAAGAGACCCTGCTGGAGGTCAACAACGTCGAGGTGATCTACAACCACGTGATCCTCGTCCTGAAAGGCGTGTCGCTAAGCGTGCCGGCGGGTGGCATCACCGCGCTGCTGGGCGGCAACGGGGCCGGGAAGACGACGACGCTGAAGGCGATCTCGAACCTGCTGCGGTCCGAGCGTGGCGAGGTGACGAAGGGTTCGATCCTGTACCGTGGCGAGCGGGTGCAGGACCTGACGCCGAACGACCTTGTCACCCGCGGTGTCGTGCAGGTGATGGAAGGCCGCCACTGTTTTGAACACCTGACGGTCGAAGAGAACCTGATGACCGGCGCCTACACCCGCAAGGATGGCAAGGGCGCGGTCGATGCGGACCTTCAGATGGTCTATGACTACTTCCCCCGCCTGAAAGAGCGCCGCAAAAGCCAGGCGGGTTACACCTCGGGCGGCGAGCAACAGATGTGCGCCATCGGGCGGGCGCTGATGTCGCGTCCCGAGACGATCCTGCTGGACGAACCTTCGATGGGTCTTGCCCCGCAGCTGGTCGAAGAGATCTTCGGCATCGTGAAGGGCCTGAACGAGAACGAAGGCGTCTCGTTCCTGCTGGCCGAACAGAACACCAACGTGGCGCTTCGGTTCGCGCATTATGGCTACATCCTCGAGTCGGGTCGCGTCGTGATGGACGGCCCGGCGGATGCGCTGCGCGAGAACCCGGACGTGAAGGAATTCTATCTCGGCATGTCCGAGGAAGGGCGCAAATCGTTCCGCGATGTGCGCTCGTACCGGCGTCGCAAGCGCTGGCTGAGCTGACCGGCGGACGCCGCGCTTTACCCGGACGGCCCACGCATGCTGAGGTGGCGGCGGAGCGAGGAGGAAACCGCATGACATCCTATTTCGACGCGCTGGAGACGCGCAGCCCCGACGCGCGCGCCGACGCCTTGGCCGAACTGCTGCCGAAGCAGATCGCGCACGCGCAGTCCCGCGCGCCCGCGCTGGCAGAGTCGTTGGCCGAGATCGACCCGCGCGAGGTGATCGACCGTGCGTCGCTTGCCGCGCTGCCGGTGATCCGCAAATCGGCGCTGGGCAAGGCGCAGTCCGAGACGCCGCCTTTGGGCGGCTATACCGCGCAACCAGCTGTCGCCTTCGATCACGTGTTCCAGTCGCCCGGACCGATTTACGAGCCGGGGCGGCTGGGCGACGACTGGTGGCGGTTGGGGCGCTTCGTGCATGCCGCCGGGATCGGGTCCGGCGACATCGTGCAGAACTGCTTTTCCTACCACATGACGCCTGCGGGGATGATGTTCGAAAGCGGTGCGCGCGCGGTCGGCGCCACGGTGTTTCCGGCAGGGACCGGCCAGACCGAGTTGCAGGCGCGCGCGGCGGCGGATCTGGGCGTGACCGCCTATGCCGGGACGCCGGATTATCTGAAGGTGATCCTCGACAAGGCCGCAGAGATGGGGCTGGAGCTGTCCTTTGCGCGGGCCGCCGTCAGTGGCGGGGCGCTTTTCCCGTCGCTGAGACAGGAGTACGCGGACCGGGGCATCTCGTGCCTGCAGTGCTACGCCACGGCCGATCTTGGCAACATCGCCTACGAGAGCCCGGCGATGGAGGGGATGATCGTGGACGAGGGCGTTCTGCTTGAGATCGTCCGCCCCGGCACCGGAGACCCGGTGCCCGATGGCGAGGTCGGCGAGGTCGTGGTGACCACGCTGAACCCTGACTATCCGCTGATCCGCTTCGCGACCGGCGACCTGTCGGCGGTGATGCCGGGAACCAGCCCCTGCGGGCGGACCAATCTGCGCATCAAGGGCTGGATGGGCCGCGCCGACCAGACCGCCAAGATCAAGGGCATGTTCGTGCGCCCCGAGCAGGTGGCCGACTTCGTCGCGCGGCATCCGGAGGTCGCGAAGGCGCGGGTCACCGTGACGCGGGCCGACGAGCAGGACGTGATGGAGATCGCGCTTGAGACCGATGCGCAGGACACCGCGCCCTATGAAGCCAGCGCTGTCGAGGTGCTGAAGCTGCGCGGCAAGGTGCAGCTTGTGCCGAAGGGAAGCCTTCCGAACGACGGCAAGGTGATCGACGACCAGCGGGACTATTCCTGAGAAAGGGACCGGGCCGCTGTGGCCCGGGCTTGCCGGTTCGCGCACGGCCTTGCCGGGGACGGCAGAGGCACACGGCAAGCTGGGGTTGCAGAATCACCGGGCGGACGCCCGCTCTGGTTCCCGCGCGGTATCGGATGCGGCGGCCGGAAAAAGAAAAAGCCGCCCCGAAGGGCGGCTTTTTTCGCGCAGCGACGCGCTTGGTGGTTTTAGCCCTGACGAGCTTTGAACCGCCGCTGAGTCTTGTTGATCACGTAAACGCGGCCTTTACGGCGCACGATCCGGCAATCGCGGTGCCGGTTCTTCAGCGAGCGGAGCGAGTTCCGAACCTTCATCGGTCATCTCCTGTTGCCGGCGCCGGTGCGCCAGTGGTTGCGTTTCTCCCCGGTATCGGGGCCGTATGGTGGGCGGTACTGGGATCGAACCAGTGACCCCTACGATGTCAACGTAGTGCTCTACCGCTGAGCTAACCGCCCTCCTGCGCGTGGCTGCGTCTTGCCCTTAACGAACAAGACGCGGGTGAACCCCGCGCCGGTCGGCAAGCCTATAAAAGGTCTGTGCGACGTGTTCAAGGGCTTTTGGCAGGCAATCGGTATGTCTATATTGGCGCGAAGAGGAGACCGCATTTGTCCAAGGCGCCATTTACCCTTCGGGTTCCGAAGCAGCAGACCACTTCCGTCGTCTTTGCGTCTCCGCACAGCGGTCGCGACTACCCTTGGTCCTTCCTGAGAAATTCGGTTCTCGACGAGCGGGCGATTCGGTCGTCCGAGGATGCGTTCGTGGACCAACTGTTCGACTGCGCCGCCGAATACGGTGCTCCGCTGCTCGCGGCCACGGCGCCCCGCGCCTACATCGACCTGAACCGCAGTGCCGAGGAACTGGATCCCGCGCTGATCGAAGGTGTGCGGCGCAGTTCGCATAACCCGCGCGTCACGTCGGGCCTTGGGGTGATTCCCCGTGTCGTCGCGAACGGGCGCGCGATCTATCGCGGCAAGCTTTCGCTTGAAGAAGCGCACGAGCGGCTGCGCGATCACTGGCGCCCCTATCACGAGCGGCTGCAGAAGCTGCTGGACGAAACCCGCGCGCAGCATGGCGAGGCGATCCTGATCGACTGCCACTCGATGCCGCACGAGGCGATCGACAGCGTCGGCACCCGTGGCACTCCGCATCCGCAGATCGTGCTGGGCGACCGGTTCGGCGCCGCCGCCGATGGCGCGATCGTCGAACGGATCGAGGCCGCCTTTGCCGGGGCCGGGCTGCGCGTGGTGCGCAACTCTCCCTTCGCCGGCGCCTACACGGCGCAGCACTATGGCCGGCCCTCGCGGCGTCAGCACGTGGTGCAGGTCGAGATCGACCGCTCGCTTTACATGAACGAGCGGCTGGTGCGACCGAACTCTGACTTCGACCGGTTCCGCACTCTGATCCGTGGGGTCGTGGCAGAGCTTACCGCAATCGGGCGTTCCGAGGTGCCTTTGGCCGCCGAATAGGCTTTCCGTGAAAAAGGGGGTGAGACCGGGGCGGTATACGGAGAGGCCGGTCAGACCCTTTGTCGCAGCACTCTCCGGGGATCGCCCCGCCATGAACCCGCCCGGTGTGCCGGGCGGGCAGCATGCCTTGGGTCAGACCCTCGGGAGGAGGAGGAGAGGGCGGACCCGTCACGCTCTGCACCTTCGAGAATGGCGCTGGCTTCGGTGAACACCAAGATTTTTCGCGCGCGCAGCACTCTCGTCCGGGTGGTGCGCCTAAAGATTAAGCGATGTTTGCGACGCGCGTTTAAGCGAACGGCAAAAATCTCGCCATAAACACTACATCTGGTAGGTGAATGGCGCCGCAGCCTAGCTGCGGCGCAGCATTCTCAAAGCACCGCTTCGTACAGCGGGCGCGTGTTCTCGGCGGTCATCTTCACCGGGTTGCCGCCGCAGGACGGGTCCTTCAGCGCATCAGCCGTCAGCACGTCCAGATCCGGGTTCTCGACTCCCAGCGCCGACAGGGTCTTGGGAATGCCGAGGCTGTCGTTGAAGTCATCGACGAAGTCGCAGAACCCGTCGAAGCCGCCCGCGATTCCAAGATAAGCCGCCGCGCGGTCGAACCTGCCGCGGATGGCGTCGGCATTGAACTTCAGCACCACCGGCATGAACACAGCGTTGGTTGTGCCGTGGTGGGTGTGGTGATGCGCGCCGATCGGGTGGCTGAGCGAATGGATCGCGCCAAGCCCCTTCTGGAACGCCGTCGCTCCCATCGCGGCGGCGCTCATCATCTCGGCCCGCGCCTCGATGTCGGTGCCATCCGCATAGGCGCGGGGCAGGTATTCCTTCACCAGCCGCATCCCTTCCAGCGCGATGCCCTGGCTCATCGGGTGGTAGTGCGGCGAGGAATAGGCCTCGACACAGTGTGCGAACGCGTCAAGCCCGGTGCCCGCCGTGATGTGCTTGGGCATGCCGACGGTCAGTTCGGGATCGCAGATCACGATAGAAGGCAGCATCTTCGGGTGGAAGATGATCTTCTTCTCGTGGCTCGCGGTGTTGGTCAGAACCGTGGCGCGGCCCACCTCGGACCCGGTGCCGGCGGTGGTCGGCACCGCAACGATCGGGTGGATGCCTGCCGGATCGGCGCGTGTCCACCAGTCGCCGATGTCCTCGAAGTCCCAGACCGGCCGGGTCTGGCCCGCCATGAACGCCAGCGTCTTCGCCAGATCGAGACCCGAGCCGCCGCCGAATGCGATCACGCCATCATAGCCGCCCTCGCGGTAAACCTTCAGCGCCGCTTCAAGATTGGTGTCGGACGGGTTCGGATCGACCTCGGCATACAGCGCGCGGCCAAGTCCCGCCGCCTCGACAAGGTCCAGCGTCTTCGCGGTAATCTCCATCCCGGCAAGACCGCGGTCGGTGACCAGCAGCGGTTTCGAGATCCCGGAGGCAAGGCAGGCCTCGGCGATCTCGGAAATGCGGCCGGCGCCAAAGCGGACGGCGGTGGGATAGGACCAGTTCGCGGTAGGGGACATGTCTACGCCTTCTTCAGATGGTAGGATTTCGGCCGGGTCAGCGCCTGATAGGCCAGCTTGGACAGCCCCGCGCCACGGCCGGTGTCCTTGCAGCCCGTCCAGCACAGCGCCGGGTCGAGATAGTCGCAGCGGTTCAGAAAGACCGTGCCGGTTTCCAGCCGGTCGCCGATCTCTTCGGCGGCGGCGGGGTCGTTCGTCCAGATCGAGGCGGTCAGCCCGAAACGGCAGTCGTTCATCAGCGCGATGGCCTCGTCGTCGTCTTTCACCGGCATGATGCCCACCACAGGCCCGAAGGTCTCGTCGCGCATGACGCGCATGTCGTGGGTGACGCCGGTCAGCACCTGCGGCGTCAGATAGGCGGCGCCATCATCGGCGGGCATCTTGGCGATGTGCGCGGTCGCGCCCGCTTCGACAGCCTCGGCCACCTGCGCGCGCGCCTCGGCGGCGAAGCGGACATGCGCCATCGGTCCAAGCGTGGTTTCCGGCAGCAGCGGATTGCCCAGCACCTGCACCCCGGCCCACGCGACGGCTTTTTCGACGAAGGCGTCGTAAAGGCTTTCGTGCACGTAAATGCGCTCGATCCCGCAGCAGCACTGGCCCGAATTGAAGATCGCCCCGTCCATCAGCCCGTCGACCGCCTTTTCGACGTCTGCGTCGGCCCGGACATAGCCCGGGTCCTTGCCGCCCAGTTCGGTCGAGACCGGGATGAAGGTGCCGGCTGCCGCGCGCTCGATGGCCTGCCCGCCACCAACCGAGCCGGTGAAGTTCACGAAATCCACATGACGGTCCGCGATCAGGGCGCCGGTGGTGTCATGGTCGATCACGACGTTCTGGAACACGTCCGCCGGCACGCCGGCTTCGTGCAGGGCTTCGGCCAGCCTTTCGCCGACCTGCAGCGTCTGCTGCGCGTGCTTCAGGATCACCGTGTTTCCGGCGATCAGCGCGGGCGCGATGGTGTTGATCGCGGTCATGTAGGGATAGTTCCACGGCGCGATGACCAGCACCGTGCCCCACGGAACCCGCTTCAGCACGCGGCGGGCGGTGTCGCTGTCCTCGATCACGTCATCGGCCAGCCCCTCGGCGGCGATGTCGGCCATGTAGGTCAGACGCTCGCTGAACCCGCCGAACTCGCCGCCATAGCGGACGGGGCGGCCCATCTGGTGCGCCAGTTCCAGCGCCATGCGGTCGGTCGAGGCGCCGATGATCTCGTTCGCCTTGCGCACCATCGCGACGCGGTCTTCCAGCGGCAAAGCGGCCCAGCCGGGCTGTGCAACGCGGGCGCGGGCGGCGGCGTCCACCGCCGCGTCGAGGCTCAGGACCTCGCGGGTCAGGTATACGGAACCGTCAATCGGCGAGATCAGGTCGAGGGTCTTGGCCATGGCATGTCTTCCAGTCAATCTTCGGCGGGATTAGCCGCAGAGGTTTCGCCAGTGTCAAGAAGGTTGCCCGAGACGTCACGTTCGCCACGTGTCGGCCGTCCGAATGCGCGGCAATGAGCGGCAACGGGCGTAAATCGAATGCATTCGCGGAAGTGCATGAAAGAGAAAGATTTCCGCAGTCGCTTTCGAGAATACCGCGGCGGGTGGGCGGCACCCGGTCGTTAACTGATTCCCTTTCAACTGCTGTCATTCCGCGCGAAACCGGGCCTGTGGATAGCTTCCCGTGCCGCTGTTTGTGCCCGGGCTGCAACATTCCGTCCGGCGCTAGGCGGGACTCCGATCACAAAACCGGGGAGGTCCGGGACTGCCGGTTGTCGGATAGGGTACACGGCACTACCGTCGTCTTGCCTCGATGCGGAACCCTCCGCAGCGCCCATGAGGAGTTTTCCTGTGCCCCTGGCTCGCTCTTTCAGAACTTTCGCGTCCATTCTGACGCTTTTCGCCGTCTCCATCGCCGCGCCCGCCCGCGCCGCCGAGGAAGACCCGCGTATGCAGATCCTGTTCGTCGGGGCCGCCCCCGAGGCCGGTCTTGAAAAGGGACTGCCCGCCGACGCCCCCGTGATCGCCATCGGCGCGCTTCCCGAGGCCGACGCCGTGCGGCAGGAAGTCTTCGCTGCCCGGCTGCGCGCCAATCCGGTGTCCACTTTCGTGTCGACGCCGACCGAAACCGGCAAGCAGTTCGAACAATTCTTTCTTGTCGCCCGTGCGACTTTGACCGCGAATGCCGAGGGCTTCCGTCTTGGTCTGGGCGAGGGCGACTTCACGCCCGAGGATTTTGCCAGCCGCCTTGGGTCCGCCGTTCAGGCGTTCGATCCGCTGAACCGGCACGTCGGCTTCCTGCACATCGTCGACGAGAACGACGACTTTCCCCGTGCTGTGCCCGAGCTTCAGACCGTTCTGGACCAGCTTGGCTTCGACATGATGGTGCTGATGGTGGAAGGCGCCGGTGCGGCAGACTGCGCCGCCGGGCAGCCGCTGCACTATAGCGTCGTCAGTGGCATGGCCGACCGTGCGCCGTTCGGCGATGCCGATGGCGTGTCGACCATGGCCGAGGTCGAGACCTTTCTGACCGAAGCGCTGGGCCGCGCCGACGCGCGTGGCTGCGGGCCGGCTTACAGCCTGATCCTGAAATCGACCGACGATCCGGAGCACGCGGTCGTCGGCCAGCCCGCGGCGCCGTTCGTCGAGATGGAGAATCGCCTGTACCACGAGACGTTCGAGGCGATGTTCCTGATGGAATCGGATGACATCGGCAGCGTGCAGACATTCCTCGAATCCTGCGTCTATTGTCCGAACGAGGCCGAACTCGCCGGACGGATGAAGGCGATGGAGGACGAGACCCGCACAGCGATGCTGGAACAGGAAATCTGGGACCGCATCAAGCAGGACGAAAGCCGCGAGCGGCTGGCGATCTACGTCGAGAACTGCGTCCTGTGCGCCCATCGGGACGAGGCGACGTCGATGATCGACCTGATCGAGGCGAAAGCCGCCGCCTATTCGCAGGAACAGTCCGATTTCGCCGCGGCGCGCGAGGCGGGCGATCTGGCGGCGCTGCGGTCCTATGCCGAAAGCTGCGTCGCCTGCACCTACCGCGCCGAGGCCGAACAACTGATCGAACAGATCGAGACGGACGAGGCCTATCAGAAAGAGCGCGCTCTGCTTGCCGAGGCGGTGCGTACGCGGAATCCCGCCCGTCTGGAAAAATACATGCGGTCCTGTACCGTCTGTGACGGCGAGGCCGAGGTGTCCCAGACCCTCGCGATGATCTCGAAGCTCGATTCGATGCGCGAGCCGTGCCTCGCGCTTGCCGGGCTTCCGCAGTTCGAGGGACCGCGCAAGCTGGAAGACATCGATCAGGCCCGCGCGGTGAACGTCTGCGAAGAAGCCCTGCGCGAGTTTCCCGAGGACGGTCTGCTGCGCACCACGCTGGGCCGCATCGCGCAAGCCGCCGGCGATTTCGAGGCCGCGAAAGAGGCTTATGCCTTTGGGATGGAACAGGAAGTTCCCGCCGCTTACGGTCTGGCCGCCTACAGCTTCTACTCGCCGCAGGGCGGCGCCGTCGTGGATCTCGACAAGGTCGAGGAACTGGCGGCGAAGGGTGCCGCGATGGGTGACTGGCTTAGCCACGAGATCCTGACGGTGATCTATTCCAAGGACCTCGTTCCGGGCAAATCCGGACCCGATGCCTTCGCCGTCGCCAAGGCCGTCGCGGATCAGGGGAACCCTCTGGCAGAGTTTTTCGTCGGCTATTACTACCTGACCGGGACCGGCGTCGCACAGAACGACGACATGGCCGCCCAGTGGCTGCGCAAGGCGGTGGAACAGGGCTACACGCATGCCTATTCCTTCCTTGCCGAGTTGCACGAACGCGGCGTGAACGGTATTGCCAGTGCTGAACTGGCTGCCGATCTGTACTGGGATGCTCTTCAACAGGGCGACCCGACCGCGACCGACCGCCTGACAACACAGCTGAACAACCGGGATCGCGAGGTCGTGCGGATCATTCAGTCCAAATTGAGAGACGCGGGCCTGTACCGCGGCCGGGTCGATGGGGTACCCGGTCCGGGCACGGTGTCAGCGATCCGCGAATACGCGGACTCTCTGACGGGGCAGGGCTGAGCACGAGCGAGAACCGAGAGGGGGCAGGCATGAGGAAATACCTTTTGGGGGCCATTCTGGGCCTTTCGGCGCTGGTCTCGGCAATGAGCCCGGCGCAGGCACTGGACGCGCCGTCCTGCCCGAAGACGCCCATGCGCGTCGTCGTGCTGGGCGACAGCCTTGCCGACGGTCTTTGGTCGTCGCTGTACCGGGTCTTCGCCCAGTGCGACACGATGAACGTCGTGCGCCTGACCGCCGTTTCGGACGGGCTAGCGAAGACGTCGGATCAGGACTGGATTCACCGGTACCTGACCAAGGCCGGCCAGCCGCAGGACAAGTCGAACGACATCGTTATCGTCCAGATGGGCGCCAACGACATCACCACGATCCGCAACGGCCGCACCCGCGAAAGCTTCAACACCGAGGTCTGGAACGCGCTGTACCAGCAGCGCGTCGTGACGCTTGCCCGCACGCTGGAGGCCAACTCGGCCAAGCTGTACTGGGTCGGCCTGCCGATCGTCGGCAATACCAGCTGGGAGCCGTCCTACCGGATCATCTCGCAGCTTCAGTCCGCCGCCGTGCGCAAGACCGGCGGCACGTTCGTCGACATCCATGAACTGACCACCTTCGGCACCGGCGATTTCTCGATGAACGGGAATTTCGAGGGCCGGCTGATGCAGCTGCGTGCCGCCGACAAGGTTCACTTCACGAAGCCGGGCTATGACTATGTCGCCAGCGTCGTGCTTGCGGACCTCGACAAGGTCATCGAGAATCATAATCGCAGGATCGCATTGCAAGATGTACAACTTCAGTAAGGCGCTACTGCCCGTCGTATTGGTTCTTCTGACCGCCTGCAGCACCCCGCCGCGATCCGCGGGCGCGCAGGATCTGTCGGTCGAGTTTCACTCTCCAGCGCCTGAAACCACCGCCGAGACCGAGACGACCGTGACCACTCCGCCGCCCAGCTCGAATCGTCAGGCCTTCTTCGCCCCCACCGGCGGTGCGATCCCGGCCAAGGTGACGCGCGCCGTGTCGCCGGAAACGCCGCTGCGGATGATGATCGTCGGCGACAGCCTTGCCGATGGGTTCGGCATCTTCATGAAACAGCGCGTCGCGAACCGCGGGCTGCCGATCAGCGTCGACAATCGCGGCAAGACCTCGACCGGTCTTGCGCGGGGCGACTTCTACGACTGGCCCGGCAATTTCGCCGCGATGGCCGCCGCCAACCGCCCGGACGTGGTCGTCTTCCACTTCGGCGCCAACGACAACCAGCCGCTGCGTTATGCGGGCGGCGGGTCGGTGCCTTACGACACGCCGGAATGGGAAGCCGCCTATCGCGGCGAGGCGCGCAAGATGCTTCAGGCCGCCGCCGCAACCGGCGCCGTCGTCTATTGGCTTGGGCCGGCACCCGACCGTGACGCGCACCGCAACTCGTTGCTGACCCGCGCGAACGTCTGGTTCCGCGAAGAGGCGTTGAAGGCCGGCGCGCATTTCATCTCGATCCCCGCCTTCGCGGCAGGTCCCAGTGGCGAGTTCATCACAACCGCCGGCGGCACCACCATTCGCGCCGGTGACGGATCGCACTTCACCGCGAACGGGTACTACCTTGTGGTGGACAACATCCTGCGGGCGATCGAACGGGACAATCCCGGCATCTTCAATCCGCCCTCGGTGGAGGTTGCGGGCCTGCAATAAACCATGGTCTTCCCGACGCTCCAGTTCATCGGGTTCTTCGCCGTTGTCCTGGCGCTGAACGGGCTATTCTGGAACAGCAATGCCCTGCGCAAGGGCATGCTGCTTCTGGCCTCTTACGTTTTCTATGCCGCGTGGGACCCACGCTTTGTGCTGCTGATGGCCTTCGTCTCGCTGGTGGCTTGGGCCGCCGGGCTGGGTGTGCGGGTGCCGGGGCTGCGCCGGTTGTCGAAGGTCGCAAGCATCGCCGCGATGCTGGGTGTGCTGGCGGTTTTCAAATACTTCGACTTCTTCATGTTCCAGCTGCAGGCGTTGACGCAGGACACCGCCTTTGCCCGCGATCTGACATGGATGACGGTGATCCTGCCGGTCGGGATTTCGTTCTACACCTTCCAGGCCATCAGCTATGTGATGGACGTCGACCGCGGCCATATCCCGCCCTGCCGCAATCCGTTCGACGTGGCGCTGTTCATCTCGTTCTTCCCGCAGCTTGTCGCGGGCCCCATCGTGCGGGCCGCGCATTTCCTGCCGCAGCTCGACAACCCGCGCCGCCCCGATGCCGCCGCACGGGCGACGGCGGTGGTGCTGATCCTGTCGGGCCTGTTCAAGAAGATGGTTGTCGCGAACTACCTGTCCGTGCTGCTGGTCGATCCCGCCTACGGGCTGCCGGACGGGCAATACTGGCTGTCCGCGCTGGCGGCGACGCTGGGCTATGCGATCCAGATCTACTGCGACTTCTCCGGCTACTCGGACATTGCGATCGGCGTCGCGCTGTTGCTGGGGTACGAGTTCAACCGCAACTTCAACCAGCCCTACCGCGCCGACTGCCTGCGCGACTTCTGGCAGCGCTGGCACATCTCGCTGTCGACGTGGATCAGGGACTATCTTTACATCCCGCTTGGCGGCGGCAAGGGCGGTGCGCCGCGCCGGACTTTCACGCTGATCCTGACGATGACGCTGGCCGGGCTTTGGCACGGGGCCGGATGGAATTTCATCCTGTGGGGTTTCCTGCACGGCGCGGGGCAGGCGGTAGAGCGCGGCTTCCGAGGAATGAACGTCGCGCTACCGCGTCTGCTGGCCATCGCCGTGACCTTCGTGATCGTCGCCCTGTTGTGGATCCCCTTCAGGGCGCACACCTTCCCCGACACGTTGTCGATGCTTGCCGCCTTCGGCAAGACCGAGGGCTACGCCGCGCCCGAACTGACGATGACGGTCTGGGCCTTGATCGCGGTGGGCTTCGTGATGAACTGGCTGCCGCTGTCCTGGCGAGACCGGGCGACGATGACCCTGGCCAGACTCGGCCCTGTAATACAGGCACTGATTCTCGGAATCGGTATCTTCACTTTGTTCGCAACGGCACAAGAAGGCGTCGCACCCTTCATTTATTTCCAGTTCTGAGACCAAGATGAGCCAGATGACCCGCTTCACACTCGCCTGCTTCGCCGCACTTGTTGCAGCTTGGCTACTTTCGGGAGAGCGGTTCCTGGATGCGGTTTTCAACATGATGGACCTAGGGTCACTCGACGATACGATCATCGCCGGGGTTGTCGTGCTGGAAGACTGGAAAGCCGGTCTTTCGCTGCCGGATGTCTTTGGGTCCATGCGCATGGCAATTCACAGAGGCCTGGGATTGCTGTGATATGGACTTTTCAAGACGAATGGCTTTGGCCATTGGCGCGGCATTTGTCGCGCGGCCCGCGCTGGGGATAGAGACCCCGGGCGTCGGCATCGATTATCTCGAGGGTCTGGGGCGGCCCGGTGCGCTGCCTGATGGGATGGCTTTCATCCCGCCTTCCCGGATCGATCTTGCCTATAGCCATGTCATTTACATCAATGCCGCGCTGTCCGGGCCGGGGGCGCAGAAGATGTGGATCATCGAACGCGCCCCCTCGGGCACCGCAAGCGGTTGGAAACTGGCGCTGCACGACCCCGAGCTGTGGGGCGATGCCACGCCGGAATACTCGTGGCCGGTCTCGACGGGCCGGTACTATCAGGGCGACAACCGCTCTGGCCCGACGCCGTTGGGCGTGTTCAACGTCGACGACCGCGCCTATCGCCATGTCCGGGGCTGGGGCGCGCCCGGCATGTACAACTCGATCTTCATCGACCTGCATTACAGTGGCGGCCGGATCTCGGGCGTGGCGATGCACGGCACGACGCAGTCGAAGTATTCGCTGCTGGGCCGCCCCGACAGCCATGGCTGCATCCGAATGGAACAGCCCAACGCCGACGCGATCTGGTCGATGTTCCACGGTGACGGCGCGCCGGGAGAAGGCTCGCCTTTGTGGTCCGCCTCGGTGCCGCGCTACTTCACGTCCGAGCCAGAGCAGAACTGGAACGTGCGCTGGAACTACACCCGCGACGGCAGCTTCCATTTCGACGAGGCGGGCGAGCGGCTGACCAAGCCCGGCTATTCCGCGTTGTTCGTGATCTTCCGGGACGATCTGTGAGCCGCCTGCGCGGGATTTGCCGAACGCTCGCCGTGTGGGTGGGCCTGCTGGGCGTGCCCATGGCCGCCCCCGCGCAGGAGATCGTCATCACCTTCGCCGGTGACACCAACTTTGCCGGGTCGCACCAGACCCCGAACCCCGCCCTTGTGCGCAAATGGGGCACCCACACGCTGGACGACCTGACCGCCACCGTCCGCACAGAGTGGACCGGCGACGTCAACTTCGTGAATGTCGAGACGGTGGTCGGCTATTACGACGGCATCCCGCAGGGCAAGCAGTTCGTCTTCCGCAGCCACCCGGACCAATTCCGGCACCTGATGGATCTTGGCGTCAACGCCTTCGCGCTGGCCAACAACCATTCGTGGGACCACGGCTGGCCCGGGCTTGAGATGACGCATGCGTTCTTCTCGTCCGAGGACCGCGTCGATCGTCCGCTGTTGTTCGCCGGCGTCGGGCCGGACCAGACACCTTACGAGCCCAAGGTCATCACGGTGAAAGGCATCCGCGTCGCCCTGTCGGCGATGTCCTTCGGCTCTGGCGCCTATGGGCCCGGACCGGGCCGGTCGGGAATGGCCTATATCGGCGACTACGACCGCATCCTCGACGCGCTGCGCCGCACCGACGCCGAGATCAAGATGCTGTCGGTCCACTGGGGTACCGAGAACGACATCGGCCTTGGCTGGGGGCAGGCCGACCTGTTCCGCCGCGCGGTCGAAGAGGCGGGCGTCAACCTTGTGATCGGCCACCACCCCCACGTGGTCCGCGCGGTCGAAGCGCGCCCGGCCGACAATGCCGCGATCTTCTACTCGCTGGGCAACTTCCTGTTCATCGGCGGCGCTGAAAAGGACAGCCGCCCGCTGGGGCACGACTATGGCCTGATGGGCAAGGCGTACTTCGAGGTGAAGGGCGGCGACGTCCGCCTTGCCGCGTTGGAAGCGGTGCCGCTGAAGGGCGTCCACGAGGTGCCGCGCCGCCCCGACCCCGCGCGCGCCGCGGCGACCATCGAGCACCTGAACGGCCTGTCGTCCCGCGACCTTGGCGGGCTGGGGGCGTGGTTCCGTGTGACCGATCCTGAAGCCCCGCGCGGGCTTGCCTGCTATGGCGGACCCTACGGCCCCAAGGCGCGCGCCATGTGCTGCACGATGGAGCGCAGCGTCCATTGCGACCTGCCGGACCTGATGTAGCGGCCGGACGCCGTCAGCTGCGCAGGTAGCGGAACACCGCAGAAGCCAGCCAGCCCGCGGCAATTGCCAGCGCGATGGACAGAAGCCCGTAGATCAGCGCCTGCTCCTGCGCCAACACGTACAGCCAGCGCTCCAGCCCGACCTTCTGCACGTAGATCACCGTCTCGAACGCATCGACCACTGTGCCGCCGCGGGTCAGGAAAATACGGGTGGTGTAATTGCCCTCGTGCAGGTTCGCCGGCAGTCCGACCGAGGTGCGGAACAGCGTCTCTTCCCGCACTTCGACCGTGCCTTCGTGCAGCTGGTACAGGTCGGACCGCTCGCGGATGCGCATCAGCGCCGCGGTGAACTGGCTTGCGTCCGCCACAGTGGCAGGCGCCCCGACCGAGCGGATCGCGCGGGTCAGGGACACCTTGTGGCGCAGATCCTCGACGTTGGACATCACCTCGTAGAACGGGCCAGAGGTCGCGACGGCGTAGAAGCTGGGCGCGCGGTCGACCTCGACCGCATCGGTGTTCACCCAGATGCCGGCCACGCGTTCCTTGCGCCAGACGGTGACGGGAACCGACGGCCCGGCGACGGTGATGACCACCTCCAGTGGTGCGACCTCGTCCGGGATCGGCTGGAACCGCTTCACCGCGCCGAAGATCAGGATCTCGGATCCGTCGAAGTTCGCGGTGATCGACACGCGGTTCTGGCTCATCCCGGCAACGACGCTTTCGTCCGCGCGGGCGGCAGGGGCCAGAAGCATCAGGATCAGAAGCAGCCAACGCATCGCCTCAGCCCTCCCGTACCGGTGCGATCGAGTACAGCTCGGACGGTTCCAGCAGCAGGTCCAGCGCCAGCTTGATACAGACCGCCAGAACCAGCAGGGCCAGCAGGATGCGCAACTGTTCGCCGCGCAGGTAAACGGCGATGCGGGTGCCGATCTGCGCGCCTATGACACCGCCCACGATCAGAACCAGGGCCAGCAGCATGTCGACGGAATAGTTCGTCGTCGCATGCATCAGCGTCGTGGCGCCCGAAACGAAGATGATCTGGAACAGCGAGGTGCCGACGACGACCTTTGTCGGCATCCCCAACAGGTAGATCATCGCGGGCACCATGATGAAGCCGCCGCCCACGCCCATGATCGCGGCCAGTACGCCGACCAGCAGCCCGACCAGCAGCGGCGGGATCACCGAGATATACAGCCCCGAGGTCCGGAACTTCATCTTGAACGGCAGGTTGTGGACCCAGTTGTGTTTTTTCCGCTTCGGCAGCTTGCCCGAGCGCGTCTTCAAAAGCGCGTTCAGGCTCTCGACGAACATCAGCGCACCGATGATGCCAAGGAACACGACGTAGAACAGGGTCACCAGAAGATCGACCTGCCCGAGGGTGCGCAGGTAGGCGAACACCTGCACCCCCGCCGCCGACCCGACCAGACCGCCCGCCAGCAACACGCAGCCCATCCGCATGTCGACCGTCTTGCGTTTCAGGTGCGCAAGCAGGCCGGAAAAGGACGAGGCGACGATCTGGTTCGCGCCGGTCGCCACCGCAACGGCGGGCGGGATGCCGGTAAAGAACAGCAGCGGTGTCAGAAGGAACCCGCCGCCGACGCCGAACATGCCGGACAACAAGCCCACGATCCCGCCCAGCCCCAGCAAAAGGAAGGCGTTTACCGATACCTCGGCGATGGGGAGGTAGATCTGCATGGGCACCCAGTGCGTTCGGCGGGTGCTCGTTTAATGACCCGATTGCCGAGTCCTAGTCAAATGCCAGCCCATACAATTTGCCGCGTGCGGCATATCCGTCAGGTTATGCCGCCGCCTTCGTGCGCAGAAAGCCCCTGAGAATGCGTTCCAGTTTCGCAGCGCCCAGCGGCGCCATCGCCTTGGTGTGCTCGTGGCTGATCGCTTCGTCGCTCATCCCGGCGGCCATGTTGGTGATGGTCGAGATCGCGGCGACCTTCAGGCCAAGGAAGCGGGCAAGGATGACTTCGGGCACCGTCGACATGCCCACCGCGTCCGCGCCAAGGATTCGGATCGCCTTGATCTCGGCCGGGGTCTCGAACGACGGGCCGGAGTACCATGCATAGACACCGTCCTTCAGGTCGATTCCCTCGGCTTCGGCAGAGGCCGTCAGCGCCGCGCGCATCTCGGGGTCATAGGCGTCCTTCATCGGCACGAACCGCGCGTCCGTCGGCTCACCGATCAGGGGGTTCAGGCCCGAAAAGTTGATGTGGTCCGACAGCAGCATCAGGTCGCCCGGCGGAATGTCGGGCCGCATCGAACCGGCGGCGTTGGTCAGGATCAGCCCGCCCGCGCCCAGTTCCTTCAGCACCTCCAAGGGCAGACGCATCGCATCGCCGCGCCCGCTTTCATAGTAATGCGCCCGCCCGCCGAACACGGCGACGCGGCAGCCTTCGAGATCGCCGACCACCAGCTTTGGATTGTGACCGCTGACGCCCGCATGCGGGAAGCCGGGCAGGTCGGTATAGTCGATGGCGACTCCGTCCACGGCTTCGGCAAGGTGGCCAAGGCCGGACCCCAGCACCAGCCCGAAGGCAGGGGCCGCGTCACCGGCACGGTCGCGGATCAGGGCCGCAAGGGATTGCGGATCGCTCATTATCGTCTTGCTCCGTCCATTCGTAGGATGGGGTTTCACCCCATCACCCTACCGCTCCTTCACATAGGGCTGGCCGCCCGCGCGCGGCGGGATCGCCTTGCCGACGAAGCCGGCAAGGATCACCACCGTCAGGATATAGGGCAGCGCCTGCATGAACTGCGTCGGGATGTTGATGCCCAGCAGTTCGATGTTCTGGAACCGGTTGCCGATGGCGTCGAGGAAGCCGAACAGCAGGCAGGCCCCCAGCGCGTACCACGGCCGCCACTTGGCGAAGATCAGCGCCGCCAGCGCGATATAGCCGCGCCCCGCGCTCATTTCCTTCACGAAGCCCGCGGCAAGGCCGGTGGCAAGGTAGGCGCCGCCGATGCCACACAGGACGCCGGCGATGACGATGGCGGCATAGCGCAGCCGGGTGACCGAGATGCCGGCGGTGTCCACCGATTCCGGGTTCTCGCCCACCGCGCGCAGGTGCAGGCCAAAGCGGGTGCGGTACAGCACCCACCACGTCAGCGCGACGGTCACGAAGGCTCCGTAGACAAGGATCGTGTGCCCCGAGATCAGGCCGGAATAGATTGGGCCGATCACCGGGACGTCCTGCAGCGCATAGGCGCCGGGCAGGTCGATGGGCTGGAAGCGTCCGGGTCCCTCTAGCTGGGGCGTGCGCCCGCCAAGACCAAACCAGTTCTCGCCGATCACGACCGTAAGGCCAGAGGCGAGGAAGTTCAGCGCCACGCCCGAAATAAGCTGGTTGCCACGGAAGGTGATCGAGGCGACGCCATGGATCAGCGACAGCCCCAGCGACGCGCCGATACCCGCCAGAAGGCCGAGCCAGACCGAGTTTGTCATCGCCGCGATCGAGGCCGAGAAGAAGGCCGAGATCAGCAGCTTCCCCTCCAGCCCGATGTCGATGATGCCCGAGCGTTCAGAGAACAGGCCCGCAAGGCAAACGAACAGCAACGGCGTTGCCGCCCGCAGCGTCGCGTCGAGGATCGGGATGATGGTTGCCCAGTCCATGGTCTACGCCCCCGCCTTCTGCTGCCGCGCAAAGAACTTCTCGAACGGTCGCCGTATCATGTTGTCCAGCGCTCCGGTGAACAGGATCACCATTGCCTGAATCACGAGGATCATTTCGCGGCTGACCGCCGGGATCTCGAATTCCAGCTCGCCGCCGCCCTGATAGAGCATCCCGAACAGCAGCCCCGCAAGGAATACGCCCAGCGGGTGATTGCGGCCCATCAGGGCCACCGCGATGCCGACAAAGCCCGCGCCCTGTACCGGGTCGATGACAAGACGCTCGGCCTCGCCCATCACCGCGTTGATACCCATCAGGCCCGCCAGCCCGCCCGAGATCAGCATCGTGATCATGGTGATCTTCACCGGGTTGATGCCGGCATAGACGGCCGCCTTCTCGGACTGGCCGAAGGCGCGGATCTGGTAGCCCAGCCGCGTGCGCCAGATCAGCAGGTAGACCAGAACGCAGCACGCCACCGCAACGAAGAAGGTGACATTCATCGGGGCGGAGCGCGAGAAGCCCAGCCACGAGAACATGTCGTAGCCGTTGGGAAGGTGCGCGCCCTCGGGGAACCGCGCGGTTTCCGGTGCCATCACGCCCGCGGGCTTCATGACGTTGACCAGCAGGTAGACCAGCAGCGCCGAGGCGATGAAGTTGAACATGATCGTGGTGATCACGATGTGGCTGCCGCGCTTCGCCTGCAAATAGGCCGGGATCGCCGCCCACGCCGCGCCGAACAGCGCGCCGATGATGATTGCGGCGGGCAGCGCCAGCAGCCAGTGCGGCCACGGCACGGCAAGGCACACCAGTGCGACGCCAAGGCTGCCGATGGCGGCCTGTCCTTCGCCCCCGATGTTGAAGAACCGCGCCTGATACGCGACGGCCACCGCAAGGCCGGTAAAGATGAAGTTGGTGGCGTAATACAGCGTGTAGCCCCAGCCATAGGCCGAGCCGATAGCGCCGTTGACCATGATCGAGATCGCCTCGAACGGGTTCTCGCCAATGTAAAGGATCACCAGCCCCGACACGATCAGCGCCAGCAGCAGGTTGATGAACGGGATAAGGGCGATGTCCACCCAAGCCGGGATCTTGGTCATCGCACCGCCCCCGCGAAGGTGGCCGGCGTCAGCCCAGCAGGATCAGCAGCGCCGCGCCCAGCAGCGTCCAAGAGCTTGCGAACAGCAGCGACGCCATCGGGTCGCGGGTACCGGCGGGTGGCGGCCGAAGGCAGATCGGGCCGGAAACGTCGTGCAAGCGCATGGTCGAACTCCTCTTTCGGGGATATGGCTCGCACAGCCACGTTAACAATTCCTTTCATCAGGTCACCTTCCCCTGAGACTGAGCGAGGTTCGCTTCCACCTCGTCCACGGCGACATCCTTGGTCGTGTCCGTGATGCCGGCCATCAGCAGGCCCAGTTCGCGCTCGTCCGTCTCGGACGGAAGCCGTTCGCCCATGATCTGTCCGTCGAACATCACCGCGACGCGGTCCGACAACGACATGATCTCGTCCAGTTCGACCGACACCAGCAGCACGGCCTTCCCCTGATCGCGCAGGGCGACGATCTGGTTGTGAATGAACTCGATGGCGCCGATGTCGACGCCCCGCGTCGGCTGGCCGACCAGCAAAAGGTCCGGGTTCTGCTCGATCTCGCGGGCGCAGACGATCTTCTGCTGGTTCCCGCCAGAGAACGACTTGGCCGGCAGGTTCGGGTTCGGCGGGCGCACGTCGAAGCGGTCCATCTTGGCCTGCGTCTCGGCCCGGATCGCGGCGTTGTCCATCAGGACGGCGTTCTTCTGGTACGCGTCGTCGTGGTGATAGCCGAAGATGGTGTTCTCCCACGCGAAGAACTCCATGATCAGGCCAAGGTGCTGCCGGTCCTCGGGCACATGCGCGATACCACGCGCGCGTCGCGACTGGCCGTCGGACTTTGCCCCTGTCAGGTCGATATCCTCGCCATTCATCCGCACCGTGCCGGTCGCGCGGGTGATGCCGCCCAGCACCTCCAGCAGTTCCGACTGGCCGTTTCCGGCGACACCCGCGATACCCAGGATCTCGCCCGCGCGCACTTCGAGAGACACACCCTTCAGCCGCTCGACGCCATCGTCATCGACAACCCGTAGGTTCTCGACCTCCAGCACCTTGCGGCCCGGCTCGGCCGGTTTCTTGTCGACCCGCAGCAGGACCTTGCGGCCCACCATCAGTTCGGCCAGTTCCTCGGGGTCGGTCTCGGCGGTCTTTACGGTCGCGGTCATCTCGCCGCGCCGCATGACGCTGACGGTGTCCGTGATTTCCATGATCTCGCGCAGTTTGTGCGTGATCAGGATGATGGTCTTGCCCTGCGCGCGCAGTCCTTCGAGGATGCGGAACAGGTGGTCCGCCTCGGCGGGCGTCAGAACGCCGGTCGGCTCGTCAAGGATCAGGATGTCGGCCTGACGGTACAGCGCCTTCAGGATCTCGACCCGCTGCTGCATCCCGACGCCGATCTCTTCGATCAGCGCATCGGGGTCCACCGACAGCTCGTATTCCTTGGCAAGCCGCTTCAGTTCGTTCCGCGCCTTGGAGACGGATGTCTTCAACAAGGCGCTGTCTTCGGCGCCGAGAATGACGTTCTCGAGCACCGTGAAATTCTGCACCAGCTTGAAATGCTGGAAAACCATGCCGATCCCGGCGGCGATTGCCTGCTGCGGTTCGCGGATCTCGGTCTTCTTGCCGTTGACCCAGATCTCGCCGCTGTCGGCCTGATAGAAGCCGTAGATGATCGACATCAGCGTGGACTTGCCCGCGCCGTTCTCGCCGATGATGCCGTGGATCGTACCGGGCATCACCCGGATCGAAATGTCTTTGTTCGCCTGAACGGGCCCGAACGCCTTCGAGATGCCCTTCAGTTCAATGGCAGGGGCGGCCCCGTCAGGCCGCCCCGTATCTTGCGTCACGTTCATTCTCAGAAGGTCAGAGCCGGGCAGCTGTCGTTCGAGGTGTAGTCGTGCACCTCGATCTCGCCCGCGATGATGCCGGCCTTGGCTTCTTCCACGGCGCTGGAGATTTCGTCGGTGATCAGTTCCTCGTTGAACTCGTCGACGGCATAGCCGACGCCCTCGGATTCCAGGTCCAGCACGGTGATGCCGGGCTCGAAGCCCTCAAGGCCGCCCGTGAACACCTCGTACACCGCGTTGTCCACGCGCTTCAGCATCGAGGTCAGGACCGAGCCGGGGTGCATGAAGTTCTGGTTCGAGTCGACGCCGATCGAGAACACGCCTTCGTCGGCCGCGGCCTGAAGGATGCCCACGCCGGTACCGCCGGCGGCGGCATAGATCACGTCGGCGCCCTGGCTGACCTGGGCCTTCGCCAGTTCGCCGCCCTTCACCGGGTCGTTCCATGCGGTGGGCGTGGTGCCGGTCATCGACGAGATGACGGTCGCATCCGGGTTGGCCGCCTTGACGCCCTGTGCATAGCCGCAAGCGAACTTGCGGATCAGCGGAACGTCCATGCCGCCGACAAAGCCGACGGTGCCGGATTCGGATTTCAGGCCGGCGATCATGCCGACAAGGAAGCTGCCTTCATGCTCGGAGAACACGATCGACTTCACGTTCGGCTGATCGACGACCGAGTCGACGATGGCGAACATGGTGTCGGGGTAGTCGGGTGCGACCACTTCCAGCGTCGACGCGTTGGCGAATCCCAGCACGACGATCGGGTTCGCGCCGCGCTCGGCCATGCGGCGCATGTTCTGCTCGCGCTGCGCTTCCGACTGCAGTTCGGTCTCGAGATACTCGCCGCCGGTCTCTTCGACCCAGCGGGTGGCGCCGTTAAAAGCACTTTCGTTGAACGATTTGTCGAACTTGCCGCCAAGGTCGATGATCAGGCCGGGCTCGGCGATTGCCGCCGCGGCGCTGACGGCGAACACGGCGCCGGCGCTCAGAAAGCTCTTGAGAAGGGTCATTCAATTCTCCCAGTTGGCTGTGGGGGGCGTTCGTATGCGCCACCCATTTGCAGGACATTTTCCCACGATACAGGGATTTAGTTCAAAGCCAAATGGGACGGTCAACCGCAATTTTACCGAATGGTCATCTTTCGTATGAGAAGACATGCGGTCAACGTGGTCTACGCTGCGGAAAGTGCCTTTTGCATGACCAGTGCGTCAACGCGGCTTCCATCCGGGTGACGGTAATAGGCCTTGCGGCGACCGACCTCGACGTATCCGCAAGCGGTGTACAGCGCGCGCGCCGCAGCGTTGTCTTCGGCGACCTCAAGGAACACGGTCTCGGCGCCGCGCTGGACCGCATTGTCATGGAAGTCGGCCATCAGTCTGCGCCCGGTCCCCTGCCGCCGTGCGTCGGGGTCGACGGCGAGCGTCAAAAGCTCGGCTTCGCCGGCAAGCGCCCGGCCAAGGGCAAACCCATGCGCGGTGGCGCAAAGAAAGACGGAACTGGTGTCCAGCAACGCCGCGAACTCTGACTCGGAGAACGGGCGGGGCGTGACGAAACAGCGTCCATGCAGCGCCGCAAGATCGGCCGGCGTCACGGCAAGATCGCCGGCGGCGCATCGCGCGGGGGGGCGGCATCGGCCTGCCGCAGGTACAGCGGCGCAGGGCGGTCGATGTTATCCGCGGGTCGGACCGCCGCGATGCGTGCGATGGCGGACGCGGGGGCATAGCGGGCGGGATACACCGGACCGCCGGTGATCGCGGCGACGGCCTCTGCGCCGCTGCCGATGCAGGGCAGGCCCTGAAGGCCGTCGGGCAGGGCGTCGAGATCAGCCATCACCGGCGCACTGTCCGCCTGCCCGAAGACTTGCAGAAACACCTTCCCGCGGCGCGCGTCGAGGCAGGCGACCAGCGGCCCCTTGGATCCCAGCGCCAAAGCGTCCAGCACCGACACGCCCACCGCCGGGATCTTCAGGGCCAGCGCCAGACCGCGCGCGGCGGACACGGACAGACGGATGCCGGTGAAGTTACCCGGCCCGACGCCGACACCGATCCGGTCCAGCGCGGCCCAGTCGGCGCCGCCCTCTGCCAGCACCTCTTCCAGCATCGGCATCAACCGTTCGGCCTGACCCTTGCCCATCTCTTCGTGACGCTCGGCCAGAACGCTATCACCCCGCAGCAAAACGGCCGCGCAATGCGCGGCCGATGTGTCGAAGCCAAGAACCAGTGGGTCAGGCAACCGGGCGCACCTCGGTCACTTCCGGGATGTAGTGCCGCAGCAGGTTCTCGATCCCCATCTTCAGCGTCAGGGTCGAGGACGGGCATCCGGCACAGGCGCCCTGCATGTGCAGATAGACGACGCCACGCTCGAAGCCGTGGAACGTGATGTCGCCACCGTCCTGCGCCACGGCGGGCCGCACGCGGGTGTCCAGCAGTTCCTTGATCTGGCCGACGATCTCGCCGTCCGGGCCGTCATGCTCGGCATGAGCCGCGCCGGCGCCGTCGCCCTCGATCACGGCCTCGCCGGACTGGAAATGTTCCATGATGGCGCCAAGGATCGCGGGCTTCACGTGTTCCCAAGCCACCGCTTCGGCCTTGGTCACGGTTACGAAGTCGGACCCAAGGAATACCCCAGTCACACCCTCGACATTGAAGACACGCCGCGCCAGCGGCGACTTCTCGGCAGCCTCGACCGACGGGAAGTCGGCGGTGCCGCTGTCCAGCACGGTCTGGCCGGGCAGAAACTTCAGCGTCGCGGGGTTCGGAGTCGATTCGGTCTGGATGAACATGGCGTGCTCCCTATCAGACCCCCGATATGCGGTTTCCCGGGCGAAGCGTCAAGGTTTGGAATGATTCTAAGGAATGCTCAACCCTAAGGGGGTGCGGTTTGGACGTGGACGATCCCCTATGGGGGCAAAACGGTCCGAGTTCAGGGGCGGCGATTGCTTATGAAAGGCAAGTCCATAGAATTTAACGGCATTACTAACGAGTAACTCATTTGTCCTTGGGGGAGGGCGTCATGACCACTGTTCTCATATTCAACGATCCGTCCGGCCGCGGCGTCTATGGCTACGTTCCGGAGGCTGACTATACCTACCAAATCTCCAACGAAGTTCTTTCCGAAAGCAACGGATCAAACGGATTCAGCGCCGCCGGCGATGGTTTCGTGTTCCGTTCCAAGCCTGACAGCGGATCAGAGTATCTTGCCTTTTCGCAAGGCGGCGCTGTCAGCCAGATCCTATTCGACACGGATGGTGACGACGTCGAAGACCCCGAGGGGTTCATCGAGTTCAATGGCGAAACGGTCTACTCTGAAAGCGGCCGCTTCGACCTGTCGATCACGCAGGGTGGCGGGGCGCCGATCAAGCTCTTCGACGAGGTCGAAGAGTACGAAGTTGTCGGTGACAGCCTGTATGTGCTGAACGACAACGCTTTGTATCGGGTCCGTCCCGACCTTTCGATCGAACTGGTTCTGGAGAAGGGAGGCGGCGCCGGTACGCCGCGCTTCGCCATCGACTATATCTTCGGCTTCCAGGGCGATGTCTGGGTGCGCGCCGACGATTACGACTCGAACAACGATTTCTTCCGATACGACCCCGAGACCGGCATCGTGACCGAGATGAACGTCGCCGAGAATACGGGCGGCGACGTTCTGTATTTCCAGGCAAGCGGGGCCGGTGACAATCTGCTGTACGCTTTCTTTGTCGAAGGAAGCGGCACCGGCATCGAACCATATGTCGCGGACGGCACCGTCGGGGATTGGTCGCTGGTCGCTGACATCAACACCGGCCCGTCCAACTCGTACTATGCGACGAGTTATGTCGATGACGTGGCCACCTTGGGCGACCTGTTTGTGTTCATCGCAGACGATGGCGGTGCGGACGAAGACGAACTTTGGGTTTCGGACGGCACGACTGCGGGCACGATGGCCATCAGCGGAACCGGGACCACGGTCGGCGAACTGTCCTTTGGCTTCGGCTTCCCGACCTACGTGGTCGGCGACAAGGTTTTCTTCATAGCGTTTCGTGACGGCATTGGACGCGAACTGTTCGTGACCGATGGCACCGAGGCCGGGACAAAGCTGGTCATGGACGCCAATCCGGGAACGGGAAGCACAACCATCGAATTCCTCGGCCAGTTGGACGGCTTCCTCATTTTCGCGTCCCGGAATCTTGACGGCAGCGCGATCTGGAAAACGGATGGGACCACGGTCGAGATGATCACCGACCCCAACCCCGCCTATTATCCCCTGAACAGCGAGGTCTCGCTGCTCGGCATCTTCGACCTCGACCCGGCGAACATTCCGGTCGATCCCATCGTGGGAACATCGGGCAACGATAGCCTGACCGGCACGCTCCTGTTCGAGCAGTTCGAGGGCAAGGCCGGCAAGGACACGATTGCGGGCGCCGAGGGCGACGACACGATTATCGGCGGCGCCGGGATGGACGTGCTGCATGGCGAGGCCGGGGACGACGACGTTCTGGGCGGCTACGACGACGATTACATGAACGGCAACAGCGGCGACGATTACCTGTTCGGCGGCGTCGGTCAGGACACCATGTTCGGCGGCGGCGGCAACGACCTTATGAGCGGCGGCCTTGGCCACGACTCGATGCTGGGCGGGTCGGGCAACGACACGATGCTGGGCGATGCCGGAAACGACACGCTGCACGGCGGCGCGGGCAAGGACCAGGTGTTCGGCGGTTCGGGCAATGACGTGCTGTCCGGCGTCGACGGCACGGACACCGTGTTCGGCGGGCTGGGCGACGACACGATGCTGGGCGGTGGCGGCGCGGACGTTGTCCTTGGCGGCGACGGCAAGGATGTCGCCTATGGCGATGCCGGAAGCGATACGCTTTCGGGCGGCGCGGGCACCGATACCGTCGATGGCGGATCCGGCGACGATCTGGTTCAGGGCGACGGCGGCGCCGATCTGCTGCTGGGCGGCATCGGCGACGACACGATCTTCGGCGGGCCTGGCAACGACACCATCGTCGGCGGCGAAGGGGTCGACCTGATGTCGGGCGAGGGCGGTTCGGACGTCTTCGTCTTCGAGGCTCTGGAAGACTCTCCGGTGGCGACGCCGGACGTGATCCTCGATTTCACGCCGGGCGCGGACGTCATCGACCTGTCGGGTGTTGTGCCGGGGCTGCTCGACGCTCAGATCGGCGGATCGTTCACCGGGACGGGCCCGTCGCTGCGTACGCAGGAAATCGGCGCCACGACGGTGGTTCGGGTCGATGTGGACGGCAACGGCAGCAGCGACATGCGGATCATCCTCGAAGGCGCGCTTGGCGTGACAGAGTCAGACTTCCTGCTGTGACGCCTTTCGGGAACGGCTTCAGGTCACCGCCTCTAGCCGTTCCTTCGACATGTCGCCCGGCACGATCGTGATCGGCACCGGCAGCGTGCCGGCGTTGCGGGACATCTGGCTGACCAGAGGCCCCGGACCGCCCTTGTCGACGCCCGCACCCAGAACGAGCACGCCGATGTCCGCATCCTCGCGGATCTGCGCGAGGATTTCGGGCACCGACTCTCCCTCGCGGATCACCAGCTCGGGGTCGATCCCCTGCCGGTCGCGCATCCACTTGGCGAAGACCTCGTAATGCGCCTCGATCCGCTCGCGGGCCTCTTCGCGCATGATGGCGCCGACGCCGATCCAGTGCTGGAACTCTTCGGGCGGTATGATCGAAAGGATCTGGACACCGCCGCCGGTGTTGGCCGCGCGCATCGCGGCGAAACGCATCGCGTTCAGGCATTCGCGGCTGTCGTCGAGGATCACGAGGAACTTGCGCATGCAGGGGGCACTCCGTTCGTCCGCCGGATAATGGCGCAGGGGCTGCGGGCAGGCAAGCCCGCCGGTGACAGGCGGTTTGCCGGCGGGGTTATTGGCCCGAGCGCGCCCAGTCCCAGTACAGCTCGCGCACGCGGCGCGTCATCGGACCGACCTGGTAATGCGTGCCGTCGAATTCGGTCACCGGGGTCACCTTCATCAGGTTGCCGGACATGAACACCTCGTCCGCCGCGCGGAAGTCGTCGAAGCCCAGCACAGTCTCGTGTACCGCCACGCCGTCGGCGGTCAGGTTCGAGATGTGACGCGCGCGGGTGATGCCTGCCAAGAAGGTGCCGTTCGGGATCGGCGTGAAGACCTCGCCGTCCTTCACCATGAAGATATTGGCGCTGGCCGTCTCTGCCACGTTGCCCATGGCGTCGGCCACCAATGCGTTGCTGTAGCCCTTCGACAGCGCTTCGCGCAGCATCCGCGCGTTGTTGGGGTACAGGCAGCCCGCTTTCGCGTTCACCACCGCGTTCTCCAGCACCGGGCGGCGGAATTGCGTGGTGGTCAACGTCACCGACAGGTCCGGCGCGGCCATCGGGATCTCTTCGAGGCAGACGCAGAAGCCGGCAGGCGCATCGCCCGGCAGGATGCCAAGGTGCCCGCCCTCGATGCCCCAGTACATCGGGCGGATGTAAACGGCGGCATCCTTCGGAAACAGCGCAAGCCCCTCTTGCACGATCTCGACGATCTCGGCCGTCGTCTTCGACGGCGTCAGCATCAGCGCCTCGGCCGACCGGTTGACCCGCGCCATGTGCGGTTCCAGGTCCGGCGCCACCCCGTCGACATAGCGTGCGCCGTCGAACACCGTGGTGCCCAGCCACGCCCCGTGATCCGCCGCGCGCATGATCGGGACGTCGCCCTTGTGCCACGTGCCTTCATACCAGGTGTGGATGTTGCTGCCGGTCGCCATGTCTGTGCCTCCCACGATTGCCGCGCGACCCTAGGCCTCCGTCAGGCAGAGGTCCAGCGCAGGCAAAGAAAACGCCTCCGGCCGTCAATTGACCGGAGGCGCAAGGCAGGTTTCGGCGGTTGGGGACCGCCCGTATTCGCCTGGCCCGACCGGGGTACGCGGGTCGCGAGACCACGCGCTGACGGGACGATCTGCGGCCAGCCAGGACTGTCGTCGAACCAAGCGCGGCGCCCAATGAACCGGTGCTGAAAAACATACGTGTCCGCGCGCACGCTTCGTCCGATGGGGCGGACGCTAGGAAGGCCATGTGCACGCCAGATGACAAGCGCGAATCGGGAATGTGACAATGCCCCCGGAGCCGCCGCCGGACTTCGGAAAGTCGGGGATAAGTTTCATCCACAAGTCACGGACCTGCCGGTGCACAAGTTTTCATCCCGTGCCCCGGCGGGCGGCATGCTTTGCATGTCAAAGGCTTGACCGGACCCGGCTGGCCGGTTGCAATCGGGGCCACACTCAGGCGCAGGGGGTGAGATGCGCTTTTCGGTCCGCCACGCGACGGTCTACCGCTATTCCGAGCCGGTGCGCTTCGGCACGCACCGCCTGCGCCTGTCGCCGCGCGGGCAGAACGTCGCGCTGCACTACCAGGAAATCCACGTCGCCCCGGAACCGGCCACGCGGCGCGATGCGCTGGACCCGTTCGGCAATCCGGTAACCGAGCTGGAATTCGGTCACTCCGCCGACCTTCTGGCCTTCGAAAGCGCGTTTGAACTCGACACGATCGCGCCGCCGCCCGTCTCGCGCGCCGACCTGCCGCCGCTGCCATGGCCGCGCGGCACCGGCGAACCCGCTTACCTTCCAGCGGCCGCGGCCGATCCGGCGGTGACCGCCTTCGCCGAAGAGATCGTGCGCACCTCCGACTGGGAAGCGGCGGCGTTCCTCGAGCGACTGAACGAGACGTTGTTCTCCCGCACCGACCGGCACATCCGCCCCGACGGCGCGGCGCAGCCTGCGGCGGTCACCCTGCGCACCGCGCGGGGCGCGTGCCGGGACCTGACCGTCCTGTTCATGGAGGCCGCCCGCACACAGGGCATCCCGGCCCGTTTCGTCAGCGGCTATCAGGCCCACGCGGAAAGCGTCGACGGCCAGCGCCACCTGCACGCATGGCCCGAAGTCTTCCTGCCGGGCCACGGCTGGCAGGGCTATGACCCGACGCACGGGCTGCCGGTGACCGACGGCCATGTCGCGCTGTCCGCCGCGCCCGATCAGGCCGCGACCATGCCGGTCGAGGGCGGGTTCTACGGAACCGGTGTCACCTCGGAACTGGACTACGAGGTCGAGATCTACGCGGACTGAGCCAGTCCGCGCCGCCCCTTCTTTGGTCTGGAAATATCCCGGGGGAGCGCGCAGCGCGCGCGGGGGCAGAGCCCCCTCAGGCCCCGACCATCCCCACGATCTCGTAGGTCTTTTTCAGCACCGGCGCCGCGATTTCGCGGGCCTGCGCCGCGCCCTGCGCAAGGATGCGGTCGATCTCGGCGGGGTCTTCCATCAGGCGCGACATCTCGGTCGAGATCGGCGCCAGCTTGTCGACGGCCAGATCCGCCAGCGCCGGTTTGAAGGCCGAGAACTGGCTTCCGCCGTGGTCGGCCAGCACCGCGTCGGGGGTGGTCTCGGACAGGGCGGCGTAGATGTTCACCAGGTTCCGGGCCTCGGGACGCTCGTCCAGCCCGTCGACCTCGGACGGCAGCGCCTCGGGATCGGTGCGCGCCTTGCGGATCTTCTGGGCGATGGTGTCGGCGTCGTCGGTCAGGTTGATCCGGCTCATGTCGGAAGGGTCGGACTTCGACATCTTCTTGGACCCGTCGCGCAGGCTCATGACCCGCGTGGCGGCGCCCTCGATCACCGGCTCGGTTTCGGGGAAGAAGTCCACGCCGAAGTCGTTGTTGAACTTGATCGCGATATCGCGTGTCAGTTCCAGGTGCTGCTTCTGATCCTCGCCCACCGGCACGTGGGTGGCGTGATACACCAGAATGTCCGCCGCCATCAGCGCGGGATAGGCGAACAGCCCAAGCGAGGCGTTCTGCGAGTTCTTCCCGGCCTTGTCCTTCCACTGGGTCATCCGCTGCATCCAGCCCATGCGGGCGACGCAGTTGAAGATCCAGGCAAGCTGCGCGTGCTCGGCGACCTGGCTTTGGTTGAACAGGATCGATTTCGACGGGTCGATGCCCGCGGCGATGAACCCGGCGCACAATTCGCGGGTGGCGCGGGTCAGGGCGGCGGGGTCCTGCCAGACGGTGATCGCATGCAGGTCCACCATGCAGTAGACCGTCTCGAATTTCCCCTCGTCCTGCATCGTGACGAAGCGTTTCATCGCGCCCAGGTAGTTGCCCAGGGTCAGGCCGCCCGAAGGCTGGATGCCCGAAAAGACGCGGGGAGTGAACGCGGCCATGAGTGTCTCCGTCTGGATTTCTGCGCCGCACTCGCGTAACGCCAAGGGCAATGGCCGTCAAGGAAGCCCGAATATGAGCAGCACCGACCCTCACAGCGAAAGTCCGTTCAACGCGCTGCCGCCCGTCGTGGTGCTGCTGGCGCTTGCCATCGTCGGGGTCGAGGTTGTGCTGCAACTCGGCGAGCGCGGGCTTGTGGGCGGACCCGAGGCGGTGGGCTGGCGGCTTGCGCTGATCCAGCGGTTCTCGGTCGTACCGGAACTGTTTCGCGCGATGTGGACTCAAGGCACGTGGCCGCCCGAACATCTGCTGCGGCTGGTCGCGTATCCGTTCATCCACGCCAGCTTCGGTCACGCGATTTTCGTGATCGTCTTCATCCTTGCACTGGGCAAGATGGTGGCCGAGATCTTCGCGGCCTGGGCGGTGCTGGTGGTGTTCTTCGGGGCCTCGATCGTTTCGGGGCTGGTCTACAGCCTTGTGCTTCCGTCGCAGATGCCGCTGTTCGGCGGCTACCCGGCGGCATACGGATTGATCGGCGCCTTCACCTTCCTGCTGTGGACCCGGCTTGCCGCCAGCGGCGGGCCGCAGGCGCGGGCGTTCTTCCTGATCGGCTTCCTGATGGCGTTCCAGCTGCTGTTCGGTCTGCTGTTCGGCGGCGGGCTCGACTGGGTCGGCGACCTTGCCGGCTTCGCCACAGGGTTCCTGCTGTCCTTCGTGGTCAGCCCCGGCGGCTGGGCGCGGGTGATGGACCGTCTGCGCCAGCGCTAGGTCAGCGCCGCAGCGTCTTGCGGATATCCTTCAGCGGCAGACCGCCCAGCCAGTGCGCCAGCGCGAAATAGCTGACGATGCCAGCGGTCACGAGGATCGCCAGCCCGAGATAGCGCCACGAGCCGCCGCCCAGCATCGGGCTGAGAAGCAGGTTGCCGAACCACAGCACGACGCCCATCAGCAGCGCAGCGACGATGATCCGCCAGATGCGCCGCTTGAACCGGTCGTCCAGCATCGCCGCCTCGCCATAGCGGCGCGAGCCGAGCCATAGCTGAAGCACCATCGACCACCCCGCCAGCGTCGTGCCAAGCGCCGCCGCGATATAGCCCACGAAGGGCGCAAGCCCGATCGCGACCACCGCGTTCACCACCATCGATCCAAGCGCGTAATAGAACGGGGTGCGGGTGTTCTCGCGCGCGAAGTAAAGCGGTTGCAGCACTTTTTGCAGGACGAAGGCCGGCAGGCCCAGCCCGTAGACCGCGACCGCAAGCGCCGTCGCCGCGGTATCGTCCGCGCCGAACGCGCCGCGCTGGAACAGCACGCCGATCAGGGTCAGCGGGATTGCGACCAAAGCCACGGCGGCGGGGATCGTCAGCGCCAGGCTGATCTCGGCCGCACGGTTGAAAGCGTCGCGCCCGCCCGCGGTGTCGCCTGCGCCAAGGCGGCGGGACAGGTCCGGCAACAGCACCACGCCGATGGCGATGCCGACCACGCCCAGCGGCAGCTGGTACAGCCGGTCGGCATAGTTGAGCCACGCGACCGCGCCCTCGAAGAAGCTGGCGACCTGCCGCCCGATCAGCAGGTTCACCTGCACCACTCCGCCAGCCAGCGCGGCAGGGGCGGCGATGCGGGCCAGCCGCTTCAGTTCCGGCGTCAGACGGGGGCGGGTCGGCACCAGCCGATACCCGGCGCGCGCGGCGGCGGTCCAGACCAGCGCAAGCTGCGCGATGCCTGCAATCGGCACGGTCCACGCTAGCGTCAGTCCCACGGGCCACCCCAGCGCGTTCGCAAGCACCATGGCCGACACGAACAGCACGTTCAGCAGCACAGGTGCGGCGGCTGCGGCGGCAAAGCGGCCGGTCGCGTTCAGCACGCCCGACAGCAGCGCCGCCAGCGAGATGAACAGGATGTAGGGAAAGGCGATCCGCCCGAAGACCACCGCAAGGTCGAACCGCTCGTCCCCGCGAAAGCCGGATGCCATCGCCAGCACCAGCCACGGCATCGCCGCCTGTGCGATCAGCGAGAAGGCGATCAGCACCGTCGCCAGCCCCGAGAACGCGTCCTGCGCGAAGCCTTTCGGGTTCTGGTCTGTCTCGAGCTTTTTCGAGAACAGCGGCACGAATGCCATGTTGAACGCGCCTTCCGCGAAGAAGCGGCGGAACATGTTCGGCAGAGAGAAGGCGATCAGGAATGCCTCGGCCACCGGGCCAGAGCCAAGGTAGGCCGCAATCATGATGTCGCGGGCGAAGCCCAGAAGGCGGCTCGCCATGGTCCAGACCCCGACGGTGAAGAAGGCGGCCATGAGACGGATGGGTTTCATCTTGGATGGAAGTCCCGGCTGGGGCGAAATCTGCCCCGTGTTATCGCTGTGTCGGCGCAAGCCGGGCCAGCCCTTGCCGACCCAGCTTGCGCCCTGTCATGCTTCCTTGGCGCGGATCGCACCCTGTTCGATGGCTTCGCGCAGCTTGCGTTCCAGAGACCGCTGTCGGTTCTCGGAATACAGCTTCAGCCCGAACATGTCCTTCACATAGAAGCTGTCCACCACCTGTTCGCCATAAGTCGCGATCACCGCGCTGGAGATCTGGATGTTGTCGGCGGCCAGCGTGCGGGTCAGGTCGTACAGCAGGCCCGGACGGTCGCGCGTGTCGACCTCGATGATCGTGTAGATTTCAGAGCCTTCATTGTCGAACACGATCGAGGTGGGAACGCGGAACGCGGCCTCGCGCTTCTTCAGCTTGTCGCGCTGGCGCATCGCCTCGGTCGGTTTGATCTCGCCGCGCAGCGTCTTCTCGATCATCTGGCGCAGGCGCGGCAGACGGCTGGCTTCGTAGGGCGAGCCCTCGCTGTCCTGAATCCAGAACGCGGCGGTGACCCAGCCGTCCTTCGTGGTGAAGGTGCGCGCGTCCTTGATGTCGGCGCCGACCAGCGCCAGCGCGCCGCACAGACGCGAGAAGATGCCGGGGTGGTCGGCCAGCGTGAAGGTCACGCGGGTGGCGTCGCGATCCTCGTCCGGGGTCAGCTTCAGCCGCAACTCGTCGGCGCCAAGGCCGCGCAGCAGTTCGGCGAAATCGACATGGGCGGTGACGTGCAGTCCCTGCCAGTAGGGTTCGTAGTGGCGGTCGATCTCGGCCTTGATCTCTTTGTTTTCCCAGCCTTCCAGCGCCTCGCGCAGGTTGCGCTTCGCCTCGGTGCTGCGCTGGCCGCGGTTCAGCGCCTCCAGCCCGTCTTCCATCGCGCGGGCGGTCTGACGGTACAGCGCGCGCAGCAGCGCAGCCTTCCAGTTGTTCCACACGCCCGGCCCGACGCCACGTATGTCGCAGACGGTCAGCACGGTCAGCAGATCCAGCCGTTCCTTGGTCTGAACCGCCTTGGCGAAGTCGCGCACGGTGCGCGGGTCGGCGATGTCGCGTTTCTGCGCCATGTCCGACATCAGCAGGTGATAGCGCACCAGCCATTCGACGGTGACGCACTCGCCCGGCTTCAGCCCGAGCCGGGGCGCGATGGTCCGCGCCAGCTTGGCGCCTACGACCGAATGGTCCTCGTCGCGCCCCTTGCCGATGTCGTGGCACAACAGGGCCACGTACAGCACCCGGCGGTTCACGCCTTCCTTCAGGATCTTGCTGGCGATCGGCAGTTCCTCGACCAGTTCGCCGCGCTCGATCTGCGCGAGGGTCGAGATGCATTGGATGGTGTGCTCGTCCACCGTGTACGAGTGGTACATGTTGAACTGCATCATCGCGACGATGGGCGCGAATTCCGGGATGAAGGTGCCCAGCACCCCAAGCTCGTTCATCCGCCGCAGCGCGCGTTCCGGGTTGCCGTGCTTCAGCAGCAGGTCACGGAAGATGCGGGTGGCTTCCTTGTCCGACCGCATGTCGTCGTCGATCAGCTTGAGGTTCGCGGTGACAAGGCGCATCGCGTCCGGGTGGATCAGCAGGCCGGTGCGCAGACCCTCCTCGAAGATCCGCAGAAGGTTCAGCTTGTCGGACAGAAACGCGGTTTCGTCCGCGATGGCGAGGCGGTTGTTGACGATCTTGTAGCCGTCGCGGACCTTCCGACGCCGCTTGAACAGGCCGACGAGCTTGGGTTCCTTCTTGACGTGCCGTTCTTCCAGGGCGGTCAGGAAGATGCGGGTCAGTTCGCCCACCTCGGTCGCGTGGCGGAAGTAGTCCTGCATGAAGATCTCGACCGCGGGCCGGCCGGCGGCGTCGACATAGCCCATCGCCTCGGCCACCTCGACCTGCATGTCGAAGGTCAGCTGGTCCATCGCGCGGTTGGTGATCAGGTGCAGGTGGCACCGAACCGCCATCAGGAAATCCTCTGCCGCGAGAAACGCGTCGTATTCGTCCTGCCGGAACACCCCGAGTTCCACGAGGTCGGCGGCGGATTCCACGCCATGCACGTACTTGTCGATCCAGAACAGCGATTGCAGGTCCCGCAGGCCGCCCTTGCCCTCTTTCACGTTGGGCTCGACCATGTACCTCTGGCCGCCCTGCTTGCGGTGCCGCTTGGCGCGCTCGTCCAGCTTCGCCTCGATGAACTCGGTCGCGGTGCCTTTGAACAGGTCGTTCCATAGCCGGCGCTTCAGCTCTTTCTCAAGCGGGGCGAAGCCGTCGACGAACCGGTGTTCCAGCAGCGCGGTGCGGATCGTGTAGTCGTCCTTGGCCAGCCGGACGCAATCCTTCACGGTGCGGCTGGAATGGCCGACCTTCAGGTGCAGATCCCAGAAGATGTAGAGCATGGACTCGATCACGCTCTCCGCCCACGCGGTGATCTTGTAGGGCGTCAGGAACAGCAGGTCGACGTCCGAGAATGGCGCCATCTCTGCACGGCCATAGCCGCCGACGGCCAGCACCGCGATGCGCTCGGCGTCGGTGGGGTTCGACAGCGGGTGGATGTACTGCGTCGCGATGCGGAAGACCGCGGTGACGACGCCGTCGGTCAGGTGCGAATAGGCGTGGACCGTCGGCCAGGCGTTCAGCGGATCGGCGCGGAACGCGGCGGCGATGGCTTCGCGCCCGTCCTTCAGCGCCGCGCCAAGGATCGACACCGCGGCGGCGCGGATCGCCTTGTCGTCGGCCGCGTCGCGGCAGGCCTCTTCCAGCCGCGCCGTCACGGCGTCGGCGTCGAACACCTGCGCTGCGGGCAGGATCAGGTCGTCGGTCTGGTCGGCGGGGCCCGGAACGTGGTCCCGGGCCGGCGATCCGTCAGAGGCCGGCGCCAGCGAAGCTTCGGGGGGCGGGGTCAATGACGGTTACCTGCTTGTCGATGATCGTGGCGATGGCCAGACCGCGTTCGTTCGTGCCGTCGGGCCGGAACCGGAAGATCCCGTTCACGCCGACGAAGCCCGTGGGTTGCGTCAGCGCCGCGGCCGACAGCGATCCTGCGTTGCCCGCGCTGACCAGAGCGCCGATCGCGGCGATGCCGTCGAAGGCAAGCCCGGCGATCGGGTGCGGCGGCTCGCCATAGGCGGCCTCGTAGCGGGCTTCGAACTGGCGGGTCAGGCTGGGCGAGGGCAGGGCGAACCAGCCACCCTGCAGGCCGGGCAGGTCGGGGGCGCTGGGCGGGATGTCCCACCGCTGCAGGCCGATGAACTGCGTTTCGGTCGGGTCGATGCCGTTTTCGCTGACCAGCTGGGTCAGGATCGGCAGCGCGCCCGCCGTGCCGGAGGTGTAGAAGATCGCGTTCGCGCCCGAGGCTTTCGCGGTGTCGGTCACTTCGCTGACGGCCTGAACGACGCCGTTCTGCGACAACTCGAACGAGGTCTCGCCCGCCAGCGAACCGCCATACACGCCGATCGCGTTTGCGATGGCGTCGCGTCCCTGCCGTTCGGCGGTGTCGTTGCCGTAGGCGATCATGATGTTCGATTTGCCCTGACCGACGGCATACGAGGTCAGGCGGCTTGCGGTGTTTTCGAACGTATGGCCCAGCACGAAGACGTTTCCGCCCGCGATGCCGGTGTTGTTCGAGAAGCTCAGGACGTTCACGCCACGGCTGGCCACGGCGGCGCCCGCCGCGTTGGCAGAGGCGGCATAGACCGGGCCCAGCAGGATCTTTGCGCCGTCGCTGACGGCTTCGGCGGCGACGGTCGCGGCAGTCTGCGCGTCGCCGGCGGTGCGATAGACGCGCAGGTCGATCTCGACCCCCTGCAGTTCGGCCATGGCGAGACGGGCGGCGTTTTCAAGCGACTGCGCCAGCGCCTCGTCCCCGGCCTGTCCAGAGCCTGCGGGCACCAGAAGCGCAACCTGCACCGGGTCGCCCGCGTTCAGGCGCGGGCCGTTCGGGGACGGGGTCGGAAGGCTGTCACAGGCAGCAAGCCAGAGAGCAGAGGCGATAGCGAGAAGCCGCACCGCTTGGCGGCGGGTCCGGCGGAAAGTGGTCGTCATGGTCTGTCCTTGGCCTTTGTGCTGCGCTTGCAGGCCGGGTCAGACTATGCGCTACAACGAGGAGAGTAAACGTCTGCCAAACGCGAGGGAAATTCGTGACCGTAGAGATCAGGCAGCTTCCCGCCGGGCTGTATTTCGTCGCCACGCCGCTGGGTGCGGCCCGCGACATCACGCTCCGCGCGCTTGACGTTCTGGCGTCGGCCGACGTGCTGGCGGCGGAAGACACGCGCACGTTGAGACACCTGATGCAATTGCACGGGATCGCCGCCGGCGACCGCCCGATGATCGCGTATCACGACCATAACGGAGCCGAGGTCCGGCCGCGGCTGATTCGACTGATGCAGGAAGGAAAGTCAGTGGCTTACGCGTCCGAGGCGGGCACGCCGCTGGTGGCCGATCCGGGCTATCCCCTTGCGCGCGAGGCGGTGGCCGAGGGGATCAGGGTGGTGCCGGTGCCGGGCCCCTCGGCGGTCACGGCGGCGCTGACGGTGGCGGGGCTTCCCACCGACCGGTTCCTGTTCGCGGGCTTTCCGCCAGCGGCGGCCGGAGCGCGCAAAAGCTGGATGGCGGAGATCGCGAAGGTCCCGGCGACGCTGGTGATTTACGAGAGCCCGAAACGCATTAACCGAACATTATATGAACTGTGCGAGGTTGCGGGCGAGGAAAGGCAGGCGGCAGTCTGCCGGGAACTGACGAAGCGGTTCGAGGAAACTCTGCGCGGCACGCTTGGCGAACTTGCGGCCGCCACCGCGGAGCGCCCACCGAAGGGAGAGATCGTGCTGGTGGTGGACCGGGGCCGGGAAGAGGCCTCGGAACAGGACATGGAGACGGCGCTGCGGGCGGCGCTGGAAGACATGAGCGTGAAGGATGCGGCGGCAGCGGTGGCCGGTGCGCTGGGTCTGCCGAAGCGCGACGTCTATCAGGCGGCGCTGCGGCTGGATCGCGACGAGGACTGATATTCCCGGGCTGGTTTTCGGCCCGAAGGTTGGACAAGGCCAGTGTGGCCGGTTGCGGAGTGTGCGATATGGGCGGTCGGGTTTCCTATTACTCCGGTCTGGCAGCGGAAGAGATCGTCGCACGCGATTATCAGCGGCGCGGCTACGCCTTGCGCGAACAACGCTGGCGCGGACCGGGCGGTGAAATCGACCTGATCTTCGAAAAAGCGGGCGCGCTGGTTTTTGTCGAGGTCAAGAAGGCGCGGGACTTCGCGCTGGCGGCGGCGCGGATCACCCAGCGGCAGGTTGACCGCATCCTGACGTCGGCCAGTTGCTACCTTGGCCGGATGCCCATGGGCCAGGCCACAGAGATGCAGGTCGACGCCGCATTGGTGGACGGTCGCGGCGAGATCCAGATCCTGGAAAACGCGCTGGCCTTCTAGCGCCTTGCCGTTCCGGGGTGCCTGCGCCATGTAAGGGGCGATCCAACTTGCGCGGAGCCCCGGACATGTCCCTCAAAGTCGCCATCCAGATGGACCCGATCGGCCCGATCGACATCGACGCCGACAGCACCTTTCGTCTGGCGGAGGAAGCGCAGGCGCGCGGTCATTCGCTGTTCTACTACACGCCCGACCACCTGTCGTGGCGGGAAAGCAAGGTGACGGCGAACGGCTGGCCGCTGACCGTGAAGCGGGTGAAGGGCGACCATTTCGATCTGGGCGAGCGGCAGACCGTCGACCTTGGCGATTTCGATGTCGTCTGGCTGCGGCAGGACCCGCCGTTCGACATGGGCTACATCACCACGACGCACCTGCTGGAGCGGCTGATGCCCGGGACGCTGGTGGTGAACGATCCGTTCTGGGTCCGCAACTGTCCTGAGAAGCTGCTGGTGCTGCAGTTCCCCGAACTGATCCCGCCCACGCTGATCGCCCGCGACCTTGGTGCGATCCGCGCCTTCAAGGAAGAGCACGGCGACATCATCCTGAAGCCTCTGTACGGCAATGGCGGTGCGGGCGTATTCCGTCTGGACCCGAACGACCGCAACCTCAGCTCGCTGCACGAGCTGTTCACCGGCATGAGCCGCGAGCCGCTGATCGCGCAGAAATACCTTCCCGACGTCAGCGCGGGCGACAAGCGGGTGATCCTTGTCGATGGCGAACCGGTCGGCGCGATCAACCGCGTGCCGCAGCCGGGCGAGACCCGGTCGAACATGCACGTGGGCGGCCGCGCCGAGAAGGTGGAACTCACCGCCCGCGACCGCGAGATCTGCGCCGCCATCGGACCGCGGCTGAAGGAATATGGCCAGATCTTCGTGGGCATCGACGTGATCGGCGATTACCTGACCGAGATCAACGTGACCTCGCCCACCGGTCTGCAAGAGCTTGAGCGCTTCGACGGCACCAATGCCGCTGGCCTGATCTGGGATGCGATCGAGGCGAAACGCGCCGGAAAATGAGCTGGCAGCTTGCAGCGCTGCGGCGGTCCTTGCATTGGACCGCCTATCCGGTCATGGGCCGCGTGCGAAACTGGGGGCTGGCCCGCACCGCCTTCCGTCTGTCGGCGACGCTGGCGTTCCGCAGCGTGCGCGGCACCCGCTATGCTAAGGCCGAAGGCGCGCTGGCGCCGGGTCTGTTCGTCATGGGCCGGGACGATCCGAAGCCCGGCGTGATCCTGTACCTGCACGGCGGCGCCTACATCATCGGCAGCCCCGGCACCTATTGGGAACTGGCGGGTCGGTTGGCGCGCCAGACCGGGCACCGCCTGTATCTTCCGGACTATCCGCTTGCCCCGGAATCCCCCGCGCCGGCTGCCTTCCACGCCGCCGTCGCCTCGTGGGAGGCGTTGTTGGGCTACGGCTATCGCCCGCACGAGATCGTCATCGCCGGCGACAGCGCGGGCGGCGGGCTTGCGCTGGCGCTGCTGGCGCATGTGCTGGCCGAGGGGCAGCGACCGGCGGGGATCGTCGCCTTCTCACCCTGGACCGATCTGACCCTGTCCGGCGCGTCGCTGAAGGACAATGCCGCGACCGACGTGCTGTTGCCGGCCGCCCGCGTCCACGAGATCCGAGACCTTGTGGTCGGTGCGCTGGAGCCCGACGATCCGCGCGTTTCGCCGCTGTTCGCCCGCTTTCCGGGCTGCCCGCCGGCCTTCGTTTCGTGGTCGGAAACCGAGATCCTGCGCGACGACGCGGTGCGCATGGTCCGCGTGCTGCGCGAAAACGGCGCCTTCGTCGAGCAGGACGTGCAGGCGGATGCGCCGCACGTCTGGCAGCTGTTTCACGGGATGGTACCAGAGGCCAACGCCTCGCTTCACAAGGCGGCGCGGTTCATTGTTGCGGCACTGGCGCGTCGGCAAGCCGGAAGCTGACGGCTTCGGCCACATGGGCACGGCCCACCGCGTCGCTTCCTTCGAGGTCGGCGATGGTGCGCGCGACCCTGAGCACCCTGTGATAGCCTCGCGCTGTCAGTCCGAAGCGTTCCGCCACCTGTGACAGCAGCGCGCTGCCCGCGGCATCCGGCGTGGCACAGGACGTCAGCGACGCCCCTTCCGCATCGGCGTTGGACCGCGTGCCGGGAAAGTCCGCGTAGCGCGCCAATTGCCGCGCCCGCGCTTCGGCCACGCGCGCGGCGACGGTGGCGGAACTGTCGCCGCCTTCGGGCAGATCGAGGTCGGTGTAGCACACCGGCGGCACGTCGATCCGCAGATCGAACCGATCCATCAAAGGCCCCGAGATCCGGCCCATGTAATCCTCGCCGCAGTTGGGCGCCCGCCCGCAGGCGCGGTTCGGATCGCTGAGATAGCCGCATTTGCAGGGGTTCGCCGCCGCCACCAGCATGAAGCGGCAGGGATAGCGGACATGGGCGTTGGCGCGGGCGACGACGACCTCTCCGGTCTCGATCGGCTGGCGCAGGGTCTCCAGCACCTGTCGCGAGAACTCGGGGAATTCGTCCATGAACAGCACCCCATTGTGCGCCAGCGAGATCTCTCCGGGCTTCGCGCTGCGCCCGCCGCCGACGATGGCGGCCATCGACGCGGTGTGGTGCGGTTCGCGGAACGGGCGTGTGCGCGAGATGCCGCCCTCGTCCAGCAACCCGGTCAGCGAGTGGATCATCGAGGTCTCCAGCGCCTCGGCGGGGGACAGCGGGGGCAGGATGCCCGGCAACCGGGCGGCCAGCATCGACTTGCCGGAACCGGGCGTGCCGACCATCAGAACGTGATGCCGCCCGGCCGCCGCGATCTCAAGCGCACGCTTGGCGCGTTCCTGCCCCTTCACTTCGCGCAGGTCGCGGGTGCGGGCGGGGTCGGTGACCTCGCCCGGAGAGGCGGGGTCCAGCACCCGTTGGCCGGTGAAATGCGCGATGGTTTCGGCAAGCGATGCGGGCGCGATGACGGTGCAGGCGCCGACCCACGCGGCCTCGGCGCCGCAGCCCTGCGGGCAGATCAGGGTGCGGTCTTCCTCGGCGGCGGCCATCGCCGCGGGCAGGGCGCCGGTCACCGCGACAAGGCTTCCGTCAAGCGACAGTTCCCCCAGCGCGACGCAGTGCTCGACCGAATCCTTCGGCAGGATCTCCAGCGCGGCAAGCAGCGCCATCGCAATGGGCAGGTCGAAATGCGAGCCCTCCTTCGGCAGGTCGGCGGGCGACAGGTTCAGCGTGATCCGCTTGGACGGCAGCGCGATCGACATGGTGGCCAGCGCCGCGCGCACCCGCTCTTTCGCCTCGGACACCGCCTTGTCCGGCAGGCCGACGAGGGTGAAGCACGGCACGCCCGGAGCCACCGCGCATTGCACCTCGACCATGCGCGCCTCGAGCCCTTCGAACGCCACGGTATAGGCGCGCGCGACCATCCCTTGCCCTCCGTCAGACTGGAGTCACAGTGGTTAACGGGTACGGCAGGGATGGTTTAGGAAGTGTTAAGCCGTGGCTTCGAGCAACGCGGTGAACATCGGCCACGCCGCCGGATCGGCAACGGTCTTGTCACGGCAGAAGGCGTTGCAGAAGCCATAGACCTTGCCGCCGGTTTCAAGGAAATGGGTCACCGGATCGCCGGAATAGGGGCAGGTCTCGTTCACCGACGGTCCGCTGTCGACGGCGCGGGCGGGGATCGGCGCAGGGCCGGGCCAAGGGCCGGTGGGCAGGTCCAGCGCGTAAGGGACCGGCGAATACGATTTCGTCAGACCCATCGCGCGCCAGCGGCGGAAATCGGGCTGCGCAAGGTGGGCGTCGACGTAGGACTGCGCCTTGGCACCGATCGGCAGGCCATAGCCTGCGATGCGGGCCGCGACGGGGGCATAGAACACGTCAGCCAGTGAATAGTCCCCGAACAGCCACGGCGTATCGGAACCAGAGGCCTTGCGTGCCGTTGCCCAAAGCTCCTGCACACGGTCGATGTCTGCAAGCACGGCGTCGGACGCGGCGAACCCTTCGTAGCGGTACAGCAATTGCATCGCGCAATCGCCGCGCAAGGCGCCGAAGCCCGAGTGCATCTCGGCCACGATCCAGCGGGCAAGGCCCCGCAGCGCGGGGTCGGCGGGCCAGAGGCCGGCGTCGGGGTGGCGTTCGTGCAGGGTCTCGGCCATCGCCAACGTATCGCCGACAACCGTGCCTTCGGGCGTGCGCATCACCGGCACCAGCCGCGCCGGGGCAAGCGCTGCAAGGTCTTCCCGCATTGTGCCGTCGTACAGTCCGATCATGTGGGTACGGACAGGGATGCCGAAGCGGGCGAACATCAGCCAGCCACGGAGCGACCAGGACGAAAAACTCCGGTCGGCGATATAAAGATCATAGGTCATGCGCCGTACGCTAGCCGCAACGCCGCACCGCAGAGAAACGCTTTTTGAAGATGTTTTCGTTCACGGTTCGTGATTGATCTCGGACGCTCGCCAGCCGCCGTCCAGCGTCAGGCGCGTCACCGATAGCGGCGCGATGCGGATCGCCAGCGTTTCGTAGGCCGACAGCCGAAGCGCGCGCTGCACCTGCGTCAGGATCACACCCATATGCGCCACCACGATCACGTCGCCCCCGCGATGCGTGCGCGCCAGATTGTCGGCAGCGGCACAGACACGGGCCGACAGCGTATCCCAGCTTTCGCCGCCGGGGGCCGGAACGGTGCCGGGGCTTTCGTGGAACGCGCGCAACGCGGCGGCCTCCTCTGGCGGCATCGTGTCGGCGCGTTTCCCTTCCCAGTCGCCGAAATGCATCTCGCGCAGCGCCGGGTCGGCGGTCAGCCGGGGTCGGTCGCCACACAGTGCGTCGGCGGTGTCGCGGGCGCGGCTGAGGTCAGAGCTGATGACGGGCGCGTCAGGCAGGAAGGCGGACAGGCGCGCGATACGGTCGGTGTCGGACAGGTCGGCGGGCAGGTCCGTCCAGCCGATCATTCCCTTCGCGTGGGTCGGGCCATGGCGCACCCACCACAGCCGGGTCACGTCATGTACTCCGGCAGCGCGCCCTTAAGCACCAAAGGCAGCCCTGCCACGACCAGAACGACAAGGTCGGCATCCGCTGCAAGCCGCTGGTTCAGAAGCCCTTGCGCGTCCGAGAACCGGCGGGCCAGCGCATTTTCCGGGACAATTCCGCTTCCGACCTCGTTCGAGACCGTGACAAGCGTTCCGCCGAAGCTAGATAGGCTGGTCAGAAGGCGGTCCGTTTCGGCCCCAAGATCGCTTTCGCCGAGGAGGTGATTGGTCAGCCAGAGGCTGGCGCAATCGAACAGGACACGCGCGTCGGACGGGAGGGTTCCGAGCGTTTCGGAAATTTTTTTTGGCTCTTCAATTGTGCGCCAATCAGCCCCGCGGCGCGCCTTGTGGGTCGATATTCTGTCCGACATTTCAATGTCATAGGCTTGCGCGCTGGCCAGGTAGGTCCAGGGGGCCTGAAGCCCCGTGACCAGTCGCTCGGCAAGAAATGACTTACCGGACCGGGAACCTCCGAGGACGAGTGCGCGTTGGAAGGACATCTAAATGCGCCGATTGATCTGGGACCGGGGCCGATCCGTAACAGCATTGTCGGTAAAATATAAGTGCTCCGCGTTCGCGGACTGGCTTGGGGGCCGAAGACAGACATGCCACTCGATGGATTCAATGACCAAACCCTTCCGCGCCGCGCCATGCAGGCCGAGCTTTTGGACGCGGAAACCGAGTTGCGACTTGCCTACGCCTGGCGCGACGAGCGGGACGAAGCGTCACTTCACAGGCTGATCAACGCATACATGCGGCTGGCGATTTCGATGGCTGCGAAGTTCAAACGCTACGGTGCTCCGATGGGCGACCTGATCCAGGAAGCCAGCCTTGGCCTTATGAAAGCCGCCGACAAATTCGACCCCGACCGCGGCGTGCGCTTTTCGACCTACGCGGTCTGGTGGATCAAGGCCTCGATCCAGGACTACGTGATGCGCAACTGGTCGATGGTCCGCACCGGTTCGACCTCTTCCCAGAAATCTCTGTTCTTCAACATGCGCCGGGTTCAGGCCCGTCTGGAACGCGAGGCCGCATCCGAAGGCAAGACGCTGGAACGCCACAAGATGCGCGAACTGATCGCGACAGAGGTCGGCGTGCCGTTGCATGACGTCGAACTGATGGAAGGCCGCCTGTCCGGTTCCGACTTCTCGCTGAACGCGACCCAGTCCGTCGAGGACGAGGGCCGCGAGTGGATCGACACGTTGGAAGACAACAGCGCGCAGGCCTCCGAGACCGTCGAACACCACAAGGACAACGACGTGCTGCGGGTTTGGCTGGTGACGGCGCTGGGCGGCCTGAACGACCGCGAGCGGTTCATCGTGAAGGAACGCAAGCTGCGGGAAGATCCGCGCACGCTGGAAAGCCTTGGCAACGAGCTGGGCCTGTCGAAAGAGCGGGTGCGTCAGCTGGAAGCGGCGGCGTTCGGCAAGATGCGCAAAAGCCTTGAGTCCCAGTCGCGGGAAGTGCTTCACTTCTTCGCATGAAGAGCTTCGGAATTACCGTCACGGCCGCCGTTCTCTCGGCGGCCGTTTCTTTTGCGGGGCCGGCGCTGGCGGCAGAGGTCACGGCGGCCGATCTGACAGACCTGGCCAGGGCCGATATCGTCGTGTTGGGCGAGGTTCACGACAATCCGCAGCATCACCTGAATCAGGCCGCTGTCGTCGGGACGGGGTACGCGGCCGTCGTGTTCGAGATGTTGACGCCCGAGCAGGCGGCAGGGTGGGACCCCGCCCTTGCCGGCGACGCAGAGGCGCTTGGCGCGGCGTTGCAGTGGTCCGAGGGCTGGCCCGACTTCGCGGTCTATCATCCGATCTTCGAAGCCGCCGGCGATGCGGCGATCTACGGCGCCGCGCTGCCACGGGAAGAAGTGCGCCGGTCGATCAGCGAAGGCGCGGCGTCGGTGTTCGGCGCGGGCGCCGGGGACTACGGGCTGGACCTGCCCTTGCCGGGCGACGAGGCCGCGGTGCGTGAGGCGGACCTTGCCGACGCCCATTGCGGTGCGCTGCCGGAAGAGATGCTGCCGGGGATGCTGGAAGCGCAGCGGCTACGCGACGCGGCCTTCGCCAAGACCGCGCTGATGGCGTTAAAGCAGACCGGTGGGCCCGTGGCGGTGATTACCGGCAACGGGCACGCCCGCCGCGACTGGGGGCTGCCCCGCGCGCTGGCCAGCGCCGCGCCCGATGTCACCGTGCTGACGCTCGGCCAGTTCGAGGACGACGCGCCCGACGTGCCGCCCTTCGATCTGTGGCTGGTGACCGAGGCCGCCGAGCGGGAAGATCCCTGCGCCGCGTTCAACCAGTGACGATCCGGGCGATGGGCCCCGCGCTTGAGTTCGCGGAAGGCTCGGCGTAGACCTGACGCCGGGCCTTTTCTGACCAGAAAGCCGAGGCATACATGCTCGCTGGCAAGCGGATTCTCCTGATCATCGGCGGCGGCATCGCGGCCTTCAAGGCGCTGGACCTGATCCGCCGGCTGCGCGAACGCGGGGCTACCGTGACGCCGGTGCTCACCAAGGCGGGCGAGGAATTCGTGACGCCGCTGTCCACATCGGCACTGGCGGCGCGGAAGGTTTACCGCGACCTGTTCGACCTGACCGACGAGGCCGAGATGGGCCACATCGAACTGTCGCGCGACGCCGATCTGCTGGTCGTAGCGCCCGCAACTGCCGATCTGATGGCGAAGATGGCGGGCGGGCACGCAAACGATCTTGCCTCGACCCTTCTGTTGGCCACCGACAAACGTGTGCTGATCGCGCCTGCGATGAACGTGCGCATGTGGGACCACCCCGCGACCCAGCGCAATCTTGCGACGCTGCGGGACGACGGCGTTTTGGTTTGCGGCCCGAACGAGGGAGACATGGCCTGCGGCGAGCATGGGCCCGGGCGCATGTCAGAGCCTTTGGAGATCGTCGCGGCCATCGAGGGCGCGCTGGCGGACGGGCCGTTGAAGGGGAAGCACGTCGTGCTGACATCCGGTCCGACGCACGAACCGATCGACCCTGTGCGCTATATCGCGAACCGCTCGTCGGGCGCGCAGGGTACCGCGCTGGCGCGGTCGCTGGCGGCGCTGGGGGCAGAGGTGACCTTTGTCACCGGACCGGCCACCGTGCCGCCGCCCGAGGGGGTGAAGGTGGTCAGGGTTCAGACCGCCCGCGAGATGCTGGCCGCCGTCGAGGCCGCACTGCCGGCCGACGCCGCCGTTTTCGCCGCCGCCGTGGCCGACTGGCGGATGGCCGAGGATCACGGCCAGAAGATCAAGAAGGACGGCAGCGGCAAGCCGCCCGTCCTGTCCTTTGCCGAGAACCCCGATATCCTTGCCACCGTGTCGCAGCTGAAAACCGGCCGCCCCGCGCTGGTGGTGGGCTTCGCCGCCGAGACCGAGAACGTCGAGGCGCATGCGACCGCGAAACGCGACCGCAAGGGCTGCGACTGGATCGTGGCGAATGACGTGTCGCCCGAGACCGGGATCATGGGCGGTGACGAGAATGCGGTGGTTCTGATCACCGACAAGGGCGCGGACCGCTGGCCGCGAATGCGGAAGTCGCTGGTCGCGAACCGGCTGGCCGAGCTGATCGCAGAGGCGTTGGCGCCGTGAGTTTTCCGCCTTGGGCGGGGATGTTTCCGGTCAGAAGAAGCATATGGATGCACGAGAGGGAATGACGTGAGCGGACCGATCTTGCGCGTGGTGCGCGACGACTGGGCGGATGCGGATGTGCCGCTGCCCTCCTACGAGACGGCGGGCGCGGCGGGGGCCGATGTGCGGGCGAACCTGAAGCCCGAGGACCGGGACAGCGGCTTGGTGCTGGACCCCGGCGCGCGGGCGCTGGTGCCCACGGGGCTGCGGCTGGAGATCCCCGAGGGGTTCGAGGTGCAGATCCGGGCGCGGTCGGGTCTGGCGTACAAGAACGGCATCGGCCTGCCCAACGCGCCGGGGACGATTGACGCCGACTATCGCGGCCCTCTGGGCGTGCTGCTGGTCAATTGGGGCGCCGAGCCGTTCACCGTCGTGCATGGCGAGCGGATCGCGCAGATGATCGTCGCGCCGGTGGTGCAGGCGCGGTTCGACCTTGTCGAGGCGCTGGGCGAGACCTCGCGCGGTGCGGGCGGCTTCGGGTCGACGGGCCGCGGCTGATGGTCTGGTTCCTCGTTCTCGCGGCGGGGCTCTGGTTTCTCGGCAGCCGGCTGGGCGCGCCGCGCAATGCGCGGTGGCTGATGATCGCGCTGCTGTACGTGCTGATCCTCGCGCTGCTGGTGGTGACGCCTCGGGGCGGCGGTTTCGCGCAGGCGATGGGGGGCAGCGTCGGCGAATGGCTGGTGCTGGGCGCCCTGGCCGTCGCTGTGTGGGCCTATTCGCTGGTGCTGGGGCGGTTGAAGCGGCGCGCCGTGGCGGGCGAGGCCGAGGTGGCGCAGGCCGCGCCAACGGGCAGCACCTTCGCACCGGGCGAGATCGACCGCTACGCCCGCCACATCATCCTGCGCGAGATCGGCGGACCGGGACAGGCGGCGCTGAAGAAGGCGAGCGTTCTGGTCGTCGGGGCCGGGGGGCTGGGGTCTCCGGCACTGCTGTATCTTGCCGCCGCCGGTGTGGGCCGGATCGGGGTGATCGACGAGGACGTGGTCGAGGTGACCAACCTGCAACGGCAGGTGATCCACGCTGACGGGCGGATCGGGCAGCCCAAGGTGTTCTCGGCCGAAGCGGCGATGAAGGCGGTGAACCCCTATGTCGACGTGCGGCCCTACAACCGCCGCCTGACGCCCGAGATCGCGCGCGAACTGGTGGCCGAGTACGACATCGTTCTGGACGGCACGGACAATTTCGACACGCGCTATGCGGTCAACGCGGCCTGCGTCGCGGAGGGCGTGCCTTTGGTCTCGGGCGCGCTGACCCAGTGGGAGGGGCAACTGAGCGTGTTTCACCCGGCCTCGGGCGCTCCCTGTTATCGCTGCGTCTTCCCCGAGGCCCCGGCGGCGGGCCTTGCGCCGTCCTGCGCCGAGGCCGGAGTGCTGGGGCCCTTGCCGGGCGTCGTGGGGTCGATGATGGCGGTCGAGGCGATCAAGCACATCACCGGGGCCGGGCAGGGGCTGACGGGCTCGATGATGATCTACGACGCGCTGTGGGGCGAGACCCGCACCATCGGCGTGAAGCGACGCGAAGGATGCGAGACATGCGGAACGGTCTGAACCTGCGTTGGGCCGAAGCGGAAGAGGCCGAACCGCTGGCGCTGATGTGGCGGACCGCCTGGCGCGACGGGCATCTGGGGCACGTGCCCGAGGAACTGGTGGAACAGCGGTCGCCCGGCCTGTTCCTGAAGCGCACGCATGACAGCCTTTCCCGGATGAAGGTGGCGGGGCCGCTGGGCCGCCCGCTGGGCCTGTGCATCGTCGACCGCGATCAGCTTTACCAACTGTTCGTCGCGTCCGAAGCGCGTGGCACCGGGCTGGCCGCGCTTCTGTTGCAGGATGCCGAGACGCAGATGCGGGAAGACGGCGTAGAGCGCGCGTGGTTGAAATGCGCCGTTGGCAACGAACGCGCGGCTGCGTTTTACCGCCGCAACGGCTGGCGGCTGGATCGCACTTCGGAAACACGGTTCGGGCAAGAAGTCGGGGACGGCGTGCCGGTGCAGACGTGGGTCTTCGTGAAGGACCTGTAGCGCCTTGCAAGCAGGGCCGTTGCCGCCATAGGCTTCGGTTCAGACATATTGTCTTGTCAGGAGATTTCCCGAGATGAACCGCCGTCAGATTATTGCCGCCGCGCTTGCCGCAGGCGCCGTCATCACCACTTCCGCCCATGCGGAAAGCCATATGCCCGACCTTGAAGGCCGCACCGTCGTGATCGCGACCGAGAACGCCTATCCCCCGCTGCAATTCGTCGATCCTGCCAGCGGCGATCCCATCGGCTGGGAATACGACGCGATGGCCGAGATCGCCGAGCGGCTGAACATCACTATCGAATACGAGACGATCAGCTGGGACGCGATGATCCCCGCCGTGGCCGAGGGCCAGTTCGACCTTGGCATGACCGGCATCACGATCCGCGAGGATCGGGCCGAGGTCGTCGATTTCTCGGATGCCTACATGCGGTCCGAAATGGTCATGCTGGTCCGCGGCGACGAGGAGCGTTTCGCGGACGCCGCCAGCTTCGCGGCCGACAGCGACCTTCTGGTCGCGGCGCAGCCCGGCACGACGCCGTTCTACGTGGCGGTCTACGACGTGCTGGACGGCGACGAGGCGAACCCCCGCGTCAAGCTGTTCGAGACCTTCGGCGCAGGCGTGCAGGCGCTGCGCACCGGCGACGTCGACCTTGTGCTGACCGACGGCACCGCCGGCGAGGGCTATGTCAGCGCCTCGGACGGCGCGCTGAAGATCGTGGGCGAGAAGCTGGGCACCGAGGATTTCGGGTTCATCTTCCCCAAGGGCTCGGACCTTGTCGAACCGATGAACGCGGCGATTGCGGCGATGAAGGAAGACGGCACGATCGATGCGCTGAACAAGAAGTGGTTCCTTGATTACAAGATCGGCGGCTAAGACCTCGCGCGCGGTGCAATCCATGCCGGTGTGCCGCGCGTGACACCCTCTCCGAAGAACGACGAGGATTTTCCGTGGTGGCTGGTCGTCGCCGGGGTCATTGCCGCTTGGATGATCTATGAGGTCGTGACGGACGACCTTTACACGCAGATCCTGACGACCCTGTCAAAAGGCATCGGCATCACGATTTTCGTGACGCTCGTCGGCTTCTTCTCGGCCTGTGTCATCGGGCTTTTGCTTGCCTCCGCCTGCCTGTCGCGCTTTCTCGTGCTGCGGCAGGCGGCGCGGTTCTACATCGAAATCGTGCGCGGCATCCCGATCATCGTTCTGTTGCTGTACGTGGCCTTCGTCATTGCGCCCGCACTGGTCGCGGCCTGGAACTGGGCGGCGACCGGGCTGGGGTTCGAGCCGATCCGCACCCGTGACTTCCCGCTGTTGTGGCGCGCGATCCTTGCGCTGACGATTGGCTATTCGGCCTTTATCGCCGAGGTTTTCCGCGCCGGTCTGCAATCGGTCGACGAGGGCCAGATCGAAGCCGCCGAGGCGCTGGGCCTGTCGGGGTGGCAACGGTTCCGCCACATCGTATTTCCGCAAGCGTTCCGCATGATCCTGCCGCCTCTGGGCAACGACTTTGTCGCGATGGTGAAGGACAGTTCATTGGTGTCGGTGCTGGGAGTGACGGACATCACCCAGCTGGGCAAGGTGACGGCGGCAGGCAACTTTCGTTATTTCGAGACCTACAACGTCGTGGCGCTGATTTACCTGATGATGACCATCACGCTGTCGCTGGCGCTTCGGCGGCTGGAACGGCGGTTGCGGGCCCGGCGGACGGAATAGGGCGTTTCCCACTGGCAGGTCCGCCGAAGGGTTCCTAGGTTCAACACAACACCAAAGGAGTCCCCCATGACGAACCCGCTTCTCGAAGACTGGACCACGCCCTTCGACATGCCGCCCTACGACCGGATCACGGACGACGACTATGCCGAGGCGTTCGAAGCTGCGATGGCCGAGGCGCGGGCGAACATCGCCGCGATTGCCGACGATCAAGAGGCGCCGACCTTCGCGAACACGATCGAGGCTCTGGAGCGCGCGGACGAAACGCTAAGCAAGGTGCTGTCCGCCTTTTATGCCATCGCCGGCGCCGACAGTAACGACAAGCGCGAGGCGTTGCAGCGCGAGTTCTCGCCCAAGCTGGCGGCCTACGGCTCTGAGATCACGATGAACAAGGCGCTGTATGACCGGATCGCGGCGCTGTGGGAGCAGAAAGACAAGCTGGACCTGACCGACGAGCAGAAGCGCGTGCTGTACCTGACGCATCGCGGCTTCGTCCGGGCCGGCGCCCAGCTGGACGGCGTGGAACGCGACCGGCTGAAAGAGGTCAAGCAGCGGCTGGCCGTGCTGGGCACCGAGTTCACGCAAAACCTGCTGGCCGACGAGCGGTCGTGGTTCATGGAACTGACCGAAGACGACCTTGAGGGTCTGCCGGGCTTCGTTGTCGACACCGCCCGCGCCGCTGGCGAAGAAAAGGGGGCGAACGGTCCGGTGGTGACCCTGTCGCGGTCGCTGATCGTGCCGTTCCTGCAATTCTCGCCGCGCCGCGAGTTGCGCGAGCGGGCGCATCGCGCGTGGACCTCGCGCGGGATGAACGGCGGCAAGACCGACAACCGCGAGATCGCGGGCGAAATCCTGAAGCTGCGCGAGGAACGGGCCAAGCTTCTGGGGTACGAGAACTTCGCCGCCTACAAGCTGGAAACCGAGATGGCCAAGTCGCCGGAAGCGGTGCGCGACCTGCTGTTGCAGGTCTGGAAACCCGCCAAGGCCGCGGCAGAGGCCGACGCCGCCGTGCTGACGGACATGCTGCACGAGGATGGCATCAACGGCGATCTCGAGGCGTGGGACTGGCGTTACTACTCGGAAAAGCGGCGCAAGATCGAGCATGACCTCGACGAGGCCGAACTGAAGCCGTACCTGCAGCTTGACCGGATGATCGAGGCGGCGTTCACCTGCGCCAACCGCCTGTTCGGGCTGGAATTCCGCCCGCTTGACGTGCCCGGCTATCACCCGGATGTGCGCACCTACGAGGTGCTGCGCAACGGCAAGCATCTGGCCGTCTTCATTGGCGATTACTTCGCACGCGGCTCCAAGCGGTCGGGTGCATGGTGTTCCGCGATGCGGTCGCAGCAGAAGCTGGCGGGCGACATCCGTCCGGTGGTGATCAACGTCTGCAACTTCGCCAAGCCCGAGAAGGGCAAGCCCGCGCTGCTGTCCTATGACGACGCGCGCACGCTGTTCCACGAATTCGGCCATGCGCTGCACCAGATGCTGTCGGACGTGACCTATGAATCGATCTCGGGCACGTCGGTCGCGCGGGACTTCGTCGAACTGCCAAGCCAGTTGTACGAGCACTGGCTGGAAGTCCCCGAGGTGCTGGGCGAGTTCGCCACCCATGCCGAGACGGGCGAGCCGATGCCGAAGGACCTGCTGGACCGTCTGCTTGCCGCGACGACCTACGACGCCGGGCATTCCACCGTCGAATATGTCGCCTCGGCCCTGGTGGATCTGGAATTCCACGACGGCAACGCCCCCGCCGACGCGATGGCGCGGCAGCAAGAGGTGCTGGACGAACTGGGGATGCCCAAGGCCATCGGTATGCGCCATGCCACGCCGCACTTCGCCCACGTGTTCGCGGGCGACGGCTATTCCTGCGGCTACTACAGCTACATGTGGTCCGAGGTGATGGACGCCGACGCCTTCGAGGCGTTCAAGGAAAACGGCGGCGCCTTCGACCCGGCCATGGCGGAGAAGCTGGAGCAGAACATCCTGTCCGCGGGCGGCAGCGAAGAGGCGGATGTGCTTTATACCCGCTTCCGCGGCAAGATGCCGGGGGTCGAGGCCCTGTTGAAAGGTCGCGGCCTTCTGGACGACGCCGCCTGATTGAATGCGCGTGTCGGCGGGCCCCCCCGCCGGCACGGTCGCATCATGACATTGGCGGAATGGGCGGTCTTCAGGGTGGGACCGCTGCGGTTCTGAGCTACGGTCCGGTCAAACGACGCGGGGGTCAGGATGCGCACTCTGCTTGGAGATCCAGCACCTATGCCCGAAAAGGCGACTTCTGGCGGCCCGTCTCGCCCCATCGGACATCTTTGGACCAGGGTTCCGCCCCGTCACGGAACCGACCGTTAACGCTCACAGTTCTACTGTCAGTACGTTGGTTCATCGCAGAGGGAGCGACATGGCCGATCAAGCTGACATCTGGAATTTAGAGCGTGCGTTCTGGCTGGACTCGCCCGAGTTCTGCCGATCGCACATGGCGCAGGACGCACAGATCGAATTCCTGCCGCCTGTGGGCCGCATCGCCGCGGAAGAACTGCAAGCGCGCCTTGCGGCAGAGCCGCGGCTGGCCCTTGTAGAGTTCGACGAAGCAGAAAGCTCGGACGACGGTTGCGAGGCGGTGCTGTCCTACCGCGCGGCAGGCTGGGGGTCGGAACTGCGCCCCGTCGTCGCCCGCTGCACCAGCCGCTACCGGCGCGAGTCCGGGGCGTGGCGCATGGTCGGACACCACAGGGTGCCGCAGTAAGCCCTACTTCTTGGGCTTGAACGGCTCCATCCCGGCGCGCGCCAGTTCATCCGCGCGCTCGTTCTCTTCGTGGCCCGCGTGGCCCTTGATCCACTTCCACGTCACGTTGTGCCGCTTCTGTGCCTCGTCCAGCCGCTGCCACAACTCGACGTTCTTCACCGGCTTCTTCGCGGCGGTCTTCCAGCCGTTCCGCTTCCACCCGTGGATCCAGCCGGTCACCCCGTTCTTCACATAGGCGCTGTCGGTCACCACGGTGATTTCGCTGGACCGGCCCAAAGCCTCCAGCGCGCTGATCGCGGCCATCAGTTCCATACGGTTGTTCGTGGTCTCGGCCTCGCCGCCCTTCAGGGTGCGTTCCTTCAGAACCGTGTCGCCATCCTTGGCAAGCAGCAGAACGCCCCAGCCGCCGGGGCCGGGATTACCGGAGCAGGCTCCGTCGGTATAGGCATAGAGATCAGGCATGCGCGCCGCTTACCAACCGCGCCGGGGGGCGACAAGCGGCATTCAGACCCGCGACAGCAGGAAGAGCCAGGGCTGGGTCTGCCCTGCCAGACCGGGCGATGTTCCGGACAATGCATCGACCGGCACGAACCCCGACTGCGCCAGAAGATCGCGCAGGTTTTCCTCGTCGTAATAGGCATAGAAGCGGCCCAGCCGATCGGGTCCCTCGCCGTCGCCGGTCTTCATCGCCATGCCAAACACCGCGCCATCGCGGCTGGCGGCGCGCAGGTCGGCTAGGTGGCGGGGCAGGTCGGCGCGCGGCGCATGCAGCAGCGAGAAGCTGGCCCAGATGCCATCGAACAGGCCGAAGTCTGGAATGTCATCGAACATCGCGTGGCGGGCGGTGACACCCTCGCGCGCCTCTGCCATCGCGATCATCTCGGCAGAGCCGTCGACGGCCAGCACCTCGTGCCCGGCAGCCGCGATGCGTTCTGCCTCGTGCCCCGGTCCGCAGCCAAGGTCCAGCACGCGCCCGCCGGGGCGCAGCGCCTTCAGGAACAGGTCCAGACCGGGAAAGTCGGCGGCTGTCGCCATCTCGCGATATTCATCGGCCATCCGGTCATAGACGGTAAGCGTCGGGTTGCCGGTCATGCGCGCTCCATCGCGAGGCGGCCCGCCAGCAGCACGAAGATCGCCGCGAAAGACCGGTTCAGCCAGCGCATCGCGCGGGCGCTGGACAGCAGCCACGCGCGGGCCTGCGCCGCGAACAGGCCGTAAACGGTGAAAATCGCAAAGGTCAGCGCCATGAAGACTGCGCCCAGCTCCACCATCTCGACCGTCGCCGTGGCCGGATTGCCGGACAGGAACGGTGGCAGCAGGGCAAGAAAGAAGATCGACAGCTTCGGGTTCAGCACGTTCAGCAGCACCCCGCGCCACGCGACCCGCAGGCCGGGCTCGCGGCGCTTGTCTTCCTGCACCGCAAGCGCGCCGCCAGACCGCAGGGCCTGCCACGCGAGCCACAGCAGATAGGCCACGCCCGCGACTTTCACGACGGTAAACAGCACCGCCGAGGCATGCAGCACCGCCGCCAGCCCAAGTGTCGCCGCCGCAAGGTGCGGCGCGATGCCGAATGTGCAGCCAAGCGCCGCCCAGATCGACGGCCAGCGTCCCTGACCCAGCCCGATGGCCAGCGTGTAGATTACACCGGTGCCCGGGATCAGGCAGACGACGATGGCGGTCAGCAGGAATTCGGCGGTCATGTCGGGGTCTCCGTGATACGCGAGACCCTTGCGCGGCAATGGCGCTGCGTCAACCGGTCAGGCGGGCTCGCGCAGAACGCGGGGCACCTTGAACTCGACCCGCTCCACCGCCGTCTCGACCGGCTCGACGGTCACGTCATAGCGGTCGCGGAAGGCGTCGATCACCTCGTTCACCAGCACCTCGGGGGCGCTGGCTCCGGCGGTGATGCCGACCGAGCGGATGCCATCCAGCGCACGCCAGTCGATGTCGGTCGCGCGCTGCACCAGCTGCGAATAGGAACAACCCGCATAGGCGCCCACCTCGACCAGCCGCTTGGAGTTCGACGAGTTCGGCGCGCCGATGACAAGGATCGCGTCCACCTTCGGCGCAATGGCCTTCACCGACTCTTGCCGGTTGGTGGTGGCATAGCAGATGTCTTCCTTGTGCGGCCCGACGATGGCCGGGAACCGCGCCTTCAACGCCGCAACGATCCCGGCGGTGTCATCTACCGAAAGCGTGGTCTGGGTGATGAAGGCAAGCTTCTCTGGATCGCGCGGTTCCAGCCCGGCGACGTCTGCCTCGGTCTCGACCAGTAACACCTCGCCCTCGGGAAGCTGGCCCATGGTGCCAAGCGTCTCGGGGTGGCCGGCGTGACCGATCATCACCATCTGCAGGCCGTTGGCGTGGTGCCGCTCTGCCTCGATATGCACCTTGGACACCAGCGGGCAGGTGGCGTCGACATAGACCATCTCGCGCCGCGCGGCCTCGGCGGGCACGGCCTTTGGCACGCCGTGGGCCGAGAAGATCACGGGGCGGTCCGTCGGGCATTCGTCGAGTTCCTCGACGAACACGGCGCCCTTCTCGCGCAGACCGTCGACCACGTACTTGTTGTGGACGATCTCGTGCCGCACGTAGACCGGCGCGCCCCATTTCTCGAGCGCCATCTCGACGATCTTGATCGCCCGGTCGACACCGGCGCAGAAACCGCGGGGCGCGGCGAGGTAGAGGGTAAGCTTGTCTTTGGTCATCTTGTGCGGAACCTATGTGCGGTCTGCCGTCCTGTCGAGGGCGAGCTCGTATGTCGAGGTCACGATGCCGGACGGGAAGGCGCGGGTCTCGACGTGCTTCAGCGGCAAGTCGCCATTCAGGCTGCCGAACAGCGGCATGCCAGAGCCGATGAGCACCGGAAGGCGGTGGATCACGATCTCGTTCACCAGCCCCTCGCGCAGAAAGCTGTGGCAAAGTTCTGCGCCGCCGATGTTCACGCGGGCGAAACCGGCCGCGCGCATTTGCCCGATGACCTCGGCCGGACTGCCGCCGGTCATGACGACCTTGTCCCGCAGCGCGCGCGGCACGTCGTCGGGGGACAGGCTGCGGCTCATGACCCAGACCGGTTTGGCGTAAGGCCAGCCGTACAGCTCCATCAGCGTTTCGAATGAACCGCGTCCGATCAGGTAGGCGTCTGTCGCGGCTTCCATCCGGTCGCGGCCGTGGTCCTCGGCGGCCTGCCCGGGGATATCGGTCCAGTCCAGCGCGCCGTTCTCGCGCGCGATGAACCCGTCAAGGCTGGTCGCCGCCGCGATATAGGTCCTCATGCTGCACTCCGGATCCAGGGATTTCGGCCTTCTGGCCGTTTGAAGCCTGCGCGTCCAGTTCGGCGCAAAGCGCGTCCCGCATGAAAAACGCCCCGTCGGAGTGGCCGGCGGGGCGTTCTTGATGCGCAATCGCGCGAGTGGATTACTCCACCGTCTCTTCCGCGTTGTCCGCGGTTTCGCGCGGTTCGCGGGGCGGGCGGCCGATCACTTCCTTAAGCTCGTCGAGCTCGATGAAGTTATCGGCCTGACGCCGCAATTCGTCAGCAATCATCGGCGGCTGCGAGCGGATTGTGGAAACAACCGACACCCGGACGCCCTTTCGTTGAAGAGCTTCGACCAGCGGACGGAAATCGCCGTCGCCGGAAAACAGCACGATGTGATCCACGTGGTTCGCCAGCTCCATGGCATCGACAGTCAGTTCGATGTCCATGTTGCCTTTGACCTTCCGACGCCCTTGGCTGTCGATGTACTCCTTCGCGGGTTTCGTCACCATGGAGAACCCGTTGTAGTGGAGCCAGTCGACCAGCGGACGGATCGGCGAGTAGTCGTCGTTTTCCAGCAAAGCCGTATAGTAAAAGGCCCGCAGAAGCTTGCCGCGCCGCATGAATTCCTGGCGTAACAGCTTGTAGTCGATATCGAACCCAAGCGACTTGGCGGCCGCGTACAGGTTCGAACCGTCGATGAACAGCGCAAGCCGTTCGTCTCTGTAGAACATTTATATCGCCCCTTCGATAATGCGTTTCGCCAATGTGATTCCGTGAGTGAGATTGAAAACAATCGTTGTGGCGAAACTGGCTTATAAAATAAGCTGAATTTCAAAGCTCGCAAGACGGCAGTCGGGTCAAATGCGTCATAATTCCGTAACGTCCGATGCAGATGCCGTCATCGCGCTTGGCGCCAACCTGGCAAGCGATGCGGGTCCACCAGAGGCTACGCTACGGGCAGCATTGGAGTTTCTCGGTGATTCGGGGCTTCACGTAAGGGTGGTCAGCCCGTTTTACGCAACGCCGTGTTTTCCCGCTGGCGCAGGCCCCGACTACGTGAATGCCGCCGCGATCCTTGCGGGTGGCGACGGTCCGCAGCAGGTGCTTGAGACGCTGCATGCCGCGGAAGCCGCTTTCGGGCGCGAACGGTTGCAGCGTTGGGGCAGCCGAGTTCTGGATCTTGATCTGATCGCGATGGGCGACGCCGTCCTTCCCGACAGCGAAACCCATGAAACATGGGTCAAACTGCCCGCGTCAGAGCAGGGCCAGCGCGCGCCCGACCAATTGATTCTGCCGCACCCGCGCCTGCAGGATCGCGCCTTCGTGCTGGTTCCGCTGCTGGACGTCGCCCCCGATTGGCGCCACCCCGTCACCGGGATCACGGTGCGCGAGATGGTCGCGAAGCTGCCAGAGGCGGACAGGGTGGCCGTCAGGCCCTTGTAGATCACCCCGTTTTGCGCCCTTCGCCTTGTCAACAGGGGTATATGCGCGTAATAAAGCGTTTCGACATCTCCCCCAGTTTAGGATTGGAGCAGACATGGCCCGCGTTACGGTCGAAGATTGCGTTGACAAGGTACCGAACCGGTTCGAGCTGGTGATGCTTGCCGCTCACCGCGCACGCGAAATCTCTTCGGGTGCCCCGATCACCGTGGATCGCGACAACGACAAGAATCCTGTCGTGTCCCTGCGCGAGATCGCCGAGGAAACCCAGCAGGCTGAAGATCTGCGCGAGCGCATGATCGAAAGCAACCAGACCCAGATCGAGGTCGACGAACCGGAAGAAGACGCAATGGCGCTTCTGATGGGCGCCGAGCAGGACAAGCCGGTCGAGGACGATATGTCCGAAGAGAAACTGCTGCGCGCCCTCATGGAAGCGCAGGAGCCCAAGTAAGGGCCTTTGTAAGGGGATGCGTGCATGGCGCTGGACCGCCTGATCGAGGTCGACGACCTGATCGAACGGGTCCGCGCCTACAATCCCCGCTCTAACGAAGAACTCATCCGGGCCGCCTATGACTATGGCGGCCGGATGCATGCCGGACAGTTCCGGCAGTCGGGTGAGCCGTATTTCACCCACCCGGTCGCCGTCGCCTCGATCCTGACCGAGATGCGGCTGGACGATGCGACGATCATCACCGCCCTGCTGCACGACACGATCGAGGATACCCGGTCGACCTATCAGGAAGTGTCGCAGACCTTCGGTGTTCACATCGCCGAACTGGTCGATGGCGTCACCAAGCTGACGAACCTTCAGCTGTCCTCGTCCGAAAGCAAGCAGGCCGAGAATTTCCGCAAGCTCCTGATGGCGATGTCCAAGGACCTGCGGGTGATCCTCGTGAAGTTGGCCGACCGTCTGCACAACATGCGGACCATCAAGTCCATGCGCGCCGAGAAGCAGGTGCAGAAGGCGCGCGAGACGATGGACATCTACGCGCCGCTCGCGGGCCGGATGGGCATGCAATGGATGCGCGACGAGCTAGAGGACCTGTCCTTCGCCGTGCTGAATCCGGAAGGGCGCAACTCGATCATGCGCCGCTTCATCCGGCTGGAGCGCGAGACCGGCGACGTGGTGAAGAAGATCACCGCCGACATCCGCAAGGAACTGAAGAAGGCCGCGATCGAGGGCGAGGTGCGCGGACGCGCCAAGAAGCCCTACTCGATCTGGCGGAAGATGCAGGAGAAGGGTCTGTCCTTCTCGCGGCTCAGCGACATCTACGGCTTCCGCATCCTGTGTTCGACCGAGGCCGAGTGCTATGCGATCCTTGGCGCGATGCACCAGCGCTGGCGCGCGGTGCCGGGGCGGTTCAAGGACTACATCAGCCAGCCCAAGTCGAACGGCTACCGTTCGATCCACACCACGGTGTCGGGCCGCGACGGGCGCCGGGTCGAGATCCAGATCCGGACTTTCCAGATGCACGACGTGGCCGAGGCCGGCGTCGCGGCGCACTGGTCCTACCGCGACGGCGTGCCGTCCGAGAACCCCTTCGCCGTCGATCCGAAGAAATGGATCACCTCGCTGACGGAACAGTTCGAGGCGGCCGAGGATCACGACGAATTCCTAGAACACGTAAAGCTGGAAATGTACGCCGACCAGGTGTTCTGCTTCACGCCGAAGGGTGACGTGGTCAAGCTGCCGCGCGGCGCCACGCCGCTGGACTTCGCCTATGCGATCCATACCCGGATCGGCGACAGCTGCGTGGGCGCCAAGGTCGACGGCATGCGGGTTCCGCTGTGGACCCGCCTAAAGAACGGCCAAAGCTGCGAGATCATGACCGCCGCCGGTCAGCGCCCGCAGTCGACGTGGATCGACATCGTGGTGACTGGCCGCGCCAAGGCGGCGATCCGGCGCTCGCTGCGCGAGGAGGACCGCGAACGGTTCGTCAAGCTGGGCTGGGAACTTGCCCGCGTGGCCTTCGAGCATGTCGGCAAGCGGGCCACGCAGAAAGCGCTGGACACCGCTGCCCGCCAGATGGGGCTGGGCGAGGCAAGCGAACTGCTCGCGCGGCTGGGCTCGGCGGAACTGACGGCGCGCGAGGTCGTGTCGGCGCTTTATCCGGACCTCGGCGGCGAAGAGCCCGACGAGATCGACCTGTCACGCTCGGTCATCGGTCTGGGGCCGGACCAGAGCTTCGAGCGGGCGCAATGCTGTCAGCCGGTGCCCGGAGAGCGCATCGTCGGCATTTCGTATCGCGGCAAGGGCGTAATCGTCCACGCCATCGATTGCCCCGCACTGGAAGAGTTCCAGGACGAGCCCGGGCGCTGGGTCGACCTGCACTGGCACTCGGGCAACCACCCCGCGGGCCATACTGTCAGCCTTGACGTAACGATCAGCAACGACGCCGGGGTACTGGGGCGTATTTGCACATTGATTGGCGAACAGAAGGCAAATATCTCTGATCTGCATTTCGCGGACAGGAAACCGGACTTTTATCGCCTGATTATTGACGTCGACCTGCGGGATGTTGAGCACCTTCATGCGGTCATGCTGGCCGTCGAGGCAGAAAGCGACGTCGCTTCGATCAGTCGATACCGGGATCTGAACCGACGGCCCTAAGAGGGGAATAGGCAGACTGTGGTCTTCAAGCGCCGGACGCCACGTACCTGGCTTCAGGTCATAGCCGAGGCTTTCTGGCCGCGTGGCGGCTGGAACAGGGCGTTTTACTATGTCGCGCACCGGCTGCGCCGCCTGCCGGACCCGCCGCACCGCATTGCGCGCGGCATCGCGGCGGGTGTCTTCGTCTGTTTCACCCCGTTCTTCGGCTTCCACTTCTTCCTGGCGACGCTTCTTGCGATCATCATGCAGGGCAATATCTTCGCCGCGCTGATGGCGACCTTCTTCGGCAACCCGCTGACCTTCCCCTTCATCGCCGCGATCAGTCTTGAACTGGGCGAGTTCCTGATGGGGCGGCACGCCATTCCGATCCACCGCGTCTTCGGCGCGTTCAGTCAGGCCAGCCAGGAAATCTGGCACAACCTCGTTTCCGTCTTTACCCACGACCCGACGCATTGGGACCGGCTGGGGCGGTTCTGGCACGAAGCCTTTCTGCCCTACATGGTGGGCGGCATCCTTCCGGGGATTGTGGCCGCGATCATCGCCTATATGCTGGCGCTCCCGGCGGTGAAGGCCTACCAGGCGCGCCGCGTCAAGAAACTGCGTGACCGTTTCGAAAAGCGGCGCGCCGCGATGTCAAAGGCCGAGCCCGGCAAATCCGACGGAGCTCCGGCCGAGTAAGGAGCTGTGAATGGAACCGTTGGGCAGGCTTCGCCTTGGGGTGAACATCGACCACGTGGCCACCGTCCGGAACGCGCGGGGGGCGGCCTATCCCGATCCGGTGCGCGCCGCGAAACTGGCCGAGGAACACGGCGCCGACGGGATCACCGCGCACCTTCGCGAGGACCGGAGACATATCTCGGACGACGACATCGCACGGCTTGCCGAGGAACTGACCGTGCCGCTGAACTTCGAGATGGCGGCAACGGACGAGATGCAGGCCATCGCCCTGCGCCACAAGCCCCACGCCGTCTGCATCGTTCCCGAGAAGCGAGAGGAACGCACGACCGAGGGCGGGCTGGAAGTGGCGCGCGACGAGAACCGGCTGGCGCATTTCATCGCGCCGCTGGCGGACGCCGGGTGCCGCGTGTCGATCTTCATCGCCGCCGACCGCCCGCAGATCGAGGCCGCCGCGCGGATCGGCGCGGCCGTGGTCGAACTGCACACCGGCGCCTATTGCGATTTCCATGCCGAGGGTCGGTTCGACGAGCGCGACGCGGAACTGGCGCGGCTGCGCGATATGGCGACACTGGCGCATGAACTGGGGCTGGAGGTTCACGCCGGACACGGCCTGACCTACGAAACCGTGCAGCCGGTCGCGGCGCTGCCCGAGGTGATGGAACTGAACATCGGCCATTACCTGATCGGCGAGGCGATCTTTCTTGGCCTCGGCCCTGCGATCACCGAAATGCGCCGCCTGATGGACGAAGCGCGCGCCTGATCCGCCCGCTATCCCGAAACGGAAAAAGGCACGCAGATCGCTCTGCGTGCCCTTTTGATTATAACGCCCGTCCAAGGTAGGGCGCGCGGTCCCCGCGCGCCACCCTCACCTCTAATTGGTGGTTTCCAAACCTTCCGGCTGTCCGACCACGATGAAATGCAGCCGATCCGGTTGCAGCACCCGCTCGGCGACCCGCTGGATATCCTCCAACGTCACAGCCTCGATGTTGGCGTTGCGGGTCTCGATATACTCGGGCGGCAGGCCGATCATCTGCATGCCGACCAGAATACGCGCGATCCGCCCGTTACCGTCGAACCTCAGCGGGTACGAGCCGGTGAGGTAGGTCTTCGCGTCTTCCAGTTCTTCCGCCGTCACGCCTTCGTCGATCAACTTCTGCCACTCGGCGCGGACCAGTTCGATGGCTTCCGCCATGGTGCCATTGGCGGATTTGACCTGACCGTTCAGTACGTCCGCATAGTCCCAGTCGGACAGGTAGGTATAGACGCCATAGGTCAGCCCCCGCTTCTCGCGCAGTTCGTAGAACAGCCGCGAGGTGAAGCTACCGCCGCCAAGGATCTGGTTCATGACGTAGGCCGCGAAATAGTCGGGGTCGTCCCGCTCCAGCCCTTCGTGGCCGAACACCGCAGTGGACTGCGGCGTGTCGAACGGAACCACGGTGACGCCCGCCTCGAAGTCCATCTGCGTCTGGTCCGGGTAGGGTGCGCCCTCGGCCGGAAGATCGCCCAGCAGGTTGTCCAGCAACACACCCAGTTCTTCCGCGGTGATGTCGCCCACCGCGCTGACATAGATATGGTCGCGGGTCAGGATGCGCCGGTGCGCTTCGATCAGGTCGTCGCGGGACAGCGCGGCCACGCTTTCGGCGGTGCCATCGCCACTGGTGGCGTAGGGGTGGTTCGGAAAGGCGTAGGCGTCGAACGCGGCCCAAGCCAATGTGTCGGGGTCGTTTGCATCGCTGCGAATGCCTGACAGCACCTGTTCGCGCACCCGCTCGATGGCGTCTTCGTCGAAGCGCGGTTCGGTCAGCGCCGTCTTCAAAAGCGCCACCGACTCGTCGCGGGTCTCGTTCAGGAACTTCGCCGAGACCGACAACACGTCACCACCGACCGAAAAGTCGAAATCGGCTGCCAGCGCTTCAAGCGCGGTGGCGAAGCCCTGCGCGTCCATGTCGCCTGCGCCTTCCTCGATCAGGCCGGTCATCAGGTTGATCGCGCCGCGCTTGCCTTCGGCGTCCAGTGACGTGCCGCCCCGGAACCGTATTTCCAGAGCGGTGAACGGCAGTTCGTCCTCGTGGACCAGCCAAGCCTTGATGCCGCCGGGGCTTTCCACCTGTTCGATGTCGACCGCAGCATGGGCGGGGAGGGCGGCGAACAGCGTCGCCGCAAGGATAAGGGCTGCCCGGATCATTGGGTCACCTCCTGCTCGGGTTGCGGCGGGCGGGCCCAGCCGGTGACGGAACTGCGCTTATCCAGCACGCTGGCCGCAACGGCCATCACGTCCTCGACCGTCACTGCCGCCAGCACGTCGGGCCAAGCTTCGATGTCTGCGACGGTCAGCCCCGAGGTCAGGGCAGCACCATAGCGGCGTGCCATGCCCTCGGTCGAATCCTCGGCGTAGATATGCGCCGCGCGAAGCTGGAATTTCACCCGCTCGAACTGATCGGGGTCGATGCCGTCTTCCATGAACTCCGCCAGCGCAACGTCGATCGCCGTTTCCGCGTCCTCCAGCGACACGCCGGGGGAGGGCATGATGCCAAGCCCGAAGGTCGTCTCTTTCAAAGACAGGGGCGAATAGTAAGCCCACGTATACAGCGCCTTCTGGTCCTCGAAGACCAGCTTGCGGGGCAGAACCGAGGTAAAGTCGTTGCCGCCGAGGATCTCGGCAAGGATGACCAGCGCAGCGGCCTGTTCCTGCGCACCCGCCGCGCGGGCGGGGGCGATGTAGTCGCGGACGATGTAGGGTTCGGAAATCCGCGGGTCTTCGAAGACCAACCGGCGCTCGGCCAGTTGCGGCGGCTCAAGCGGGCGGACGCGGTCGCCGAGGCCCGGCGTCGGTTCGAGCGGGCCATAGTGCTTTTCGGCCAGCGCCAGCACCTCTTCCGGCTCGACATCGCCCGCGACGACGAGGATCGCGTTGTTGGGGGCATAGTACGTCTCGTAGAAGGCCAGCGCATCGTCCATGCCAAGCGCTTCCATCTCGTGCCGCCAGCCAATGACCGGGATGCCATAGGGGCTGTTCTGGAACAGCGCGGCCATGCGCTGTTCGATGAACATGCTGTTGGGATTGTTGTCGACACGGGTGCTGCGCTCTTCAAGGATCACGTCCCGTTCGGTGACGATGTCTTCTTCAGTCAGGCGCAGGTCGCGCATCCGGTCCGCTTCCATCGTCATCATCAGTTCCAGCCGGTCGGCGGCGACGCGCTGGAAGTAACCGGTGTAATCCTGGTTCGTGAAAGCGTTGTCCGACCCGCCATTGCGAGCGACGGTCTGCGACAGCTCGTTCGCTTCCATGTCGTCGGTGCCCTTGAACAGCAGGTGTTCCAGGAAGTGGGCAATGCCGGAGACGCCCGGCGGCTCGTCGGCGGCGCCGGCGCGATACCAGACCATGTGGACGACCACGGGCGCGCGGTGGTCCTCGAGCACGACGACCTCCATCCCGTTGTCCAGTTCATAGCTTGTTACGTCGGCGGCATAAGCCGGGACCGCCACACAGCAGGCGATCAGCAGGGAAACAAAGCGGCGCATGGGCCCTCCCGTCCATCAATCGGAATGGGCGCCAAGGTACAGGCCACGGCCCGCGACGCAAGCGGCGGGAACGGAGTTGTGAAAGACGGTAGGGTCGGGGCTTACTGCGGCTCGGGCGGAGCGGCCGGCGTGCGGACGCCAAGGCGGCGGAACCGCTCGAGTTCGGCGTACTGGTCCAGCGACATCCGGCGGTAGGCCTTGAAGTACACGCTGACGTTGAACAGACGTTCCAGCAGACGGCCGTCGTTCTTGCGGCGGAATTCCAGATCCTCGGCGGCCAGCGTCGCGCGGATGTTCGGAGTCACGCCGTAACGGGTCACCGTGTTGACGATGGCGGCGTCGGTGCCGGGAATATCGTTCAGCGCCTCGGGCCGTCCGCCAAGCGCGATGATCGCCTCGGCCTCGGGGTTCGCGTCCGAGCGGTTGAAACCACCGGGCGTCGGAGTCGGCAGGCTGGCATAGCTTTCGGGGGCCTCAAGCGGCTTGTTCGGCACGATCGCGAACTCGTCCGGACCCTCGGTCGTGGTGGTCAGGTTCAGAAGCTTGGGGTCGCCACTGCTGCACGCGGCCAAGGCGGCCGCGGCCAGTACGCCACACACTGCTTTCCCGATCATGCCCCGCATTCCATGCACCTTTCGCGCTTTCGCGTATGTCTAACGCATCGAAACCCGGAGGTCACGAGGTGTTCTTCCGCTTCTTGCGCGGCTCTCCGGTGAACAGGATCAGCCCCACGGCGCCGGCGAAAATCGCGATGTCGGCGACGTTGAAACTGTAGGGGTTCGAGAAGCCGCAGCAGGACATGTTCAGGAAATCCGCCACCGCGCCATAGGCGAAACGGTCGATCACGTTGCCCAGCGCGCCGCCTACCAGAAGCCCGCCCGAGACATGCGCCATCGGGCGTTTCTCGCGCCGCATCCACCAGACAACCCAGCCGGAAATCACCAGCGCCACCGCGATCAGCACCCAGCGCTGCGGCCCGTCGCCGTTCGAGAACAGGCCGAAGTTGACCCCGTAGTTCCACGCCATCCGAAGGTTCAGGAACGGAGGCCAGATGTCATAGGCGATCTTCTGGTCAAGGTTCACGACATGCAGGATCGCCAGCTTGGAAAGCTGGTCGAGCACGAACACCACCGCTGCGGCAATCCAGAACCTGCGCATCTGCCCTTCACCCTTCTCCGAGGTTCCCGTGGGATTAGCCCGCGTCCCGCCAAAACGAAAGCCCCCCGGCGCGCGGGGGGCTTCAACTTGGCGAAATTGCCCCGATCCGTGGATCAGTGGCGGAAGTGACGCATCCCGGTGAAGACCATCGCCAGACCGGCTTCGTCGGCAGCGGCGATCACCTCGTCGTCACGCATCGAGCCGCCCGGCTGGATCACAGCCGCAGCGCCTGCGCCGGCGGCTTCCATCAGGCCATCCGCGAAGGGGAAGAACGCATCGGAAGCGACGACGGAACCCTTCGTCAGCGGTTCGGGAAGGCCCAGAACCTCGGCCATGCGCTCGGCCTTCTTGGCGGCGATCAGCGCCGAATCCACGCGGCTCATCTGGCCCGCGCCGACACCCACGGTGGCGCCGTCCTTGACGTAGACGATGGCGTTCGACTTGACGTGCTTGGCGACCTTCCACGCGAACCGCATGTCGGCCAGCTGGGCCTCGTCGGGTGCGACCTTGGTTACGACCTTCAGCGCGTCGGGCGCGACCTGACCGTTGTCCTTGCCCTGCACAAGGAACCCGCCGGACACCTGCCGGTAGGTGGTGATGTCCTCGGACGGGTCGGAAAGGCCGCCGGTGGTCAGCAGGCGCAGGTTCTTCTTGGCCGCGAAGACCTCGATCGCGTCGGCGTCGGCCTCGGGCGCGATGACGACCTCGGTGAAGATCTTGACGATCTCTTCCGCAGTCTCGCGGTCCAGTTTCTGGTTCAGCGCCACGATGCCGCCAAAGGCCGAGGTCCGGTCGCAATCGAAGGCCTTGCGATAGGCTTCGGCCAGCGAGGCGCCCACGGCCACGCCGCAAGGGTTGGCGTGCTTGATGATCGCACAGGCGGGGCCGTCTTCGGGGCGGAACTCGGACACCAGCTCGAACGCGGCGTCGGTGTCGTTGATGTTGTTGTAGGACAGTTCTTTGCCCTGCCACTGTTTCGCGGTCGCCACGCCGGGGCGACCGGTGCCATCAAGGTAGAACGCCGCCTGCTGGTGCGGGTTCTCGCCATAGCGCAGCGTCTGCGCCAGCGAACCGGCGAAGGTGCGGCGGCGCGGGGTGGCTTCGCCGATGGCGCCGGCCATCCAGTTCGACACGGCCGAATCATAAGCGGCGGTGCGGGCATAGGCGATCTGCGCCAGCCGCTGACGGAAGCTGTACGAGGTCTGCCCGTCATGCGCCGCCAGTTCGTCAAGCAGCGGCTGGTAGTCCTCGACATCGGTCACGACGTTGACGAAGGCGTGGTTTTTCGACGCGGCGCGGATCATCGCGGGTCCGCCGATGTCGATGTTCTCGATCATCTCGTCATAGTCGGCGCCACGGGCCAGCGCGGCCTCGAACGGGTAGAGGTTGACCACCAGAAGGTCGATGGCGCCGATGCCGTGATCCTTCATCGCCTGTACGTGATCGTCCTTGTCACGCAGGGCCAGAAGGCCGCCGTGAACCGCCGGATGCAGCGTTTTCACGCGGCCATCCATCATCTCGGGGAAGCCCGTCACGTCGGCCACGTCGCGCACCGTCAGCCCCGCTTCGCGCAGCATGCCCGCACTGCCGCCGGTCGACAGCAACTCGACGCCGCGCTCCGCCAGCGCCTTGGCCAGATCGACCAGTCCGGTCTTGTCGGAAACGGAAATCAGCGCGCGGCGCACGGGATGAAGGTCGGTCATTTCGGCGGGTCCTCAGGTCTGTTCCAGTATCTCGCTGTCGTCCCGCTCGAGATCCCGAAGGTGCGAAGGCGTGTCCTGCGCCTTGGCGAGCGTCCAGCGAACGCGCGTCGCATAGCGTATCGCGCGGGAAGATAGAACGACCTGTTTCGTCGCGCGGGGCTTGATCCGCGCCTTTTCGAGGTAAACCGAGGGTTCCAGCGTCAGTTTCGCCGCCCCGTCGTGCCGGAAGATCCAGACCTCGCCGCTTTTCAGGACCATCGAGACAGCGTTGCCGCCCATGTCCAGCTCTGCGTCGACATCGGGGTGCAGATGGAATCGGATCTGGAACGGGATGCCCTGCAGACGCATCCGGTCCATCGCCTTGTCGAAAGCGGTGCGGTGCGCATCTTCGATGGCGGCCAGCATGTCCTCGCCCGCCACGCCGCGTCCGTTCTGCGCCAGTTCGATCTGGCGGACGTGGGTCAGGCCGTGGGTGGCGACATAGCCGTCATGCCCGGCCACGAAACCCGCTTCGGCGGCGTCGGTCCCGATCTGAAGCTTCACCGGACCGGGGCGGTCGACCAGAACCTCGCCTGCGCCGCCGCGCATCGCGCCGCCGAAACGGGAGGAACTGTATCCCTCGATCGCCAGCACCGAGTGCGAGGCGGTGGCGCGCCCGGCGCGGGCCCATTCGGGGCCGAACTGCCTGCCATCGCCGCAATTCACGATGACCGGACGCCGGCCCGAGGTCAGCTCGAACGCCAGCGTCGAGGCATGGGCCTGGGCCGATGCGCCGTCGGCGGGCGGTTCCGCCGCGTCGACCACGACCGAGGTCCGCCCGGCCTGAAGCCGGACAAAGCCCATGGCCAGCCCCATCCGCGCGCGGCCGCGCACGCCAGAGGCCGCAAGCGCCGAGTCCAGACGACCCTCCAGCCCGCGTCCGCCGCCATGGAAGCGGGCCAGCCCGCCATCGGAATGGCGCAGCGCGCGCAGCGTCGGGGCGATGCGTTCGATCGCGGCAAGATGGTCGGGCGCGGGGTCGTTGCCCGCCTCGGACAGCGCCTGCGCGGCCCAGCCGAGCAGGGTGAAGACCTCGAGCAGTTCCTCGGGGTTCCGGGTGCGGATACCCCCGGCCGAGTCGACATGCGCATTGCAGTCCCGTGCCAGCGCCTGTTCCGCCGGTTCGACATGCTCTTCCATGCCGATCAGCGACAGCCCGGCATAGATCAGGCCGGTCAGCGCCTCGAACCGCGGCACGCCATGGGCGGCGGCCTTCCAGCGGCGGCTGAGGAAGATGGTCTGCCGGGTCAGCGAGCGATAATAGTCGTCGGACATCGCGCTGCCGTCGCCCTGCAGCAGAAACACCGCGTGGTTGATCCAGCGAATGACCCGCCGGCCCGTGATGTCAGCCGTCCAGCCCGGCCCGCGCCCGGTGCCGTAGCGCGCCAGCCACTCCGCCGTCCAGCGCTGTGCCAGAAGCCGCGCTTGCCGGTTGCCGACGGCAGCGAGGTCGTCGAGCCAGCCAAAGCCGTGGAACTCGTTATCGAAGGCGGGGCCAAAATCGCCGAGGTTCCAGATCGAACCGTCGGGCGCTTCGACCACCCGCCCTGCGACTAGGAAATTACCGGCGCACAGCTGCTTGCCGCGCGCGTAGCGGCCGATCGAGCGCGGTTCGGGTTGCGACACGAATCCCGTCGCCGGCCGGACCCAACCGGCCCGGCGCGCATGGTACCGGTTCATCCAATGCGACCAGCGCCCGGAGACGCGTTGCTTCAGGGACAAGTCCCGCCTCACCCGTTTCTTAAACCGCTTCCGTGGTTTGGCGGCATACTAGGCAGAAGGCCGCTCCGAGTCATGCCGGTATTCCGGCTCAGGCGTCTTTTCGCAGCGCAGCGACGAAGAAGCCGTCCATCCCGCCCCGGTCTTTCCACAGATCCGGCGTCAGGCGCAGGCCCTCGGGGCCGATCCAGTCGGCCTCGATTCCGGGGCCCTTCAGCGCCTCTGCGTCAAGGGTCAGACCGGGATGCCGCGCCAGCGCCTCTTCGATCTGAACCTCGCCCTCGTCAGGCAACAGCGAGCAGGTGCAATACACCAGCCGCCCGCCGGGTTTCAGCCAAGTGACAGCGCGGTCGAGCATCGCTTCCTGCAGCGCGAAAAGACCGGGGAACTCGGCGCCGTCGCGGGCATGGGGCAGATCGGGGTGCCGCCGGATCGTGCCGGTTGCGGAACAGGGCGCGTCCAGCAGGATCGCGTCGAACGGCTGTTCCGGTTCCCACTCCAGCGCGTCGGCGGTGACGGTCGCGGCGGACAGCCCGGTGCGGGCAAGGTTCTCGGCCACCCGCTTCATCCGGTGCTCGGACAGGTCGAGCGCGGTGACCTCGGCGCCCGCCGCGGCCAGCTGCATGGTCTTGCCGCCCGGCGCGGCGCACATGTCGAGCACCCGCTCGCCATTCCGCGCCGCAAGAACCCGGGCCGGGATCGCGGCGGCGGCGTCCTGTACCCACCAGTCGCCGGTCTCGAAGCCGGGCAGGGCGGTGACCTGCACGCGCCCGTCAAGCCGGACGCTGCCGGTGGGCAGCGCCTCGCCCTCCAGCCGCGCGGCCAGTGCGCCAGCGTCCCCGTCCTTCGGCGTCAGGTCGAGCGGCGCACCCGTGGCGTGGGCGTTCTCCATCGCCTCGACCTTGCGGCGGCCATAGCCCGCGACCAGCGGACCGCGCAGCCAGTTGGGAAGCTTCGGCGCAGGCGCCTTTTCCCACGCCGCGATGTCCACTTTCCGCAACACGGCATTCGCCAGCCCGGCGGCGGGCTTCGTTTTCTTCGTCTCGCCCATCAGGGTGACGGCGGCATCGACCACCCCGTGCGGCGCCGCGCCATCGACGGCCATCTCGACCACGGCCATGCGCAGCGCATTGCGGACGGGCAGGCTGGGCGCTTTTTTGAGGAAAGGCTTCAGCATCCGGTCTGCGCGGTCGGCCCAACGCAGCGTTTCCACAGCCAGCCGCTGCGCCCGGGCGCGGTCTTCGGGCGGCAGCTTGTCCAGCGCGCGCGGCAGAAGTTCGGACAGCAGACGGCCTTCGCCAGTCACCTGACCCAAAAGCCAGAGGGCGCTGCGGCGCGGAGCGAGGCCGGGTTTGGTCATCGGACGGGACCTTTGAATTGCGGAACGACCCACGCGGGGTATATCACAGGGCGCGAACCGGCAAGGAGCCTGACCCATGGCCGACGAGACGAAAAAAGACCTGCCCCCCGCCGCGCAACGCGCGCTGGCCGAAGCGGAAGAGCGCCGCAAGGCCGCGAAGGCTGTGGAACTGCCGACCGAGCTTGGCGGCCGCGATGGCCCGGAACCCGTGCGCTATGGCGACTGGGAGAAGAAGGGAATCGCGGTCGATTTCTGACCGGGCGCGGTGGGGCTCTGCCCCCGTCGTACCGAAGGTGCGCTGAGTGGAAAGCGCGAGGGGGCTCTGCCCCCGTCGTACCGAAGGTGCGCTGAATGGAAAGCGCGAGGGGGCTCTGCCCCCGTCGTGCCGAAGGTGCGCTGAATGGAAAGCGCAAGGGGGCTCTGCCCCCGTCGCTGCGCGACTCCCCCGAGGTATTTCGGAAGAGAAGAAGGGCGAAAGCTCAGTTCAGGCCGAGCACGTCCAGCATGTCGTATTCGCCGGGCTTCTTGTCCTGCCCCCACAGCACCGCCTTGAGCGCGCCCTTGGCGAACAGGCTGCGGTCCGAGGCGAGGTGGCGCAGAACGATGCGTTCGCCGGCCCCTGCGAAGATCACGTCATGTTCGCCCACCACGTCGCCGCCGCGGATCGCGGAAAAGCCGATGTCGCCCGTCTTGCGTGCGCCGGTGATGCCGTCGCGGCCCGAATCGCGCACCTTGTCGAGGTCCACGCCGCGCCCCTCGGCTGCGGCCTCGCCCAGCATCAGCGCGGTGCCCGAGGGAGCGTCGACCTTGCGGTTGTGGTGCGCCTCGACGATCTCGATGTCGTAGTCGTCGTCCAGCGCCGCGGCGACCATCTTGGTCAGCTTCACCAGAAGGTTCACGCCCAGCGACATGTTCCCGGCCCGCACGATGACCGCGTGGCGGGCGGCGGCGGAGATCTTCTCGAGATGTTCGGGCATGAGCCCGGTGGTGCCGATCACGTGGACCGCGCGGGCCTGCGCCGCGATGCCGGCGAACTGCACTGTCGCGTCGGGCGTCGTAAAATCCAGCACACCCTGAGCCTTGGCGAAGGCGTCCAGCGGATCGTCGGTCACGGTGATCCCGCATTGCGGGCCGCCCATCGCCTCGCCGAGGTCACGCCCGACCCAGTCGTTGCCCTCGCGCTCGACCGCGCCGACGAGGCGCAGGTTGTCCGATGCCATGACGAGTTTCGCCAGCATCTGCCCCATACGGCCCGATGCCCCCGTCACCACGATTCCCGGCGTGCTTTCCATGCGTCTCTCCGTCCTTCGGCCCGTTGCTGGGTTCGACCGGACTTAGCGCCGAAGCGCGCGTTTGGCAAAGGCCGGGATTGCAAGAACGCCCGTTCCGCCCTAGATGGCGGCCATGGCCAGACAGCTATCAGACCGGGGCGCGGGCCCCTCCCAGCGCCAGCTGCGTGTCGGTGAACTTATTCGCCGCACGCTGTCCGACGTGTTGAACCGGGCCGAGATCCACGATCCAGACCTGAACCGCATGTCGATCACCGTGGGCGAAGTGCGCACTTCGCCGGAC